>NZ_AGFU01000127.1 GCF_000226955.1 Sphingomonas elodea ATCC 31461
GATCTACACTCTTTCCCTACACGACGCTCTTCCGATCTCAACGGTACGCGTGCCTGCAAGGAACTGACTCGTAACGTCCGCCATCCGGTGGCAAGGGGCTCCGCGCTATGGACACGATTCTTCCCCCTGAGCTCGTAGAAGCCGCGCGCAAGGTTATCGACGCGAACCGGATTGCCGGCCGCCGCGTCGCCGTTGCCGAAAGCTGCACCGGCGGCTTGGTTTCCGCCGCGCTAACCGAGCTGCCGGGTTCCTCCGACGTCTTCGACGCCGGGTTCGTCACCTATTCCAACGATGCCAAGATGGACGTGCTGAAGGTGAGCCTCGACGTGCTCGAAACCTTCGGCGCAGTCTCGATCGCGGTCGCCTGGAGCATGGCGCAGGGTGTGCTGGAGCGCACCAAGGCCGATGTCGCCGTGGCGATCACCGGCATCGCCGGCCCGGGCGGGGCGACCGAGAACAAGCCGGTCGGCACCGTGGTCTTCGCCCAGGCGATCCGCGGCGCCGATCCGAAGCACGTCGTCGCCGATGCGCGCCATTTCGAGAATAACGGCCGCGGCGGCATCCGCCTTCAGGCGGCGTTGTGCGCGCTCGACTTGCTGATGCCGTCGCCCGAAGTGCCGGTCGAGGAACCCGACGCCGCATAAAGCTTCGCCGCGCGCTCCTCGAACGCACCGATCATCTTGCGGAGCGCGCGGTCGAACACCTGGCCGGCGAGCATCTCGAACACCCGGTTCTTGAACGCGAAGTCGACGCAGAAATCGACATAGCAGCCGCCCTGCCCGTCCGGCCGGAACTTCCAGTCGTTCGACAGGTGCTTGAGCGGCCCGTCGACATATTCGACATGGATGGTCTCCGGCCGCACCTTGGCGACGCGCGAGGTGAAGGTCTCGCGCAGCCCCTTGAAGCCGACGATCATGTCCGCGACGACCTGGGTGTCGCTCGACGAGCGGACGCGCATCGCGCTCACCCAGGGCAGGAACTCGGGGTAGCGCGCCACGTCCGCCACCAGATCGAACATCTGTTCCGGCGTGTAGGGAAGCTGCCGGGTTTCGCTGTGCTTGGGCATCAGGCCTTGGCGCTCGCCTTTGCCAGCTTGGCCTCGCGGGCCGCGCGCATCTCGGCGAAATCCTCGCCGGCGTGATAGCTGGAACGCGTGAGCGGCGACGAGGCGACCTGCAGGAAGCCCTTGGCCCGCGCGATCGCGCCGTACGCCTGGAACGCCTGCGGGGTCACGAACTCCTCGACCTTCGCATGCTTCGGCGTCGGCTGGAGATACTGGCCCATGGTCAGGAAATCGATGTCGGCCGAGCGCATGTCGTCCATCACCTGGTGGACCTCGAGGCGCTGCTCGCCGAGGCCCAGCATGATGCCGGACTTGGTGAAGATCGACGGATCGAGCTTCTTGACCATCTCCAGCAACCGCAGCGAGGCATAGTAGCGCGCGCCCGGGCGGATCATCGGATAGAGCCTGGGGACGGTTTCGAGATTATGGTTGTACACGTCCGGCCGCGCCGCGACGATCGCCTCGACGGCGGCCTCATGCTTGTTGCGGAAATCGGGCGTGAGTATCTCGATCGTGGTGGTCGGGCTCGCCTTGCGGATCGCCTCGATCACCTTGACGAACTGGCTGGAGCCGCCGTCGGGCAGGTCGTCGCGGTCCACCGAGGTGATGACGATATGCTCGAGGCCCATCTGCAGCGCCGCCTCGGCGACGTGCTGGGGCTCCAGCGGATCGACCTTGCGCGGCATGCCGGTCTTGACGTTGCAGAAGCGACAGGCGCGCGTGCAGACGTCGCCCAGGATCATCACGGTCGCGTGTTTCTTGGTCCAGCACTCGCCGATGTTCGGACACGCCGCTTCCTCGCACACGGTGACGAGGTTCTTGGAGCGCATCAGGGCGCGGGTCTTGGCGAACCCTTCCGAGGTGGGGGCCTTGACGCGGATCCAGTCGGGCTTGCGGACGCGCTCGGGGCGCGGCAGCGGAGTCTGCTCGTTCATGGGGGGGCAGATAGAGCGCCACGCGACGTTTCGCCAGCCCCGGAAATTGCGCATTAAAGTGCAGGGAGCGCAACCGGACCCTGGGCGTTCTGGCCGTCGACAAGTCCCGAAAGGATGGATAGGCGGAACGAATGGCTGGATTTCAAGAACTGATCGGTGGCTATCACCGATTCCGCACCGACGGCTGGAGCAGCCAGCGCGCGCGCTGGGCCGAGCTTTCCGAGGGCCAGAGCCCCAAGGTGATGGTGATCGCCTGCTCCGACAGCCGAGTCGATCCGGCGCAGATCTTCGACACTTCGCCCGGAGAGATCTTCGTGGTGCGCAACGTGGCGAACCTGGTGCCGCCCTATGAAACCGGCGGCGGCCGCCACGGCGTGTCGGCGGCGCTGGAATTCGCGGTGACGCAGCTCGAAGTGCCCGAAATCGTGGTGATGGGCCACGGCGCGTGCGGCGGCGCCCATGCCGCGCTGACCCAGCGTTTCGCCGATGCAGAAAACGGCGAAGGCGGCTTCATCGCGCATTGGGTGGACATGCTCGACGGCGCCCGGGAAAAGATCATCTCGCGATATGGCGAGGGGCCGGAAGCGGTGCGCGCGATGGAGCAGGAGACGGTCCGCGTTTCGATGCGCAACCTGCGCACCTTCCCCTTCGTCGCCGAGCGCGAAGCGGCGGGCAAGCTGACCCTCCACGGCGCCTATTTCGCGATTGCCGACGGCATGCTGCACGTGATGGACGAGGACGGCAGCTTCGCGGCGGCGTGACTTCCAAACTCCTCCCCGGCACGGGGAGGGGGACCGCCGCCAAGGGCGGTGGTGGAGGGGCCGCGCCGGAGGCGCGGTGGTACTGCGAGCTCAGGGCGCACCGCCGCTGGCGCGGCGGCCCCTCCACCATGCTGCGCATGGTCCCCCTCCCCGTGCCGGGGA
>NZ_AGFU01000126.1 GCF_000226955.1 Sphingomonas elodea ATCC 31461
CGCCGCCGCGACCTCGCTCGCCTTGCCCAGCATCCCCCGCGCCGCACTGGAGGCGCCCTGCGCCTGCACGCGGATGCGGTTTCCCAGCATCGTCGCACCTTCGATCGATTCGGCGATGCTCGCGCGAAACCGATCGGAGCGCTCGCGCCGCTCGTCCTGCACCGTCTCGGCGTCGCGCGTGCCGAGATGCGCCGCCATCAGGTCCACCTCGGCCATAGCCAGCCGCTGCACCGCATCGCTGAGCCGCGCATAGCGATCGAAGTCGCCCGCCAGCCTGTCACGCAGCACCGCCAGCGTCTGGCTGTGCGCATAGGCGAAATGGGAGAGCAATACCGGCAGCGGCACGCCCATCCGATAGGTGCGCGCGGCATAGTCGCAGACCATCCGCGCCCATTCCTCGCTGAACGGCTGCTCGAACTTCAGCCGATCGTAACGGGCGCCTTCCTCGGCATGGGCATCGGATTCGATCTGCGCGCGCATCCGGCTGCTCATCCGGTTGCGCAGCAGATGTTCCTGGCAGCGCCGCGACAGCGCCAGATGCTCGTCGGCGAGCAGCGCGGCGATCTCGGAGCAGCTGGCGAGCAGCGTGCCGTCCCAGTCATAATCCTGGCGATACTCGACGAGCGACCGCTTCCCGCCGCTCCATTGCCCCGGTTCGCGCGTCGTCGACATCGCTCTCTCCCTCAGGCCGCAACCTTGGCGACGAAGTCGCCGGCACTGCCCTTCAGCGTCCCCAACTCCTCGTCGAGCGCCGCGAAGCCGCGGCCGACGCGATCGATCTCCGTCGCCACCGCCTCGGTATCCTCGCGGATCGCGCTGATCGTGGCGGACATCGAATCGGCCGCCAGCGCGGTCTCGTCCA
>NZ_AGFU01000125.1 GCF_000226955.1 Sphingomonas elodea ATCC 31461
CCCGGCACGCTCGGCTACGACCTGGGCATCTCGGTCGGCTATCCGCTCGACGTGCGCGGCAAGATCGCGCGCGCCATCGAGGCCAGCCTGGCCGACCGCGACGCCGTCGCCGCGGCCCGCGACGCGGTGCGGGTCAGCGTCGCCGCCGCGACCGCGCGGGCCTATGCCGATATATGCGCCGCCAATTTCCGGCTTGCCGCCACCCAGCGCATCGTCGGCCTGCAGCGCCAGACCTTCTCCGCCACCCAGCGGCTCCAGCGCGCCGGCCGCGGCACCGCCTTCGACGTCAGCCGCGCCCAGGCGGCGGTGCAGACCAGCGAGGCCAACCTGCCGATCTTCGCCGCGCAGCGCCGCGCCGGCCTCTACACGCTGGCGGCGCTGCTCGGTCGCCCTGCGGCCGACTATCCCCGCGAGATCGAAAGCTGTGCCGCGCTGCCCACCCTGCCCCGCCCGATGCCGATAGGCGACGGCGCGGCGCTGATCCGCCGCCGGCCGGACATCCGCCAGGCCGAGCGGATCATCGCCGGCGATACAGCCCGGATCGGCGTCGCGACCGCCGATCTCTATCCGCAGATCAGCCTCGGTGGCTCGGCCGGGCTCAGCGGCCCGCTCGATCGGCTGGGCAGCCCGACGTCCTTCGGGTTCAGCCTGGTGCCGCTGATCAGCTGGAGCTTCCCCAACCGCCCGGCCGTCCGTGCCCGCATCGATGCCGCCGGCGCGCAGGTCGATGCGGACCTCGCCCGCTTCGATTCGACGGTGCTGAACGCGCTGCGCGACACCGAAACGGCCCTGGAAACCTATGCGCGCGACCGCGACCAGGCCGAGGCGCTGGGGCGCGCCCGCGACAGCGCCGCCACCGCCGCCGACCAGGCGGGGCGCCTGTTCCGCTTCGGCCGCAGCGACTTCCTCGCCCTCCTCCAGGCGCAGAGCAGCCTCGCTCAGGCCGAGGCGAGCTATGCGACGGCGCAGGCGCGGTTGCCGGACGACCAGATCGCAATCTTTCTCGCGCTCGGCGGCGGCTGGGAATAAGACCTACCCATGACCTTCACCGATATTGCCAGCCGGACCTACAACCATAATTTCCGGCTCGACCCAATCGTCCGCAGCCTGCTCGATACCGATTTCTACAAGCTGCTGATGCTGCAGATGATCCGGCGGCGGAACCCGGACACGCAGGTGACCTTCTCGCTGATCAACCGCACCCGGAGCGTGCGGCTGGCCGAGGTGATCGACGAGGCCGAGCTGCGCGCCCAGCTCGACCATGCCCGCGCGCTGCGCTTCACCAAGAAGGAGCTGATCTGGCTCGCCGGCAACAGCTTCTACGGCAAGACCCAGATGTTTGCGCCGGACTTCATCGCCTGGCTCGCGGAATTCCAGCTGCCGGCCTACGAGCTGGAGCGCCATGACGGCCAGTTCCTGCTGCACTTCCACGGTCCCTGGACCCACACGACCATGTGGGAAATCCCGGCGCTGACCATCGTCAACGAACTCCGCTCGCGCGCGGCGATGCGCGGGCGCGACCGGTTCGCGCTCGACGTGCTCTACGCTCGCGCCAAGGCCAAGCTATGGGACAAGGTGGAGCGGCTGCGCGCACTGCCCGATCTGGTGCTGTCGGATTTCGGCACGCGGCGGCGCCACGGCTTTCTCTGGCAGCGCTGGTGCGTCGAGGCGCTGAAGGAAGGGCTCGGCCATCGCTTCATCGGCACCTCCAACGTGCTGCTGGCAATGGATGCGGATCTGGAAGCGATCGGCACCAACGCGCATGAGCTGCCGATGGTGGAGGCGGCGCTGTCCCCGGACGATGCCAGCCTCGCCGACGCGCCCTATCGCGTGCTCGAGCAATGGCGCGCCCATTATGGCGGCAACCTGCTGATCGCGCTACCCGATGCGTTCGGCACCAGCTCGTTCCTCGCGCGCGCACCTGATTGGGTGGCCGACTGGACCGGCTTCCGCCCGGACAGCGCGCCCCCCATTCCGGGTGGCGAGCAGATCCTCCGCTGGTGGCAGGACCATGGCCGCGATCCGCGCGAAAAGCTGCTGATCTTCTCCGACGGCATGGACGTCGAATCGATCGAGGCGACCTATCGCCATTTCAACGGCCGGGTGCGGATGAGCTTCGGCTGGGGGACCAACCTGACCAACGATTTCCGCGGCTGCGATCCCGATGGCGAAGCCGGGCTGGAGCCGATTTCGCTGGTCTGCAAGGTGGTCGCAGCGAACGGTCGCCCGGCGGTCAAGCTCTCGGACAATCCGGCCAAGGCGACCGGCGAAGCTGCCGAGATCGAACGATATCTGCGCGTGTTCGGCGATGCGGGCCGCGCCGAACACGCCGTGCAGGTCTAGCTCCGCCAGTCCACCGAATTGCCATAGGGGTGGCAGACCGCGAGCACGCGGCGCTGCTCCCCGCCGGGAAACCAGCTGAGCGCAAGCTGCACTTCGCTGCGCGTCTCGGTCCATTCGAACCCGACCCAGGCGAGCGGCCGCTCGGGCGTTGCGAACCTGCCGGCATCCTGGATCATCGCCACCACCGCGGCGCGGTCCTGCGGCGGCAGATATTGCAGCACCATCGAATGCATCACGACACGGCACACGCCCTCGGCCTGCGGCACGGCGAGCTGGCGCGCCAGCCATTCCGATGCGTCGCCCTGCTCCAGCTGTGGCTTGTGGCGCCGCGCCATGGCGAGTGCCTGTTCCAGCCGATGCAGGCGCTGCGGCTGATCCGCGAAGATATAGGCCATCAGCCGTTCGCAGGTGGCCGGATCACCGGCATCGAGCGGGTGCAGGTCCACGCCGCGTGCCGATACCACCTCCAGCGGCGCGGGCTGCGGTGCGGGGCCATGCCAGTCCGGCACGACCTGAACGGGCGAATGGCGATCGCCGGCGAGCACGCCGCCAAGATCGAAACCATAGCGCCCGAGATTGAGGTTGAGGCCGCAGCTCGATCCGATTTCCAGCAGCTCGAACGGGAGGCCGAAGCGGCGACGCACCTGCATCAGCGCGGCGACCATCGCCCCCGAGCGGCCGACCTCGTTGGTCTGGGGCGTGCGGCGCAGAAAGCCGGCGACCAGATCGTCCTCGGCGGCAAGCGCCGCGCCGATGGCGCCGTCGAAATCGTAATGCTCGCCACGATAGAGCGCAGCGAGCGCGGGGGGATTGCCGCGGCGGGCAAGGAAATGCAGTGCGGCGTTGAAGCGCATCGCCAGCGCGGCCGAAGCCGGATCGCCCTCCCACTGCGCGATCACCGCTTCGCTGTGCGGCGCCCGGTGGAGCTGACGAAGACCCGCGGCGAGAACAGCCCCCACGAAGGGCGATCCCAACTCGCCCGCGACGTGCGCCATGCGCGCAAGCTCCGCCAATCCCGTCCGGGTCGATACCATATTCATTACAACTTCCCCCGGGCAGAGGCCGACATTCCTGATCTTGTGCCGGGGGCCGTTCGATTCGCAACCGGATCGAACGGCCGCTCCCGGGGTCGTCTGGTGGTGTCGGTCAGAAGCTCTGCCAATCGTCGTCGGCGCTGCTGTTGCGCACCAGCGCCGAGACTGCGGCGGCGGGCAGCGGTTTCACATTGCCGCTGTTGAACCGCGACGGGGCAACCCGCGCGCTGGCCATCGGCGCGCCATTGCCGACATTGAATCGGCTCGCCTGCTCGGAGAGGACGGTGACTTCGCTGGCCAGGTTCCGGGCGGCAGCGGAGGTTTCCTCGACCATCGCGGCGTTCTGCTGGGTCGACTGGTCCATTGCGCCCAGGGCAGCGCTGATCTCGGTGACCGCGCTCGACTGGGCGTGGTTGTCCGAGGCCATGTTGCCGAGCAGCTGGTGCACTTCGCCCACGCCTGCCGAAATGTCGGCCAGCGCACCGTCGACGCGCTGCACCGCCTGCACGGCCGTGACGATGTCGCTCTGGGTCGCGGTCAGCTGGTCGCGGGCGCGCCCTGCTTCCTCTTCCGCGCGCATCGCCAGGGCCGACACCAGGTCGGCGACGACGGCGAAGCCGCGGCCCGCTTCCCCTGCGCGGCCGGCTTCGACCGCCGCGTTCATCGCGAGAACGCGGGTCTGGAAGGCGATCTTGTCCAGGCC
>NZ_AGFU01000124.1 GCF_000226955.1 Sphingomonas elodea ATCC 31461
CGGCCGCCACTAGCGTGGCGGCATGTTCGAGGAAGCGGGCCGAGGCCGCGCCGCGCCATTGCGGGTCGCTCGGGGGGAAGTGCATGCCGATATCGCCCGCGCCGATCGTGCCGAGCAGCGCATCGGTGATGGCGTGGAGCGCCACGTCCGCGTCGCTATGGCCCGACAGGCCCTTGCTATGGGGGATACGCACGCCGCCCAGCCATAGCGCCTCGCCCTCGGCGAAGCGGTGGACGTCATAGCCGGTGGCGGTGCGCACGCGCATCGCCGAGGCCAGGCGCGCCTCCGCGGCGGCGAAGTCGGCGGGATGGGTGATCTTTTCGAGCATCGGGTCTCCGGGGACGAGTGCGACCTGGCCACCGGCCGCGCGCAACATCTGGGCGTCGTCCGTCGCCTCCTGTTCGGCGGGCCAGCGGCGATGAGCGTCGAGAATGGCGTCGAAGGCGAAGGCCTGCGGCGTCTGCACGCGGTAGAGCCGGTCGCGCGGGACGGTGTCGCCGATCACGTCGCCCGCCCCGCGCACCAGCGTGTCGGCAACGGGAAGGGCCGGGATCGCGCCGCCTTTCGCATCCAGACTGGTCAGCAGGTCATCGATCACGCGGGCCGGCAGGAAAGGGCGTGCGGCGTCGTGGATCAGGACATGGCTGAACCCCCCGGCGAGCAGCGCCTCCAGACCGTTGCGCACCGACTCACGCCGGGTGGCGCCGCCGGTGACGAAGGGCGTGGTGCCGAGCGCCGCTTCGAGCAGCGCCTCCTGGCCGGCGCCGATCACGGTCAGCACCGCGTCGATCTTCGGATGGCTGGCGAGCGCCTGATGGGCGTAGGCGAGCAGCGGCTTTCCGCCGAGCAACGCATATTGCTTGGGCACGCTGCCCCCGGCGCGGGTGCCGCTGCCGGCGGCGACGAGGATGGCGGCGGTACGGGTCGCGTTCATGGCGGTGCGCCTAGCCCAGTTTGCGGGGCAGGGGTAGGCCGATCGAATTCCTCCCCGTGCCGGGGAGAAATTGGGGCGGCCTTGCCCTTGCGGCCCTGGATCGCTACATGCGCTGCCTGATTTTCAGGCAGAATTGATGAGCGAACTCGCCCCCATCCAGATCGGCCCCGTGCGGGTCGAAGCCCCGGTGCTGCTTGCGCCGATGACCGGCGTGACCGACCTGCCGTTCCGGCGCGCAGTGCGGCGCTTCGGCTCGGGGCTCAACGTCACCGAGATGATCGCCAGCGCCGCCGCGATCCGCGAGACGCGGCAATCGGTGCAGAAGGCGGCCTGGGACCCGATCGAGGAGCCCGTCTCGATGCAGCTGGTCGGCTGCACCCCGCACGAAATGGCCGAGGCGGCCAAGCTCAACGAGGATCGCGGCGCCGCGATCATCGACATCAACATGGGCTGCCCGGTCCGCAAGGTGACCAACGGCGATGCCGGCTCCGCACTGATGCGCGATCTCGACCATGCCGGCGCGATCATCCGCGCCTGTGTCGACGCGGTGCAGGCGCCCGTGACGGTCAAGATGCGGATGGGCTGGGACCATGACAGCCTCAACGCCCCCGACCTCGCGAAGATCGCCCAGGACCTCGGCGCCAAGCTGGTGACGGTCCATGGCCGCACCCGCAACCAGATGTATCGCGGCTCGGCCGACTGGAGCTTCGTGCGCCGGGTGAAGGATGCCGTCTCGATCCCGGTGATCGTCAACGGCGATATCTGCTCGGTGGCCGATGCGCGTGAGGCGCTGGCCCAATCGGGCGCGGACGGCGTGATGATCGGTCGCGGCGCGTACGGCAAGCCGTGGATCCTCCGCCAGGTAATGGACGCGCTGACCGGCAAGGGCGACAGGCCCGAGCCCACGATCGAAGAACAATATCGCGTTATTACCGAGCATTACATCGAGACGCTTGCCCATTATGGCAACGAGGTGGGCGTCAACATGATGCGCAAGCATCTCGGCTGGTATACCAAGGGGCTGCACGGCTCGGCCGAGTTCCGCAACAAGGTGAACCAGGTGGTCGATCCGGTGAAGGTGCTGGACATGCTGGCGGAGTTCTACGAGCCGTGGCTTTCCCGCGCGGCGGCCTGAAGCGGTTCCGCCCGCAAACCGTCGAAGGACCGAGTTTCGCCGAACTGTTCGGCGCGCTGCCGGTGGCCGTGCTTGTGCTCGACCCCGATGGTCGCATCGCTCACGCCAACCCGGCCTGCGAGGTGCTGCTCAATCACAGCGAGACCAGCATGGTCGGGCAGCCCTATGACGCCGTCCTGCTGCCGCCCGAGGATTACAGCACCCGGCGCGACGGCCGCGGCTTCGCGGCGTTCGATGCGGAGATCGAGGCGGTTCGGGGTACGCGGCTGCGCGTCGACTTCCTAGAGACGCAGGTGCCCGATCATCCCGGCTGGCGGATCGTGACGCTGCACCACGCCCCCCAGGCGCGCCGGATGGCGCACGGGCTGGATCGCACCGCAGGCGCCCGCGCGGCGATCGGCGCCGCGGCGATGCTGGGGCACGAGATCAAGAACCCGCTCTCGGGCATCCGCGGTGCCGCCCAGCTGCTCCAGAATGGCGGCGACCCCGAGACCAACGACGAACTCACCCGCCTGATCACCACCGAGGTGGACCGGATCGCCGCGCTGATCGACCGGATGCAGGATTTCACCGACACCCGCCCGCTCGACCTGCAGCCGACCAACATCTACCCGCTGCTCGATCACGGGCGGCGCGTGGCGCTGGCGGGGTTCGCGAGGGGCATCGTGATCGAGGAATGGTTCGATCCGTCGCTGCCCCCCGTACTCGTCGACCGCGACGCCTTTCTGCAGGTGCTGATCAACCTCCTCAAGAACGCGGCCGAGGCGCTGAACGGCCTTGCCCAGCCGCGCATCATCCTGTCGACGGCCTTTCGCCACGGCATGTCGGTCAGTGCCGGACCCGGCCAGCCGCGCCGGCCGCTGCCGATCGAGATCTGCGTGATGGACAACGGTCCCGGCGCCCCCGCCGACATTGCCGAGCATCTGTTCGAGCCGTTCGTCTCGGGCAAGCCGGAGGGGAAGGGGCTGGGATTGCCGCTCGTCGAGAAACTGGTGCGGGATATGGGCGGCATCGTCCAATATGCCCGCGAACGCGAACCGGAGGTTACGGTGTTCCGCATCCTGTTGCCGCGAGCCAAGGCATGACGCCCGGCTCGGTACTGGTCGTCGACGACGACGCCGCGATCCGCACCGTCGTCGCCGCCGCGCTGAAGCGAGAAGGGCACCGTGTCGCCACCGCCGCCAGCGTCGCCGAGCTGCGGCGGGCGCTGACCACAGGTCTGCCCGACGTGCTGGTGACCGACGTGGTGCTGCCCGACGGCAACGGCCTCGACGTCGTGTCCGGGCTGATGGCGCAGCATCCGGCGCTGCCCGTGATCGTCTTCTCCGCCCAGAACACGCTGGCGACCGCGGTGCGCGCCACGGAAGTGGGCGCGTTCGACTATCTGCCCAAGCCGTTCGACCTCGATGTGCTGACCCATGCGGTGCAGAGCGCGATGGCGCGCGGCAGGCGCCGCCCGGCGGACCAGCCGGATGCGGAGCAGGGCGGGGGTCCGTCGCTGATCGGCCGCTCCCCGGCGATGCAGGAGGTGTACCGGGTGATCGCCCGCGTCGTCTCCAACGATCTCACCGTGCTGATCAGCGGCGAGTCGGGAACCGGCAAGGAACTGGTCGCCAAGGCGATTCACGATCTCGGGCCCCGTCGCCGCGCGCCGTTCGTCGCGCTCAACATGGCGGCGATCCCGCGCGAGCTGATCGAGGCCGAGCTGTTCGGCCATGAGCGCGGTGCCTTCACCGGCGCGCAGGCCCGTGTCGCCGGCAAGTTCGAGCAGGCGGCCGGCGGTACGCTGTTCCTCGACGAGATCGGCGACATGCCGATGGACGCCCAGACCCGGCTGCTGCGTGTACTCCAGTCCGGCGAGTTCACCACCGTCGGCGGCGCGCGGACGATCCGCGCCGACGTCCGCATCGTCGCGGCGACCAACAAGGATCTGGGCCAACTGGTCCAGGTCGGCCAGTTCCGCGAGGACCTGTTCTACCGTTTGAACGTTGTGCCGATCAGCCTGCCGGCGCTGCGCGAGCGGCGGCAGGACATTCCGCTGCTCGCCCGCCATTTCCTGGACCGTGCGGCCGAGGACGGACTGCCGCGCAAGCAGCTCGACAAGGACGCGGTGGCGCTGCTCGAGACGCTGGACTGGCCGGGCAATGTCCGTGAGCTGGAAAACCTGATGCGGCGCATCGCCGCCTTGTCGCGCGACGAGTGGATAGACGCGGCGGCACTCCGTCGGGCGCTCGGGGACGGCGGCGGGGTTGCACCGGTTGTGCGCGATGCAGGCATCGAGGCGGCGATCCGCGCCCGGCTGGAACGGATCGCGCTGGAAGAACCCCGCGCGCTGGACGACGGCACCCTCTACGACCGGATCATCGGGGAAGTGGAACGGCCGCTGATCGAGATGATGCTTGCCCGGCACCAGAACAACCAGCTGCGCGCCGCGCGTGCGCTGGGCATCAACCGGAACACGCTCCGCAAGCGGCTGGACACGCTTGGCATCGCCCCGCGCGGGGAGGATGGCGGGGGGTGAGACACGTCCCTTGCGCCATGTTGACGCGATTGCGTGACAATCGCGCAATATTCTGTGTTCTTTCGGCCACATTCCCTGTGTATCAAGGGGGCAATGGTCGCCGTAACTCCAGCGAGTCTCGATAGCCCGAAGGATTGGTCGCGCCCGCGCCGCGCCTTCCGGCTGGTCGAGTTCGGGGTGCTGGCGATCGCGCTGGCGACGCCCATCGCCACCTTCTGGTTCGTTCAGGGGAATTCGAAGCAGCAGCTGTTCAGCCCCGGCGTCGCCGCGACGCTGCTGCTCGCCAACCTGCTGCCCTATGTCGCGCTGATCGTGCTGATCGGCAGGCGGATCGCGATCAATCGGACGGCACGCTCGGCGCTGGAGGGCGGCGGGCGGCTGCACGTGCGGCTGGTGGCGGTGTTCACCCTGATGGCCAGCGTGCCGATCGTGCTCGCGGTGATCGCCGCCTCGATCATGTTCCAGTCGGGCATCCAGCTCTGGGGATCGGAGCGGGCGCGCGGCGCGCTCACTTCCACCCAGGCGCTTGCCAATGAAGGCAAGAAGCTGGTGATCGAGAACTGGCGGGGGGAAGCCCGGCAGATGGTCAGCGACATGCTGGAAATCGCTCCCGACGTGCCAGAGCAGTCGGCCGTTTTCCAGGACTGGTTCCTGCGGCAGACCTATTTCCGCAAGTTCTTCCAGTCGGTCCTCTTCCGCGTCGTCGACGGCGAGCATGTCGAGGCGCTGTACGCCTATGAGGCACCCTCCGCGCCGACCTTCACGCGCCGTGTTTCGAGCAACGTCCTGAAGGTGCTGCGCAACGAGGACAGCTTCATCAATTATGATTCGGAGATGGTGTGGGTCGTCACCCCGGTGAACCGGTCCAAGAAGCTGTTCCTCTATGTGGCGACCCCCAACAATGTCGAGTTTCTCAACCGCCAGAACCTCGCCTCCGATCGGATCGGCCGCGAATATTCCGCGCTGATCGCCCGGTCGCGGGCGCTGCAACTGCAGTTCAACGCGGTGCTGTTCGGCGTCGCGTTGCTGATCGTCGGTATCGCCACCTGGATCGCGCTGGCAGTGGCGGATCGGCTGGTGCGGCCGGTCGACCAGCTCGTCCAGGCCGCGCGGCAGGTGGCGGACGGCGACCTCGGCGCGCGGGTGCCGACGCCGGAGACGATCGACGAGATCGCGACCCTCGGCATCGCCTTTAACAGCATGACCGAGCGGCTGCAGGACCAGACCAGCGCGCTCGTCACCGCCAACGCCCAGCTCGACAGCCGCCGTGCGCTGATCGAGGCGGTGCTTTCCGGCGTGTCGGCAGGCGTGATCGCGATCGGTAGCGACCACCGGGTGCGGCTGATCAACGCCTCCGCCAATGCGCTGCTCCGCCACAAGGCCGAGGATCCCGTCGGCCTCCCGCTGGAGGCGCTCGCGCCCGAGCTGGAGGCGATGCTGGCCAGCGGCGAGCGCGAGGGCATCGTCCAGATCGCCGCCGGCACGGACGCGCGGACGCTGGCGGTGAAGGTAACCTCGGATGAAGGCGGCCAGGTCTTCACCTTCGACGACATCACCCAGCAGCTCAACGACCAGCGCCGCGCCGCCTGGGCGGATGTCGCCCGGCGTATCGCGCACGAGATCAAGAACCCGCTGACCCCGATCCAGCTCGCGGCCGAGCGGCTCCAGCGGCGCTACGGAAAGCAGGTCGACCAGAGCGACGGCGTTTTCGCGCGGCTGACCGAAACGATCGTCCGCCAGGTCGGCGATCTTCGGCGGATGGTGGACGAATTCTCGTCCTTCGCGCGGATGCCCAAGCCGATGTTCCGTCGCGAGTCGCTGCTCGACATCGCCCGCCAGTCGATGTTCCTGCACGAGGTCGCCCATCCGGCGCTGCGCTTCACGCTCGACGCGCCCGATCCGGCGCCGACGCTGGTCTGCGATCGCCGCCAGATCGGCCAGGCGCTGACAAATGTCGTCAAGAACGCCGTAGAGGCGATCGAGGCGCGGAACGAGGCGGCCGCCGGCGCCGGCGCCGAGCTGCCGCAGGGCGAGGTCCAGCTGACGATCGCGCCCGAGGCCGAGGGCAAGCTGGTCCTGACCCTGGCCGACAATGGCGTGGGCCTGCCGGTCGAGCGCGACCGGATTGTCGAGCCCTATATGACCACCCGCAGCCGCGGCACGGGGCTGGGGCTCGCGATCGTCAAGAAGATCGTCGAGGAACATTGCGGCACCATCGCCTTCGCCGATCGCCCCGGCGGCGGCACGTTGGTGACCCTGTGCTTTGATACCGCAGCGCTGGCTGGCGTTGCGCTGACCGACACGCCGGACGACGCAAAGGATGCGCGCCCGGCGATGCTCACCCGAACCGGAAGCAGAGTATGAGCCTGGACATTCTCGTCGTCGACGATGAACGCGACATCCGCGAACTGGTAGCCGGCGTGCTGGAGGACGAGGGGTACGCCACCCGCAACGCCGCGGACAGCGACTCCGCCCTGGAAGCGATCGCCGAGCGGCGACCGAGCCTTGTGCTGCTCGACGTGTGGCTGCAGGGCTCGCGGCTCGACGGGCTGGAACTGCTCGACGAGATCAAGCGGCGCGATCCCTCGATCCCGGTGCTGGTGATTTCGGGCCATGGCAATCTCGACACCGCCGTCGCGGCGATCCGGCGCGGCGCTTCGGACTTCATCGAGAAGCCGTTCGAGGCCGAACGGCTGCTGCTGATGGTCGCCCGCGCGACCGAGACCGAGCGGCTGCGGCGCGAAGTCGCCTCGCTGCGGGCGGTGGCGGGGCGGGGGACGGACCTGCACGGCACCTCCACCGCGATCAACACCGTCCGCGCGACCCTCAAACGGGTTGCCTCCACCGGCAGCCGAGTGCTGATCACCGGCGGCGCTGGCGTCGGCAAGGAGGTCGCCGCCCGCCTGCTCCACGGCTGGAGCCAGCGCGCCGATGCGCCCTTCGTGATCGTCAGCGCCGCCCGCATGACGCCCGAGCGGGTCGACGAGGAGCTTTTCGGCGTGGAGGAGGGCGGGGACCTCGTTCGTCCAGGCCTGCTCGAACAGGCGCATGGCGGCACGCTGTTCCTCGACGAGATCGCCGACATGCCGGTCGCCACCCAGGCGCGCATCCTGCGCGTGCTGACCGACCAGAGCTTCAGCCGCGTCGGCGGCACCCGCATCGTGAAGGTCGACGTTCGCGTTGTTTCCGCTACCGCGCGCGACCTGATGGAGGAAATCTCGGCCGGCCGCTTCCGCGAGGATCTCTATTACCGGCTGAACGTGGTGCCGGTGCCGATCCCGTCGCTCACCGATCGCCGCGAGGACATTCCGCCGCTGGTCGAGCATTATGTCGCGCACTACGCCTCCGAACGCCGCGTGCCGACGCCGGAGATCGCCGCCGATGCGATGGTGGCGCTGCAAAGCTATGACTGGCCGGGCAATGTCCGCCAGCTGCGGAACGTCGTCGAGCGCACGGTGATCCTGGCACCGGGCGACCGGATCGGCCGGATCGACGTGGACCTCCTGCCGCCCGAAGTGCTGGGCCGACAGAATGAGGCCGGCAACGGCATGGCTTCCAACGCGATCATGGGCGCACCGCTCAAGGAAGCGCGCGAGAGCTTCGAGCGCGAATATCTGCGCGTGCAGATCCGCCGCTTCTCGGGCAACATCTCGCGCACCGCCAGCTTCATCGGCATGGAGCGATCGGCGCTCCACCGGAAGCTCAAGCTCCTCGGCATCACCGACGCGCGCGACGACTGAGCGCCTATGGACGCGGGCGGGGGAACGTCCTAGATTGATATCCGACGCCAGGGTGGCGTCGACCCTGACGCCGGGAACGGCGCATCGCGGGACAAATCCCGCCAAGAATAAACGGAGCCAACCATATGGCAGAGAAGCAGACGTCGCTTCAGGACCTGTTCCTCAACTCGCTGCGCCGGTCGAAGACGCCGGTCACCATGTTCCTCGTCAAGGGCGTCAAGCTCCAGGGGATCGTGACCTGGTTCGACAATTTTTCGGTGCTGCTCCGCCGCGACGGCCAGTCGCAGCTGATCTACAAGCACGCGATCTCGACGATCATGCCGTCCGGCCCGATGGACCTGGCCGCGCTGCTCGACGCCGCGGGCGAGTATCAGCACAAGAACCCGGTGCTGCAGGAAATCTTCCTCAACGCCGTGCGCAAGGCGCAGGAAAACGTCACGATGTTCTTGGTGAACGGTGTGATGCTCCAGGGCCAGATCGCCGCGTTCGACCTGTTCTGCATGCTGCTCCAGCGCGAGGGCATGGCCCAGCTGGTCTACAAGCATGCCGTCTCCACCATCCAGCCCGCGCATCCGCTGAACCTCGCCGAGGAAACCAATAGCGGCGACGACGATTGACATCGGCATGAGCACTGGTTTCGAGCGCGACCCCGATGAATTCGCACGGGGCGCGAAGGCGCTCGTCGTTTATCCGGACATGGGCGGCAGTTCGCGCGACGCCGAGGCGCGGCTGGAGGAAACGGCCGGCCTTGCCGCGGCGATCGGCGTGGACGTCGTCGAGCGGGTCGCCGTGCGGCTGCGCCAGCCCAAGCCCGGCACGCTGATCGGCTCGGGCCAGGTGGAAGCATTGGCCGAGACGGTCCGCGACGGTGAACTCCAGCTTGCGGTCTTTGATGCTGCGCTGACGCCGGTGCAGCAGCGCAACCTGGAAACCGCGCTGGGCTGCAAGGTGATCGACCGCACCGGCCTGATCCTCGAGATCTTCGGCGAGCGCGCCCGCACGGCAGAAGGCCGGCTGCAGGTCGAGCTTGCCCACCTGGATTACCAGGCGGGCCGGCTCGTGCGCAGCTGGACCCACCTGGAGCGGCAGCGGGGCGGCTTCGGCTTCCTCGGCGGCCCGGGCGAAACCCAGATCGAGGCCGACCGCCGCCTGATCCGCGATCGCATGGCGCGGCTGCGGCGCGAGCTCGACCAGGTCAGCCGCACCCGCACCCTCCACCGCGACCGGCGCCAGCGCGCGCCCTGGCCGGTGGTGGCGCTGGTCGGCTATACCAATGCCGGCAAGTCGACGCTGTTCAACCGACTGACCGGGGCGGAGGTGATGGCGGAGAACCTGCTGTTCGCCACGCTGGACCCGACGCTGCGGCAGATTTCGCTGCCCGGCATCGACAAGGCGATCCTGTCCGACACGGTGGGCTTCGTCTCCGAACTGCCGACCCAGCTGGTCGCCGCGTTCAAGGCGACGCTGGAAGAGGTGGTCTCGGCCGATCTGCTGATCCATGTCCGCGACATCGCGCATCCCGACACCGAGGCGCAGCGCGTCGATGTGGAGAAGGTGCTGCAGGAAATCGGCGTGTCCGAACACACGCCCCGCTTTGAGGCATGGAACAAGCTCGACCTGCTCGACGACGAGCAGCGCGAGGAGGCCCTGGCGATCGCCGCACGCCGCACCGACGAGGTGCGGGTGATCTCGGCGCTCACCGGTGAGGGCGTCGATGCGCTGGTCGAAGGGGTCGCGGGCCGGCTTACCGAGGGACACCGCCGCTACACGCTGCGGCTGGACCCGGCGGACGGCGCGGGTGCGGCGTGGCTGCACCAGCATGGCGACGTCATCGAACAGCATATCGAGGACGCGCAGGCGATCTACGAGGTCCGGATGGCGCCGCGCGATTACGAGCGGTTCCTGACTCGGGGGTAGGGGACGGGAGCGGCCTCTGCTTCGTTTCTTTTAGGCGCCCTTGAATTCGTCATCCCGGCGAAAGCCGGGATCCATTCGCCGCTCTCTTTCAGCAAAGGCCGCGACGTAGCGCCAATGGATCCCGGCTTTCGCCGGGATGACGTTGAACTGTTGGTACCCTTCACCCCCGCTTAACGGCCTGCCAAAGCACTTCCTTGTCGTCCAGAGACAGCCCGACGAACGCCGCACCGGCGCGTTCCTCCATTGCCTTGAAGCGGCGTTCGAACTTTGCGTTGCCTGCTCGCAGCGCAGCTTCTGGTTCCACACCCAATTTGCGGGCATAGTTCACCACGGCGAACAGCAGGTCACCAACCTCCTCGGCGCGATGCGCATCGTTCTCGGCGGCATCCACCTCGGCCAGTTCCTCGAGGATCTTCTCGCGCGCTTCTTTTGGATCCGGCCAGTCGAAGCCGGTGCGGGCCGCGCGTTTCTGCAGCTTCTCGGCGCGCAGCAGGGCGGGGAGGCCGATCGCGACGCCGTCCAGCGCGCTGGATGCCCCCTTGGCGCCGCGCTCCTCGGCCTTGATCGCCTCCCAGAGGTGGTGGCCGCCCTCTGCCACATCGCCGAAGATGTGCGGGTGGCGGCGCTCCATCTTGTCGCTGATCGAGGTGACCACATCGGCCAGCGCGAACTGCCCCGCCTCCTCGGCGATGCGGGCATGGAACACCACCTGGAGCAGCAGGTCTCCCAGCTCGTCCTTCAACTCGGCGATGTCGCCGCGCTCGATCGCATCGGCAACCTCATAGGCCTCCTCGATCGTGAACGGGGCGATGGTTGCGAAGGTCTGCGCGACATCCCATTCGCAGCCACGCTCGGGATCGCGCAGCCGTTCCATGATGGCGACCAGGCGGTCGATGCCGGTGGGGGACGTCATGCAAAAGGCCTCCTGAACGCGGGGTGCGGACAGGAGGCCTTTGAAGGTCCCGCGGGGCTTAGGCAAGCCGCGCGAGGGTCAGTCGAGGCGGCGCCCCAGTTCCTTGTTGAAGTAGAGCGCGATCAGCGTGCCCGCAGCGCCCGAGAGCAGATAGCCACCCGACGCGATCACGCCCCAGTTGCTCGCCAGCAGCAGCGCGGCGAGCGGCGCGAAGCCGGCGCCGAACAGCCAGGCCAGGTCCGAGGTGAGCGCCGCGCCGGTATAGCGGGCGCGCTTCGGGAAGTTGCTGGCGACCGCACCCGAGGACTGGCCGAACGCCAGGCCGAGCAGGATGAAGCCGATCACCATGAACAGCGCTTCGCCGACACCGCCCTTTTCGAGCAACTGCGGTGCGAACCCCGAATAGGCGGCAATGGCAAGCGCAGTGTAGCCGAGCAGCGAGCGGCGGCCGATCCGATCGGCAAGGATGCCGGAGATCACGATCGCAACCACGCCGCAGGCGGCGCCGCCCACCTCGATCCAGAGGAAACGGACCAGGTCCTCCGTCGTGTACAGCGCCACCCAGGAAAGCGGGAACACCGTCACCATGTGAAACAGCGCGAAGCTGGCGAGCGGGGCGAAGGCGCCGATGATGATGTTGCGCCATTGCGCCTTGATGGTCGCGGTGACGCGCGAGGGCGTCAGTTCGCGGCTTTCGAAGAGCTTCACATATTCCGGCGCCACCACCATGCGCAGGCGGGCGAACAGCGCCACCACGTTGAGCGCGAAGGCGACGAAGAACGGATAGCGCCAGCCCCAGCTCATGAAGTCGGCCGAGTCGAGTGCGCCCAGGAAATAGGCGAACAGGCCGCTGGCCACGATCAGTCCGAGCGGGGCGCCGAGCTGCGGCACCATCGCATACCAGCCGCGGCGATCCGCCGGCGCGTTGAGCGCCAGCAGCGAGGCGAGACCGTCCCACGCACCGCCAAGTGCAATGCCCTGGAGGATGCGCAGCGCCGCCAGCAGGATCGCCGACCAGGTGCCTACCTGCTCATAGCCGGGCAGGAACGCCATCGACACCGTCGCGGTGCCGAGCAGGAACAGGGCTAGGGCAAGCTTGGTGCCGCGACCGTGGCGACGGTCGACGCGCATGAAGATCTGGGTACCGATGGGGCGGGCGATGAAGGCGAGGGGGAAGAGGGCGAACGACCAGAGCGTGCCGGTCACGCGGTCCATGTAGGGAAACACCAGCGCCGGGAAGACCAGCACCGAGGCGATCGCATATACGAAAAAGTCGAAAAATTCGGATGTTCGTCCGATGATCACCCCAATGGCGATATCGCCGGGGCGGAGGTGATCGTCACCTTTTGCGGTGTTGATCAGGCGGGCGTCACGTTCGATCTGCGTCGAACCAAGCTGAGCATTGGCCATGGGATATGTCTACCGCAAAGCTTTGGGGAAAGCACCTAGGGAAACTCGCGGGTTGCGACCATGGGACAAATTGTCCTATTTCGCACCCGCACAACCCCTCCTAACTCGCGGCCGCTATGTTTCGATCCATGCCCCCATTCCGTCGCGCCCTCAGGCCGACGGCCCTGATCGCTACCCTTGCTGCTCCGCTGATCCTTGGCGGATGCGATCTTGTCGTGATGAATCCATCCGGCGATGTTGCACGGCAGCAGGCCGACCTGATCCTCTGGTCGACGTTCCTCATGCTGCTCATCATCGTTCCGGTGATGGCGCTGACCGTGTTCTTCGCGTTCAAATATCGCGCGAGCAACACCGAGTCGGAGTATGATCCGGACTGGGACCATTCGACCCGCATCGAACTGGTGATCTGGTCGGCACCGCTGCTGATCATCATCGCCCTCGGCGCGCTCACCTGGCTCGCGACCCACAAGCTGGATCCCTACCGGCCGCTCGATCGCATCGCGCCGGGCAAGCCGATCCCGGCCGACCAGCGGCCGCTGGAAATCCAGGTCGTCTCGCTCGACTGGAAGTGGCTGTTCATCTATCCCGAACAGGGCGTCGCGACGGTCAACGAGCTGGTGCTTCCGGCCGATCGCCAGGTGCGCTTCCGCATGACCTCGTCGAGCGTGATGAACACCTTCTACGTGCCGGCGATGGCGGGCATGATCTACACCATGCCGGGCATGGAGACGAAGCTCCATGCGGTGATGAACCGCGTCGGCACCTTCGAGGGCGTGAGCGCCAACTATAGCGGCGCCGGCTTCTCCGACATGCGCTTCCCGACCCTGTCGGTCGACGCGGCAGGCTTTGACCAGTGGGTCGCCAAGACCAAGGCATCGGGCGGTTCGCTGGATGCCGCGCAGTATCTCACGCTCGAAAAGCCGAGCGAGAAGGTGCCCGCGATGCACTTCGGCGCGATCGAGGCCGGGCTGTTCGACCGCATCGTCCAGATGTGCGTGAAGCCGGGCACCACCTGCAGCGGCCACATGATGCACCATGGTGCGGGTGCCCAGCAGGTCGCCCCTCCGGTAAATAACAAGCCGGGCGAAGGCGCGGACGGCGCGCTGATGAAGGCCCCGGACGAAATGAAGACGAGTCCGCACCTCACGCACCCGCACGGCGCACCCGCCGGCCATAGCGAGCCGGGCGCGGATTCGAACCGTAACATGACCCGCATGGACGCGACGACCTATCCCGGTCGCGCGGCGGCGGGCGAGGCTTGAGCACTGCCATGTCTGACACTTTGATCAAGATGATCTTCGGTCGGCTCTCCCTCGAGAGCCTGCCGTTGCATGAACCGATCGTGGTCGCCACCTTTGCTGGCGTCGCGCTCGGCGGCATCGCGCTCGTGGGCGCGCTGACCTATTTCCGCCTGTGGGGCTATCTCTGGAAGGAGTGGTTCACCACCGTCGACCACAAGCGCATCGGCATCATGTACATGGTGCTGGGCCTGGTGATGCTGCTGCGCGGCTTCGCCGATGCAATCATGATGCGTCTCCAGCAGTCGATGGCGTTCGGCGCCAACGAAGGCTATCTGAACGCGCACCATTACGACCAGATCTTCACCGCCCACGGCGTGATCATGATCTTCTTCGTGGCGATGCCGTTCGTCACCGGCCTGATGAACTTCGTGGTGCCGCTGCAGATTGGCGCGCGCGACGTCAGCTTCCCGTTCCTGAACAATTTCAGTTTCTGGATGACGGCGGCGGGTGCGGCGCTGGTGATGGCGAGCCTGTTCATCGGCGAGTTCGCGCGGACCGGCTGGCTGGCGATGGCGCCGCTGTCGGGCCTCGACTATTCGCCGGACGTGGGCGTCGACTATTATATCTGGGCCCTGCAGATCGCGGGCGTGGGTACCTTGCTGTCGGGCGTCAACCTGGTCGCCACCATCGTCAAGATGCGCGCGCCGGGCATGGGCCTGATGAAGATGCCGGTCTTCACCTGGACCGCGCTGGCCACCAACATCCTGATCGTCGCCGCCTTCCCGGTGCTCACCGCCGTGCTCGCGATGCTCAGCCTCGACCGCTATGTCGGCACCCAGTTCTTCACGAACACCGGTGGCGGCAACCCGATGATGTACGTGAACATGATCTGGATCTGGGGTCACCCGGAGGTGTACATCCTGATCCTGCCGGCCTTCGGTATCTTCTCCGAAGTCACCTCCACCTTCTCGGGCAAGCGCCTGTTCGGCTATACCTCGATGGTCTACGCCGTGCTGGTCATCACCATCCTGTCGTACCTCGTCTGGCTCCATCACTTCTTCACGATGGGCTCGGGCGCGAGCGTGAACAGCTTCTTCGGCATCACCACGATGATCATCTCGATCCCGACGGGTGCGAAGATCTTCAACTGGCTGTTCACCATGTACAAGGGCCGCATCCGCTTCGAGCTGCCGATGATGTGGACCATCGCCTTCATGCTGACCTTCGTGATCGGCGGCATGACCGGCGTGTTGCTGGCGGTTCCGCCCGCCGACTTCGTGCTGCACAACTCGCTGTTCCTGGTCGCGCACTTCCACAACGTGATCATCGGCGGCGTGCTGTTCGGCCTGTTCGCCGGCATCAACTACTGGTGGCCCAAGGCCTTCGGCTTCAAGCTCGACAAGAAGTGGGGCCTCGTCTCCTTCTGGTGCTGGGTGGTGGGCTTCTGGGTGGCGTTCACGCCGCTCTACGTCCTCGGCCTGATGGGCGTGACCCGTCGCCTGCGCCACTTCGAGGATCCCAGCCTCCAGATCTGGTTCGTCGTCGCCGCGATCGGCGCTGCGATCATCGCGGTCGGCATCGCTGCCTTCCTGCTCCAGATCTTCGTCAGCATTCGCAATCGTGAGGCGCTGAAGGACGAGAGCGGCGATCCGTGGAACGCCCGCACGCTGGAATGGGCGACCTCGTCGCCGCCGCCGGCCTACAACTTCGCGTTCACGCCGATCATCCACGACCTGGATGCCTGGTACGACATGAAGGCGAAGAAGGCCGAGCGCCCGGTGACCGGCTATCTGCCGATCCACATGCCGAGCAACACCGGGGCCGGCATCATCCTGGCGGGCTTCTCGCTGGTGTGCGGCTTCGCGATGATCTGGTACATCTGGTGGCTCGCCGCCGCATCGTTCCTGGGCCTGATCGTCATGGCGATCGCCCATACCTTCAACTATGATCGCGACTTCTACATCACGGCAGAAGAAGTGACCGAAACCGAGAATGCGCGCACCCAGGTGCTGGCGCGGCTGGGAGCCTGAGGCGATGAGCGCCACGACCATACCCACGACGGGCGACACACCCGTCTTCTACCAGCTCGAGGAGGAGCATCACGAACCCGGCGGCAGCACGCTGCTCGGTTTCTGGATGTACCTCATGAGCGACTGCCTCATCTTCGCGATGCTGTTCGCGGCCTGGGGCGTCTATGGAACCAGCTTCGCGGGAGGCCCGACCTCCCACGAACTGTTCAAGCTGCCGCTGGTGGCGGTGAACACGGCGATGCTGCTGTTCTCCTCCATCACCTACGGCTTCGCGATGATCGCGATGCAGGAAAAGCGCCAGGGTGCGGTGCAGGGCTGGCTGCTGCTAACCGCGCTGTTCGGCGCCGCCTTCCTCGGTATCGAGCTCTACGAGTTCTCGGAACTGATCCATGAAGGTGCGGGTCCGTGGCGCTCGGCGTTCCTCTCGTCCTTCTTCACCCTGGTGGGTACGCACGGTCTGCACGTCACCTTCGGCCTGATCTGGCTGTTCACGCTGATGGTGCAGGTGGCGCGCAAGGGCCTGATCCCGGCCAATGTCCGTCGCCTCCAGTGCCTGTCGCTGTTCTGGCACTTCCTCGACGTGGTCTGGATCGGTGTGTTCACCTTCGTCTATCTGTTTGGAGCCATGCGATGAGCGCGGACACCCACGGCCACGCCGGCCACCACCACGGCCACGGCCATGATCACGGCCATGACGCGCCGCATTCGACCCGTGGCGGCTACATCACCGGCTTCCTGCTCTCGGTCGTCCTCACCGCGATCCCATTCGGGATCGTGATGGGCGGCTGGATCGCCGACACCCGCGTGGCGGTGGCGATCTGTGCGGCGCTGGCGATGGTGCAGATCGTCGTCCACATGATCTACTTCCTCCACATGAACAGCAAGTCCGAGCAGGGCTGGACGCTGATGGCGCTGATCTTCACGGCGATCATCGTCGTGATCGCGCTCACCGGCTCGCTGTGGGTCATGTACAACATGAACCTCAACATGATGCCCGGGATGGCTTCCGGCGCCGGCATGTGAACCGGTCGGCTTCCCGCAACTGGATGGCGATCGCGCTCACCCCGCTGATCGCCATCCTGCTCGGCCTCGGCATCTGGCAGGTCGAGCGACGCAGCGAGAAGCTGGCATTGATCGATCGGCTAGAGCGGGGGCTGGCGGCAGCGCCGGTTCCCGCGCCCGGACCCGCCGAATGGGCGGGCATCGATCGCAACGCCACCTATCGTCGGCTCCGCGTCACCGGCCATTACCTTCCCTGCCGCACCAGGCTGGCACAGGCCGTCACCGATCTCGGCCCCGGCAAATGGGTGATGACTCCCCTGGTCTCCGATCGCGGCTTCACCCTCTTCGTCAATCGGGGCTTCCTGCCCGACAATCAGAGGCTGCCCGACTGTACGTCGGTGGCCGACGCGCCGGTGACCGTCACCGGCCTGCTGCGTCTGAGCGAACCCAAGGGCGGGTTCCTCCGCGCCAACGATCCCGCCGCCGACCGCTGGTACTCGCGCGATGTCGCCGCGATGGGGCAGGGGCTCACCCCGCTCGCACCCTATTTCCTCGACGCCGATCGCAGCGGCGACGGCTGGCCCCGCGGCGGCATGACCGTCGTGCGCTTCCCCAACAACCATCTCGTCTATGCGCTGACCTGGTTCGGCCTTGCGCTGCTCACCGGCTGGTTCGCCTGGCGTGCCTGGCGCGGGCGCGGAGAGGCATGAGCGCCCGCACGCCGGACGACGCCGCCCGCCGCAACCTGTTGCTGCTGGTCCAGCTCCGCTGGCTGGCGGTGCTGGGGCAGCTGACCACGATCCTCGGCGTCCACCTCGTCTTCGGCGTGCGCCTGCCGCTTGTGCCGATGCTGGCGACGATCGGCGTTCTGGTCGCGCTCAACCTGGCGATGGTGCCGGCCCGGGCGCTGCGCCCGGCGACCAACGCGCAGGTGATGGCCGGGCTGCTGGTCGATGTCGCCTGCCTGACCATCCTGCTCTATCTGAGCGGCGGGGCAACCAACCCGTTCGTGTCGCTCTACCTGCTGCAGGTGGTGCTGGGGGCGGTACTGCTAGACACCGGATCGAGCTGGGCACTGGTGGTGCTGACCAGCACGGCCTTCGCAACACTGGCGATCGTCCATCGCCCGCTGCCGCTGCCCCTGGCGCTGGCCAGCAGCCTGTCCGGCCCCTTCGTCTTCGCGCTGTGGTTCAACTATACGCTGATCGCGACGCTGGTCGTCCAGTTCGTCACCCGCATTGCCCGCAACCTGCGCGACCGCGACGCCCGCCTGGCCGAACTGCGCCAGCGCGCGGCGGAAGAGGAACATATCGTCCGCATGGGCCTGCTCGCCAGCGGCGCGGCGCACGAACTGGGCACGCCGCTCGCCTCGATCTCGGTCGCGCTGGGCGACTGGCGGGCCGATCCCAAGATCCGCCGCGATGCACAGTTGAGCGCCGAGGTCGCCGACATGCAGGCCGAGGTCGCGCGCTGCAAGGCGATCGTCGCCGGCATTCTGTTCGCCGCCGGCGAGGTGAGCGGCGAGGCGCCCGAGCGCACCACGCTCCGCCGCTTCGTCACCGGGCTGATCGAAGGCTGGCCGCGCAACGACAGCGTGACGCTCGACTATCGCCTGCCGACCGACCTGCCGATCGTCGCCGATCGCGCGCTCGGCCAGTCGATCATCAACCTGCTCGACAATGCGATCGAGGCGGGGGCGCAGCGCATCCGCCTTTCCGTCAGCGCACCCGAGGAGGCACTGGTGCTGGCCGTGCGCGACGATGGCCGCGGCTTTCCCGAGGCGGTGCTGCCGCGGATCGGCGATCCCTACAACAGCAGCAAGCAGCAGCAGGGCGCCGGGCTCGGGCTGTTCCTCGCCCATAATGTGCTGCGCACGCTGGGCGGCACGCTGGCTGCACGGAACCTTGAAACAGGTGGCGCCGAAGTCGTGCTGCGGGTACCGGTGGCGGCCCTGGCGCTCGAGGACGAATCCGAATGACCGCGCACAAGCTGTTGATTATCGAGGATGACGCGGTGTTTGCCCGCACCCTTGCTCGCTCGTTCGAGCGGCGCGGCTATGCGGTGGAGGTGCTCAACGGCCCCGAGGGCGTCGAGGAGACGGCGGCGGCCTTCGCGCCGACCCGCGCGGTGGTGGACCTGCGGCTCGGCGGCAGCTCGGGGCTGGTCTGCGTCAAGCAGCTGCACGATCTCGACCCCGCGATGCGGATCGTCGTGCTCACCGGCTTCGCCAGCATCAGCACGGCGGTGGAGGCGGTGAAGCTGGGGGCCACCAACTATCTGATGAAGCCGGCCAATACCGACGATATCGAAGCCGCCTTCGACCGCGTCGACGGCGACGTCGATACCGAGCTCAAGGCGCGGCCGACCTCGATCAAGACGCTGGAATGGGAGCATATCCACCAGACGCTGGCGGATACCAACTACAACCTGTCCGAAGCGGCGCGCCGCCTGGGCCTCCATCGCCGCACGCTGGCCCGCAAGCTGGACAAGAAGCACTTGTAAGACGTGTGTTGCCGGAGGTGGGAAAAGTGCACATGGTGGGTATTCGCCGTCCATGGAGGCGTTTAATCTGCTTCGACAATTTTTTCGCAGGGAGTTTCTCCTAGGACCCGCACTGTCGTGTGCATGCCTCCCGTCACATAGCCCCACTGTTTCCGCACACCGTTGGTGCAACGAACTTCGATTACGCCTTCAACCCGGGGAATGGCGAAGAAGTAGCCGTTCCAAAGCCTGTGCAATCTTTGCTCCGTACCGCCGCTATTGGTGACAAGGACCGTTTCTACACCACCCGTTTCATCGATTACGGCCGCGGAGCCCGCTATCCAGAACATGGCCGCAATCACCGCCAGAAGCGCCGCGCCGATTAGCCATGGAAAAGGACCAGAAAGCAAAGTGCGCATAGCGCAGCATTAACGTCTTCACGAATGACTGCAACGGACCATGATCTGCAGGCAGCGCTCCCGCACCGTGTGCCTAGTGCAGGTGCTTCGCTTCGGCCGTCTGGTGTGCCCGCTCCGCCAGCAGGGCCTGGGACTCGCGCAGGATCTGCGTCGCCCGTGCGACATCCACAGCGGGCGAGAACAGGTGCCCCTGGCCATAAGCGCAGCCGATGCCGCGCAACCGCTCGGCCTGGAGTTCGGTCTCCACGCCCTCGGCAATGACCGCCATGTCCAGCTCGCGGGCGATGTGCAGCACGCCTTCCAGGATCGCGCGGCTGGCGCTGCTCTGCATCAGCTGATCGGTGAAGGTCTTGTCGATCTTGAGATAATCCACCGGCATCGTCAGTAGATGGGTGAGCGAGGCATAGCCCGTGCCGAAATCGTCGAGGGCGACCTTCAGGCCCTGGCCGCGGAACCAGCGGAGCGTGTCGGAGACCGAGGTGTCCCCCTGGCCGAGATAGACCGACTCGGTGATCTCCAGCGTCAGATGGTGCATCGGCACGCCGTGGCGGGCGAGCACTTCCGGGATCACCTCGCGCAGGCGGCCGCCATGGAAGTCGCCCGACGAGAAGTTCATGCCGACATGCCGCGGGGCCAGCCCCATGTCGCACCAGCGACGCAGATCGACCGCGACACGTTCCAGCATCCGCGCGGTGATCGCCCCGGCGACCTTGCCGTCGGTGGTCGCCTCGAAGAACTCGGCGGCGGAGGCGACGCGGTCGCCCAGCTGCATCCGGCAGAGTGCCTCGAAGCCGATCACCTCGCCGGTCGTCAGGTCGAACAGCGGCTGGTAATAGGGCAGCAGGCGGTCTTCCGCCAGCGCGCGCTCGACCGAATGGATCGCCTCCAGCCGCCGCGCCATGCGCGTGGCGATGCCGGGCCAGTAGCGCACGAAGCTGCCGCGCGCGGTTTCCTTCGCATGGTACAGCGCAAGATCGGCGTTCAGCCGGACCTGCTCGGCCGTTTCGTTCGCGCCGATCAGCGCGCCGCCGGCGGTGGCGCGGGGTACGACGCTGCGCTCGCCGCCCTCGATCGGCTGGGCCAGCGCATCGAGCAGACGCCGGGCGGTCTCGGCGGGGTCGGCCAGTGCTTCCGGGCTCTGCAGCAGCACGGCGAACTCGTCGCCGCCCAGGCGATAGGCCCGGTCCGGGGCAGCGGCTTCCGCCAACCGCTTGGCCGCGTGGATGATCAGTTCGTCCCCGGCGACATGGCCGAACGTGTCGTTGACGATCTTGAGGTTGTCGAGATCGACCAGGAGCAGCCCCCAGCCATCCGGCTCGGTGCAGTCGAGGTCGCTGAGCGAGGCGGTGAAGGCCGAGCGGTTGGGCAACCCGGTGAGGCCGTCGAGCTGGGCACGGCGGACCTGCTTGGCGCGCCAGATGTCCTGCTCGATCGCGATGGCGCAGAGATGCAGGCAGACCTCGACGATTCGCCGTTCCAGCGGTGTGGGGCCGCGCGGCACGGGATAGTAGAAGGCGACCACCCCGGTCACGTCGCCGCGACCGTTCTTGATCGGGTTGGACCAGCAGGCCCGCAGGCCGATCGGCCGGGTAAGATCGAGAAACTTGGTCCAGTTGGGGTCGGTCTCGATGTCGCTGCTGATGTAGGGCTGGCCGTGATAGGCAGCCGCGCCGCACGATCCGACGCGGGGGCCGATCATCAGCCCCTCGATCGATTGGAGATAGTGTTCAGGAAGGCTGGGGCCCGCCACCGGGATCATCCGCCCGGCGACATCGACGCGCAGTACCGAGCATCGCACGTCAGGCACGCGGGCCTCGACCTCGCGACACAGCCGGTCCGTCACCGATGCCAGGTCGGCACCCTTTGCGACAAGCTCCAAGATGTTGTTCTGAAGCGAGATGTCCACGCGCGTCGTCGCCCTATGCCCGTCCTTGCGCAGATTGGGGGGTACAGCGTTGCACTGTGCATAACAGGAGCATCTGTAAAACTACATAGTCTTGCAGAGAGGCGCTATGCTAGGCGCGTGCGGATTGGCCGGCCGACGGCGCCCCGTTGCCATCCCAGGGAGGAGTTTCACGCATGATCCGTGTCGTAGGGGCTGCGGTTGCCGCCTTGATGCTCGCCGCCCCCCAGTCGCCAGATACCGGCGCCTATCTTGCGCCCGAAGCCTATCCCGACGGCATGGCTATCCTGCCGCCGCCGCCGCCGCCGGGCAGCGCGGCGGCGGCGCTCGACCTGAAGATCTTCCGCGACACCCGCCGGCTGGCCGGCACCCAGCGCTGGCAGATCGCGACCGATGACGTGACCAACGATCCGCTGCGCAGAAATGCCTGCGCGATGCACATGGTGCTGGATGCCCGCCGCGCGCCGGCGCTGGCTCATCTGCTCGATCGCGCCGCCACCGGCCCCGTCGTGTCCAGGGTCAAGGCCGCCTATCAGGTGCCGCGCCCCTATCTGCGCACCAACGGGGAGATTTGCGAGCCGAAGACCGCGCACCTGGCCGGCAATGGCGACTATCCGTCGGGTCATACCGCCAATGGCTGGATGGAAGCGCTGATCCTGGCCGAGGTGATGCCGGAGCGCGCGACCGCCATCCTCGCGCGCGGCCGGGCCTATGGCGAGAGCCGGGCTATCTGCGGTTCGCACAGCAGGAGCGCGGTCGAGGCGGGATTCATGGCCGGAGCGGTCGTCGTCGCCGCCCTGCATGGCGCCCCGGCATTCCGCCGCGACGTGGAGGCGGCGCGGGCGGAAGTCGCGGCGCTCGCCGCCAGCGCCCCGCGGCCTGACGAACGGACCTGCGCCGCAGAGGCCCACGCGCTCGCCGTCCGCCCCTGGTGAGCGGCGGCGCCGGCGCGGTTGATCCCGGCCACGGCATCGCCTAGGCAGGCGGCTCGATCGCGCCGGTGCCCTTGGCAGGGCTTAATCGGGAATGCGGTGCGGGGAGCGTGCTCCCCAAATCCGCGGCTGTCCCTGCAACTGTGAGCGGATAGCGCGATGCACTGGCCTCCTTCGAGAGGCAGCCACTGGGCGGCAGCGCCTGGGAAGGCGTGCAGCGTGCCGTGACCCGCAAGCCAGGAGACCTGCCGGCGTCCGGTCGCTCTTGCCCTGGTCCAGGGGATGGCCGCGGCACGGTGTACTCCGTCTGAGCGACGCATGAGCGGCGGGGGCCGCTTGCGGCTGCTCGGCCCGGTCGCTCGGCGTCCGGTCGGGAAGGGCAGCCGGCCGTGCGCGGCAGGCCCCGGCCAGGTCGCACGACGCCGCCGGAGTGCCGTTTCTTGGCTGCCATTTCGCTACGCATGCGCGTTGCCCTGCTGTTCGCCGGGCTGATCGCCGCCAATCTCGCTGCCTGGGGCTGGGCCTTCGCCCTGTTCCACGCCCAGCCGCTGATGCTCGGCACGGCGCTGCTCGCCTGGGGGCTGGGGCTGCGCCACGCGGTCGATGCCGACCATATCGCCGCGATCGACAACGTCACCCGCAAGCTGATGAACGACGGCCAGCGCCCGATCGCCACCGGCCTGTGGTTTGCGATCGGCCATTCGGGGATCATCGCCATCGCCTCCGCCGGCATCGGGCTGGCGACCGGCGCGCTGGCGGGTATGGGGGCCCTGAAGGAACTGGGCGGCGTCGTCGCCACCGGGGTCTCGGCGCTTTTCCTGTTCGCCATCGCCGCGATGAACCTGATCATCCTGCGATCGGTGTGGAAGACCTTCGCCCATGTCCGCGCCGGCGGCGCCTATGTCGAGGACGATCTCAACCTGCTGCTCGCCGCGCGCGGGCCGCTGTCGAAGCTGTTCGGCCCGATGTTCCGTCTGGTCAGCAAGAGTTGGCACATGGCACCCTTGGGTTTCCTGTTCGGGCTCGGGTTCGACACGGCTACCGAGGTGGCGATCCTCGGCATGTCGGCGGGGCAGGCGGCGCACGGCGTCTCGCTCGGCACATTGCTGGTGCTGCCGGCGCTGTTCGCGGCGGGGATGGCGCTGGTCGACACGCTGGACGGGGTGGTGATGCTGGGCGCCTATCAATGGGCGTTCGTGAAGCCCATCCGCAAGCTCTACTACAACGTCACCATCACGCTCATCTCCGCACTGGTCGCGATCGTGATCGGCGGGATCGAGACGCTGGCGCTGATCGGCGACAAGATGGGCTGGAGCGGCGGCGCTTTCGGCCTCGCCGTCGATCTCGGCGCGCATTTCAACGGGCTGGGCTTTGCGATCATCGGGCTGTTCGTCGGCTGCTGGCTGGTGAGCTTCGCCATCTATCGCTGGCAGAGGCTGGACGAGATCGAGGTGCGCGGCTAGAGCCGTACCAGAGGGTTCCTCGCGGACCTTCGCAAAGATCGCGCCGGTGCCCGGTAGAACGGGCTTAATCGGGAATGCGGTGCGGGGAATAATCCCCAAATCCGCGGCTGTCCCTGCAACTGTGAGCGGATAGCGCGATGCACTGGCCCCGTCTGAGGGGCAGCCACTGGGCCGGCAAGGCCTGGGAAGGCGTGCAGCGTGCCGTGACCCGCAAGCCAGGAGACCTGCCGGCGCAACGGTCGCTCTTGCCTTGGTCCAGGGGATGGCCGCGGCACGGTATTTGCTTCCGTTCGAGCGACGAAGCTGTGCGGCTGGGGCTGCACGGTCGCGTGGTGTCGGGCGTCCTTCGCGCCCGCCCGTCGTCGCGCGCCGGCCGGACGTTGGTTCTGGCAAGCCCCCGCCTGGTCGCTCCGGCGCGGGGGGGAAGAGTTCATGACCGACCTTGCCAAGGTCCCCGTCACCATCGTCACCGGCTTTCTCGGCGCGGGCAAGACCACGCTGATCCGCCACCTGATCCAGAACGCCGGGGGGCGCCGCCTCGCGGTGGTCGTCAACGAATTCGGCACGCTGGGCGTCGATGGCGAGATCCTCAAATCCTGCGCCATCCCCGATTGCCCGGCGGAGAACATCGTCGAGCTGGCCAATGGCTGCATCTGCTGCACCGTCGCCGACGATTTCATCCCCACCGTCGAGCGGCTGCTGGCGCTGGAGCCGCGGCCGGATCACATCCTGATCGAGACCTCGGGCCTCGCGCTGCCCAAGCCGCTGCTCAAGGCGTTCGACTGGCCGGCGATCCGCAGCCGCATCACCGTCGACGGCGTGCTGGCGCTGGCCGATGCCGAAGCCGTTGCCGAGGGCCGGTTCGCGCCCGATCTCGTCGCGCTGGAGGCGCAGCGCGCGGCCGATCCGGGGATCGATCACGAGACCCCGCTCGCCGAGGTGTTCGAGGACCAGCTCGCCTGCGCCGACATGGTGCTGCTGACCAAGGTGGATCTGGCGGGGCCCGAGGGGGTCGCCGCCGCCCGCGCGGTGATCGCCGCCGAGGCGCCGCGCCCGGTGCCGGTGGTGGAGATCCGCGAGGGTGCGATCGATCCGCGGGTGATCCTGGGGCTGGGCGCCGCCGCCGAGGACGACCTCGCCGCACGGCCCTCGCACCATGACGGCGAGGACGATCACGAGCATGAGGATTTCGACAGCACCGTCGTCACCTTCGGCGAGATCGCCGACCCGGCCGAACTGGTGGCGCGGATCGAGCGGCTGGCGCGCGAGCACAAGGTACTGCGGGTGAAGGGCTATGCGGCGGTGGCCGGCAAGCCGATGCGGCTGCTGGTCCAGGCAGTCGGTGCGCGGGTGCGGCACCAGTACGACCGCCCCTGGCGTGCCGGAGAGCCACGCGGCACCGCGCTGGTCGCGATCGCCGAGCATGACGATGTGAACCCCGACGCGTTCCGCGCAGTGCTGGCCGGCTGAGCCGGGCGGCACGCGATGCACGTCCTGTTCCGCGAAACGCATGGGCTGGAGGAAAATGCCGTGCCCCAGGACCTCGGGCAGGCGCCCGCGGAGCTGGTCGTGCTGTCCTTCTCCGACAGCGACCTCGGTGCGTTCGCGGCGGCGTGGCATGGCGGCAAGGATGTGCTGCCCTCGCTGCGGCTGGCCAACCTGGCGGCGCTGATGCACCCGCTCTCGGTCGACACCTATGTCGAGCGGACCTTGTCGGGCGCGAAGGGCATATTGATCCGGCTGATCGGTGGCATGCCCTATTGGAGCTACGGCCTGCAGCAGGTGGAGGCGCTGGCGCGCGCGCGGAGAATAGCCCTGGCGGTGCTGCCGGCGGACGGTCGGCCGGACGCGCGGCTCGATGCGGCATCGACGGTGGCGGAGCCTGTGCTGCGGGAGTTGCGGGCCTTGTGTGATGCGGGCGGCGCCGACGCGGCGCGAGCGGCCTTGGGGGTGCTGGCGAGGGCGGCGGGGATCGGCGGTGACGCCGCTGCCCCCTACACCCCGCTACCGGGCTTCGGCCTGTGGCATCCGGAACATGGCGCGTTCCTACCCTATACCCGTCATCCCCGCGAAGGCGGGGATCCATTGGTGGGAACCTCTCGGACCCTGCCCCCAGCGTCCTGGCAAAGGGATCCCCGCCTTCGCGGGGATGACAGTGTGAGTGGGGATGCGGAGCGCCAAGGCTGGACCCGCACCGGCCGACCGCTGGTGCTGATCGTCTTCTATCGCTCCTATCTCGCCGCCTGCGACGTCGCGCCCTTCGCGGCGCTCCATGAAGCGTTCGAACGAAAGGGCTTCGACGCGCTGTCGATCTTCGTGCCCTCGCTCAAGGCGCCCGATGCCCGCGCACAGGTGGAGGCCTGGGTGCGCGCGCTCGCTCCCGCCGCGATCGTGAACGCCACCGCCTTTTCCGCCTGCGACGCGGCGGGCCGTTCGCCGCTCGACGCAGCCGGCGTGCCGGTGTTCCAGCTGGCGCTTGCCACCACGCCGCGCGCCGCCTGGGCAGGGGGCGATCGCGGTCTGTCGCCCGCCGATCTTGCCATGCACGTCGTCCTTCCGGAGATCGACGGCCGCATCTTTGCGGGCGTCGCCAGCTTCAAACAGGCGGAAGCGCGCGACGCGGCACTGGGCTTTGCGCGCACCGTCCACGCGCCGGAGCCCGAACGGATCGGGGCCATCGTCGATCGTGTCGCCGGCTGGATCGCACGCGCCGCCAAGCCCCCCGCCGAACGACGGGTCGCGCTCCTTCTCTCCACCTATCCGGGTAAGGCGTGGCAACTCGCCCATGCCGTGGGACTGGATGCGCTGGCCTCGGCCGAAGCCATTGCCGCCGATCTGGGCGTGCCGGTGACGCACCTGGCCGCGCGGTTGCAGGGGGAACGGCTGCACTGGCCGCTGGCCGACTATCGACGGGCCCTCGCCGCCCTGCCGGAGGCGCTGCGCACCGCGCTGGACGCAGCCTGGGGAGCGCCGGAGGCGGACAGCCTCTGCCATGAGGGCAGCTTCCATTTCCCGGCGCTGCGCTGTGGCGCGCTGCTGATCGCGCTCCAGCCCGAGCGGGGCGATCCCGCCACGCGGGAAGACAGCTATCACGACACCGCCCGTGTGCCGCGCCACGGCTATGTCGCCTTTTACCTGTGGCTGCGGGCGCAGGCGATCGACGCCCTGGTGCAGGTCGGTGCCCATGGCACGCTGGAATGGCTGCCGGGCAAGGCGGTGGCACTTTCCGATGCCTGCTGGCCCGAGGCCCTGGCCGGCGACCTGCCGATCCTCTACCCCTTCATCGTCAACGATCCGGGCGAGGCCGCCCAGGCCAAACGCCGCACGGGCGCGGTGACCATCGGCCATCTTCCGCCCCCGCTGAAGACTGCCGGAAGCGGGGCGGGGCTCGGCCGGATCGAGGCGCTGCTCGACGAATTCTCCAATGCGGTGGGCCTCGACCCCGCCCGGCGCGACCGGCTGCAGGTCGCGATCCGCGAAGAGGCGCGCGCGGTGGGGCTGGACGCGGAGCTGGGGCTCGACACCGCCACCAGTACCGCCGAGGCAATCACCCGGATCGATCGCTTCGTCTGCGACGTGAAGGAGGGCCAGTTCGGCGACGGCCTCCACGTCTTCGGGCGGGGCCAATGCGGCGCGGCGGAGCGGGACGGGCTGCTGGCCGGGCTGGCCGGGCGGCGCGTCCCGGCCGGGCCCTCGGGCTCGCCCTTCCGCGGTCGCCGCGACGTGCTGCCGACGGGCCGCAATCTTTACGCCATTGATCCCCGCGCGGTGCCTTCGCGCGCCGCCCACGCCCAGGGGATCGTTCTCGCCGACGAGCTGATCCGCCGGCATTTGCAGGACCATGGCGACTATCCCAAGGGGCTGGTCGTCGACCTGTGGGGTTCGGCGACGATGCGCACCGCCGGCGAGGAATTCGCAATGGCGTTGCATCTGCTCGGCGCGGCGCCCGTGTGGGACAGCGCATCGGAGCGGGTGACCGGCGTGGAGATCCTGCCGCTGGCGATGCTCGACCGGCCTCGGATCGACGTGACACTGCGCATCTCCGGCCTGTTCCGCGATGCCTTCCCGACGCTGCCCCAGCTGTTCGGCCAGGCGGTGCGGGCGCTGGCGGCGCGCGACGAGCCGGCCGACTGGAACCCGTTCGCCGGGCAGGTAGCGGGTGCGCGCGTCTATGGCCCGCAGCCGGGCGACTATGGCCTCGGCATGGGCGCCACGGTGGACACCTATACGGAGGACGCCCGGCGTGCTGCGGGGGAGGCGTGGCTCGTCGCATCCGATCATGCGTTCGACCTGCCCGAGGCGCAGGCCGATCCGGCGGGCATCCGCGCCCGGGTGGCGAGTGCCGATACCTTTGTCCATGTCCAGGACCTGGCCGAGACCGACCTGCTGCTCGCCGCCGACTATGCCGCGCACGAGGCGGGCTTCGCGGCGGCGAAGGCGCTCGGCGGCGGGCGGGCGGCGGCGCTCTATCATCTCGATAGCCACGATCCGGCGCGTGCCGTCGCGCGGCCGCTGACCGAGGAGGTCGCGCGGGTGGTCCGCGCCCGTGCGGCGCATCCGGGCTGGATCTCGGGCATGCTGCGCCACGGCTTTCGCGGGGCGGCGGAGATCGCGGCGACGCTCGACCATCTCGGCAGCTTCGCGCATCTCGCCGGTGCCGTCCCGCCCCAGCTGTTCGACCTCTATCACGACGCGACGCTCGGCGCGCCCGAGGTGCGCGCCTTTCTCGCCCGCGAGAACCCCGCTGCGCTCGCCGCGATGGAGGCGCGCTTCGCCGCCCTCCATGCCGCCGGTCTCTGGCCGACCCGGCGCAACTCCATCCTCGCCAGTCTGGGGAGCACGGCATGAGCGGCTTTGCGGTGCGCGGCTGGTGCCCCGATGCCTGGCGGCCGATGGCGGCGGGGGACGGACTGCTGGTGCGGGTGAAGCCCCGGCTGGGGCGGCTGACCCGCGCGGAGCTGGCCCTGCTCGCGGACGCTTCCGCACGCTTCGGCAACGGGCTGGTCGACCTGACCAACCGCGCCAACCTTCAGCTGCGCGGCGTGTCGGACGCGGGCTGGCCCGCGCTCCTCGACCTGCTGACCGCGCACGCGCTGGTCGATCCCGACCGGACCCGTGAGCGCCGGCGCACCCTGATCGTCGCGCCGGACTGGGAACAGGGCGACGACACGCATCGGATCGCCACCGATCTGCTGGCGCGCATCGACGCGCTGCCGGCGCTGCCCGGCAAGACGGGCTTCGTGATCGATGCCGGCCCGGCGCCGCTGCTCCGAGACGCACCGGGCGACTTCCGCATCGAGCGGGGCGAAGCCGGCGGCCTGATCCTGCGTGCCGAGGGGCGGGGCACCGGCATGCCGCTCGCACCTGGCGACGAGGCCGCGGCGCTGGCGCGGCTCGCCCGCTGGTTCGTCGATAGCGGCGGGGTGGCCGCCGGACGGATGGCCCGCCACACAGCGCCGCTGCCCGACTGGGCCTTGGGCACCGAGCCGCCCGCCGCACCCCGCACCGCGATCCTGCCCGGCGCGCACCCCATGGGGTCGGCCGTCGGCGCGCCCTTCGGCCAGATGACGGCGGACAGCCTCGCCGTCCTCGCCGGGCAGCCCATCGCGGCGGTGCGGGTCACGCCGTGGCGGGTACTGCTCGCCGAGGGCCCGCTCGCCGCCGATCCCCGCTTCCTCGCGGACCCCGCCGACCCGCTGCTGCGCACCGATGCCTGCGCCGGTGCCCCGGCTTGTCCGCAGGCGAGCGTCGAGACCCGCAGCCTCGCCCGCGCGCTCGCGCCGCAGGTCGACGGACGCCTGCACGTCTCGGGCTGCGCCAAGGGGTGTGCCCGCGCCCTGCCAGCGGACGTGACCGTAACCGGGCGGAACGGCCTGCTCGACCTCGCCTTCGACGCGACAGCCGGCGCGCCACCCGATCATGTCGGCCTCGAACCCGCCGCGCTCCTCGCCCTCCTCGGAAAGTCCTGATGCCGCACGTCTACGAAACCGATGGGACCGCCATCTACCGGCAGTCTTTCGCGACGATCCGCGCCGAGGCCGATCTCGCCCGCTTCTCGGCGGAGGAAGAGCCGGTGGCGGTGCGGATGATCCATGCAGCCGGGATGGTGGGACTGGCGCAGCATATCCGCTTTTCTCCCGGCTTCGCGCGCACTGCGCGGGCAGCCCTGCAGGACGGTGCCCCGATCCTGTGCGACGCAAGGATGGTCTCGGAAGGCATCACCCGCGCCCGGCTGCCGGCCAACAACCGGGTGCTCTGCACCCTGCAGGACCCGCACGTTCCTGCCCTGGCGCACGAGATGGGCACCACCCGCTCGGCTGCGGCGGTGGAGCTGTGGCGGCCGCATCTCGGCGGGGCAGTGGTGGCGATCGGCAATGCCCCGACCGCGCTGTTTCACTTGCTCAACATGCTCGAGGATCCGCACTGTCCGCGCCCGGCCGCGATCATCGGCTGCCCGGTCGGCTTCGTCGGCGCGGTCGAGTCCAAGGCGGCGCTCTGGTCCGCGCCACCGGTGCCCTGCTGCATCGTCGAGGGGCGGCTGGGCGGCAGCGCGATCACCGTCGCCGCGATCAACGCGCTGGCGAGCCGCGCCGAATGACCCCGGGCACGATCCACGGCGTCGGTCTGGGACCCGGCGATCCCGACCTGCTCAGCGTACGGGCCGACCGGCTGGTCCGCGGCGCGCGTCATGTCGCCTATTTCCGGAAGGCCGGGCGACCGGGCCAGGCCAGGCGCATCGCCGAGGGCATGCTGCGCGCCGACGCCATCGAACTGCCGATGGAATATCCGGTCACCACCGAGATCCCCGTCTCCGATCCGCGCTACAATGCCTGTCTCTCGGCCTTCTACGCGACCTGTACCGAACGCCTGCTGGCGCTGGCGCGGGCCGGCGAGGACGTGGTGGTGCTGTGCGAGGGCGACCCGTTCTTCTACGGCTCGTTCATGCACCTCCATTCCCGGCTTTCGGGGCAGGTGCCGGTGGCGGTGGTGCCGGGGATCACCGGCATGGCCGGCGCCTGGAACGCTACCGGCCAGCCGATCACCTGGGGGGACGATGTCCTCACGATTGCGATGGCCACGCTCCCCGAGGCGGAACTCGTCCGCCGCATCCGCGATACCGATGCGCTGGTGGTGATGAAGATCGGCCGGAACCTGGCCAAGCTGCGCCGCGCGGTTGCGGAGGCCGGGCGCGAGGACGAGGCCTGGCTGGTCGAACATGCCGCCATGCCGGAGCAGCGAGTGACTCCGCTCGCCCAGGCGACCAGCGTAACCCCCTATTTCTCGATCCTGCTCATCCACGGCCGGGGGCGGCGGCCATGAGCGGCTGGCTGGTCATCGCCGGGCTGGGGCCGGGGGACGACGCGCTGGTCACCCACGACGTGACCGAAGCGCTGGCCGATGCGACCGACATTGTCGGCTACATCCCCTATGTCGCACGGGTCGCGCCGCGCGAAGGGCTGGTGCTGCACGCCTCGGACAACCGCGTCGAGCTGGACCGCGCGGCGCTCGCCCTTGGCCTCGCCGCGAGGGGGCGACGGGTAGTCGTTGTCAGTTCGGGCGATCCGGGCGTATTCGCGATGGCGGCGGCGGTGTTCGAAGCGCTGGAGGCGGGACCGGGGGCCTGGCGCGCGCTCGACATCCGCGTGCTCCCCGGCATCACCGCGATGCTGGCAGCCAGTGCCCGCGCCGGGGCGCCGCTCGGCCATGATTTCTGCGCGATCAACCTCTCGGACAATCTGAAGCCCTGGGCATTGATCGAGAAGCGGCTGCGTCTGGCAGCGGAGGCGGATTTCGCCATGGCGTTCTACAATCCGCGCTCCAGGGCACGGCCGGAAGGCTTCGCCCGCGTGCTGGATCTGCTGCGCGACTGCTGCGGTCCGGATCGCTGGATGCTTTTCGCCCGCGCCGTCTCCACGCCGGAGGAGGAACTGCGGATCGTCTCCCTGGCGGACGCACGGCCCGACATGGCGGACATGCGCACGATGGTGATCCTCGGCTCCAGCCGAACCCGCCGCATCGACAGGCCGGGATCTCCGATCCTCTACACCCCCCGTTTCGTGGCGGAGGGCGCATGAGCGAGCCAGTCGAGCACCGCTTGCGGATCGGTCACTTCCCGCCGGGGCGGCAGCGCCGGACGGTCGATCATCAGCACCGGAATGCCCAGCGCGCGGGCGGCGACCAGCTTGGCCGCGGCGCCGCTGCCGCCGGCATTCTTGCAGACCACCAGATCGATGCCGTGCGCCGTCATCAGCGCCTGGTCGCCCGCCGGCGTGAACGGGCCCCGGTCGACCACCAGATGGTGGCGGGGCAGCACCGGGGGCTCGGCGGGAGGATCGACGAAGCGCAGGACATAGTGGTGCTGGGGCTGGGCCGCGAACGCCGCGACATGCATCCGGCCGAGCGCCAGCAGGATGCGCCGGGGCGGCCCGGCAAGCGCCGCCACCGCCGCGGCGATGTCCGGCACCCGTTGCCAGCGGTCCCCGGCCTCGGGTGTCCATGCCGCGCGGGTGAGCGCGACCAGCGGCACGCCGGCCTGTGCGGCGGCCGCCACCGCATGGCCGCTCATCGTCGCCGCGAAGGGATGGGTGGCGTCGACCAGATGCGTCACCCGCTGTTCGCGCAGATAGGCGGCCAGCCCCGCCACGCCGCCAAAGCCGCCGATGCGCACCGGCACCGGCTGGGGGCGGGGGCTGTCGGTGCGGCCGGCATAGCTGAGCGTCGCCGGCAGGCCATGCGCGGCAAGCAGGCGGGCGAGCGCGCTCGCTTCGGTGGTGCCGCCCAGCAGCAGGACGTTCGGCATGGCTGACTCCCCCTGGTTGACGATCCTCGGCCTCGGCGAGGACGGCGTGGACGGGCTGTCCGTGGCCGCGTGCGCGGCGCTGGACGCGGCCGAGCTGGTGATGGGTGCCGCCCGCCATCTCGCGCTGCTGCCGGGGCTTAGGTGCGAAGTCCGCCAATGGCCAGTGCCGTTCGCCGAAGGGCTGCCGATGCTGCTTGCCGCGCGCGGCCGGCGGGTGGTGCTGCTCGCCTCGGGTGACCCCTTCTGGTTCGGCGCGGGGAGCAGCGTCACGCGGGATCTGGCGCCGGCCGAGTGGATCGCCCATCCGGCGCCCTCCAGCTTCGCGCTCGCGGCCTCTCGGCTCGGCTGGGCGCTGCAGGATACGCCGTGCCTCGGCCTCCACGCGGCCCCGTTCACGCGGCTGCGGCCGCATCTCGCGCCCAGGCAGCGCCTGCTGGTGCTGGTCCGCGACGGACAGGCGGTGGCGACGCTCGCGGCCTGGCTCGACGGCCTCGGCTTCGGCCCGTCGGTGCTGCATGTCCTGGAGGCATTGGGTGGCCCGCGCGAGCGCGTCCGCGAGGTACAGGCGGGCAGCTACGCGCTGGCCGATGTCGCCCATCCGGTTACGATCGGGATCGAGGTGGCGGGCGAGGGGGCGGTGCTGCCGGCGACAAGCGGGCGTGCCGACACCTGGTTCGCCTCGGACGGCCAGCTGACCAAGCGCCCGGTGCGCGCGCTCACCCTGTCGGCGCTGGCGCCGCGGCCGGGGGAGCTGCTGTGGGACCTCGGCGCGGGGTCGGGGTCGATCGGGATCGAATGGCTGCTCGCACACCCCGCCAACCGGGCGATCGCGGTGGAAGCGGATGCCCTTCGGGCCGAGCGTGCCCGGGGCAATGCCGCCGCGCTGGGGGTCGATCGGCTCACCGTCCTCCATGGCCGCGCGCCCGACCTGCTGCCCGAAGGCGAGGCGCCGGATGCGGTATTCGTCGGCGGCGGGCTGTCGCCGGTGCTGCTGGAGGCACTGTGGGCGCGGCTGCCCGGCGGCACCAGGCTGGTCGCCAATGCGGTGACGCTGGAGTCGGAGGCGCTGCTCGCCCGCTGGCACGGCAAGGCGGGGGGCGACCTGATGCGGATCGAACTTGCCGACGCGGTGCCGCTCGGGGGGCGCCATGGCTGGAAGGCGCGCTATCCGGTGGTGCAGTGGAGCGTCACGCGATGATCGTCGCCGGCTTCGGCTATCGCTCGGGCGCGACCCTGGAGTCGCTGCGCGCCGCACTGGCGCTCGCCCAGCAGGGTGTTCCGCCGGTCACCCATGTCGCCAGCCTGCCCGACAAGCTGCCGCTGCTCGCCGGGTTCGGCCTGCCGATGCTTCCGACGGCGACGCTGGCGGGCATTCCCACGCCGACCCGCTCCGCCGCCAGCCTCGCCGCGCGCGGCACCGGCAGCGTCGCCGAGGCCGCCGCGCTCGCCGCCGCAGGGCCGGGCGCGCGGCTGCTCGTGCCGCGCATCGTCTCCCCCGACCGGATGGCGACCTGCGCCATCGCCCAAGGAAGCTGTCCATGACCGTCCATTTCATCGGCGCCGGCCCCGGCGCGCCCGACCTGCTTACCCTGCGCGGCCGCGACCGGATCGCGGCGAGCCCGGTGTGCCTCTATGCCGGCTCGCTGATCCCGGAGGCGATCCTGGCGCATTGCCCGCCCGGCGCGCGGATCGTGAACACCGCGCCGATGGATCTCGACGCCATCCTCGCCGAGATCGTGGACGCCCATGCCGCCGGGCACGACGTGGCGCGGCTGCATTCGGGCGACCTCTCGGTCTGGTCGGCGATGGGCGAGCAGCTGCGGCGGCTGCGGGCGCTCGGCATCCCGTTCACCGTGACGCCCGGCGTGCCGGCCTTCGCGGCGGCGGCGGCGGCGCTGGAGGCGGAGCTGACCTTGCCCGAGCTCGGCCAGTCGCTGGTCCTCACCCGCACTCCCGGCCGCGCCAGCCGGATGCCGCCGCGCGAGAGCCTCACCAACTTCGCCGCGACCGGTGCGACGCTCGCCATCCACCTCTCGATCCACAACCTCGCCACCGTCGTCGCCGATCTGCTGCCGACCTATGGCGCGGATTGCCCGGTCGCCGTGGTGTGGCGGGCGAGCTGGCCCGACGAGCGGATCGTCCGCGCGACCCTCGCCACCGTCGAGGCGGCGATCGCCGGCAGCATGGAGCGCACCGCCCTGATCCTGGTCGGCCCGGTGCTGGCCGCCGAGCAGTTCGGCGAGAGCAGCCTCTACGCGACCGGCTATGACCGCCGCTTCCGTCCGCAAAGCGCCACCTCGCGCTTCGCCGGGTCCGCCGAATGAGCCCGCCGGGCCTCGTCATCGCCGCCCCTGCCTCGGGCAGCGGCAAGACGATCGTCATGCTCGGCCTGCTGCGTGCGCTGGCGGGGCAGGGTGTTCGCGTGCAGCCGTTCAAGAACGGGCCCGATTATATCGACCCGGCGTTCCACCGCGCCGCCTGTGGCCGCGCCTCGTTCAACCTCGACAGCTGGGCGATGGAGCCGGGCCTGCTCGACGCCATTACCGCACGGGGAAGCGACGCCGATCTGATGCTGGCGGAAGGATCGATGGGGCTGTTCGACGGCGTCGCACACGCCGGTGCGAGCGGGACCGGTGCCACCGCGGACCTCGCCCGGCGGATGGGCTGGCCGGTGGTGCTGGTGCTCGACGTGAGCGGCCAGGCCCAGTCGGCGGCGGCAACGGCGCTCGGCTTCGCCCGGCTGGATTCCGCGCTGCCGTTCGCCGGCGTGATCCTCAACCGCGTCGCCAGTCCGCGGCACGAGCGGCTGGTGCGCGCCGGCATGGCGGCGGCCGGCATCGCGGTCCTCGGCGCGCTGCCCCGCCGCGCCGATCTGGCGCTGCCGGAGCGGCATCTCGGCCTCGTCCAGGCGGTGGAACATCCCGATCTCGACGGCCGGATCGACGCCTATGCCGCCTTTGTCGGCGCGCATGTCGATCTTGCCGCGCTGCGGGCCGCCGCCGCCGGACACCTCGACACGGCGGCAGGCACCGCCGCCCGCACCGATCCACCGGGGCAGCGCATCGCCATCGCGCAGGATGCAGCCTTCTCTTTCCTCTACCCGCATCTTCTGGAGGGCTGGCGGGCGGCGGGGGCCGAGATCCTGCCCTTCTCGCCGCTTGCCGACGAGGCGCCGGCCGCCGAAGCCGATCTGGTCTGGCTACCCGGCGGCTATCCCGAACTGTACGGCGGCACGATCGCCGCCGCGGGCACCTTCCTCGCCGGCCTGCGCCGCCACGCGGAGACGCGGCCGGTCCATGGCGAGTGCGGCGGCTATATGGTGCTCGGCGAGGCGCTGGTCGACAAGTCGGGTGCGGCGCATCGTATGGCCGGGCTGCTCGGGTTGGTGACCAGCCATGCCCAGCGCAAGATGCACCTAGGCTATCGCCGCGCGACGCTGAAGGCGCCGATGGCGAACGTCGCGGCGGGAGCCCGGATGACCGGCCACGAATTCCACTACGCCACCATCGTCTCCCAGACCGATGCGCCCCTCGCCGAGGTGACCGATGCCGAGGGCAATGCGATTGCCGAGACGGGATCGGTGCGCGGTCGGGTGACCGGGAGCTTCTTCCACTGGATCTCCACCGCATGATCGCGCTGCAGCTGATCGGCATCGGCACCGGCAACCCCGATCACCTGACCGGCGAGGCGATCCGTGCGTTGAACCAGGCGGATCTCGTCCTGCTGCCGCGCAAGGACAATGCCGCCGACCTGGCCGATCTGCGCCGCACGATCTGCGCGGCGGTGCTGACCCGGCCCGTGCCGCTCGCCGAATTCGACATGCCGGTGCGGGCGGGGGAGGGCGACTATGTCGCCGCGGTACACGACTGGCACGATGCCATCGCCGCCGCCTGGCGCGCTGCGATCGACGCGCATCTGCCCGGCGGCGGCACGGTGGCGCTGCTCGTCTGGGGCGACCCGTCGCTCTACGACAGCACGCTGCGCATTGCCGCGCGCCTGCCTGATACGGTCGTCCGTGTGGTGCCCGGCATCACCAGCATCCAGGCGCTCACCGCCGCCCATGCCATCCCGCTCAACCCGCTGGCCGGGTCGGTGACGATCACCACCGGGCGTCGCCTGCGCGCGGCGGGCTGGCCCCGAGGGGCGGAGGTGCTGGTAGTGATGCTTGACGGGTGCTGCGGCTTCCAGTCGCTCGATCCGGCCGGCATGTCGATCTGGTGGGGCGCCTATCTCGGCATGCCGCACCAGGCGCTCGACGCCGGGCCGCTGGCCGAGGCGGGGCCGCGCATCGTCGAAACCCGCACCGCGCTGCGTGCGCGGCATGGCTGGATCATGGATGTCTATTTGCTGCGAAAGGACCAAGGATGACCCGCGACGACGCCGCGCATACCGAGAAGATGCGCAAGATCCAGGCCGCCCGCGCGACGATGATGGAGACCAAGACCGAGGAGAAGGGCCTGCTCATCGTCCACACCGGCAAGGGCAAGGGCAAGAGCAGCGCCGCCATGGGCATGGTGGTCCGTGCGATCGGGCACGGGATGAAGGTGGGCGTAGTCCAGTTCATCAAGGGCGCGATGGTCACCGGCGAGAAGGCGGTGTTCGATGCCTTTCCCGACCAGGTCGAGTTCAAGCCGATGGGGGAGGGCTTCACCTGGGACACGCAGGACCGCGCTCGCGACATCGCCGTCACCCGCACCGCCTGGGACGAGGTGAAGCGGATGATCGCCGACCCTTCCTACGACATGGTGCTCGCCGACGAGCTGAACATCGCGCTCCGCTACGAGTATCTCCCGCTGGACGAGGTGCTGGCGGTGTTCGGCGCGCGTCCGCCGATGAAGCACGTCATCGCTACCGGCCGCAACGCGCCCGATGCCTTGATCGAGGCGGCGGATCTGGTGACCGAAATGACCCAGGTGAAGCATCCGTTCCGCGCCGGTGTGAAGGCACAGAAGGGGATCGAGTTCTGAGCGAGGGTCCGGCCTTCGACGCGGCCTTTCTGCGCGATTTCGACACGCTGCTCCGCTGGCGCCGCGATGTGCGCCACTTCGTCGATCGCCCGATCGCCGAGGCCGAGATGCAGGCGGTGCTGGCGACGGCGGCGCTCGCCCCCTCGGTGGGCAATGCCCAGCCCTGGCGCCTGGTCCGCATCCGCTCGGCCGGGTGCCGGGCGGCGCTCGCCGCGCATGTCGACGCCAGCAATGCCCGCGCCGCCGAGCGCTATGCGGGCGAGGCTGGCCAGGCCTATCGCGCGCTCAAGCTCCACGGCATCCGCGAGGCGCCCGAACTGCTCGCAGTCTATTGCGACGAGCGGCCCCGGGCTGGCCAAGGCCTCGGCATTGCGACCATGCCGGAGATGCTGCGCTATTCCTGCGTCACCGCGGTTCACACTTTGTGGCTGGCCGCGCGCACGCGCGGGCTGGGGATGGGCTGGGTTTCCATCCTTGAACCCCAGGCGGTCACCGCCCTGCTCGACGTGCCGGACGACTGGACGCTGATCGCCTTGCTCTGCCTGGGCTACCCCGCCGGGCCATCCGACCTTCCCGAACTCGAACGCCGTGGCTGGCAGGCGCGCGAGCCGCTGGCCGACCGGTTGTTCGAACGCTGACTTCCAAGGAGAATTTCCATGCTTACCCCCGTGCCCGAAGGACCCGCGATCGTGGTCTGCAACACCTGCCGCCTCTCCGCCGAGGCGCGCGAGGACGGTGAGGGCCGGCGCGGTGGCGCGCTGCTGGCGGCGGCGCTCACCCAGCAACGCGACACCGATCCCCGCTATGCCGGCATCGCCATCCAGGAGATGCCCTGCCTGTTCGCCTGTACCGAGCATTGCACCGTGCACCTGCGTGCGCCGGGCAAGGTCGGCTATGTCCTCGGCCGCTTCACGCCCGATACCGAAGCGGCGGACGCGATCCTTGCGTATGCCGCCCATTATGCCGAGAGCGAGCATGGCCGCGTGCCGTTCGGGCAGTGGCCGCAGGGCGTGAAGGGGCATTTCATCGTCCGCGTGCCCCCGGCCGGGCAAGTCGTGGAGGGCTAGGCGGGAAAGGGGGGGCGCGCGCGCCTCCACCGTTCGACCGGATCAGAAGCTGAAGGTGACCTCGGTGAAGCCGTAGCGGGTGTTGCCGCTTTGCGGCGCCCGCGGCGCGTTTCGCAGGAACCTGCCCTTGGCGAGAAGGGATAAACCGACGCCCAGGCGCACGCGGTTAGGCTTCAGCCAGCGGCGGAGGCGGGTGTCGAGCTGTGTGCCGGCATAGCGGCCGGCGGCGCCGCGCGGATCGCGCAGGCCGGTGCTGGCGAAGGTGTCGGTCGCGTTCTCCAGCCACAGCGGGCGAACCGCGACATAGCCGTCCGAGCGCTTGCCCGGCCGCGCTTCCAGGCGAACCTCCGGCGAGCTCAGGTTCGCACGGCCGATAGGGCCGTAGAGCCCGCTCGGCCCATATTCGAAGACGCGGGCGCCGAAGAGCGTGTCGAACCGGCCATATTTCCCGCCGGGGCCGTCGCCGCTGGCGCGATCATAGGACAGGACGAGGCGCGGCGACCAGGGAGCCTTGAAGGTGCGGCCGATGCTGGCGTGCACGAAATAGGCACCGACGGACAGGTCCGCACGATCGCTCGCCGCGGTGCTGGCGCGGGCCTTGCCCCGTTGCAATATGGCCTCCACCTCGAAGTCGAGGGCACCGATGCGCGCGGGCCGCCAGACGCGGATGCCGCTCGTCCAGAGGCGGCGATCGCGGGTTGCGAAGTTCGGCGCGTCCCGCTCGGCCAGCCGATAGACATAGCCCTCCAGGCTGGCGCCGGCGATCACCCGGGTCTTCACGCCGCGCGCACCGAACAGCTGCTGCTCCAGCCGCTCCCGGTTGAGCGCCACGTCATTGTCGAGGATGCTGTCGCGGTCGTTGGGCAGCCTGTCCTGCGGCATCACCCAGAACAGCGTCGCGCCGTCGCCGGCCTTGGTGTACCAGTCGAAGCGCGCGCCGGTGAACGCGTTGGTGGAGTTCCGGAACACCTGCCGCGACACCAGCCGCCGCGAGCCCAGGTCCATCGTCATCCGCCCGACCTGCAGCATGGCGGTGCGGGTCAGCTCGGCGGTGACATAGGCCTGGACCGGCTCGAGCGTGTCGACCTCGGTGGTGCCGGTCGAGGAAGGCTGCCGATCGAAATAGGTTCGCGCATCCTGAAGCTCGCCGCCGATGCGGACCGGCCCCTTGCGATATTCCGCATGGGTCAGCGTGCGGACGAACAGCGCTCCCGTGTCGCGGATGCCGGGGCGAAACTGGCCGTCAATCCCCTCGAACCGAACCCGAACACTCCCCTCGATCTGAAACCCGTCTTCCTGGGCGTGGAGCGTTGCCGGCGCGATGAGAGCCAGCGGCACGAGCAGCCGAAGCACCCGCAAACCCGTGGTCCGTGCAGCCTGGACTAGCCCGATATTCGGCAACGCATACCTCGTGTTCGGATCCCGCCCATGGCGGGATGGGCAGATGATAGGCTGCATTATAGAGGCGCGGGCGCAGCGCGCGGGCGCCTTGCCGCGTTCAAGGGAAACCCCCTACCGCCTGGAGATGTCGATCGGTTCCGCCAATGCCGGTCGAGAGGGCCAAGCCAACGACACGTTTCGGTACCAGCAGGGCTACGGGGCGCTATCGCTCACTGCGGAGAAGCCGGTGGCTTGGATGTCGATGCGGCGCGTGGGATAGGATACCATAGCGCGTTCACGATCACCCAGCGGTCGCCAAAACGACCCATGTGAAAATAGTCCACGAACCATTTGGTTTCGAGACGAACCGAGGCTGTGTCGCTGGTTCGGTCCAGGATGCGGCACGCACGTTGCCACGCTTCCCGCGGTGTCCGCAGCACGCCTTGCCGCGTCAGGTCGACCAGTTCCTCCTTCGTCATCCGGCGAAGACCCAGCCGCTCGTCCGGCGTATCGCCGATAATCGCGCGCTTTGCGAGATCGGGGTGCAGGGATCGCGCGACACGCTTGGGGTCCCCTTCCAGTTGGCCGTCGATATAGTCCAGGCAGGTCGCTTCGATCTGCGCTACGGCCACGTCGTCCGTCTGCGGGACAGGGCCGGCGCTCAGCAGCGCGATCGCCAGTGCATGTATGAACATGGGAATGCTCCCCCTTATGCTTGGCACCCCGACATCCGACTTTGGCGTGCAGGGTTGCCGGTAGTTGTTTGGCCGCGATCGTGCAGCCCAGCGGATGGCATTGGTCAGGATGCGCCGGTACTTGGGATCGTCATAGGCCTCCGGCGTATGTCCGAATTATGCCGTGCATCCTGCAGGACGGGTGCGGCCTCGTTCAAGGCCAAAGCGTGGCCCAGCGGCGGCGGGCCTTGGATCAGGGCCGGTCGTCGCTACACTTCAATCTGGAGGCAAGCGCGACGCCGACGACGATCTGCAGCGCGCCATAGGCCCGTCGCCGACCCGGTCGATCGGCAAACGGCCGGACGAGCACATCCACGGCCGGTACGTTCGATCGCCAGAGCGCAACATGGCGCCGGGGTTGCAGCAATCCGAGCAGGCCATCGCCGATCATGAACACCGCCGCCATTTCCGCTGACCGCCGCATGCCGAGGGCAAGCGCTTTCGATCCATCCATACAGTCTCTCCCGCGGCTTCGATCTGCCGCTTCCAGGCCACCAACGCGTCGGACGTGCAGCCGGACGCTGCCGTCAGGCCGATCCCCGTTCAATTGTAGTAATAGGGCGATCGTCTGGCCCAGACAGTATCCGGATAGCGGCTGTGCAGCAGCTGAAAGGCGCGCTTGCTCAGCTGGTTGTGGTTGCTGCCCCAGCGTCCCACCCGGTTGAGCCGGTACAGCGCTTCGCCGGCACGCGGGTCGCGCGGATGGGCGGCGACATAGGCCAGCGCCTCCTCCCACAGCGTCGTGCCGCCGGACCTGCCGCGATCGATATCGGCGGCACGACGGAATGCGCCGCGTTCACGGAGCGCCGCCGCCTGCAGGGGCACGGCAAAGGGCGCCGGGCGGGAGGGAAAGGCTTCGCCGCAGCGGCCGTTGCAGGTGAGGTCGACGACGCCTTCCCGCCCGTCGTCACGCACGCCGCCCCACCATAGATCTTGATAATAGGCTTTCAGGGCCGGGAAGGAGGCCGGCGCCATATTCCGCGGCGGCCGTACGAACCAGTCGTCCCAATAGCCGCCGAACGACGCTTCCGCGCCATGGGGGCGGGTATAGTCGGCGAGATCGGTACGCAGGCTGGGAATCTTGGCCATGACGAAGATTTCGGCGAAGCGCTTGTCGGAGCCGGGCGGCGTTCGCAGGATCCTTGCCCAGTCGGTGCGGACCTGGGGCAGCAGGGTAGCGAGGATCCCGGCGGTCTCGTTCACCGCCGCGTCGCGCCCCAGCAGCACCGCGCGGACATAGTTGGTGAGGGCGAGGTCAAGCCGCAGTTCGGCAGGCAGATCGGCGCTGCGTCCCAGTGCCAGCCGTTCGGCGAGCGGCAGCCGATCGATCGTCATCCGCGCGTCGTCGCCCAGGCCGAGCAAATCCTTACCGCGCCGACCGAGCTGCGCCTCGGCGAGGACGCCGAGGCAATCGGCCGTGCCGGGCTCGCAATAGGGCTGGCGCAGCGCATAGGTGGTGAAGTCGGCGAGGCTGGTCGAGAGCTGCGCGCGGATCGACCGGAAGATGTTGCGATCCGACGGTGTCAGGTCGCGGCGGGCCAGCAGCGCGTCGACTTCGGGACGAAGTGTCGCGTCGGGCACGCGGCCGATGCGCAGCCGCAGCAGGTGATAGCGGGCAGTGAGCCAGGCGGGATCGTCGGCGGCGAGGCGATCGGCGGCCTGGGCGAGCGGGAGCATCCCGTCATCGTCCGGGCGGGCAAGACCGAGCGCGGCGATCAGCCAGGCGGTGCGATGCGTCGCCTGCCAGCGATCGGTGGCGTGGGAGAGCCCCTCCTCGCGATTGCGCGCGCCCAGCGTCGCGATCCAGTCGGCTGCTTCGGGCTTGTCGGGCTTGTCGGTCGACAAGCTCCAGTAATCCTTGAACTGGACCGCGATGTCCGGCGTAGGCGACGTCGCGTTCAGCACGCGATCGAGCCGGTCGCGGAGCGTGGCGGGGTGTTCGTTATAGTCGAGCACCTGCTGCATCCGGACGACTTCGCCCTTGCCATAGGTGTCGTCCGGCGCGGCGGCGAGCGTAGCGATGGCGGCATGGGCACGGACGAAGGCCGCGGGGTCGCGCGAGCGGAGTGCCGCCCGCTGGATGGTGCGGGTCTGGAGGTACAGCGCAAGCTTCTGCCAGGGCGAGGCGGGGTCCCGGCCGATCTCGGCGAACCCGGCCTCGGCGTCGGCGAGGCGGCCGTCATAGAGGGCAAGCGCTGCCTGCTGATACAGCCGGTCGGCGCGCAGCCAGGCCGGGGCGCCGGGATCAAGCGGCGGCAGGGTGATGCTGTCCTTGCTGCACGCCTCGAACACGCGATCTTGTGCTTCCACCCAGGCGCGCACCCAGGGGGAGGACGCGCCGTGCGCCGCGATCCGCGCTTTGAGCGTCGCCGCGGCGGTGGTGAAGGCGTCGCCGAAGCAGGTTGGAATGGAGGTGTAGTTGGGCCCCTGCCGCTCGGTCGATATCCAGTAAAGCTCCCCGTCGATGCCGGGCACCTGCCGCCGCGCCTCGAGCCATACCCCGGTGAGATCCTGCCCATCGCCGCAACAGGGGGTGGCGAGCGCCTCCACGGCGTCGCTACCTGTTTCCAACCCGGTAAGCAGCCGCCAGTCGAGATACCGCACCGCGGGCGGCGCACTGGGCTTGACGATGCCGACGGTACCGGCGGCGAAGGCGGCGCGGTCGATCGGGCGCAAGGCATGGCTGGTGACATAGTCGAGGATCGGGCCTGGATCGCCCGAGCCGGATGCCTGGCTTCCCCCCAAGACCACGACACATGCGGTCGCCGCGAACCACCATCCCCGCTTCATCGCCATTGCTCCACCCGTTTTCGCACCGCATCGAAGGTGGAGGGCGTCCAGCTTTGCGGGGCAAACAGGTAGATCCTACGCCCTTGCGGTATGCGAGCAATGGGGCTGTCGGCGGACAATGCGAGTGCGTTGCGGCAGGCCGGTTCCGCCCAGTCGCCGCCGCGTTCGATGCGGGCGCGGATCGCGGCGCCGCCCCGGCCCATGCGGAACAGCATCGGCACGATCTCGTCGACCGGCAGTGCGCCCAGCCAATCCTCCTGACACCAGCTGGCGATCGCGGTCATCGACAACGATATGGTTGCCGGCAGGCCGGCGCGGACGTCGTGGAGCAGATCGATCAGCACCTGACGCTGCGACTGGCGCACCTCGAAATCGATCTGCACGCGAGGCGAAGGCACAACGCGGGCAAGGTGGAGCACTGCGGTGCCGACGCGAGCGCGCAGCGCGGGCGTCCAGCGGAGCGGTCGGCGGTCGTCAATCTGGACGTGGACGACGGCGGTAGTCGGCGGCTTGTCGGTGCGCAGTGGAGAATGGCGGCCGCGGGCGAGGAAATTGTCCCCGGCAAGTTCGACGAATCCCGTCTGTACGGCAATCTCGGCGTCCTCCGGCAGAAATCGCAGATCCTCGGGCCGCTCCCATGCCCAGACGACCAGCGGCGGCCACGGCGTCGCGGGCTTGCAGGCGGACAAGGCTAGAAGCGGAAGCAGGACGAAGCGGCGCACGCCCCCCTTAGAGGGTTGAACGCTCTATTATTCAACCCGATTGAATATCAAGGGAGATGCGGGATTCACGCACACAACAGGCTGTGAGACAATCCACTGCGTCACAACCTCGGCCTTTGAAAAGGTGAAGGTGGTGACCCCTACGGGAATCGAACCCGTGTTTCAGCCGTGAAAGGGCCGCGTCCTAACCGCTAGACGAAGGGGCCAACTGCGTGGCGTGGAGCGGCCGAATAGGGGGCGATTCCAAAGTCGTCAAGCACTCATTCTGCCCATGCAGCATCTTCTATGTGCAATTCTGCCGCCGGGCGGCTGCCCCAGGTGTCGACCTTGGCGCGACCTGCCAGCCAAAGGCGGCGGTGCGAGGGGGCGGAGAGCAGCGCCTGGCCCAGCTCCGAATCGGCCTGGCGGAAGGCGACCGCCTTCATGCTGCGGCCGTCCGGGCCGGCCACGATCACCCGGACATGGCCGCCGGTACCGACGATATCGGCCTTGAGCACGCGCACCGGTCCTGCTGCGATCCGCGGGGCGGGCCAGCCCATGCCGTAGGGACCACCGGCCTCCATCGCCTCGACCAGCATGGGGTTCACGCCGGCGGGGCTCAGCACCGCGTCGAGCAGCAGCGCGCGCTCGCCCCGTGCGGCTGCGATTCGCTCCGCCAGACGCTCCTCCAAAAACGCGGCGAGCGCGTCGACCCGGTCGCCGGCGACCGTCACGCCGCAGGCCATGGCGTGCCCGCCGCCGGCGATCAGCAGCCCCGCGTCCTTCGCCGCCAGCACCGCCGCGCCGAGATCGACGCCGGGGATCGATCGGCCCGAGCCCTTGCCGATACCGTCATCCCCCACGGCGATCACCAGTGCCGGGCGGCCGAACTTCTCCTTCAATCGTCCTGCAACGATGCCGATCACGCCGGGATGCCAGCCCTGGCCGGCGACCAGCGCCACCATCCGGTCCTCGCCCGTCACGCAAAGCGATTCGGCAGCGGCCTGGACCTCGGCCTCGATCGCACGACGTTCCTCGTTGAGCAGGTCGAGCTCGGCGGCGATCGCGCGCGCCTCGGCGGGATCGCGGGTCGTGAGCAGGCGGACGCCCAGGTCCGACTTGCCCACACGACCACCGGCATTGATCCGCGGCCCGAGCGCAAAGCCGAGATCGGTGCAGGTCGGCGCGCGGGTGAGGCGCGATGCCTCGATCAACGCGGCCAGGCCGATGTTGCGGCGCTGCGCCATCACCTTCAGCCCCTGCGCAACAAAGGCCCGATTGAGCCCCTTCAGCTGCGCCACGTCCGCGACCGTGCCCAATGCCACGATGTCCAGCAGGTCGAGCAGGCGCGGCTCCTGGCGGCCGACGAAATAGCCGCGTGTGCGCAGCGTCCTGACCAGTGCCGCGCCCAACAGGAAGGCGACGCCCACGGCGGCGAGATGGCCATGCTCGGCGCCCTCGGTCTCGTCCAGCCGATTGGGGTTCACCAGGGCATGGGCGACCGGCAGTTCGCTCGCGCATTTGTGATGATCCACGACGATCACGTCGGCATCCACGTCGCGGGCCATGGCCAGCGCCTCGAACGCCTGTGCGCCGCAGTCGACGGTGACGATCAGGCCATGGCCCTGCTGCTTCAGCCGCACCAATGCCTCGCCCGAGGGGCCATAGCCTTCCATCAGCCGGTCCGGGATGTAGGGGGTGGCCTCCAGCCCGAGGTCGCGCAGCAACAGGATCAGCAGCGCGGCGGAGGTGGCGCCGTCGACATCGTAATCACCGAAGATCGCGACCTGCTCCCGCGCCACGACGGCATCCGCCAGGCGCTCGGCGGCGCGGTCCATGTCTCGGAAGATCGAAGGGTCCGGCATGAAGGCGCGGATGCTGGGGGTGCGGTGCCGCTCCAGATCGGCGCGGTCGACACCGCGGGTCAGCAGCAATTGGGTGACGAGATCGTCGGGCGCGAAATTCGGGTCGCGCGCATCGGCGGCCAACCCACGCCAGCGCCAGGGCTGGCCCAGGATCGAACGGTGAACATTAAGGGCAGGGGACATGCTCCCGATGTGGCCGGTGCGACCCCGCTTGTCGAGGGTGGACGCCCGTCCCGCACGCCGGAGGGGCAGGCGTGCGGCGCGGGGCGGGATGGCAGCCGTCAGGCCGCCTGCAGCATCTGCGCAAGGTCCGCGCGGGCCTCGCCGGTCGGGCGGATGTCGAACCTGTCGATGAGGATGCCGAGCACTTCGGGGGTGAGGAACTGCGGCAGCGTCGGCCCCAGATGGATGCGGCGCAGGCCCAGATGCAGCATCGTCAGCAGCACCGCCGTCGCCTTCTGCTCGAACCAGCTGATCGCATAGTGGAGCGGCAGATCGTTGACGCCGACCCCCAGCGCGTTCGCGACGGCCGTGGCGATGCGGATCGCCGAATAGGCATCATTGCATTGACCGATATCAAGAACGCGGGGGATACCATTGATATTGCCAAGCTCCTCACGGTTGAACCGGAACTTGCCACAGCCGATGGTGAGGACGAGGCTGTCCTTCGGTGTCGCCACTGCCAGATCGTGGAAATAGTTGCGACCGGGCCGTGCGCCGTCGCAGCCGCCGATCAGGAACAGGTTCTTCACCTCGCCCGTGCCGATCATGCCGAGCAGCGTATCTGCCACGCCCATCACCGTGTTGCGGGCGAAGCCGATGGTGATGGTCGTCTCGGCCGCGTCTTCGGCAAAGCCGGGCTGCGCGAGCGCACAGGCGATGGCCGGGCGGAAATCATGGTCGGTTAGGTGCGGCAGGCCGTTCCAGCCTACGGGACCCGCCGTGAAGATGCGGTCGCCATAGCCCTTCAGGTTCGGGTTGATCAGGCAGTTCGACGTCATTACGATCGCGCCGGGGAAGGCGTCGAAATCCTTCTGCTGGTCCTGCCATGCGCCGCCATAGTTGCCGGCAAGATGCGGGAACGTCTTCAAGCCAGGATAGGCGTTTGCGGGCAGAAGCTCACCATGCGTGTACACCAGCACGCCGGTGCCCTCGGTCTGCTGGAGGATAGCCTCCAGGTCACCCATGTCGTGGCCGGAGACGAGCAGGCACTTGCCGGCGCGCGGGGTTATCCGCACGACCGTCGGCTCCGGGTGGCCGAAGCGGCCGGTATTGGCGGCGTCGAGCAGTTCCATCACCTTCAGGTTGAGCGCGCCGATCGCCATCGCGTTGCCGAGCAGCGCATCGACATCGCTGGGGTCGGTGGCGAGGAAGGCGGCGATGCGGTGGAGCTCGGCCGCGATCGCATCCTCCTCGAAGCCGAGCACCCGGGCATGCTCGCCATAGGCGGCGGTGCCCTTCAGCCCGTAGAGGATCAGGTTGCGCAGCCCGACGATGCTTGCGCCGTCGCGATCGAGGAAGCGCTGGATCGCGGCGAAGGGAGCCGCGGCGGCCAGTTCCGCGGGGGTCGTGCCGGGGTTCCAGGTCGCCGGCTCGGGCAGGCTGGCCAGGTCCGCACCGGCTGCTTCTGCCAGCCGTCGCGCACGCTCCCGCAGCGTCAGTGCGCGGGCGATCAAGGGCACGAAACGGGTTTCGTCGAAGTTCACGTTGGTCAGGGTGGTGAACCAGGCATGCAGCGTGAACGAGTCCACCTCGGCATCGCGGGCCCCGCACGCCGCGGCTCGATCGGCATAGGCAGAAACGCCCTGCAGTACCCGCAGCAGCACGTCCTGCAGGTTCGCCACCTGCGCGGTCTTGCCGCAGGAGCCGATTTTGACGGCGCAGCCGCCTTTGTTCGATTGCTCGCACTGAACGCAGTACATCGCCGTCTCCGGTAAAGCTGAATGATAAATTCCACTTATTTGGCGACCGGGGGCGCAACGTTGATCGGAGTCAAACCGCCGTAATTCTTGCCTGTGCAACTGCACGTTTTGCCAGCTATGAAGAAGCCAGATGCAACTGACTCGCCACTCCGATTATGCGCTGCGTCTGCTGATCCATCTCGGCAGCATGGGTGATGGGCGCGTATCGATCGCGTCGGTGGCCGAGGAGCAGGACATCTCGGCCACGCATCTGATGAAGATCGCGAACGGCCTTTCCCATGCCGGCTTCATCGAGGCGGTGCGGGGACGCGGCGGCGGTATCCGACTCGCGCGTGACCCCATGGAGATCAACCTCGGTGCAGTGCTCGACGTGACCGAGCCGCGCTGCCCGATGGTCGACTGCACCGGGTGCAAGCTGGTGCGTGGATGCAATCTGCCGGGCGTGCTCGACGAAGCTCGGCGCGCCTTCATGGACGTGGTGCGGCGCCATACCCTGGCCGACGTGCTGCGCGGACGCGCGGGGATGCTCTGGCCGCCCCGCGCGGCGTGACGCTCAGTCGGCGTCGACGACCCCGGAGCGATAGGTGGTGATCGGGGCCTTGATCCACGCTTCCTCGCGGAACCATTTGGTGATGATGTATTTTGTGCCTTCGACCACGCGCATGCCTTCGTGCAGCGTGTCGTAGTTCGGGCTGCCGTCGGTCAGCATGTTGTTCCAGATCACCAGCAGACCGCGCTTGGGCTTGAAGCGGATGCCGGCGCGCGGAAACCAGGTGGCGCCGCCTTCTTCCACGTCGTTGAGATAGGCCATCGCGGTCCAGGTGCGCTGGCCGCCGGTCTCCAGCATCTTCTCCCAATAGCCGCTGTCTTCGTGGAAATAGTCGCAGTGGGCGCGGAACTGCTGGTTGGGCGCATAGCGCTGGCCCTGCATCGTCTCGGCATTCTCGACCGGAATGCCGAGGAGGTCCGCGATGCGGTTGTCGATCGCCTGCACGTCCGGTGACCAGCGATACAGGTCCGAACTGTGGCTCGTGCGATAGTCGGGATCGTCGGTCGCCGCGAGCAGCGTCGAGGGACGCGCATTGCTGTCGATCAGCGCCATCAGCATGTCGCAGTCGGCGTCGGTGAAGAAGTCCGGATAGGTATAGACCTGGGCCAGTTCCACCTTGGCCCGCCGGACATTGGGGTTGGCGTCCAGTCGCGCCGCCACGTCGCGCCCGATCTGTGCCCGCTTGGTGGAGGGCGATCCCTTGTTGTTGCCGTTCGTCTTGCTCACGCGCGAACTCTTTGCCGCCCGGGTCCGCGATTGCAAGGGCAAGGGGCCGACATCGCTGCCGGCCCCTGCATGCTTACCAGAAAATGCCGTAGATCACGTCGACCACCTGGCCGGTGTCCACGTCGACGAGCAGCGCGTCGTCATAATAGCGGACCCAGCGATACGGCCCCCAAACGTCGGGCAGGCGATAGGAATAGGGATCGCTGATCCAGTATTGCGGGGCGAACAGGAAGCTGTCGATCCGGTAGCCGATCGAGAAGCGACGATAGCCGTAGCTCCAGCGCGCCGGCGGATAATAGCGCGGCAGGCGGTACAGGCTGCGGTTATAGTCGCGATAGGCGCGCCAGTCGTAGCGGTGATCGCTCCGCCAGCCATTGTTCCAGACGCCGCGGTCGCCGCGCCAACGCTCCGCCCGATCCCAGTCCCGCCGGTCGTTCCAACGACGATCGCCGTCCCGACGCCCCCAGTCGCGATCGCTATTCCAGTTGCGGTTAGCGTTCCAGTTGCGGTCGCGGTTCCAGTCGGGACGGGGCTGGTTGTCCCAGCGACGGTCCTGCACGGCGGGATCGCGACGCCCGCCGCCGCGGTTCCGCCAGTCCGGCCGGTCGCCGCCACGCCAGTCCCGCGGGGGCTGGGCGGGCGTCGGGGTGCCCTGCGGCTGCTGGAAGGCGGAGCGAGGCACGCTGTCGGGCCGGCGCCAGTCCCCGCGATCCTGCGCCTGGGGCGCTGTCTGCGGGCGCTGCCACGAACCGCCGCTGTCCGGTGCGCGAGGGGCGCCTCCACCCCAGCGCTGGCCATCGCCGCGCAGACCTTCAGGGCGCATCCAGCCTCCGTTGCCGCGATGCTCGCCGCGCTCCTGGGCGATGGCGGCGGCGGGAACCAGCGCGGTTGCGGCTGCGATCGCCGCCAACAGCATCCTCTTCATCGAACCATTCTCCGGTGGCAGCGGCGGAGTCGCCGTGCCGATGCTGCCTCAATTAAGACTTCGCTGCTGAGCCGGTTCTGAATTGCCTCGTCAGCCAAATGAAAGCATTCATCCTGCGTCGGCCGGATCTCCGCGGGCGATGCGCGCCGCATCCTGGATGGCGGCCACCAGTCGCGGATAGATGCCGCATCGGCAAATATTGGGGATGCCCTGGCGGACGTCTTCCTCCGACGGATTGCGGTTGGTGCGGATCAGGATGGCGGCGGCCATCACCATGCCGGGGATGCAATAGCCGCATTGCACCAGGTTGGCGGCGAGGAAAGCCTGCTGCACCGGATGGCTGCGATCGGCTGAGAGCCCTTCGATCGTGGTGACGAACGTGCCCTCGATCGCGCCGATCGTCTCGCGGCACGCAAGCCGCGCGGCGCCATCGATATCGACGGTGCAGGCGCCGCAGTCACCGGTGCCGCAGCCATATTTGGTGCCGGTAAGGTTGGAAGCGTCGCGCAACGCCCAGAGCAGCGGCGTCTGCGGATCCATGTCGTACTGGACCGGCTGGTTGTTGACGGTGAACCGAGTCATGCCCCCAACCCTAGCGGGAAACGACGGGTTTCCGAAACGGCCATTGTCGCCGGGCGCCGGCCGCGCGACATGTCTGGCATGACCTTGCCCGCGCTCTTCCTGCCCCATGGCGGCGGCCCCTGCTTCTTCATGGATCCCGCCGGTGGCCCGCCGGACCCGATGTGGCGGCCGATGCAGGCCTATCTCGCGGGACTGATCGCCAGCCTGCCGGAGCGCCCGCGTGCGATCCTGCTGGTCTCGGGGCATTGGGAGGAACGCGACGTCACCGTGCATGTCGGCGACGGGCAGCCGTTGCTGTTCGACTATTATGGTTTCCCGGAGCATACCTATCATCTGCGCTGGGACGCGCCGGGTGCTCCCGACGTCGCGCTGCGTGCCAAGTCGCTGCTGGAGGCGGCCGGCTTCCCCGTCGGCGTCGAGCGCGAGCGGGGCTGGGACCACGGCGTGTTCATTCCGATGAAGGTCGCGGTGCCGGATGCCGACATTCCACTCGCCCAGCTGTCGCTGCGCGCAGACCTCGATCCCGCCGCGCATGTCGCGATCGGCAAGGCGCTGGCGCCCTTGCGCGACGAAGGCGTGCTGATCGTCGGCTCGGGCATGAGCTTCCACAATCTTCGCACCCGCGGCCCCCAGGCGACGCCCTATGCCGATGCCTGGGACGATGCGCTGGTCGCGGTGGCGACCGATCCCGACCCGGCCCACCGCGAAGCGCGGATCGTCGCCTGGCGCGATCTGCCCCATGCCGAATTCGCCCATCCGCGCGAGGAGCATCTGCTGCCGCTGATGGTCGCGATGGGCGCGGGCGGCGAGGGGCCTGCCGTTTGCGACTATCGCGACCATGTGTTCGGCTGGGCGGTGAGCGGGTTCCGCTTCGGCTAGTCGCGCCAGCTCCGGTCGATCCGGTCGACGAGCCGCACCATCGCCGCGAAGTCCGCAGCGCCCGGGCCGCCCGGCACCTGCGCCATGTGCATGTCGCGCTGGTGGACGGCGACGACCTCGGGCGAAATCTCGATCGGCTGGCCCATGCTCATCGTCGCGACCTGGATCTCGCACGCACGCTGCAGCGCCCAGTGCTTGACGAACGCCTCGGGCAGCGTGCGGCCCATGGCAAGGATGCCGTGGTTGCGCAGCAGCATCACCCGCTTGTCGCCGAGATTGGCGAGGAGCCGCTCGCCTTCCTCGTCGCGCACGGTCACGCCTTCGAAATCATGATAGGCGATCTGGCCGATGAAGTTGCATGCGTAGAAATTGGTCGGCCGCAGCCCGCCTTCCAGCGAAGCGACCGCCATGCCGGCGGGGGGGTGGGGGGGGGGGGGGGGGGGGGGGGGGGGGG
>NZ_AGFU01000123.1 GCF_000226955.1 Sphingomonas elodea ATCC 31461
ACGTCGACGGGTCTCAGCGCAGCGACCAGCGGGATCGCGTCGGTATCGACGGGCCTGAGCACGACCGACAGCAACGTCACGGCACTGTCGACCTCGACCTCGACGGGTCTCAGCGCAGCAAACAGCGGCATCGCGTCGGTGTCGACCGGGCTGAGCACGACCGACAGCAACGTCACGGCACTGTCGACCTCAACCTCGACGGGTCTCAGCGCAGCGACCAGCGGGATCGCCTCGGTATCGACGGGCCTGAGCACCACCGACAGCAACGTCGCAGCACTGTCGACTTCCACGTCGACGGGTCTCAGCGCAGCGACCAGCGGCATCGCTTCGGTGTCGACGGGCCTGAGCACGACCGACAGCAACGTCACGGCACTGTCGACCTCGACGTCGACGGGTCTCAGCGCAGCGACCAGCGGCATCGCATCGGTGTCGACGGGTCTGAGCACGACCGACGGCACTGTGACGGCATTGTCGACCTCGACGTCGACCGGGCTGAGTGCCGCGACCAGCGGGATCGCCTCGGTGTCGACCGGCTTGAGCACGACCGACAGCACTGTGACGGCATTGTCGACCTCGACGTCCACGAGCATCAGCACCGTGGCCAGCGATGTTGCGACCGTTTCCTCGGGTCTCGTGAGCCTCTCGACCACTACGAGCTCCGGCCTGGCGTCGGTATCGACCGGCCTGGTGTCGCTTTCCACGACCACGGCGCAGGATGTGGCTTCCATCAGCACGGCTCTGGCGCCGCTGCTTCCGGTAGCCGGCTCGGGCACGCAGGCGGTCGCCGTCATTGCAGGCGGTGCCGAAAGTTCGAACACCTTCAACACCCGCGGGGCAAGCGGGGATACCATCAAGACGGTGGAAGGCACGTCCTGTCGCACGGTGCAAGGGATCGATACGACGGCTGCCGGGCTTTGCTCCGCTGCACTGGGAGACGGTGCGACGGCCTATGGCTCGAACGCCAGGGCGGAATCGACGAACGGGACCGCCATCGGCTTCCGCGCGGTTGCCACCGGCAGCGGTGCGACGGCCGTGGGCTACAACAACAAGGCGACCGGCAACCAGTCCATCGCGATCGGCTATGCCAACGTCGTCAGCGGCAACAACTCGGGTGCGATCGGCGATCCCAACATCGTCAGTGGCAACGAAAGCTACGTCGTCGGCAACAACAACACGGTCGCGTCGAACCGGGTCTTCGTGCTGGGCAACAACGTCAACGTCGCCGCGGGCAATGACGGCGCCGTCGTGCTCGGCGACCGCAGCACGGCCAGCGGCCCGAACACGGTCTCGGTGGGGTCGGCGGATCAGACCCGTCGCATCACCAACGTGGCCGACGGCATTGTTGCATCGGATGCGGCGACGGTCGGTCAACTCGAGCGGTCGAACGCCGCGCTGGGCAACCAGATCGCCGGTGTCCAGAACCAGGTCTATGATCTCGCACGGTCGACCTCGTTCGGTATTGCCGGAGCGACGGCCATCGCGATGATCCCGGACATCGATCCGGATCAGCGCGTCTCCATCGGCATGAGTGTCGCCGGCATCAACGGATATCAGGCAGTCGGCCTCGGTATCACGGGTCGGGTTGGCGACAATGTCAAAGTGAAAGCGGGTGCGTCTATCTCTGGAGGCAAGTCGGTGTACGGCGCCGGCATCGCCTTCGGTTGGTAAACGCGTCGCTGCTCCGGGGCTAATAGTCCCCCAAGAGCTCCGGAGCGGGGAAGTGCGGGATCATGCCCGCCCGCACTTCCCTTTCATTATTACGTATGGACCATCACGAGTATTTCATGCGCATCGGGATTTCAATTTTCACCCAGGCTGACCAGAATATCTGGAACAACGGCATCGGGCAGAACGTGTATCACCTTGCCACCCTGTGCGAGCAACTGCCCTTCGTGGAAGCGGTATATCTGCTGAACTGCGGCGATACGGACGCCGTACCGGCAGGTGCAGGCGAAGCGGGTGCGCGCTTTCCGCTGTTGACGCTGCGCAACGCGATCGATTCGATCGACGTAGCGATTGAGGTGTCCGGCGCGCTGGATTCCGAATGGATCGATCGGTTCCGCGCCCGGGGCGGCCGCATTGCCTATCACATTTGTGGGCAGCCCTATGCCGCGCTCGTCGATCATACGACGTTCGGGCGCACCGGCTGCTTCGTCCGTCCGGATCGCTGCGACGAGGTCTGGCTGCTCGAGAAGGACGCGTCGTTCGCAGCGATGGTCGGCAGTCTGCACCGCTGCCCGGTCACCGTCGTGCCCTATTTGTGGGCACCGAATTTCCTAATGGAAAGCTTTACCGGCGGTGGGGAAAGCTTCGGCTATCGGAAGGGAGCCCTGTCTTCGGATACGGCAACCGTCGCAATTTTCGAGCCCAACCTGTCTCCTATCAAGACGGGGATCATTCCGTTCCTGATCGCGGAGGAAGTCGAGCGGATCGAGCCGCAGGCCATCGCTGCCGTCAAGTTCATGAACGCGGCACATCTGGCTGAGCACTATACCTTCTCAGCGCTGATCAGAAGCAGCAACCTGGGCCGAAATGGCAAGGTTTCGCTGCATCAACGCGACTTTTTCTCTCATGTGATGGGGCGAGGGGCGAATGTCGTCGTTAGTCATCAACTGGAGTGTTCGCAGAACTATCTCTATCTGGACGCAATTGCAGGGGGATATCCACTGATTCACAATTCTCCTCTGTTTGCGCAGGTGGGATATTACTATCCGGAATCGGACGTGGCTGCCGGTGCTCATCAGCTATTGCGGGCCTGGCGTGAGCACGATCGGGAGTTGCCGGCCTACAAGGCGGCGGCGGCGACCAAGATCGCAAGCCTCAGCCCTTTCGATCGGCATAATCAGAACGCCTATGCGCGGAGGCTGCTCGACCTCGTCGCGGTGGCTGAAAGGCGTCGCGCATGATCGCAACCAGTGCGCGTGCGGTCGGCCCTCGGCTCAAGGTCGGGGTCACCCTGTTCATCCGCGACGGCAGCCAGTCCCTCTGGGAAAACGGCATCTTTCAGAACTGCTATTTTCTTCTGATGTTGTTGGCGCAATCGCCGGTCGTTGAACGGTGTTTCATCGTCAACGGCGGGCCGGGCGATCCCGCCGCTGCCGGCGATTTCTTGCAACAGGCGCCGGCGCCGGTGCTCACGTTCACCGAGGCGATGAACGAACTCGACGTGATCATCGAACTCAGCGCCCAACTCGATCCCGAGTGGGGCCGGCAGTTCGCGGGGCGGGGCGGGCGCATCATCGGCATGCGGGTTGCAAACGACTTCGTGATCGATGTCGAGCGGATGATCTTTGCACTGCCGCCCGCATTGTTGATGTCGGGCGTGCCATACGACGAGATCTGGACGCTGCCCGCCTTCGAGAAAACCTGCGCGCCTTATTATCGGAGCGGCTTTCGCGCCCCGGTTCGGGTGATGCAGCACCTGTGGAATCCGACGCTGCTGGAACGCGCGAAGGCGACGGCAGGCGTCGAGGCACCGTTTGAATATCGACCCGGCCGACATCGATGGCGCGTGGCCGTGGTCGAACCCAACATCTGTACGGTCAAGACCTGCCACCTGCCGCTGCTGCTGTGCGATGTTGCCCACCGGCAGGATCCGAACGCGATCGAGCTCTTGCAGGTGTACAATGGCATGGCACTGAAGGAGCAGGCGGATTTCGTTGCCTATGCACGGTCCATGGACCTGGTGAATCAGGGGCTTGCGACCTTCGAACCGCGCTTTCCGATTTTCCACATCATGGGGCGCGCGGCGGATGCGATCGTCTCGCATCACTGGGAAAATGCGCAGAATTACGTGTATTACGAAGCCCTGTATGGCGGATTCCCGCTGATCCACAACTCGCACCTGCTCAACGACTGCGGCTATCGGTACCGTTCGTTCGATCCGCACGACGGAGCGCTGGCGTTTCGCCAGGCGCTGGCGGAGCATGATCGCAACCTGGACGCCTACCGTGCGCAGGCGCGATCCTTGTTGCGGCATCTGGATCCCGATGCGGAAGCGAACATCGCTATCTATGGCAACGCGCTGCAAGCGGTCGTTGCGCGGAAGCGGGAGCAATGAGCGAGCGGCGCGTGTGGCGCGGCAGGCTGGCGGTGGCGCTGCCGATGGCACTTGCCGGCTTCCTGCTGGGGCAGATGGCGGCCGCAGGGCCTAAGGCCGCTCCGACGCCGAAGGAGCCGCTGGTAGTAGCGGCGGCACGGACAGTGGGTGTGAAACGCTGCCTGCCGATGATCACCGCCATCGCCCAGCGCGGGACCGCGGGGGCGACCTTGCAAGACATCATCATCGACTGGGATCGTAAGGTGCCCGACAGCGCGCCGTTCTTCTCGCTGACCGGGCTGGGCAATGGCACGCTCCGTGCCGCGCTCACAATTGCTGCGATCCCATCTCCCGCAGGATGTGCGGTGCTGGTTGAGCGCGTCTCCTACGCCCCCCGCACTTGCTCTGCTGTTGCAGCCGCCGAGCTTGGCGGCTTCCCGTCCGGCCAGTTGATCGACGGCATCATGGTGTACCAGAACCCGCGTCAGGCGGGCGAGACCTACAGCCTGATCAGCAGCAACGGCGGCTGCATCATCCTTCGGCGCCAGGCTTCCCTCAACTGGACAGGATAGAATATGGCACGTCAGCCTTTGCGCATCGGTGTCACGATCGGCTTGCGTGCACCGGATGAAAGCCTCTGGAGCAACGGCATCAAGCAAAATGCGTTATTTCTTGCCAAGCTCTTCCGTACCTCGCCTCTCGGCCATGACGTCGTGCTGCTCAACACGACGGATGTTGCGATCACCCCCGCACTGCCCTGGGACTTGAACGCGTTTCCCACGGCGTCTTTCGACCAGGCCTGTGACGGTCTGGACGTGGTGATCGAACTAGGTGGGCAGATTTCCCCGGAGCAGACCGCCCGGATCAAGGGACAGGGTACCAAGCTTGTAAGCTATTGTTGCGGGCCGGAATATGTCCAGAACATCGAAGCCATGATCTTCGGGCGCCCGCTATGGGACTCGATCTTCATCAATCAGCAGTATGACGAGCTCTGGGCGATACCGCAGGTCTCGGGAACGACGCTTCCGTTCCTGCAGACGCTTCGCCGATGTCCGGCACGGGAGGTCCCCTTCGTGTGGGATCCGATGGCCATCGAGAGCGTCGCATCGGCGCTTCCCCATGGGGGTGAATATCGCCCCCGCGACGCACCGCGCCGGCTGGCGGTGATCGAACCCAATATCGACGTGCTGAAGTTCTGTCTCTATCCGATCTTGGCGGCAGAGCTCGCCTTTCGGGGTGCGCCCCAGAACTTCGAGACCCTGTACGTTGCCAACAGCGAACACATGGCGCTGGCGGATCGTGAGTTCGCCGGTTTGATGCGGCAGCTCGACATCGTGAAGGCGGGGAAGGCGGGTTTTCTTGGCCGCGTTCGCACGCCAGACTTCCTCAGCGGCCACGCAGACATCGTCATTTCGCACCAGTGGGGCTTGCCACTGAATTATTTTTATCTCGAATGCTGCTGGCAAGGATATCCGTTGATTCACAATGCGCAGCTGGTGCGGGATATTGGCTACTACTATCCGGATAACGCAGTGGACGTGGCCGCGCGTCACATCCTTGGCGTCTGTGCAAACCACGATGTCGAATGGCAGTCATATCGCGATCGTCAGCGCCGCCGAATTCAGCGTTTCCTCGCTAATAATCGCGCGTTAGCGAATCAATATGACGATCTCCTATTCCGCCTTTTGAACCGCAGCAGCACTTTCACGCGCCACCGCTAATGGGAAAGAAAATTGGGCAGTGAAAGGTGACATCTAGTCGTGAAGCTGATCGCCGGCCGTTCTGAACATGCAGGAAGAAGTTGAAAATGATTGTGATTGCTACCCTATTGAGTGTGCCTCGTGCGTCTGAAGGATTGCCTCATAGGCACGACGGCGGCATTGGTCGGCTGGCATGACCAATTCACTTGTTCGGCAACTGATCGATGCGGCGCGTGCTCGGATAGCTGCCGAAGGTATGCGAGGCCTCAGCCTTCGCATGATCGCGCAGGATGCCGGGATCTCGCTGGGTTCGCTCAGCTATCGGATCGGCGACAAAGCGGCGCTGCTTAAGCAATTGCTAGAGCGGGAACATCAGGATCAGCAAAAGCTGCACGCAATTTGGCACCGGCGCATCAAGTCGTTGAATCTGGCAGTTCCCTCGGTTCTTTCTGCCGTCATCACAGCGTGGCTCGACGAGGCGTCCCAACCACGCCGAGTAGCTGCATTGGCAGGTTGCGAGTTATTGCTCGAAGCCGGGGCCAATCCCGGCAGCTATCCGGGAATGGCCGCGTTTCTGGACGCGCAGGATGCTTTCTGGGGGGACATGTTGCTGGCGCATCTGCCCGCCGACGAAGCGCGAATCTTCGGCTGCGCTATTGCAAACTACATTCGCGATGAGCTTCCTTTCTCGCTCGCTGCCGGGAGCAACGTCGATTATCGACTGCTGCGCGCGGCCACGATCGAGCGTCTTGGTTCCCGGTTGACGGTCGGCGAGATTGGCCTGTCCGCCCATTTCGCCCAACTCGTGGCGGCTTCCGGCAGCGAGAGTGCGGACGCGCCTCTGCCCGTCGACTTGCTCGCTGGAACCAAGCGTGCGGAAGTGGCGACGGCGATTGCGTCGCTTATCGCTGAGCAGGGGGTTGCGGCGGTGTCGCATCGGGCGGTTGCGGCGCGCGCGGGAGTCTCGAATTCCAGCGTCGCACATTATTTTCGGACACGTGCGGATCTACTCGACGCCGGTTTCGGCGCGCTCGTGATAAACATGCGAGATGAATTTAAGGCGCATGGAGGGCTTGAGCGATACGGATCCTGGGCGGCATTAATGCGTTCGACCCACGCGCTTGCACTTGCCGCCGCGCGCGATCCGCAGTTTGTGCCGTTCGCATTAGACATGCGGCGGCGGCGGGCAGAAAACGGGCAGGACTTGCTGCGCACCGCATTATCGGGCGACGCGCCGATTGACGCTGCCGCTGTCCAGTCTGCGGCGTTGATACTCGTCGGCAATTTCCTGGCCATGCAGGCGCGGGGCGGGTTAGACCGGCCGGGGCGGTTGCAGTTCGAGGACCTCGCCAGGTTGCGGCGGTCAAGCATCGCGGAATCCGCTTGAAGGGGAGTGCCCGGGTTCGCGAGCAATGGCGAAGCCTGCCAAGCAGCAGCCGAGCATGACGAGAATGCCGAGCATCAGGAACCGCTGTGGATCGGCATGCGTGCTGATGTTGTTGAGAGACAGCCAACTCCCGACCAGCATCGCGGCAAGGCCTAGTGCGATCTTTGTCGCCATGGTGTAGACACTGAATGCTGCCGTGAAGCGTGCAGCAGCGCTTTGGCCATCGCGCTTGATCGCCTCCGTCAGCACGGCCCAGCTCAGGAACGCGACCCCGCCGCTCCCCAGGCCAAACCACGCAAGCAGCAGCGCTACGGCATTTCCCATGCTCTTCGTCCATGGAAGAAGCAGTGCGGTCACTCCACAGGCGGCATAGGCCCAGCCGAGGGCCTGTCGGTTGCCAATACGGCGCGCTATCGGCGACCATAGCCATATCGCAGCCAGTCGAGCGACGATGGTGACGAGCAGTGCCAGCGGGCCGATAGCGCCTTCGATAACATCGATGTGCAGCAACGCCTTACCCATTGCGGCGATCGATGCGAGGCCCAGCATGGTGGGAGCGCAAAAGCGCCAAAGAGCGGGCGATCCGCGCGGCGCAAGATCCGTTTCTAGTGTCTCGACGTGGAGACTATCGCGGCGCAGAAGAATTGGGAGCGGGACCATCAAGGCGAGTGCGGCCAATGCCACGCAGCTGGCCAGCACCGCCGCGCGATAGGGATCATTGCCGGTGCCGGCCTGAATCAGCGCCGCCACGAAACCTATCGCCAGGGTAGCGACCGCCGAGCCAATCGCGCGAGCCTTGGCCGCCATCAGATCGGCGCCTCGCGCGGCAAGGTGGCGGGTAAGGCCGTTATGCGGCACGTCCGCAATGCTGTAGCTCAACCGGAAGAGTAACAGCAGCAATGTTGCGGTCCAGAGATTGTTCGGTGCCAGGAGGGGCAGCGCGGCAAATCCGGCCGATGCCGTGAGGATCGCCAGGAACGATAGCCATGGTATTGCCCTGCGCAGCCAGGCGAAGCGAACGATCGCGCGGCCGACCATGCCGTCGCAGAGCGCATTAACCAACGCGCTCGCTAGAAACATCCCACCCGCCATACCTGGGGATATTGCGAGAAATCGTACCATGATATAGAGACCTAGAATTTCCTCGCCTATCCAAAGCAGGCTAATACCGAGATGTACTGATGTATAGCCGACGAGCAGGAGCTTAGCTCCCCAGCTTGGGGTGATGGATGAACTCATGTGAGTACCTGATTGATTTGATGGGAACCGTGACAGTGTTCTAGTTGGCGAGCGGAGGAGTACTCGCGCAACTGCTTCACCGGGAAGCTGCATTACATGAGGGTGCGATAACCGGCGCCATATTGCTCGAAATCTCTCGAAGCGATCTGCGCGTCTGTCGCGAATGCTGCATCCGCTCGCGTTCTGTCGTTAACTTGGCCTCGTACGCACCGATGTCTGCGTGTTCTGACCACGTAGCCCTTGACGATCTCGATTCGGATTTCGGCACCACAGGCCAATGCGTTGTCGTCAAGAATGAAGGCGGCGTGCGTCTGGCCGGGCTGGGAGTCGAGAAAGGCCAGTCGCCCGTCAGATTTGGATGATCCTGCAGATACGCTGCCACGCCGTCATGTCCGGTTGCGGTGATCAGTTGGAGCGGGACATTACCGCGTGGGCGCGCTATGGTTGGCCCGCTTCCCGCCCGTACTTCTTCTTCCAGCGTGGCGCACGGTCCGCGGCTCGAGTGGTTATTGTGCGTGCCGAGCATTTGGATGCGCTTGATGGACGTGGACTCCGGAATCTCGCTGGCTTTGGGGCGGGGGGCGTTCTGGGCCTTTTCCTGCGAGGGCTCTCCCGTCGATATCAGTGGCATGCCGGCCATTGCGGCAAGGGCAGGGGGAACCGAGTTGGCATCGCGCGCATCAGAAGTTGACGCTAACAAAGCCGCCTACCGTGCGGCGAGCGTTGGGCGAGGTGTAATGGAGCAATCCGATCGCACCATAGATCTGCCAGCCTGTCGAGAAATAGGTATCGAACAAATTGCGCGCGTAGACGCCCATCTCGGTGCCCGAGCGCGTGTGCAGAATGCTGACGCGCACGTTGGTCAGGCCGAATGCCGGGACATAGGAGTAGCCGGGCTGGCCCACCACGGTCCAGGATCCGCTCCGGTAGGCGTAATCGGCATGCGCACGCAGGCGCAACGAGGTCGAGAGTGCATGCTCGTAGGTTGCCGCGGTGGTCGCGGAAAATGCCGGCGAATTCGGCAGGCGCGTATTGGTATAGTTCGTCGTCGCGTCGGCGCGATAATCGGTGAAGTACGCGTCCGTGTAAGACGCCGACGCGGTGAGCGATAGCGACGCCGTGGGCCGCGCCGCGATGCTGGTCTCGACGCCCTGGCTGCGCAGGCCGCCGGCATTGCCGATGGCGGTAGTCAGAAGCGAGCCGCCTGCGCCGTCCGGTATCCGGGTTAGGATAGTCGCTTGAAAATTGGTGAAGTCGGATCGGAAGAGATCGATGTTGACGCGAAGTCGCCGCCCGAACCATTCGGATTTGAGGCCGACTTCCCAGGCCTTTACCGTTTCTGCTGAGAACGGATCATATATGTTGCCGACGAAGGCGATACCCGCCGGCTTGTAGCCCGTCGTGTAGGTGCCGTAGGCCATCAACTCCGCCGCGATCTGGAAGGTGGGCGAGATCCGGAAGGAGAAATCGTCGCCGGTCACGCGACCGAACGGACGTTCCGGCGGGGCGCTGGTCGGGACGAAACTGGGGGCGAAGCCGATTACCGGAACCGGGTCCACCGTCACATAGTCCAGACCTTGAGCATTGTCGTCATGGCTATAGCGCGCGCCTAGGTTGAGATGGAACCATCGCGTGGGGGTGATTCGGATCTCGCCGAATGTCGCTGCGGTTTCGTTCACGGCCCGGAACAGCGAGGCATTGCCGGTGGCGCCGATCGCACCGGAGAAGGCGAAGAGCGTACGAGTCGGGGTTCCGTTGGTGAAAACGGGGGCCCCCAGCGTAGCCCATTGGAGTTGCGTCTGCGTGGCTTCCAGTCGGTTGTAGAAGAGGCCGATCAGGTACTGGACCGGACCGCCTTCGGGCGAGGCGATATGGAACTCTTGGCTTACCTTGTCGGTGTGAAGGTCACCGACATTGTAGGGCACGTAGGCGAAGCGGTCGATCGGCGTCAGATTTGCGGGCGTGTCGTTGTTGTAGCGGGTGTAGCGGTAGGCGCTGATCGACGTTAGGTCGTGATTGCCAATCTTTGCATGAACACGCACCGAGGCGCCCCATTCCTCGGAATCGAGCTGCCCGTAAATCCCGTCTGCGGTATCGGCGTTTCTGGGGCCGGGGGTGACGCCGAGCGATCCCAGGGTCGCCGTCACGGCAGCGGGCTGGCCGGAGACCGGCGTCCGGACGTTGCTATCCCAATGATGGCCGTAATCACCCGACACCAACAGATCGAAGCGATCATTGGGCTGGACCAGCAGGCGGGCGCGGCCGCCATAGTCGTGCGTCGAACCCACCAGCTTGTTCAGGGTCACGTTCCGCCCGAAACCGTCCTGTCCTTGATCGAAGCCGGTGATGCGCAGCGCTGCCCTGTCCCCCAGTGGGAGATTGACCGTGGTATGCAGGATCCTGTCGTTGTGCGCCCCGAAGCTCGCGCTGGCCTGCACCGACGTCGTGTTCAGCAACGGTTTGTTGGTCGTGATCGCAATCACGCCCGAGGTGGAGTTCTTGCCGAACGCCGTCCCCTGCGGACCCATGAGGACATCGGCGTGCGCAAGGTCCGCAAGGCCGATCAGCCCATTGGCACGCTGGCCGTCCATTACCACGTCGTCGACGACGACGTTGACCGACTTCGCGTTGGAGAAATCGAACGACGTGGTGCCTACGCCGCGGATCTGGAATGCCGCGCCCTGGGTCGGATCATATTGCAGGCCCGGCGTGAGATACTGGAGATCCGTGAGGGTACTGTAGCCGGCGTCGCGGATCGCTTCCCCGGTGACGGTCTGGATTGCGACGGGCACCCGCTGGCCGTTTTCGCCGCGCCGCTGGGCAGTGACGACGATGTCAGCCAATTCAATCTTTCTGCTCTGGCTTCCATCAAGCCCCGCGGTCCCCCCACCGCTGGCCTGCGCAAAGCTCTGAGGAGCGTAAAATGCAGTCGTTGCCATTGCAACCATATTGGCAATACGAAACAATTGTACTGATTTGTCAGTGGTTTCCACAAAAATCTTACTATGCAAAAGGTGTGATTCGTCCGCCTTATAACAAAGATTCATTTTGGATCTAAGTCACTTGTACTGGTGGGTGCGCCGCCGCGATGGAACGTAGCAAGGCTCGACCCGACCAGCGCGCTGCCGCGCGATTAACGGGCGATCGGCTCCGCTTGTGAGTTCCTCCTCCTTGAACAGGAATGAGGGCAATAGATGGTTCGGAGAGCCACCCGGAAAGTGCCACGATTCGAGACAAAAAATACTAGGCGTAGACTCATATGGGCCGGCGCGGCGACATCATCGCGACGATGCACGTGCAACTGAAGGCGCGGGCGCCCGAGGTGCATCCGCAGGACTATGCGATCTCCGACCCGGCCGAGGGTAAGCCGCGCATCGGCCGCGTAGTGGCCGCCGGACTGGCCGACGAGCATCGCGACCGCCACTATCTGATCGTCGCGGGGACCGACGGGCGCAGCCACTATGTCGAACTGGGCAATCGGTCGCTCTCGGAAGTGAGCGACCACCCCCAAGTCGTGCGGGTGACGCCGGTCGTCGCAGGCATCCTTGATGTCGACCGGACGGTGGCCGAGGTCGCTGCCGCTAATAGCGGCATCTACAGCGTCGACCGGCACCTGCGCCATGACGCCAGCGCCAACCCGCGTTGCGCCGAAGCCCATGTCCGGCGGCTGGAAGCGGTGCGACGGGGAGGGGGCGAGGTCGAGCGCATGCCGGACGGCAGCTGTAAAATCGGCACCGATCATCTCGACAAGGTGCTGGCCTTCGAGCGAAGGGCGGCTGCGGCGCGGCCCGTCGAGATCGAAACGGGCGTTGCCTGTCCGATGATTGCAGGTGGGGACGCATCGACGGCACGACAGCCCACAAAGTGCCAATCCGTAGCGGATACGCATCGGCGGCAACGGGGGTCATGAATTTCGGCAGGTCCGACGGGCTCGGGTCTGTGTCGGTGTGCACCCAAAGCGCTCCTTATACCGCCGCGACAGGTCTGCCATGTGGACGAAGCCCCACCGGTGCGCCGTCTCGCGAATGGATGCCGCGTCCGATGTCTGCAACGCGTTGTGGACCTGGTCCAGACGCCGCCCGATGAGATACGAAAAGGGGCCGCAGCCCAGTCGCGCCTTGAACATCAGCTGCAGCATACGAACGCTGACGCCAGCCGCAGTCGCGATTTCAGAAATCTCCATCTTTCTCGCCAGGTTCGATTCAATATACTCCATCGCCAGACGGATCGCCCGGTGCTCGACCGGAGCTGCGCTGCTCGTGTCCGGCGCCCCCGACGAAGGCCAGGCGGATAGCAGCTGGTAGATCAGCAATTCTTCCAGCAGCGACGTCATCAGGCTGTCGGAGCCCTGATTGTCTAGAAGCTGGTGCTGGAGCAGCGACAGCGTCGAGCGCAGGGCGATCATCCCGGGCGTCGTGACGTCCGCGACGATTTCGAACGTCGGAGGCCGGTTCCTTCCGGCACCATAGAGCGACAGCCATGCTCGATCGAGCGCCTCCCGGCTCACCGTCGCGCTGATGGCGGAAAACCCCGGGGACGCCATCTCGCTCCGCATCTCCAGATAGGAGGTGAACAGCGCCTGCCCAAAGCCTGCGACGATGTTCTGCCCGGCGGCATTGTCCCGCGACATGTAGCCCGAGTTCACGAAGCGCAGCGTGACGAGGTCGGCCGGCACCTTGGGCGTGGTCCTGAAACCATGGCGTGTCGTGGTGGTCCAAACGCTGAACGTTTCGGACTGGCTGCCCTGGAAGGCGATATGCACTGGGCCGCGTGGCAGGCTTTCGAAGGCCACGGCGATCCCGCCGCCTGCGTTCAGCATGTCCAGCTGGCGGCAATCCCGGATGCTGTGATCGAGGATCAGCTTTGGCCGGGATTGGGGGGCCGCATGTTCACCCTCACCGCTTCCATGCATCGCTTTTGCGCTTCCAGGAAATTGCGTCCTCGGCGGTTCTTATCGAGCGGTGCAAACCTTTGAACAAGCAAATTTCGATGGCTATCATTATTGCGAAACGTCCCCGTGCGCCGCACGCGCCTCTGCTCTCCCAGGCTGATGTCGGGATAGAAGAAAAGCGCAAATTCCGGTGCGGGGTAACCATCTATCCAGTTGATAAGAAAGGTATTTCTCTAGGTTTTTTGTCGCATGAAAGCGCCGGTCGTCTATAAATGCGGCAGGAAGGCGGGCGTCTCTACCGCCATTTTCCAGGCAGTGCTCATCCTCTGGGAAGATCCTGAACGCGATTTGGAGGAACTGCGGATGCGTTGGTTCGAGGAGAGATTGCCTATCCGGCAGAAGACGATGGTGTTGCTGGGCACCAGCATCCCGCTCGCCGTTCTTGTCACGCTGTGCCCTGTCGTCGGCATGGTCCTCGGCTTCCCGGGGATCGGTGTCGGGGCTGGCTTGCTCGTCGCAGCCGGATTGCTGGTCGTTGCCCGCCAGATGCGCGAGGCGATCTGCGGCCCCTATGTGGCAACCGTGGTTCGCATGGAGGGGCTGGCGGGGGGCGATCTCGACACGCCCATTGCCTATACCGACTATCGGGACTGCGTCGGTAGAATGACGAAGGCGATGTTCACCTTTCGCGACATGGCGCTCGTCAATCAGCGGCAGGCGGCGGCGCAGCGAGACTTGGTGGAACTCCTACGCGCCCATCTTTCCGCCCTTCGCGACGGGGATCTGACCGCTCGCATCGTCGCGGATGTTACGCCTGAATATGCGGCGGTGAAGAGCGATTTCAACGATGCGATCGAAGGGATGCGCGACATCATCGCCGCTGTTTCGGACAGCGCCGCCGCGATCCAGACCGGGTCGGTGGAAATCGCGCAGGCATCGGAAGACCTCGCGCGCCGCACGGAAGGCAACGCGGCATCGCTTGAAGAGACGGCGGCCTCGGTCGTGCAGATCGACAATCGTCTGCGCGCCACGGCGATGGCGGCGGCGCGCACCGTCGAACGTGCGGATGTCGCCATGGCCACGGTGGGTGACGGGCGCGCAGTCGCGGAACAGGCGGCGGTGGCGATGGCGCGCGTTTCCGAAAGCGCCAAGGGCATCGATGCCGTGATCGAAGGGCTCGACAAGATCGCGTTCCAGACCCGCGTTCTCGCGATGAACGCCGCGGTCGAGGCCGGCCGGGCAGGGGATGCCGGTCGAGGCTTTGCCGTGGTCGCCGACCTGGTTTCCGCGCTTGCGATGCGGGCGGAAGAGGAGGCCAAGCGTGCGCGTGACCAGCTTACCGTTACCCAGTCCGAGGTGATGACGGCGGCCGGCGCCGTCGACAAGGTGGATGGCGCCCTTGCCGAAATATCGAAGGACGTATCGGAAGTAAACACGTTGCTGGCGCGCATGGCGGCGGACAATCAGGCACAATCCGTCGCGATCACCCAGATCTCGTCGGCCGTTGAGACGATGGACCGCGCAACCCAGCAGAACGCCGCGATGGTGGAGCAGACATCCGCGGCGGCACGCAACCTGGCGAACGAGGTCCAGGACCTGACCGACAAGACCGTTCGGTTCACCGTCAATGCGTCGCGCGTCGGTGCTGCAATAACGTCCGGCGCAAACGCCCGAACGGGTGGGGCATCGCAGGCCCGATCGGTTACGCGGCCCCACGCTCGCATGCGCGAGCCCGCCATCGCCTGAGGTATCTGGCAGGTGCTGCCCTGCGCTTGATGACGGGCCTGCCGGCATCTGGCGGCGCATCGGCGAGCGCGGTGCCGGGCAAGCGCGGATCGATCAAGCTGTGAAAGTGAAGTGTGCGATGGAGCGATCAATTTGCAACGTGCTCTTGTCTGCTGCCGATGACGCCGCCCTTTCTGATGGGCGCGATGCAGATTGTGCTCACCTTCCAGAATTCGTTGCTCGCAACGCTGTGCGCCGAAGCGACCAACCGTTTCTTGGCGAACCACGATGGTCTTACCGGATTGCTAAACCGGCAGGGGCTCGACGCGGCGATCGTCGCGCTTCGCGAGCGGGACGGGGCGGTTGCCATACTGGGTACCGACTCAATCGGGCCAACGACCAGTTCGACCATGCGATGGGGGATGCGCTGCTTCACGCGGTTGGAGCAAGATTGTCTGCCAATGTCCGCCCGGAGGATGTGGTCGCGCGTATCGGCGGGGACGAATTCCTGATCGTGCTCAGGAACATGCATCCGGATGCGGTGGGGCAGGTCACCGATCGTCTGATCCGCAGCGTGGCTGAAGAACCATTCGTCTTCGACGGCCAATCGGTCACTGTAGGAATGAGCATCGGATATGCCTGCTACCCCGAGGATGCGGCGGATCTCGATCTGCTGCGCCTGCGCGCGGACGCCGCGTTGTACACCGTCACAAGCGGACCGGCAAAGGCGTTGCGCTGCGTTACGATCACACCTGGTCGCTACCAGCCTTCGGCAGATCCTCGCCCCGGTCTTCTGCTTGTTGAGCCTTACGCGCGAGGGACCTGGCAGCTCGTTCGGGCGCACGGGTCTCGTTGGCGACGCAACCAGGCCGCCCCAACCCGAACGCTCTCGACTGAAATATCGCCGAGTCATCCGCGATGAACAAGTGGCTGCAAATGGCTTCAATTGAAGCTAAAATATAAAATCATGAACATTAAGATCCGTATAATTACGTAGGAAGTATAAACCACAGAATGTGGCCTATACTTAAGTAGGTTGTTCAATGCAAAGCCTAAAGGGGAAGATGCTGTGGATAAAAGTTCCGTTGGATATCGTCTACGAAAGGTCCTGCTGGCTGGTACGGTTTTGCTGGTACCTGACGCGCCCGCTTGGGCACAGGAGGATGCCAAGCAGGCCGTGCAACCCAAGGACGACGTTGAGATCGTCGTAACGGCGGTTGCTCGGGGCCGTGATCGGCTCGACACGGCAATCTCGACGAGTTCGCTCAAGGCAGACGAGATCCAGAAGACCGCACCGAGGTCCGTCGCGGAGATTTTCCGCAACATCCCGGGCATACGTTCGGAAAGCTCGGGCGGCGAAGGAAACGCCAACATCTCCATTCGCGGCCTGCCGATCGGCTCGGGCGGCGCAAAGTTCCTGCAGCTGCAGGAAGATGGACTGCCGGTGCTCGAATTTGGCGATATCACGTTCGGCAACGCCGATATCTTCCTGCGCGCCGACCTGAACCTGGCGCAGGTGGAAACGATTCGGGGCGGCTCCGCCTCCACCTTCGCCTCCAACTCGCCGGGCGGCGTGATCAATCTCATTTCCAAGACCGGAGAGACCGAAGGCGGCGCAGTCCAGGCAACCACCGGACTGGATTATCGCCAGTACCGCATCGAATTCGATTATGGCGCAAAGCTCAGCGATAGCCTTCGCTTCCACCTCGGCGGCTTCTACCGGCAGGGTGAAGGCCCCCGTCGTCTCGGCTATGACGGCGAGAAGGGCGGCCAGTTCAAGTTCAACGTCACCAAGACCTTCTCGAGCGGCTATATCCGCTTGTACGGCAAGTTCCTCGATGACCGGGCGCCCGGCTATCTGCCGATGCCGGTTCGGGTGACCGGAACCAATGCGAACCCCCAGTACCAGAATATTCCCGGCTATGTCGCCAACCGCGATCACCTGCTGTCCAGGTACATCACGCGAAATGTCACGCTGGATGGCAACAACAATCTCGTGACGGACGACATCCGTGACGGTCAACACCCGCTCGTGAAGTCGCTTGGCGTGGAAGCACAGACCGAGTTGGGTGCGTGGACGATCACGGATCGCTTTCGCTACTCCAGCATTTCGGGCAGCTTCACCACCAACTTTCCGTCCAACGTGGATTCCGCCAGCGCGATCGCAACCGCCCTTGGCGGCCCTGGCGCTACGCTCAGCTACGCCAACGGGCCGCGGGCCGGGCAGGCGATCGCAAATCCGGGCGGTTTGAACGGCAATGGCCTGCTTGCGCAGATCGTGGTCTTCGATACGCGCCTCAACAGCCTCGACAACATCACCAACGACCTGCGGGCCAATCGGGTGTTCGATCTAGGTCGCGGCAAGCTGACGACGACGGTCGGCTTCTACAAGTCCCGGCAAACGGTGGATACGGACTGGCTCTGGACGTCCATCCTCTCGGATGTTCGCGGGGATGGCGAAGCCGCGCTGGTCAACGTGCGGCGGGCCAACGGCACCGCGGTGACGCAGGATGGCTTCTACGCCTTTGGCGCCAGCTATTTCGGCGGCTGCTGCCGGCGCAGCTACAATGTCGATTACAATGTCAACGCGCCGTTCGCATCGCTGAACTATCTGATCGGCAAGGTTTCGGTAGGCGCCAGCGCGCGCTATGATTTCGGCAGCGCCGATGGCACGATCGCCGGCGCGGATCTGGGCGGAGGCCGTGTGGGCACCACCAGCCGCGACATCAACGGCGACGGCGTCATCTCCGACGCCGAAACCCGCGTTGCCGTCATACCGCTTACGAGCCCGGCACCGGTAAATTATCGCTATAACTACTGGAGCTATTCTAGCGGCATCAACTATCGGTTTGCCGATTATATGTCGGTATTCGGTCGCTACAGTCGCGGCGCACGTGCCAATGCGGATCGTCTTCTGTTCGGGCCGGCCGTCAGCACGACCGATGGCCGTCTCGTCAGCCGCCAGGCCGCGATCGACTTCGTCAAGCAGGCGGAGATCGGCACCAAGTACCGACGGGGCGGGCTCACGCTCAATCTGACGGGCTTCTGGGCGCGCACCGAAGAGCAGAATTACGAGGCGACGCGCCAGGTATTCATCGATCGCACCTACCGTGCCTATGGTCTTGAGTTCGATGGCGGCTATCGAAACGGGCCGTTCAGCCTGACGGCCGGGGCCACCTGGACCAAAGCGAAGATCGTCGCGGACATACTGAATCCGGGCGTGGTCGGCAACACGCCACGGCGTCAGGCCAGCCTGATCTTTCAGGCGACGCCCCAATACGATATCGGCCGGTTCGCGATCGGTACGAACATCGTGGGGACCACCAGCAGCTATGCGCAGGACAGCAATCAGCTGAAGCTGCCCGGCTTCACCCAGGTGAACGCCTTTGCCCAGTTCCGACCGGTCCCGCGGCTGCTCGTGGCGCTCAACGCCAACAACCTGTTCAATGTGACCGCGTTCACCGAGGCGGAAGACGCTGCCATTCCTGCCAACGGCATCGTCCGGGCGCGATCCGTCAACGGTCGCACCGTCAGTACTTCGGTTCGCATCGATTTCTGATCCCCCCCAGCCTTGCGGTCGGGAGCTCGCTCCCGGCCGTTCTTTTGCTTTGAGCCGCGCCGCCTCGCCCTTGGTCGCAGGATAGAGCAGTACGGCTACTAAGCTACAGTCGATCAAGCGACCCGCGCGCCCGACAGCGAAGTGTCGGCCACCAGCGCCAGACATTCCCGCGTGTAATCATCGACCACGCACAGGATGCGGAACCGACGGCTGCAGGTCAGGGTGTCGGAGACAAAGTCGAGCGACCAGCGCTGGTTCGGTCTGTCCGGCAGCACCATGGGCGCCCTGGTGCCCAGGGCGCGCTTGCAGCCACCACGGCGGCGAACCCGCAGGCTCTCCTCGCGATATATCCGCAGCAGCTTCTTGTTTGGGTGTCACGCCCTCGCGCGCCAGCAGATGGCCCAGGCGCCGATAGCCGAACCGGCGGCGTTCCGCCGCGAGCGCGCGCAGCCGCCGTGCTTCCGATACCTCCAGGCCGCAGAACTTGGCTTTGTACTTGTAGAACGTTGCGCCGCTGATACCGTGCCTGCGGCATACCTCCGCCGTCGAGATACCAGCCTCATGCTCCTTCAAGATCCCGATGATCTGCTCTTCGCTGAACCTGCTCCGCTTCATTCCGTCCGACTCCTTTGTGTCGGACTCTACTCAAAATCGGCTATATTTCAGGGGAGCACGTCAGGCGGCGTTGATGGTGTTGTCGGAGATGGGGCGAGCGTCTGACCGGACGCTTGGGAACAGAAGTTTCGACCTGCCGCTCACCTCTCGAAGCTCCGCTAGGAGCGCAAGCACCTGCCTGGAGAGGGGGACCCGATGCGGGCGGCCCATCTTCATCTTCTCGCCGGGGATGGTCCAGACCTCCGCTGAAAGGTCGAACTCTGCCCACGCAACAGCGCGCAGTTCGCCCGGACGCACAAAGACGTGTGGGGCGATCCGAAGCGCCAAGGCAATCGATGGCTGCCCCTCCTAGCCGTCAATGGCGCGTAAGAGCGCGCGGACCTTGCAAGTTCGATGATTGCGGCGTGATGCTTGATCTTGGGTGTGATCAGGGAGCCCTGAAGATCGGCGGCCACATCTCGTTGTGCCCGACCGGTGGCAATCGCGTAGCGAATGACGCTGCTGCAGGTGCTGCGGAGGCGTCGTGCCGTCTCATAGCGGCCTCGGACCTCCATGGTCCTCAATACGGTGAGCAGCTCTGGTGCGCTGATGTCGCCGATCGGTCGAGTGCCGATCAGCGGATTGGCGAACGCGATCAGCCAGCGGAGCTTTTCGAGGGTTTTCGCCGCTCGCCCTTCCGCCTCGATCTTCTTCAGCCATTCGTCAGCGACGGTGGCGAACGTATCTCCAGCCGAGATGCCGCCCACGCCGCGCGTCAGTTTGCCATAGGAGGAGGTAATGCCCTTCTCGAGCAGTTTCCGAGCGTTCTCTCGGCGCTCGCGCGCTTCCTTTAGGGGGACGTTAGGATATACACCCAGCGCCACCGTGCCGCGCTTGCCGTCGTGACGATAGTCCCACCGCCAGTACCGACCACCGCCAGGCTGAACGAGGAGGTACATGCCGTGCATGTCCTGAGTCTTGAACGCTTTGTCCCGCGGTTTGATTCGACGGACGGCTGCATCGGTGAGCATGACGGTATCTCCTCCGCTGGCGCAGTGTTGATACCGTCAAATATACCGTCAAATACCGTCAAGGGCTGCGAGTTCCAATGGATCGACCCGGATTTGGGTGGATCAGATACCGCCAAAACCCAGGGAAACCCGCCAATTTTGGATGCCCTTGGATGTCTATGAAAAGGCGGATGGTGCCGGTTGCAGGAATCGAACCCGCGACCTTCGGTTTACAAAACCGCTGCTCTACCAGCTGAGCTAAACCGGCGCTGGCGCATCGCCGCCAATCGGGTGTCCAGCATCTGGGCGGTTTGCCGTCGCGGGTCAAGCCGGAACGGCGCCGCGCCGGTGCAGCCGATGCACAAAAAAGCGCCTGCCCACCGAGGTGGACAGGCGCAGGCACTTGGGACTCTGAACGGCTTAGAAGTTGAGCGTCGCGCCCACCGCGACCTGGCGACCCAGCGAGTCATAGCGTGCCGACAGCGTGTTGCTGCGCGACAGGCCATAATTGTACGAGTTCGCGAGGATCGGCGGCGTCTTGTCGAGCAGGTTGTTCGCCGTGACGCGGAAGGTGAGGCTCTTCTCGACCCGGAAGGTCAGCGCCAGATCGAAATAATCATAGGCGGGGATCCGAGCGAAGGTGGTGCGGTCGTCACCCGGCTTCCAGCCCAGCGCCGGGTCACCCGAGTTGCTGACGTTGGTCAGCGGGCCCGTGTGGCGCCAGTTGAACGAGGCGCTGAAGACGCCGTTCGACGTGGTGTAGGTGCTGCGCAGGTTGTGCGACCACTTCGGGATCAGCTGGCCGCAAGGACCGCCGAAATAGCCCTTCGCGCAGTTGTACTTGGCGAGGATCGGCGAATCCTGGCCGCCGAGCAGCGTGGCGAGCGAGCCACCGAAGTCGAAGTCCATGCGACCGATCGTGCCCAGACCCAGCGCATACTGCGCCTGGAAGTCCCAGCCATGCGCCTTCGACTTGTAGTAGTTGGTCGTGCCCTGGCGGATATAGCCGGTCGCCGGGTTGGTGGCCGGCGTGCTGGAGAGCGTGCCATCGGCATTGCGGACGAACATCTTGCAGAAGAACTCGTTGCCCGTCGCAAGGCAGCCGGTGCTGAAATAGCTCTGATCGTTGTAGCCGATCGAGTCGTTCAGATCGACCATGTACCGGTCCGCCGACAGGGTCAGGCCCGGCAGGAAGCGCGGGCGCAGCACGACGCCGAAGGTCTTGGTGTAGGCCGTTTCCGGATCCACCGGGAAGCCGCCGCTGCGGAAGGTGCAGCCATCGGCCGGGCAGAGCAGGGTCGCGCTGCCGTAGAGATTGTCGGCCAGGCCGGTCGCGCGGCAGACCTCACGCGACGCGCGCGGCGCACCATAGATCGTGACCTGCTGGCCGGTCTGCGGATTAGTGGTCGTGCCGATCGCGGTGGGAGCGCAGAAATCTTCGAACGCGGTCGGTGCGATCCGGCCGTAATCGGTCCGCGCACCCTGACTCGCCTCGACCACGGTCGGGGCGCGCTGCGCACGGTTGATCGAGGCGCGGAAGGTGATGTCCTTCACCGGCGACCACACAGCCTCGGCCTTCCAGGTCGAGAAGGTGTCCGGGTTGGTGCTGTACTTCGACACACGGAACGCGCCGTTGAACTGCAGCAGCTCGGCGAAGCGCTTGTGCTCGACGATCGGCGCCTGGATTTCCGTCATGCCCTCCCAGACATTCTGGCTGAGCGCATTGTCGCTGCCGCCGTTCTGGCTGCGCCAGTTCGCATCGGCATAGCTCTTCAGCCGATCCTCGCGATACTCGGCGCTGAACGCGATCGCGATGCCCTGCTCGGCGAACGGGCTCTTGATGCCCATCTTGCCCAGGTCGCCCTGCACGGTCGCAAGGCCGTTGATCAGCGTGTTGACCGTGGTCTGGGTGCCGTAGGTGCCCTGGATCAGATAATTGTACAGCGCGGTGTTGTTATTGGCCGAGAAGGCGCTGAACGGATCGAGCGGCACGCAGCCGTCCGAACTGCCCGATGCGCAGGCCGGCTTGCCGTTGACCAGCACGCTGTCCAGCGCCCGGTTGATGCGGTCGATGTTCGGCAGGGCCCAGCTGATGTCCTGCTGGTTGCGGGCGTAGACGCCGCCGACGTCATACGACCAGCCGTCGGCGAACTTGCCGCGGAGGCCGCCGCTGAGGCGCAGGCCTTCATTGAGGTAGCGATCCTCGAGATCGGGCACGCCGCTCATGCGATAGCGCAGCTCGACCGGCACGGCCGTGGCGCTGCCAGCGTTGCTGCCGCAGATGATCTGCGCCTGCGAGGCCGAGAGGAACGGGTTGTTGCACTTCACCTGAAAACCGGACAGGCCATAGACGCTGGCGCTGTAGAGGCGGGCGGGGAAGGGGTTCGACGACTTGTCGCGGAACCACATGCCGTCCGCATAGACGGTCGCCGCTTCCGAGATCTCGAACTGGGTGAAGCCACCGGCGTTCCAGCGGTTGAACCGGCGCTGGAAGGAATAGCCGTCGAAGGGGTTGGCGGCATAGCCCGTCGCATAGGGCAGGAAGGTGCGGCTGCCGTCCGGGTTGTTGACATAGACGCTGCCCGAGTTCGGCCCGCTCCGCGGCGAGATATAGCCCAGCTTGGTGTAGGTCGAGACGGAGCAGGTGAGGGGGCCGTCCTTCACCGCCTGGAGCAGCTGGCAGCCCGAGGTCTCGCGTGCGCCGTTCGGCACCAGCGCGCCCTGGCGCCAATCGACATAGGCCTGCACGCGAAGGCGATCGTCGAACAGCTTCTTGCCGACGGTGAGCGACAGGTCCGAACGGCCGCCGTCAACCGCCATGCCGAGCGGCGGCTTGGCGAAGCCGTAGGCGGCTGCGGTCTGCGAGACGATGCCCGCCTTGTTCTCGTGCGCGTAGAAATTGTAGTTGCCGTCGATCCGGACGCCTTCGAAGTTGCGATCCATCACGAAGTTGACGACGCCGGCGACCGCGTCCGAGCCATAGACGGCGGAGGCGCCGCCGGTCAGCACGTCGACGCGCTGGAGCAGCGTCGGCGGGATCATGTTCGCGTCGAGGCCGTTCATCGTGCCCAGGCGCTTGCCGTCGACGAGGATGAGCGTGCGCTCGAAGCCGAGGTTGCGCAGCTTGATGCGCTGGCGGCCGTCCGAATCCTGGTAGTTCTGCTGGCTGTCGGGTGCGACCTGCGGCAGGCGGTTCAGCACGTCCTCGATGTTCACCGCGGCCTGGAGCTTGATCGCCTCCGAGGTGACCGAGGTGATCGGCGCGGCGGCCGTCAGGTTCGGGCGCGAAATGCGCGAGCCGGTCACGACGATCGCATCGCTCGCTGCCGGGGCGTTGTCCTCCGCCGGTGCAACGTCCTGCGCCATTGCCGGCGCCGCGAACAGCGTGGCAAGACAACTGGTTGTTATCAGTAAGTTGTTGATCGTACCCATAATGATCCCCTTATTTTATCGTGAACAAGCGTGCCGTCCCCATCCGGCACGCAAAAGGGGGGAGCGCCGGCATACACCGACGCTCCCCCCGGTTCCGGATTTACATCCGGAGCGTTGCGGTCAGCGAGAAGACGCGACCGTTCTTGTAGATCGACGTCGGAGCGTCCGGCGTCGAGCTATACTGGTAATAGGTTTCGTCGAACAGGTTCGATGCCGAAGCCGTAATCGAGAACATCTTGTTGATCGCGTAGGAAACCTGCGCGTCCAGCTGGCGATAGGCGTCGGTATAGTCCTGCGACTGCTGGCGGCCGAAGCGGTAGAAATACTTCGAACGGCGATTGTAGCTGACGCGTGCCTGGAACGGACCCTTTTCGAAATAGGGCGAGATCGTCACCGTGTTGCGCGACAGGAACGGCAGGCCGGTCGACTGCTGGGTCTCCGCATCGGCGAAGGTGTAGTTCGCCTGGATGCCGAAGCCCCAGATCACGTTTGCGTTCGCCGAGACCGAGAAGCCGGTGACCGACGCCTTGCCGCCGTTGACCGGACGGCTGATCGAGTAGCGCAGCGACTGACCGGTGACAGTGTTGGTGAAGGGCACGCCCTGGCCGTCGGGGCCGTCGTCGACCTCGTTGCCGACATAGTTGGAGATGTCGCGGTAGAAGATTTCACCCGAGAGGTAGCTGCCCGGTGCGAAATACCATTCGGTCGAGAAGCCGAAGTTGGTCGCCGCATAGGGCTTCAGATCCGGGTTGCCGCCGCTGCCCGAACGGGTGCTGTCGTCAAGCTGGATCGAGCCGGCGAGATCGCTGTAACGCGGACGTGCGATCACCTTGGCCGCCGAGCCGCGGAGCACGACGTCCTTGCCCGCCTGATAGATCAGGTTGAACGCCGGGAGGAAGCGGTTGTCGTCGGTGGTTACGCGGGTGAGCGCGTAGGTACCCCCGCTCTGCACGTAGAAGTTCGACTGGTCGCGCGTGTTGACGAAGCGGCCGCCGAGGTTGCCGCGGAAGTCACCGAACTCGAAGTCGGCCTGCACATAGCCGGCGAAGATCCGCTCCTTGACCTTCCAATACTCGCTCTGGGCGAGGCCGCGGTCGATCGAGAAGTTGCCGTACTTCTTCAGTGCCGCGATGATCGCGTCCTGGTCCAGGCCCACATAGGGCACGCCGTTGCCGGTGGTGCCCAGGCCATCCCACAGGCTCGCCGGGCGGATGCTCGGGCCGAGATCCGCTACGGTGAAGTTCTGGTTGGTGTAGATCGCGTTGCTGAAGCTGGTGTTGCTGTTCAGGTGGTTGACGAAGCGGCCGCCGAACTGGATCGTCTTGACCGGACCCCACTCGACTTCGCGCTTGGCGTTCAGTTCACCGAACCACTCCTTGTCGAGCGTAAAGCCGGACTGGGTCGGGATGCCGCCGATCTGGCGACCGAAGAAGCGGCGGCCGTCCGGCGCGGTGATGTTTTCGCCACCATTGGCGGTGAAGTTGCTCAGCCACTTGCTGCCGTCGCTGGCGGGCGACTGCCAGTTGACGATCGTGTTCTGGCCGTTCGCGCCGGCGGTGAAGCCCTGCTGGGTCCGGAAATCGAGCAGATATTCGGGGTTCTTGCCGCCCGATGCGCGCGTGTAGCCGACATTGCCGGTGACCGTCCACTCGCCCGGCTTCCAGTCGAGCAGCGCGGAGTAGGTATCGTTCTTCACGCGGGTGCGGCGGTACAGCGTGTCGAGCTGGCCGGTGGAGCCGGTGCCGCTGGTGATGCCGCTGAAGGTGGCGGAATTGACCACGCCGGGGCTGCCATCGGTGCCCGGGATGTAGGTGGCGGCGGTCAGGCGCGAGCCTTCGAAGCCATAGGTGTACATTGAGTTCGACACGTTGTCGAAATTGCCGCGAATGATCATCGCGGTGCCGGTCAGCGTCAGATTCTCGGCCGGCTTGACCTGGACGGCGCCGTTGAAGCCGATGCGCTCACGCTCCTGGCGGAAATATTCGCGGGCGAGGAACGATGCGTAGCGGGCGTTGCCGAACGCGGTGCGCTCGGCCGCGGTCAGCGCGCTGATCGCCTTGCCGTTCACAGTGGCGGTGGCCGGTGCGTTGTCGAGCAGCGCCTGGCCGGTGCGGTACCAGTAGCTCGCCACGCCGGCACGGGCCAGCTGCTGCTTGTCGTAATTGGCGCCGAGCAGGATGCCGAAGGTGCCGGCGTCATTGTGCCAGCTGTACAGCGCCGAGCCGCGGACGCTGCCCTTCTCGGCGCGGCTGTTATATTCATAGCCGCCGGTCGCCGCGATGGTGTTCGGCTTCAGATCGAGCGGCTTGCGGGTGACGACGTCGACGCTGGCGCCGATCGCGCCTTCCTGCAGGCGGGCTTCCGGCGTCTTGTAGACGACGGCCTGGCTGATGATCGACGGCGACAGCAGCGAATAGTTGAAGGTGCGGCTCGATCGGTCGGACGGGTTGCCGCCCCAGTCGGCCGAGGCGACCGAGTGGCCGTCGATCGTCAGGCGGTTGAGCGCGGGTTCGACACCGGCGATCGAGAGCTGCTCGCCGGCACCGAACTGGTGGTCGACGGTGATGCCCGGCAGGCGCGACAGCGATTCGGCGATGTTGTTGTCGGGCAGCTTGCCCACGTCTTCGGCGCTGAGCACGTCGACGATCGAGTTCGCCTTGCGCTTGGTCTCGATCGCGTCGGCGATGCTCTTGCGGATGCCGGTCACGACGATTTCGCTCTGGCCATCGTCGCTCTGCGCGCCGGTCTGGGCGAAGGCAGGCGCGGCGTAGAGGCCGGTGATCGCGATCGCGGCGACCGCGACCGAGTTAAGCAGCGGAATTTTGAATGTCATATGGTCTTCCCTCACTCCCCAAATTATCAGTTTTTGCCCGCGGGGCGCAGGCTCTGTGCCGCCAACACCTGTGTGTTGCCGTTCAGATCGGTAACCGCGTAGGTAAAGCCAGGCTGCAGCGCATAGGCGCCGACGCGGCCCAGACGGTCGATCGCAAGGAACGCGACCTGCGCGTCCTTCACGGCGTCGCCGCGCAGCTTGGCGATATGCAGAACGGCTTCGCGGCAGGCCGCCATCGGGTCCAGGCCTGCGCGCATCGAAGAAACAACGCGCGCGGAGCCCGCGATCCGCGTGACTTCCTCGCCGACTCCAGTGGCGGTGGCGGCGCCGACGCCGGGCTCTACCATCAGGCCGCAACCGGCCTGGGGAGAGTCCCCCACGCGCCCACGCAACTTGAAGGCCATGCCCGACGTGGTGCAGGCGCCGGCCAGCCGCCCGCCTGCGTCGCAGGCAACGATGCCGATCGTATCATGGTCCAACGCCGAACCGCGTTGGTTCTCGATGTTGGCGATCGGCTTGTACTTGGCAGTCTTCAGCCACTCGCGCCACGTCGCCTCGGCTTCGGCGGTCAGCAGCTTGGTCCGGGGAAAGCCCTGCTCGATCGCGAACTGGCGCGCGCCTTCGCCGACCAGGAAGGTGTGTGGGGTCTTCTCCATCACCCGGCGGGCGACAGAGATAGGGTGCAGCACGTCCTCAAGCGCGGCGACCGCGCCGACATTGCCGCGATCGTCCATGATGATCGCATCCAGCGTTACGTGGCCGTCCCGGTCCGGATAACCGCCATAGCCGACCGAATGGTTGCTGGCGTCCGCTTCGGGCACCCACGCGCCGGCCTCGACAGCGTCGACCAGCGATCCGCTCTTCTTCCACTGCGCATAGGCGGCGGCATTGGCCGCGGCGCCGAAATCCCAGGTAGAAACGATCAGTGCGCGCTTGGACGTCGGCTGGGCCAGTGCGGCACGTGCGGGCAGCGCCGCAGCGCCAGCCACCCCCAGCTTCAACGCATCGCGACGACGGATACCCATCGGTGCAACCCCCTCGAAACGCCGCATTTTCGCGGCCGATCCACGTCGCAGCGCGTCATTTGTCTGTCACTGCGATGAAGGGATGCTGTCATAGGTGCCACATCAATACAATACCATTTCGGAAAATTGGTTTTATATATGGCAACGTCAGCGCTGCCAGACGTCCCTTTTCGGGAAGGTTGTTGCGCGAATGCAACGCGCCGGCGCCCGATGGTTGCGGACGCCGGCGCGGCGGCATTCAGCGAGGCAGCGCTACCGTCAGCGCGGCACGGTGAATCCTCCGATTTCGGCGATCGCCAGCTTCGGTTCTGGCAGGGCGGTCTCGGCGAAGGTCAGACGCAGGAAACGCGCCGGACGCACGCGAGCAAAACCGATTCGCTGCGTGGATAGCGCATAAGCAATGTTGCTGAACTCACCGGTAGCAGCGGGCTCCCAATTGGTCCCGTCGGTACTGGTCTCGGCCTTGTAGCCCTTGGGCGGTGCGGCATCGGTCATCACATGCCGCGACGGGGTGAGGCTGAAACCGGCGAGCACGGTGCTGGCGCCGAGGTCGATCTCGACGGCCGCAGCGGTGCCGGGTCGCGGGGCTGGCAGGGTCCAGATCGTGCCGGGGTCGCGATCCAGCAGCTTTTCGGCACCGGGCGCCGGCGCGGCAGCGATCGTCCAGCCGCGCGTGTCGAGCACGGTCGGGTCCGACGAGACGATCGGCGCAACCGGCACCGGCGCCACCGAGCGGAACAGCGAAAATTCGCTGATCGCCGGACAGGCAGGCGCCTCGAGAATACGCAGGCGGACGCGGCGCGGCGCGATCGGCTGGGGCAGGCGCAGGATGCGCTGGGCGGAGATGCACTGCTTTTCCGCCAGTTGCTGCCAGACGCCGTCGATCTCCGCATCCACCGCAAAGCGCGTGACGCGCACGCCCAGCGGCAGATATTCGCGCAGGCGGATCACGTCGAAACGGGTACCCGGCTTCAGATCGAGGGTGAGGGTGGGCGTCTTGGCGGCGTCGGGGGTAGACCAGTAGGTCTCGCGATTGTCGTCGAGCACGCGCGCCGCCTCGAAGCCGGGCCCGCGCACGGCGCTGGCATGGGCGACGGCGCCCTTGGCCAGATCCTGCGCGAAGGTGGCGCGGATGGCGTCGCCGAAGCTCTTGAGGATTTTCACGTCCTGGTCGGCGATGCGGCCACGGCGATCCGGCGGCAGGTTGAGGTTTAGGTTGGTGCCGCGCCCGACCGACTCGTCATAGAGCTGGATCAGCCGCTCCGGACTCTTCACCCGCGAGTCCTCATCGGCATGATAGAACCAGCCGGGGCGGATCGAGACGTCCGTTTCCGCCGGCCACCAAAGTTCGCCGCCGCGTACGCCGGCATTGCCCTCGCTCTGAACATAGGGGTGGTTGGGCATGGTCGGCCAGCAGGGATCGCCCGCCACGCCGTCCTCATTGCCCACCCAGCGGATATCGGCGCCGAGCGGATCGAAGGTGCAGGCGTCGGGCTGCAGCTTGTGGACCAGCGCGATGATCGACGGCCAGTTGTAATAGGCGGGCGCATCGATCTTCCGCGTCTCGCGCGCGCCGCCATAATAGCCGTCGCCGCCGTTCGCGCCGTCGAACCAGACCTCGAACAGCTTGCCGTAGCGGGTGCACAGCTCGGTCAACTGCGCGCGGTAATAGGTGATGTAGCCCGGGCGGCCATAGTCCGCGTGGTTGCGGTCCCAGGGCGAGAGATAGACGCCGAAGGGCAGGCCGGCGCGCGCGCATGCATCGGACATCTCGCGGACGATGTCGCCCTTGCCGCCCTTGTAGGGGCTGTTGCGGATGCAATGCTCGGTCAGCTTGGTCGGCCACAGGCAGAAGCCGTCATGGTGCTTGCAGACGAGGATCAGGCCCTTCAGCCCGCCCGCCTTGGCGGCGGCGACGATCTGGTCGGCGCTGAAATCCGTGGGGTTGAAGGTCTTGGGATCTTCATCGCCAAAGCCCCATTCCTTGTCGGTGAAGGTATTCACCGAAAAGTGGATGAAGGCATATTGCTCGCGCTGGTGCCATTTCCACTGGCGGGCGGAGGGCGTCGCCCCGAACGGCTTGGGCGCGGAAGCCTTGGCGGTGCCGGTCGCCGCATGCGCCAGCGCCGGCGAGGCGAGGCCGGCGGCGACGAGCGCACGGCGGGAAAGGGTCGTCATTTGCGTTCTCCGGAGAGGGGTTCGGGGATGAGCCAGGTCTCGGCGACCTGATGGCCACGGCCGCTGCCGCCCATGCCGGCGGGCCGCGTCCAGGCGAGATCGAGGGTGCCGCCACGCGTGGCGGCGGCGGGAATGTCGAATGCCACCGTCATCGGGTTGGTCTTGCGGTCGAGCGGGGGGTGGATCTCGATGCTGCCATTGGCGACGAGGCGCATCGGCAGCCAATAGTCCTCGCCGGCATAGGTGGCGACAAGACGGTAGCGGCGCCTGCGATCGAGGCCGGTGTAGCGGAGCCGCAGCGGGGCGTCGTACAGGCTTTCGGCATAGCTGATCCACGCCATCCGCCAGCCGTCGTTCGGGGTGCGATCGGCGATGCCGTCCACCGCGCCGTGGAAGCGCAGCGGATCGGCCATCGGGCTGCTGCCGCGCACGAGGTGCGGGGCGTTCGAAGGATCGCCGAGATCGTCGTACAGCGCGCCCTCGCGCTGGCGTTCATGGTCGGCCAGCTGCGCGGGCGTGCGGGTGGCGAGCTGGCGCTCGATCCAGACGCGGTCGTTCAGGTCGACATCGACGCGATCGAGATTGGCGCCGCGCTCGATCGTGGTGGCGCCGTACAGCTGCACGCTGAGCTGCAGCCGCGCGCCCTGCCACAGCCGCTCCGCCAGCGCGAACAGCAGGGTACGCAGGGCGGGCACGGGCGCCGGATCGGCCTCCGCCAGTCGCGCGCGGGCGGTGGCGGCATCGGGTGCGGCGAGCGCGGCGGCCTCGCGGGCGCGCGCGGCGATCAGGCGGTGGCGGACGATGGCGTCGTACACCGCACGGTAGCGGAGCGCGTCGATCCGCCAATCGGCCCAGGGGGCGGGCCTGAGGCTGTCGACCAGCGCCAGCGTCGCGTCGATCCGGGCGTTGCGGGCGGGATCGCCGATCCAATTGTCTTCCAGCGCGAAGAGCGCCCTGGCGCCGGCGGGATCGCCGAGAAAGGCACGGGCATAGTCGCGGGCGAACGCCTCCGGCGTGACGCGCGGATCCCAGCCGAGACGGAACCAGAGGAACTGGTTCGCATCGTCGTTCACCCCTTCCGAATAGGTGACGAAGCCGCTGCTGCCGGGATCGAGGTGGCGGAACAGCGCCGTCATCGCGCGCGGACGCGGGTTGATCGGCTCGCGGCCTTCGGTGAGCGCGAAGGCCGGGCTCCAGCGGTCGACCGGCACCTGGGCGTGCATGGTGTGGGCGACGTCCGGGTAGAGCAGCAGCTGCATGCCGGCGGGCAGATGGCGGCGTTGGACGGCGACAGGATCGCGCGTCTGCGGCCCGGCGAAGATGCCGGTCAGCCAGCGCGGGCGGCGGGCAAGCTGGGCGTAGAAGGCGTCGAGCCCGGCGGCGTCGAAGCCCTGGGTGGATATCCACACGGCGGCCGCGGGATTGCGGGCGCGCAGCGCCGCCGCTTCGTCTGCGACGAGGGGAAAGAGGTTGGCGGGGGCGGCATGGCCGGGGTCGCCGCCGGGGACGTAGAGGGCATCCACCTGCGGCAGTTCGCCGAGCAGCGTGCGGAAGCGGGCGACCTCCGCGTCGCGCTCGGCCACGGTCGCATAGTCGTGCAGGTTGGGGTAATAGAGCGCGAAGTCGATGCCGAGCCGGTGGGCGATATTGCCGATGCCGCGCAGTGTTTCCAGCGGCGGGGCCGGGAAGAGCGGGCTGGTGGCGTCGTCGTCGGATACCGGCGCGATCACCTGCACGCCGCTGGCGCCCCACAGCGCGAAATCCTCGATCCGGCGCTGGAACATCGCCAGCGTCCAGGCATCGTAGCTGTTGTTCTTGGCGCGATAGCCGATCTGGGTGAGGCGCACCGGGCGGGCGGGGGCGCTGTCGTAGCGCAGCGGACGGGCGCCGGTGCGGAGGTACCAGCCGGCGCCGTAGACCAGCCCGCGCTGTCCCCGGGCCGTGATTACCAGCGTTTCGCCAATCCGCCGCACCGCAAATCCTTCGCGCGGGACGGTGCGGGGCGCCACCTTGCGCCACACCGTGCGCTGCCGTGCCGGGAGCGCCGCCTCGGCTGCACCGAGCGGCGCGAGCAGCACCCGCGCGCACGGTGCGTGGCGCTCCACCAGCCGCGTGCGCAGCAGCGCCGCTGCGACCTCGCCGCCGGCACCGGCGGCAACGCAGGGCGTCGTCGTCAGAAGCGCGGCGGCGAGCAGCATCAGCCGGGCGTACGTCCGTTGGAGGGCGGACGATCGGCCGGCGCACGACCGAAGGCGGGGTTGGGCGTAGCCGACATGGTGAAACGCAACGTGCCGCCCTTAACCAGATCGGCGTGCGCGATCCAGCTTTTTGTCCAGGGGCGGCCGTTCCAGGTGACGGCGACGACGTAGGGCGTGTCGGCGCGGTTGCCTGGCGCCTCGATCACCAGCCGCTTGCCCGCGCCCACCGTCACCTCGGCGCGCTCGAATAAAGGTGAGCCGAACACGTACACGGCCTCCACCGGATCGACGGGGTAGAAGCCCAGCGCCGAAAAGACGAACCAGGCGCTCATCTGGCCGCAATCGTCGTTGCCGATGATGCCGTCGGGGTCGTTCTTGTACATCTCCGTGCAGAGACGTCGCACCATCGCCTGCGTCTTCCACGGCGCGCCGCAATAGGCATAGAGATACGGCGCGTGCTGATCGGGCTCGTTGCCGTGTGCATATTGGCCGACCAGCCCCGAGATATCGGGCGGCGCATTGGCGGGCAGGGTGGAGGGCGCGTTGAACAGCGCGTCGAGCTTCGCCTCGAACTTCGCGTCGCCGCCCATATGCGCGATCAGGCCGTGCACGTCGTGCTGGTTGAGGAAGGTCGCCTGCCAGCCATTCGCCTCGGTATAGTCGCGCCACCAGGGCTTGGGCATGTGGCCGAGCTGGATCGGATCATAGGGCGTCCACCAGCTGCCATCGGCGAACCGGGGCCGCGCGAAGCCGATGCTGCCATCGATCACGTTGCGCCAGTTGCCCGAACGCGTGGCGAGCCGGGCCGCATCCCCCTTCTCACCGATCGCGGCGGCGAGGTGCGACGAGGCCCAGTCGTCATAGGCATATTCCTGGGTGCGGCTGACGCTTTCCCACCATTTGTCGGCGGGAACATAGCCAAGCTTGTCGTAGAGATCGCGGCCCTTGCTGTTGTCGAGATCCTTCGCGGTGAAATCGAAGCTGCGGCGGCGGATGGCCGGCCAGGCAGCGGCGTAGTCGGCCGGAATGCCCTTGGCCTGCGCCTCGGCGAGCGGCACGACGCCGTGCCAGCCGATCATCGTGCCGGTCTCCTTGCCCTGCAGCGGCCAGACCAGCGGGCCATAGGGCGACTGGGCGGTCTGGCGGATCAGGTCATCGACCAGCGACTTGACGCGGGCAGGCGCGATCAGGGTGAGCAGCGGGTGCAGCGCACGATAGGTGTCCCACAAGGAGTAGGTGCTGTACGCCGCGCCGCCCTTGGGCACGGTGTGGATCTGCCCGTCCATGCCGAGATAGCGGCCATCGACGTCCGAAAACAGCGTGGGCGCCAGCTGGGCGTGGTAGAGCGCGGTGGTGAGGATCGTGCGCTGGTCTTCGGTGCCGCCTTCGACGCGGACGGCGTCCAGCGCCGGTTGCCACCGGGCGGTGGCTTCGCGGCGGGTGGCATCGAAGTCCCAATGTCTCGCTTCGGTGACCAGATTCGCGCGGGCGCCGGCGAGATCGACCCCGGAAATGCCACAACGCATTATGATCGGGGCCTTTCCTGCGTCCGCATAGTGCAGCACCGCCTTCAGTCTCCGTCCGGTGACGTGGCGCGTGCCGGCCGGTTGCGCGGCATCGTCATCGGCGTAGAGCGTGATCCGATCGGGCTGGCGCGAGAGCTGGAGCGCGAAAAAGATCTTGCGGCCCTTGGCCCAGCGAAAGACTTGTCGCTGCCCGGTGATCATGCCGTTGGGCGCCACGTCGATCACCGCGTCGGCGATCAGTGGCGGGCTGTCCGAACTGTCGAGCACGAGGTGCGACAGGTCGAGCAGGATATGCCCGGGGCCGGCGGGAAAAGTGTAGCGATGCCAACCGGTTCGCTCGGTCACGGTCACTTCCGCGCGGACGCCGTTTTCCAGGGCCACGCTGTAATAACCGGGCTCGGCGCGCTCGTCCTGATAGCGCTGGCGATAGCCGGTCTCCGGCTTTTCGCGCGTGCCGGGCTGCAACACCACCGGTCCCCGGCCGGGGACAACGAGCAGATCGAGCATGTCGCCGATGCCGGTGCCCGAGAGATGCGTGTGCGAGAAGCCGAGGATCGAGCCGTCTGTGTGGTAATAGCCCGAGCAGGTTTCCCAGCGCTCGACACCGGTATCGGGGCTCAGCTGCACCATGCCGAAGGGCAGCGATGCGCCCGGATAGGTGTGGCCGGTGCCGCCGGTGCCGATGAACAGATTTGCTGCAGTGCGGCGAGCGGTCTGGGCGCGGGCGAAACGCGGGGCCGCGGCTGCGGCGATGCCGATCGCGCTGGTGGCAAGAAGGTTGCGGCGGGAGAGCATCACAGGGTCTCCTGAAGGATCTTGGGCTGCGTGGCGGCCAGGTGGGCGAGCAGCTCGCCGAACAGGCCGTTGGCCCAGGCGAACCAGTCCCGCGTGAACTTCGCTGGGTCGTCCTGGTCGACGGCCTCGTGAATGAAGCCGGTGTTTGCATCGCTATTGCTAAGCATTCGCAAGATATTGCGAAGCATTCGCGGGTCGTGATCTTGCGAGAAACCACGTATAATCAATGACATCGGCCAAACCTGGCGCAAGCCGACGTGCGGGCCGCCGATCCCCTCGACCACCTTGCCGCGCGACCAATAGGGGTTGGCATCGCTCCACGCCGCGGCAGCCGTACGCTGCCACAACGGGTCGTTCCGATCGACGCAACGCAGATAGGCGAGGCTGGAGAGCGACGGCACATTGGCGTCGTCCATGAAGATCGCATTGCCGAACCCATCGACTTCATAGGCGATCACCTCGCGCCCGTCGCGTAGCCGCATCGTGCCATAGGCGCGGAGCGCCTCCGTGATTTCACCGGCGAGAGACGTCGCTTCGTTCGCAAGTGCAGCATCCTGGCGCGCGGCCATGGCGAGCGCCGCGAGTTCCCGCAGAACCGTCACTGCGAAATAATTGGCTGGAATGAGAAAAGGATAGACGCAGGAATCGTCCGACGGGCGGAATCCGGAGTGAATCAGCCCCACGGGCCGCGTCGGCGCGCCATAGCCGTCGAGCATCAGCGTTTCGGTCGGCCGATCGCTGTTGCGCAGGAAACGATAGGGGCCGGGGCCGTGTTTTCGCTGCTGCTCGCGGAAGGTGCGCAGGATGGCGCGGGCCGATTCCGCCCATTGCGCATCGAACGGCGTGACGTCGCCGGTCGCCTTCCAATAATCATGTGCCAATCGAATGGGATAGCAGAGGCTGTCGATCTCCCACTTCCGCTCCGCGACGCCCGGCTTCATCTCGGTCTTGTCCGCCAGCGCCCAGCTGAGCTTGGTGCGGGCGTTCGGGTCCTCGAGAAAGGCGTTGGCGTAGGGATCGAGCAGGATACAGCGCGCCTGCCGCGCGATCAGCCCGTGATAGAGCCGACGCAGCTCGGCATCGTCCTTGGCAAGATGCAGATAGGGCCGCACCTGTGCCGAGCTGTCGCGTAACCAGAGAGCGTCGATATCGCCGGTGATGACGAACGCATCCGGTTTGCCGTCCACCACGCCCATCTTCACCGTGGTGTCGAGCGTGTTGGGATAGCAGTTGACGAACATCCAGCGCAGCTTCGGATCGGCGATCTGCCTGGAAACGCGGGCGATTTCGCGCTCCACCGCCTTGCTGACGAAGCGGCGGTCGGCGAGTGCCGGGCGCTTGCTCGCGAAGTCGGGGGCGGCGCCGGCGAATGCGGGCGTGGCGGCGAGCGCGAGGCTCGAGCCGAGCAACGTGCGGCGATCGATCATTTCGGCAACTCCTGCGCGGTGCCGGTGAGCGTGAAGTCGGCCCATTGCCCCGCACCGTCGCCGGGTTGTCCGCCGCCGATCCAGACGCGATAGGTGCCCGGCAGCACCCGTCGGGTGCCGTCGCGTGCAACGCTGCTGATGCTGCGCGGATCGAGCGTGAATGACAGGCTGGCCGATTTGCCCGGCGCGAGGGCAGTGCGCTGGAACCCGGCGAGCTGGCGCTGCAATACCGGCGTGGTGAGCCCGCCTGGTTTCCCCGCAGCTGGAGTGACGACATAGACTTGCGCCACTTCCTCACCGCTGCGGTTCCCCGCATTGGTCAGCGTGGCGCTGACCTGCACCGGCTGCCCGATGCCCGCCGCCTTCACCGCGACGTTGCCATAGGCGAATTTGGTGTAGCTCAGGCCGTGGCCGAAGCCCCAGAGCGGCTTGCCGGTGAAGAAGCGATAGGTGCGCTCCTTCATCCCGTAATCGACGAAAGCCGGCAGGTCGTCCACCGAGGCGTAGAAGGTGAGCGGCAGGCGGCCCGAGGGGTTGTTCTTGCCCGCCAGCGTCTCGGCGATCGCGGTGCCGCCTTCCTCGCCGGGATACCAGGCTTCGAGGATCGCGTCCGCGAGGCTCGGGTCCACCGCCACCGCGCTGCCGCTGGTGAGGACGAGGACCAGCGGCTTGCCGGTCTTGCGCAGCGCCTTGAGCAGCTCGAGCTGCGGGCGGGGCAGGGCGATATCGGTCCGGTCGCCGCCGACGAAGCCGGGGATCGAGACGCTGAGCGCCTCGCCCTCGAGATCGGGCGACAGGCCGAGCACGGCGACGATCGTGTCCGCGTTCTTGGCGGCGGCCAGCGCCTGGGCGAGCATCGGCTCGGCGGGCGGCTGCCACATCAGGCGGACGCCGAAATCTTCGCTGCGATGGTCGATCTCCATGCGGAACGGCACCGGCTTCCCGTCGCTGGCGAGCTTCACCGCCACGCGCGCCTTGCCGAGCGGGCCATCGTGGAGGAGCTTGCCGTCGACCCACAGCCGCACCGCGTCGTGCGTGGTGCAGTCCTTCCAGCAGGCGGGGATGTCGATCGCCAACTCGTACTCGCCTGCGCCCGGGGGCGTGAACTCGCCGCTCCAGCGCACCGCGAAGCCGGTGGGGTCGAGCCCCGGCAGCGGTGCGGCGCGGGTATAGTTGAAGTCGATGCGGCGGTCCTGCCGGGTGGCGACCGGCGTACCGGTTACCGTCGGCGAGGCGAAATATTCGGCCTTGAGGCCCGGCTTGCCGTCGGCGCGGAAGGCCGTTTCCGGCATGATCACCGCCGCTGCCTCGGCCAGCTGCGCGCCTTGCGCGTACACGACGCGATCGGCGCCGAACTGGCGGCGGATGCCGTCGAGCGGGGTTACCGGATCCCTGGCGGTGCCGTGGTAATTGCCCTCCAGCACGCCCAGATCATCGGCATTGGCACCGATCACCGCAATGCGGCCGCCAGGCGCGAGCGGCAGGCGGTCACCGTCGTTCTTGAGCAGCACGATCGCCTTGCGCGCGGCCTCCAGCGCCAGCGCGCGCTGGGCCGGGGTGCCGCGCTCGCCGGGCTTGATCCGGCTCCACGGATTGGCGCCGCCGAACGCGATGCCGAGTGCGCGGCGGGCATCGAGCGCGCGCTTGAGCGCCACGTCGACCTCTGCCTCGGAGACCAGCCCGCGCTTCACCGCTTCCGGCAGCGCGGCATAGGTGGTGCCGCAGTTCAGATCCATGCCGGCCTTGATCGCCGCGGCCGAGGCTTCGGCGGCATCGAGGCGGTAATGGTGGAACAGGTGGATGTTCGCCACCGCATCGCAGTCCGAGACGATGAGGCCGGTAAAGCCCCAGTCCTTGCGCAGCCGATCGTTGAGCAGCCCGCCGGAAGCACAAGCCGGCGTGCCGTGGATCGAATTGTACGCGCACATGACCGACTGCGCCTTGCCCTCGGTCAGCGCGAGGCGGAAGGCGGGGGTGTAGGTCGATTCCAGATCCTGCGGGCTGGGATCGACATCGAAGCCGTCGCGGCCTGCCTCGGGGCCGCTGTGCACCGCCAGATGCTTGGGCGTGGCGAGCACCTTGGGGTGCGCCGGGTCCGGGCCCTGCAGCCCCTGGATGAAGCCCACCGCGAGATGCCCGGTGAGGAACGGATCCTCGCCATAGGTTTCCTGGCCACGGCCCCAGCGCGGATCGCGGAAGATGTTGATGTTGGGCGACCAGATCGTCAGCCCCTCATAGATCTTGCGATCGGCGGTCACCGGCTTCGCGTTGAACTTGGCGCGGGCCTCGGTGGCGACGGTGTCGCCAACCTTGTGGAGCAGCGGCACGTCCCAGGTCGCGGCAAGACCGATCGCCTGGGGGAACACGGTGGCATAGCCGTCGCGGGCGAGGCCGTGCAGGCCCTCGTTCCACCAGTCATAGGCGGGCAGGCCGATCACCGGATCGGCCGGCGCCGTGCTCTGGAGCTGCGCGGCCTTCTGCTCGATCGTCATCTTGGCGATGGCGGCGGCGACCGGATCGGGATCGCCGGCGAGGAGGAGCAGGGGGAGAAGCGGCATCAGCGGGGTCCCAGCGTGCGAAGGGTAAGGGCGCGGGCGAGTGCGGCGGCACTGGCCTCGGACGTGATGGTGAGCGTGCGGCTCTCGCCGGGCAGCAGGTCGAAGCCATTGTCGCTAGCGTGCGCGACGGTGGTGCCGAAATCGAGCATCACTGCGCGGGCGAGCGCACCGGCGGTGAGCGTCACCTGCTTGCCCTGCCAGCGCACCGACAGGCGCGGGGCGGGATAGGCCATGTCCTTGGGCAGCAACCGCTCGACGATCTGGCGCGAGACCGGCTTGCCGTCGATCCACAGCTCGGCGACGGCATAGCTTTCAGCCGGCGCGGCGGTGCCGAACAGATCGGCATCGGCGATCTTCGCGAGTTCGAGGGAGCCGTTCGACAGGTCGAATTTCTCCGATTTCGCGCCCAGCGGCTTGCCGTCCATGGTGAAGCCGCGGACGCGCCATTCGGCGGCGATAAGCTGGCTGGCGTCGGACACGGCGGCGAGGCGGGTGGCGCCGTCCTTGTGCTCGGCGACGATCGCCTGGGGCGCGAACATCCGGCGCGCCTCGAACTGCAGCAGCTTCCACTGGCCGTCATGGTCGATGCTGGCCCAGCTGATCGCCGGCCAGGCATCGTTGAGCTGCCAGAACAGCGACCCCATGGTGATCGGCGCGCAGGCGCGGTGGTGGCGCGCGGCCATGCCGATCGCCTGCATCTGGTTCACCTGGGTGAGATAGACGAGATCGGCGAAGTCGGCGGGCTTGCGCAGCCGCTGGTCGAGATAGAGCTGGAGGCGGCTATTGCCTTCGCCGGCCAGGAACTTCTGGTGCGCCTTGAGCACCGGGCTGTCGATCGCCAGCGGGCCGGTGCCCGCGAAGCCACGGATGGTCGCGAGGTTCGGCATCGCCTGGAAGCCATATTCGGACATGAACCGCGCGCAGCCGTTCAGATAGTTCTCGACCGGCTTGGAGCCCGACCAGACATCCCAGAAATGGCGGTCGCCATTGGCGTCGGTGTCGGTGGGGCCGGTATAGTCGGTGGAGGGCGAGCCGGGCCAATAGGTGCTGCCCGGCGCTTCCTTCAGCACGGCGTCCCGCAGCGTGCGATCGAACAATACGGCCATGCCGGCGCCGATCCGCTCCTGCTCGTCCGCACCGACATTCTTCTTGAACGCCTTGCGATCGGACCAGTTTTCCCAGCCGGACAGGATCTCGTTGCCGCCGTTCCAGCCGACGATCGACGGGTGCGGCTGGAGCCGGGCGACCTGCTGCTCGGCCTCGATGCGGACATTCTCGCGGAACGCCGCGTCGGGCGGGGTGATCGAACCGCCGAACATGAAGTCCTGCCACACCAGGATGCCGAGCTCGTCGGCGGCGGCGTAGAAGGCGTCGTCGAGATAATAGCCGCCGCCCCAGACGCGGAGCATGTTCATGTTCGCGTCGCGCGCATCGGTGACCATGCGGCGCATCCGCGCCTCGGTCACGGCGTTCGGGAACATGTCGAACGGGATCAGGTTCGCGCCCTTGGCGAAGATGCGCAAGCCATTGATGCGGAAGCCGAAGCCGCCGCCCTGGTTCAGCAGCTCTACCGTACGCAGGCCGATGCGCTGGGAGATCCGGTCACTGACCGCGCCGTCTACCTCCAGCACCGCTTCCACCGTGTAGAGCGGCTGCGCGCCATAGCCGGCCGGCCACCAGAGTTGCGGCTTGGGGAGGGTGAGCGGCACGCTGACGGCGTTCTCGCCCAGGTCGATCGACAGCGTGCGGCTGGCTTCCACCGTCTTGCCGTCGGGGCCGGTGATGCGGGTGCGGACGGTGACCGACTTCTCGATATCGGTGAGGATCTTCCAGCGCGCGACCAGCCGCGCTTCCGCCGGGATCAGCGCTTCCTGGTCGATGCGGAAGCCGTCGATGCGCGCATCGTCCCACGCCTCCAGCCGCACCGGCCGCCACAGCCCGATCTTGACCAGGCGGGGCGCCCAGTCCCAGCTGTAATCATATTTGGGCTTGCGGATATAGGGCGAGGTCTGCTTGCCTTTGGGCTCGTCGCCGAAAGCGGAGTCATATTCGCCGGGGAGCGGAAATTTCTCCGCAAGCACCATCGGCTGCAGCGTCCTGATCGGCGAGGCGATGGTGACGACCAGTTCGTTGGCGCCGGCCTTCAGCGCCTGCTTGGCGTCCACCCGCCAGCGGCGATGGGCGTTGTCGGTCTCGAGCAGCTTCTGGCCGTTGAGCGTCACCGTGGCGAAGGTGTCCAGGCCGTCGAACACCAGATCGAGATGGTCGCGTGCCAGCATCGCGGGCGTGACGTTGAGCGTGCGCCGGAACTGCCAGCGGGTCAGGCCCGCCCATTGGATCGGTGCCTCGTTGATGCCCTTATAGGGATCCGGCACGCGCTTCGCCGCGATCAGGTCCTGCTGGACGCTGCCGGGCACCTTGGCCGGGAACCAGACGGCTTCCTTCGGATGCGCCTTGGCGGCGCCCGTGTCACTGGGGTCGATGCGGACCTGCCATGCGCCGTCGAGCGACAGCGACTGGCGCGGATCGGCCCAGGCCGGCGCGGCGAGGGCGAGCAGCGGCAGCAGCGCGAGGGAGCGTGCCTTCACTTCGCGTTCTCCGTCAGCACCACCTTCGCGACGGTGTAGAACGGGTCACTGAGGGGCGACGTGAACTGGAAGCACAGGTCCTCGTCGCCCGCCAGCTTGGGCAGGCTGCCGGTGAAGCGGAACTGCTGCGGCGCGCTGTCCGGATCGGGCAGGGGAAAGGTGGCGACGACGATCGGCTTGATCGTCTTGTCCTTGGCGGCCTCAATGCACCGGGTGGTGACGATCAGCTCGCCATGGGTGCTGACATTGTAATGGGCGCGGACCTTGTTGAAATCATGCGCCAGGCCATAGTTGCGCGGCGTGCGGGCGACGTCGACGGTGAAGCCGGTCGCCACGTCGAGCGGCGCGGCCGGATAGGCGGTGCAGGTGTCGAACAGGTTGACGTTGAACACCGGCGCATTCTCCTGCGCCTCGGCGGTCAGCGGCACGCGCAGGCCGAGCGCGCCCCTGGGGCAGGCCACCATGTCCGAGCTGGTGCGGGTTAGCAGTGCCGTCCGGCTGGTATCGAAGCTGCGCGGGGTAGCGGTGACGATGCCGGCTGCGTCGAACGCCGCCGCGGTGATCGTCGTGCCGGGCTTGAGCGCCAACGGTGCCTTGTACACCGGCGACTTGGCGGTGGGCTGCTTGCCGTCGAGCGTGTAGCGGATCGTGCCGAAACCGGTCTGGGTGGCGAGCGTCACCTTGGCCTGGTTTGCCCGCAGCGCCTCGCCGCGCGTGCCCTGCAGCTTGTAATCGACGGCGAAGGCGCTGTCGGCGACTTCCATGCCTGAACGGCGCCAGCGCGCGATCTGCGGCTGGAGGCGCGTCACGAAGCCGGTGAAGTCGCGCTTGTCCTTGCCCGACCAGGTGATTTCGGCGATCGCCGCGGCGCGCGGGAACAGCATGTGCTGCACCTGGTACGGCGTGATCAAATATTCGCTCCACGCATTGCCCTGCGCGCCGAGCACATGGCTCGCCTTGGCCGCATCGATGCCGACGGGCATCGGCTCGTACTTGTAGACATCGGCCAGCGTCTGGATCGAGAGGCGGCCCGGCGGCTCGTCGCGACGATCGCTCTGCAGGCTGTCGAGATAGAGGGTGGGGGCGGGCGAGAGCACCACGTCATGCCCCGCATTGGCGGCTTCCACCGCGCCCTTCTCGCCGCGCCACGACATCACCGAGGCCGAGGGCGGCAGGCCACCTTCGAGGATCTCGTCCCAGCCGATCAGGCGGCGGCCATGGCCCTCCAGATAGGCGCCGAACTGGTCGATCATCCAGCTCTGCAGCCCGTTTTCGGTCTTGATGCCGAGCGCCTTCATCTGCGCCTGCACCTCCGGCGAGCGCTCCCACTGGTCCTTCACCGCTTCGTCGCCGCCGAGATGGACATAGGTGCCGGGGAACACCGCCATCAGCTCGTCGAGCACTTCCTTGACGAAGGCGATGCCCTTGGGGCCGGGGTTGAACAGATAGGGGTTCACGCCCCAGTCGTGCGACACCTCGGGCTTGTCACCGAAGATGCCGAGTTCGGGATAGGCGGCGACCAGCGCCTGGGCATGGCCCGGCAGGTCGATTTCCGGCACGATGGTCACGCCGCGCTCGGCGGCATAGGCAACCAGGCCTTTCAGCTGTTCCTGGGTGTAGAAGCCGCCGACCTTCGGGCCCGGCGCGCCGCCGGTGCTCGGCGGGGTCCGCCAGCCGCCCACTTCGGTGAGCTTGGGATAGCGCTTTACCTCGAAGCGCCATCCCTGGTCGTCGGTCAGGTGCAGGTGCAACGTGTTGAGCTTCACCGAGGCCATCTGGTCGACCACGCCGTAGACGAACTCGATCGGCTGGAAGTGGCGCGCAACGTCGAGCATCAGCCCGCGCCAGCCGAAGCGGGGGGCGTCCTCGACGCTGAGCGCCGGCAGCTTCACCGCCTTGCCGAAGCCGTGGTCGGGGCTGAGCAGCTGCGCCAGCGTCATCGCGCCGTAGAGCAAACCGCGGTCGCTCGAGGCGGCGATGCGCACGCCCTTGGCGTCGATGGTGAGGCGGTAGGCCTCTTCGCCCTTAACGGCTGCGTCGCGGTCGAAGCGGATCACGCCGTTGGTGCCGGCAGCGCCCAGGGTCAGGCCGCGTTCCACCTTCACGTGCGCGACGAGCAGCTTCGCGGCGTTCGCAGCTGCGGTGTCGCCGGCAGGGACGGCGATGCCTGTACCGTTCGTCACGGTGAAGCTGCCTTTGCCCATCTGCACGCTGGCGGGAAGCGGCGTGAGCGGCGGTACCGTCTGGGCAAACGCCGTCGAGGACAGCAGCAGCGCCGCCCAGCCGGAATGCCTTGCCTGCTTCAGGAACGCGCGCATCGGAAACTCCCCTTGGTCTCGGCCGCCGGACGGGGCCTGCGTAACGGTGTAACCAATTTAGATCCTATCGGACAATAGGCTTGCGTAGCGCGACATAGTTCTTTGCAATTAGCCCCTTGACCAAGTCGCTTGAGACTGTTGGTATTGTCATACCAATGTAGATCCCCGGGGAACGTTTGCATCCGCCGGGGAGCTCGCTGCTGGCGCCGCGGTTCCGGTGGGCACCGGTGTCAGGCAAGGGGGAGGACAAATGACGTTTTCGGATCAGATTGGCCGGTTCCGCGAGGGCAACCCGTCGCCGCTCTATCTGCAGCTGCAGCAACTGATCCGCGAGGCGATCAGCGGCAAGATACTCGCGCAAGGCGATGCGATTCCGCCGGAGCGCGACCTCGCCGCGGAGTATGACGTGTCGCGCATCACCGTGCGCAAGGCGATCGGCGGACTGGTCGAGGAAGGCCTGCTTACCCGTCGTCGCGGCGCTGGCACCTTCGTCGCCGAGCGCGTCGAGAAGAGCTTCTCCAAGCTCTCCTCCTTCACCGAGGATATGGCCGCGCGCGGCCGCGCCGCCAGCAGCAGCTGGATCGCGCGCTCGGCGGGGCAGGTTACGCCGGAGGAAGCGATGGCGCTGGGCCTTTCGCCGGGCGCGGGCGTGCTGCGCTTCTCGCGCATCCGCTTCGCCGATGGCGAGCCGATGGCGCTCGAATTCTCCACCATCGCGGGCTATTGCCTGGCCTCGGTCGATGCGGTGGGGGACTCGCTCTACACCGCGCTCGAAGCTGCAGGGAACCGCCCGGTGCGGGCGCTCCAGCGGCTTCGTGCGGTGCCGTTCCTTGGCGAACATGCCAAGATGCTGGGGGTCGATCCCGGCCATGCCGGCCTGCTGATCGAGCGCCGGGCCTTTCTGCGCGACGGCCGCCCGGCGGAAGTAACCCGCTCCTATTATCGGGGCGATGCCTATGATTTCGTAGCGGAACTCAGCGACGTCTGAGTCGCCGCCTGCCTGCCTGACATTTGGAGATTGCTGCATGGATCGTCGCCAGTTGCTGCTCGGCAGCGCGGGGTTGGGAGTGCTTGCCTCGCTGGGCATGCCCGAGGCCGAGGCCGCCGCACGGGCCGTGGAGGGTGACGGCTTCCCCATGCCCCCGCCCAGGACCGCGCTGCCGCAGCGTTTGCCGGATGGCGATCCCACGCGGACCCGCATCGAACGCGGCTGGCGCTTCCATGAAGGGGATGTCGCCCCCGCGCCGCTCAAGGACCATGACGATACCTATGGTAGCGTGAAGGCAGGCAATGCCCGCGGTGCCGCTGCGCGGGATTTCGACGACAGCGACTGGGCGGAAGTGCGCCTGCCGCACGACTGGGCTTCGTTCCAGCCGTTCGACAAGACCGCCAACGTCTCGCAGGGCTATCGCAAGCGCGGCATCGGCTGGTACCGCCGCCGGCTGACGCTCGATCCTGCCGATCACGGCAAGACCATCGAGCTGCATCTCGACGGTGTCGCGACCAATGCCACCGTGTGGGTGAACGGCAGCGTCGTCGCGCACAGCTGGTCGGGCTATGCCAGCATCCTTATCGACATGACGCCGTTCGCGCGGTTCGGCGACGAAGACAATGTGATCGCGATCCGCGTCGATGCGGAGGCGATGGAGGGCTGGTGGTACGAAGGCGCGGGGCTCTACCGCCATGCCTGGCTGGTGCGCCGGTCGCCGGTGTCGATCGTCACCGACGGGGTACATTGCGATCCGCGCAAGACCGACAATGGCTGGCAGGTGCCGGTCACCGTCACGATCGGCAATATCGAGCGTGCGCCGGTGGGCGTGACGATCGAGGCCGAACTGCTCGATCCGGCCGGCAAGCGCGTCGCCATCGGCACCACCGCCGCGACGGCACTGGTGCTCGATCGCGTCGAGGCCTCGATCGAGCTGTCCGCCGGTGCGCCGCAGCTCTGGTCCGTCGAGACGCCGACGCTCTATACCGTCCACACCCGGCTGCTGCGCGACGGCAAGCTGATCGACGAGCGCCGCACCGCGATCGGCTTCCGCACCGTCCGCTTCGATGCCGACAAGGGGCTGTTCGTCAACGACAAGCCCGTCAAGCTGAAGGGCGTGTGCATCCACCAGGACCATGCCGGCGTGGGCGTGGCGCAATATGACGCGTTGCTCGGCTGGCGGCTCGAGCGGCTCAAGGCGATGGGCTGCAACGCGATCCGCATGTCGCACAACGCGCCCACCGCCGAGCTGCTCGACTGGTGCGACCGGATGGGCTTCCTCGTCATGGACGAGAACCGCCACTTCAATCCGGCGCCCGATTATCTGGCCCAGCTCAGCTGGATGGTGCGGCGCGACCGCAACCATCCGAGCGTCATCCTCTGGTCGGTGTTCAACGAAGAGCCGATGCAGGGCACCGAATCCGGCATCGAGATGGTTCGCCGCATGGAAGCCGCGGTGCGCAAGCTCGACGACAGCCGCCCGGTGACCTCGGCGATGAACGGGTCGTTCTACAATCCGTCGAACGTCTCGTCGGTCGTCGACGTGATGGGCTTCAACTATTACCAGGGCGAGTATGACAAGTGGCACCGGCTGAACCCCGGCCGGCCCAGCACCAGCTCCGAGGATACCAGCGCGTTCGAAACACGCGGCGCCTTCGCCAGCGATCCCGCCGCGCACGTCATCACCTCGTACGACGAGGAGCCCGCGCCCTGGGGCAACACGCACCGCAAGGCATGGCAGCTGATCGCCGCGCGCGAGTTCATCGCGGGCGGCTTCGTCTGGACCGGGTTCGACTATCACGGCGAGCCGACGCCCTATGCCTGGCCGACCATCGCCAGCTTCTTCGGCATCATGGACCTGTGCGGTTTCCCCAAGACCGCGTTCGGGATTCACAGCGCCGCCTGGATCGATGACGCCCCGGTGGTGTGGCTGGCGCCGCACTGGACCTGGCCGGGCAGGGAAGGCCAGGCGATCAAGGTGTTCGTCGCCTCCAATGCCGAGAGCGTGACGCTGCTGCTCAACGGGAAGGCGATCGGCACCCAGAAGGTCGATCGGCTGCAGGGCAATGAATGGCAGGTGCCCTATGCGCCCGGCCGGCTGGAAGCGCAGGCGATGCGCGGCGGCAAGGTCGTGGCGCGCATGGTTCACGAGACCGCCGGCGAGCCGGTCGCGCTGCGGCTGACGCCCGCCCGCACCGTGATGGCGGGCGATGACGAGGACGTCCAGCCGATCACCATCGACGCGGTCGACGCCAAGGGCCGGCATGTGCCGACGGCGAACCTCATGACGAATTTCACGGTCGAGGGCGCTGCGATCATCGGCGTGGGCAATGGCGACCCGAACTGCCATGAGCCGGAGAAGGGCAATGCGCGCTCGCTGTTCAACGGCCTCGCGCAGATCCTGGTGCAGGCCGGCACCGGCCGCGGCAAGATCACCGTCAAGGCGACCGCCGAGGGGCTCAAGCCCGCGCTGCTGACGATCGACCGCGCCGACATCGCGCCGCGCCCGCAGGTCGGCGTGACCCCGCCGCTGATGGTGCTGGGCGACTGGCGCCGCTCGGGGCAGACGGCGGACAAGCCAAAGCCGGGCCTGGTGCCGGACAATAACAGCTGGGCGTTCCTGCGCAGCGCCATGCCGACACCCGCCGAGCAGCAGCCGGGCTGGCGGGTGTACAACAACCGCCTCAGCCCGTGGAAGCGCATCGCCGCCGGGGGTGGGACGCTGCGCTTCGCCAGCGTCGGCGGGCGCGCGGAACTGTGGGTGGACGGCAAGAAGCTCGCCGAGAAGACCGATGCGGCCCCGGCACCGCTGGAGGCCGCGTTGCCGGCAGGGGCCGGGCAGCGGACGGTCGAGCTGATCGTCGAGGCGCCGGCGGGACAGGTGAGCGGGCTGTTGGGCAAGGTGACGCTGACGCCGCGGTAAGCGGACGGGTCTATCCTCTCCCGCCAGGGGGAGGTGGGCCGCGCAGCGGCTCCGAGGGGAGGATGGCCGAACGCTGGCGGCGCATTTCCTCCCCTTCGCCGCCTTCTCTACGAGCGTGGGAGACGGCGCGCGCGTGCAGAGACTTGCGCTGTGCCGATGACCTATCTTGCCCTAGCTACGATCAGCAGGGCCCGTGCCAGTACATGTCTTGCCCCAGCGATGACCAGCAGGCGGGCAGCATCCCAAGATCCCGCTTATCCGGTGCGAAGCCATACCCCGAGCCGCCGTCGAAATATCGCTTGGTGGTGATCTCAACCGCTCCTTCCCGCACAATGACATTGGCGGGGTGCAGCGCTGCGATCTCGTGCGGCCATTGGCTTTTCGGGACGGCTCCCGGACGGTCTGTGTAGCGTGCCAGAAGATGTCGGGATTCCGCAGCGATGGCCCGCAGTTCCGCTTGATCATGGGTCGGGTGCGGAAAGGCTGCGTATATCGCGATGGCAGCAAGAAGCGTGACCACGACAACGCCGCCCACCCATGTACGCATCCGGCTTCTCCAGAAATTGGTCGTGAAGAAGCGTAGCAGCGTGCGCGGGCGCAGCAAGGTCCGCGCTCCGCCTCATCGGCGGTGGCGCGGACCGGCCGATTACCCCCGCAGCGCCGCCAGCGCCGCCTCGTCGCCCAGCAGGTGCAGTACCTTCGCCGTGGGGCGGGCAACCCCGCGGAGGCCCAGTGCCAGCAGCGCGTCACCATCGATGTCCGCCGGATCGTTCAGTTCCACCCGCAGGCGCTGGTCATGGGCGCTGACTGATACGATGTTCGCGGCGCCGCCCAGCGCCGCGAGCGCGGCTGGCTGGAGCGCCACGGCCAGCTCGCGCGTCGGCGCGGCGACGGGGGCTGCCGGCGCCGTCACCCCCCCGCGCGCGGTCGCGTCGCGGATCTCGACTGCCACCACGTCGGCGATCGGGCCCAGCACCACCTGCAGCGCGCGCTCGGACGGGCGCAGGATGCCGTGGGCGCCGAGTGCCTTGAGCGCGGCATCATCCACCACGCTCTGATCGGCGACGATCAGGCGCAGGCGGGTGGTGCATGCGCCGACCTCGATCAGGTTGGCGGAGCCGCCCAGCGCTCGGGCAAAGGCCTCGCCCCGGCTCGACGGCGCGGCATCGCCGGCATCCGCCACCACCGGTGCCTCGGCCTCGCGGCCCGGCGTCTTCAGGTCGAAGCGGCGGATCGCCCAGGCGAAGATGCCGTAATAGAGCGCGAAATACACCACTCCCACCGGCACCAGGAGCAGCGGCTTGGTCGCCTTGCCGAAGTTGAGCACATAGTCGAACAGGCCGGCGGAGAAGCCGAAGCCGAGCTTCACGCCCAGCAGGTCCATCACCACCATCGCCACGCCGGTCAGCACCGCATGGACGACGTAGAGGGCCGGGGCCAGGAACATGAAGCTGTATTCGATCGGCTCGGTCACGCCGGTCAGCAGCGAGGTAAGCGCGAGGCTGAACAGCAGGCCGCCCACCGCCGCTCGGCGTTCGGGCAGGGCTGCGCGGTACATGGCGAGGCAGGCGGCGGGCAGGCCGAACATCATCACCGGAAAGAAGCCCGCCATGAACGCGCCCGCATTCGGATCGCCCTCGAAGAAGCGGCGCAGGTCGCCCGTCGCGCCGTTATAATCGCCCTGCACGAACCAGAACACGTTGTTGAGGATATGGTGCAGGCCGGTCACCAGCAGCACGCGGTTGAGCACGCCGAAGGCGAACAGGCCGAAGCTGCCGGCACCGGCGATGCCATGGCTCAGGCCGTCGACGCCCGCGCTGATATGCGGAAAGCCGACGCCGACGATCACCGCGAAGACCAGGCCCGCCAGGCCGGAGGCGATCGGCACGAAGCGACGGCCGCCGAAAAAGGCGAGGTAGGAGGGCAGCTTTATGGCCGAGAAGCGGTTGTAGAAGCTGCCGCCGATCAGGCCCGAGGCGATGCCGATCGGCACGTCGAGCCGGGCGACCGCCTTGGCCTTCCATGCCGCGACGGCAAGTGCCGCCTGGTCCTTGGCGAGGCCGGCGCCGACATCGGCCGGCACGGCCAGCAGGCTCTTGCCCGCCTCGGTCGAGACCAGGAAGCAGACGATGCCCGCAAGCGCCGCCGCGCCGTTGCCGTCCTTGGCATAGCCGGTCGCCACGCCGATCGCGAAGAGCAGGCCGAGATGCGAGAACAGCGCGTCGCCGGCGGCGCTCACAAAGGCGATGTTGAGCAGGTCGGGTTGGCCGAGCCGCAGCAGCAGCCCCGCCACCGGCAGCACCGCGATCGGCAGCATCAGCGCGCGGCCGAGCGGCTGGAGCGTTTCTAGGATCTGCTTCATGCGGTGAATTCCCGGGCAAGGCGGCGGACATCGGCGGCGGTGGCGCAGTTGAGCGCTGCGGCGGCATGGGCACGGGCGTGCTCGAGCGTAAGGGTAGCGAGCAGGGCCTTCACCTCCGGCACCACCGATACGGTGGCGGAAAGCTCGGTGACGCCGAGACCCACCAGGATCGGCACCGCCAGCGGATCGGAGGCGAGGCCGCCGCACACGCCGACCCAGCGGCCCCTGGCAGCGGCTCCTCGACAGGTGTCGGCGATCAGGCGCAGCACCGCCGGATGCAGCCCGTCGATGCCGCTTGCCACCGCCGGGTTCCCGCGGTCCATGGCGAGCGTATATTGGGTGAGGTCGTTGGTGCCGATCGACAGGAAGTCGGCTTCCGTTGCCAGCAGGTCTGCGGTGGCGGCGGCGGCAGGCGTTTCGACCATGATGCCGAGCTCCACCTTCTCACCGATGCCGAGTTCGTCGCGCAGCCGGTCCAACACGGCGCGGACGGCGCGAAGCTCGCCGACGCTGGCGATCATCGGCAGCATGATCTTCGCGATGCCGATCGGGCGCACGCCCAGGATCGCGCGCAGCTGGTCTTCCAGCACCTGTGGGTGGGCGAGGCCGACGCGGATGCCGCGAAGCCCTAGCGCCGGGTTCTCTTCCGTGGCGATCGGCAGATAGGGCGCGGGCTTGTCGCCGCCGATGTCGAGCAGCCGGATGATCAGCGGGCGGCCCTGCAGCGCGTCCGCGATCGCCTGATATTCGGCCGTCTGTTCGGCGACGCTGGGCGGCGTCTCTCGTTCCAGGAACAGGAATTCGGTGCGCAGCAGGCCGCTGCCTTCTGCCCCTGCGGCAACGGCGCGCTCGGCATCGCCGACCGAACCGAGATTGGCGAATACCTCGATGCGGGTGCCGTCCGCCAGCTTGGCGGGCGCGGCGGCGGCGGCATGGGCGCCGGCGAGCGCGGCGGCGCGAGCGTCGACCCGGGCCTGCGCCTCGGCGCGCTGGGCAGTATCGGGTGCGATGCGGATCGTGCCGGCGCCGGCATCGAGGATCAGCGTCTCGCCCTCCGCGATGCCCCGCAGCGGCGCACCCATGGCGACCAGCGCGGGAATGCCGAGGCTGGCGGCCAGGATTGCCACATGCGAGGTCGGCCCGCCGCGCACGGTGGCGAAGCCGCGCACCTGTGCCGGGTCGAGCCCCGTTACCTGCGACGGCAACAGGTCGTCGGCGAGGAGGATCGTGTCCGGCGGGAACACCAGCGGCGCGTCTTCCAGTCCCTCGATCGCGGAAACGACGCGGCGCTCCAGATCGACCATGTCGTCGGCGCGCTCGGCGAGGTGGGCGTCGCCGCTGGCCCGCAGCAGATCGGCCTGCGGACGCAGCGCGAGCCGCCAGGCATGGCCGGCGCTGGCGCCGTCGAGGATCGCCTGCCGCGCGGTTTCCAGCATGTCCGGATCGTCGAGCATGGTACGGTGGGCCGTCAGGATCGAGCGCATCGGTCCGGCGGCGTGGCTGAGATCGGCGTCGATCGCGCGAACCACCTTGGCGATGCCATCCTCCAGTCGCGCGCGTTCGAGGCTGGCGCCCTTGCCGACCGGATCGATGCTGAGCTCGGGAAGGCGGAAGAAGCATGCGGTGCCGATGGCGAGACCGGGCGCGGCGGTGACGCCGCCCAGCAGGCCGGGCTCGTTCGATACCGGTGCTGCAACCGGGGCGGCGGCAGGCGCGGGAGCGGGGGCGTTGGCCGGATCGGCCTTCTCGCCCATGCCGGTCTCGATCAGCGCGGCAAGCGTGGCGGCTGCTTCGTCGGCGCGGCCACCCTCGGCGGTGATGCGGATGGTGTCGCCCAGCTTGATGCCCAGCGTCATCAGCCGCACGGGGCTGCGCGCATCGGCGCTCTGATCGCCTTTGGTGATCGTCACCCTGGCGGCGAAGGGGACCAGCACTTCGCGCAGTCGCGCGGCGGGGCGGGCATGGATGCCATGGGCGAGGGGAACGACCACCTCGCGCACCGCGGTTTCGCTCACCGGGCCGGCAACGGCCTCGACAGCGACCGCTTCGCGCCGGATGGAGAAGATCGGCTCGCCCGGCGCGACGATGCCGCCACCATGCTTGCCCGTCAGAGCCAACCCGTCCTGGCCGATCAGCAGCACCGGTGTCGTCACCGACGGCGCGCCACACACGATCGCGTCGAGATCGAAGCGTATCAGCACGTCGCCGGCACGCACCTTGTCGCCCACCTTCACCCGCGGATCGAAGCCCGCGCCGGCCAGCTGCACCGTATCGATCCCGATGTGCATCAGCAGCTCCACGCCGTCGCCGGCGCGCAGGGTAATGGCGTGGCCGGTCGGCTGCAGCACCGTCACCTCGCCGTCGCACGGCGCGTAGAGGCACCCTTCGGTGGGGTCGATCGCCACGCCGTCGCCCAGCATGCGCTGGGCAAAGACGGGATCGGGAACTTCCTCCAGCGGCATCAGCCAGCCGGCCATCGGGGCGCCGATGGCGAGAGCCCCGGCCGTGGCGTCGTTCTGGGCGGAGGGCGGCGCGATCGTGCTCAGGGCGGGTCTCCGAGGGCTCAGGGAAAGCGGGTTGCGCCGATCCAGCAACCGGCGGGCTGGAAGTCGCGGGTCATCTGCACCCAGTCGGCGCGCAGGCCGGGCGCGAGCGTGCCTCGCTCGTGCGACAGGCCGAGGAACGCGGCGGGGCTGGCGGCGGCCATCATCGCCGCATCCTCGGGCGAGGTGCCGACGCGGGTGACCATGTGGCGGAACGCGCCGGTCATATCGAGCGCCGATCCGGCGAGCGTGCCGTCCTGGCCAAGCAGGCGGCCGCCTTCGACGCGGATGTTCTGGCCGTGCAGATCGAACGCGGTCATGTCCGATCCTACGTTGGGCATCGCATCGGTGACCAGCAGGAAGCGATCGTGCGGACGCGCCTGCAGTGCGATGCGCAACGCCGCATCATGGACGTGGAAGCCGTCCGGAATGATCCCGCAATAGGCGGTCTGGTTCTCCAGCGATGCGCCGACCACGCCGGGCGCGCGGTGCAGCAGCGGCGACATGGCGTTGTAGAGATGGGTCACCCCCGTCATGCCGGCGTCGAACGCCGCCACGGCGGTCTCGTAGGTTGCGTCGCTGTGGCCGATGGCGAGGATCACGCCCGCCTCCGCCAGGCGGCGGACATCGGCAAGGTCCACCATCTCGGGCGCCAGCGTCACCAGCACCTTGCCGCGGCGCGGACGGCCGAGCAGCTCGACCATGCCGGCATCCAGCCCGCGGAACTTCTCCGCATCATGGATGCCCTTGCGCGCCTTGTTGAGGATCGGTCCTTCGATGTGCACGCCCACGCAGCCGGGAACACCGGCCTCGATCGCGGCATCCGCGGCGTCGAGCGCGCGCGCAATTACCTCGGGCACGTCGCTGATCAGTGTCGGCAGGAAGGCGGTGGTGCCGAACTTGGCATGGGCCGCGCCGATCGCGGCGATGCCCTCCACGCTCGGGTCATCGTTGAACAGCACGCCGCCGCCGCCATTGACCTGCACGTCGATGAAGCCGGGGACGACCCAGCCGCCGTCGAGGTCGATCGTGTCGGTGCCGGTACCCTCGGTGGAAATCGAGACGATGCGACCCTGATCGACCTCGATCACCGCCTGCGGCAGCGTGCCGGCGGCGGTGACGATGTGGCCGTTGACGAAACGGAAACTGCTCATCGAGTCTCGGTCACCTTGCGGAGATACAGTGGCGCATCGGGATTGTTGCCGCGCGCCAGCGAGAGCGCGTTGACCATCGGGTAGAAGCTTTGGACCATCAGGATCGGCTCCAGCGCCGGGTGGCCCGCAAGGACCGGCAGCGGCGAGGCGTTACCGGCCTTGGCGTCCGCCAGGCACACGCGGGCGCCGCGCTCGCCGAACTCGGCCGACGCTTCGCGCACGCTGTCGCCGGCGGTGTCCGATGTGCCGAACGCGAGCACGGGAAAGCCCTTGCCGACGATCGCCATGGGGCCGTGGCGCACTTCCGCGGCGCTGAACGCCTCGGCGTGCAGACTGCAGGTTTCCTTGAACTTGAGCGCCGCTTCCTGCGCGACGGCGAAGCTGTAGCCGCGCCCGATCACGAACAGGTTGGTCGCGGTGCGGAGAGTCTCCACCACGGCAGACCAGTCGAAGTCGCGCGTCGTTTCCAGCTGCTCGGGTAGCGCTGTCAGGGCCGAACGAAGGGTTTCGTCCTGCGACCATTCGGCGACCAGTGCGGCGAAGGCGGCGAGGGCCGTGATGTACGACTTGGTCGCGGCGACCGAACGCTCCGGACCCGCCTTGAGGCCGATCGTGGTGTCGGCCATCGCGGCAAGCGGCGACTCCTCGTCATTCACGAAGGCGACGACGCGAGCGCCCGCTGCCTGATAGGCCTTGACGGTGGCGAGCAGGTCCGGGCTGCGGCCGCTCTGCGACACCGCGATGCACAGGGCACGGGCGGTGGAGACGGGTGCCTCGAATACCGATGCCACGGACGGCGCGGCGGATGCGACCGGCACCCCGATCATCGTCTCGATCAGATATTTGCCATAGGTCGCCGAGTGATCCGAAGAACCGCGCGCACAGGTGACGACCAGTGCCGGCGGGTTGGCGCGAAGATCCTCGGCGAGCGCGCCGAGCGCGGGGCCGTTGGCGACGAGCAGGCGGCGGACCGCTGCACCGGCTTCGGCAGCCTCGGACGCCATCAGCGTCTTGCCACCTGCGGGCTTTTCGATTTCGGCGATCATATCCCCCATTGCCTCCACTGGCTATGACACCGGCAGGGATAAGTTACATATTGGTATTGTTCAAGCGCTAGCTTGCAGATTGAGCAAATTCCGCAGCTCGGCCACCTTGGCAGGGTCGGTGGCGAGGCGCGGGCCGGCCTGGAAGCCGAAGGCGGTTTCCGTCGCGGCCACGGTCCCTTGCGGGCTGCGGCACGAGGCGTGGACTTCGCGCACGCCGGTTTCCAGGATGGGGGGCAGGGTCGTGGCGTCGATCCCGCTGCCGGCCAGGATGATCAGGCGATCGCCCGCGGCGGCGACCAGTTTCGCGAGCGTGGCGCGCCCGTCGATCGCCTTGGGGCTGCAGCCCGAGGTGAGGATTCGGTCGAAGCCGAGGGCGATTGCCGTTTCCAGAGCCGCGAGCGGATCGGGACAGAGGTCGAAGGCGCGATGCAGGGTCAGGGACAGTGGCGTCGGCGTACCCCGGGCCACGGCCACCCACTGGGCGAGCAAGTCGGCGTCCAGCCGATGGTCGGCAAGGCTGGCGCCGATGACGACGCCGGCCAGGCCCGCCTCGGCCGCGGCGCGGATATCGGCTGCGACCAGTGCCGCTTCGGCCGAGCTGTAGGCGAAGGTGCCGTCGCGAGGACGGGCGAGCAGATGAACCGGGATCGGCGCACCGGCGGCAGCGGCGATCAGCGACGCCGGTGGGGTCAGCCCACCCACCGCCAGCGCGGCGCACAGCTCGATTCGGTCGGCCCCGCCGGCCACGGCCGCGTCGATTCCGGCAACATCTTCCACGCAGACTTCGAGCAAGCGGCGCATAAGGTATTCGATCCATTCTGGCAGGTTCTAGAAAAGTCCTATTCCTTAGAGCACACCGAACGTCCAGCCCTCGGTGGTGGCGAGTTCCGGCGTCAGTGCAGCGGGCGACCACAGGCCGGGCTGGCCCGCCGCGACGCGAAGCCAGGCGGCGCTCAGGACCGCATCGGTGGCATGGTCGTCATAGCGGGAAAGCGGTGCGTGCGGCGCGGAGCCGAACGCGGCGAGCATCGTATCCAGCGTCTCGGCGTCGCGGATCTTGGAGATGCCCTTGCGCATCCCCGCAAGCCGCGCGGCGAGCGAGGTGTAGATTTCTACCAGCACCGGGCCGGTATCCGGCAGCGGATCGAACGGCCAGACGCCGATGCGGCCGCGCAGCCGGTGGAGTACGCGCATGCCGGTGAGGCTCGACTTGCCGACCTGGCTCGCGCCGACCAGGTTGAAGCAGCTATAGGGCGATAGCGCCATCGCCTCCTGGCCATGTTCGCACACCCGGAACCGGCCGCGCCCGCCGGGAAACAGGTCGCCGCAATCGCCCATCTGACGGAAGTGGCGCCGCGCCTCCGGATGCCGCACGAAGCTGGTTGCGGCAAGGTGGTCATCCGCATCGGACAGGCGATCCACCAGCGCCCAAAGTGCGGGGCCATCGGCTGGGCTTTCCTCCCAGCCCGGGAAATAGGCACCCGCATCGGCGAAGGGAAAGGCGAGCGACAGATCCAGCCCCACCAGCGCGCGCATGCCGTGATCGGCAAGTTCGTCCAGAAAGGCCAGAATGTCTCCGCGCGACCAGGGCCGATCGATCAGCACCGGTGCGGCGTCGCCGGCGCGGGCGTGCGCCACCGCCAGTCCCCTGGGCCGCTCCACCGCCTGGCCGGACCAGTCGATCGCGAAGAAATCGGTAAAGCCAGGGGTGGCTATGCGCCGTCTCCGCGCCGCTGCTCGCGCATCGACGCCCACCAGGCGAGCCGCTCCGAAACGCGCTTTTCGTGTCCGCGATCGGTGGGGGCGTAGAAGGTCTGCGGCTCCATCTCGGCCGGCCAGTAATTGTCGCCGGAGAATCCGTCCTCGGCATCATGGTCGTAGGTATAGCCCGTGCCGTAGCCGATCTGCTTCATCAGCTTGGTCGGCGCGTTGAGGATGTTCTGCGGCGGCATCAGCGAGCCGGTTTCCTTCGCCACCTTCCATGCCGCCTTCTGCGCCTTGTAGGCGGCGTTCGATTTGGGCGCAGTCGCCAGGTAGAGACATGCCTGTACGATCGCCAGTTCGCCCTCCGGCGAGCCGAGGAAGTCATAGGTGTCCTTGGCGGCGATGCACTGCACCAGCGCATTGGGATCAGCCATGCCGATATCCTCTACCGCCATGCGCACGAGGCGGCGGAGCAAGTAGAGCGGTTCCTCGCCGGCGGTGAGCATCCGCGCGAGATAATAGAGTGCCGCCTGCGGATCGGAACCGCGCACCGATTTGTGCAGCGCCGAGATCAGGTTGTAATGCCCCTCGCGGTCCTTGTCGTACACCGCGACCCGACGCTGGAGGAAGGCCGAGAGTCCGGCGGGATCGAGCGGCGCCTCGAACTGCACCGAGAACAGGGTTTCGGCCTGGTTGAGCAGGAAGCGGCCGTCGCCATCCGCGCTTGCCACCAGCGCGTCGCGGGCTTCCGGCGTGAGGGGTAGGGGACGTTCTTCCAGCGCCTCGGCGCGGTCGAGCAACTGGCTCAGCGCCTCATGGCCGAGCCGGTGCAGGATCAGCACCTGCGCGCGGCTGAGGAGCGCGGCATTGAGCTCGAACGACGGATTCTCGGTGGTAGCGCCGACCAGGGTGACGGTGCCGTCCTCGACATAGGGCAGGAAGCCGTCCTGCTGGGCGCGGTTGAAGCGGTGGATCTCGTCCACGAACAGCAGGGTGCGCTTGCCGATCCGGGCATGTTCGCGCGCCTCGGCGAACACCTTCTTGAGGTCTGCGACCCCGGAGAACACCGCCGAGATCGCGACGAACCGCAGGCCCACCGCATCGGCGAGCAGCCGCGACATGGTGGTCTTGCCGGTGCCGGGCGGCCCCCAGAAGATGATCGAGCTGAGCTTGCCCGCGGCGACCATCCGCCCGATCGCGCCGTGCGGGCCGGTGAGATGCTCCTGCCCCACCACCTCGTCCAGCTTCTGCGGGCGCAGGCGATCGGCGAGCGGTCCGCTTGCAGGCGCGGCATCGGAGGCGGGCGGTTCGTGGGTGGCAAAAAGGTCGGCCATTGCGACCAAGATAGGCGGCGGCGCGGCAATTTGCATCCCGCTGGTTGATCGGGCGCAAGGTTAGGACAAGCCGGTGCGCCCAAAGAGGCCGCCGTCCCGGCGAACGCCGGGAGGACGGCTGCTAAAGGGGAAGCGGGCATGGACTGCGACGTCGTCATCGTTGGCGGAGGGCCTGCGGGTCTGGCCTTCGCCCGCTCGCTGGAAGATTGCGGTCTAAGCATCGTCCTGCTCGAGCGTGCGCCGCTGGAGGCGCTGGCGACCCCGCGCTTCGACGGGCGGGAAATCGCGCTCACCCATGGCTCCAGGCGCATTCTCGAGCAGCTCGGCGCATGGATGCGGCTGCCCGCGGGCGAGATCGCGCCGCTCCATGCCGCCAAGGTGGTGAACGGCGACTCGCCCTTTGCGCTGAACTTCACGGCCGGGGGCGGGGCGGACGACCAGCTCGGGTGGCTGGTGCCCAACCACCGCATCCGCGCCGCGCTGTACGATGCGGTGCTGGACCAGCCGGGGCTGCGGATCGTCACTGGCGCCGAGGTGGTCCATGCCCGCTCCGGCGCCATGGGCCCGCGCGCCGAAGTGCTGCTCTCCTCCGGCGAGGTGGTGCGGGCAAAGCTGCTGGTGGTGGCGGATTCCCGCCTTTCCAAAACTCGCGAGGCGCTGGGGATCGACGCGGACATCCATCCCCTCGGCCGCTCGATGATGGTGGTGCGGGTGCGCCACGAACTGCCGCACGGAAGCGTAGCGCTGGAATGGTTCGATCACCGCCAGACGCTTGCGCTGCTGCCGCTGGCCGCCAACACGGCCGGGGCGGTGCTGACCCTGCCCGAAGATGCGGCGCGGCGGGTGATGGCATTCGACGACGCCGCGCTCGGCCGCGACCTGACTCGGCGCTTCCGCCAGCGGCTGGGCCGCATGGAGGTGGTGAGCGACCGCAACGTGTATCCGCTGGTCACCAGCTGGGCACATCAGTTCGTCAGCGGGCGGGCGGCGCTGATCGGCGATGCGGCGGTGGGGATGCATCCGGTGACCGCGCATGGCTTCAACCTGGGGCTGAGCGGGCAGGCGATGCTTGCCGCCAAGGTGCGCGATGCGGTGCGGCGGGGCATGGATCCGGCGCTGCCGGCCGCGCTGCGCCGCTACGAGCAGGGCCACCGCGCGGCGTGCCGGCCGCTCTATACGGGCACCAACCTGCTGGTGCGGCTGTTCACGAACGAACGGCCCGCCGCCCGCGCGATGCGCCATGCGGTGCTTCGACTGGGCGCGGGGCTGCCCTTTGTCCGGCCCTCGGTACGGGCGATGCTGACACATTGAGGCGCGGCTCCTTTCAGCCCTTGCACCAAGGAACTGGCGAAAAATCGTTGGCAGGGGCTTGCATGAGCCTTTTCAAGATATATCTTGTGTGCATCAAGACTCATCCTGAAAAGAGAGAAGCATGTTTTTCCACTTTGGACATCACGGCCATCACGGCCGACACTTCGGCCCTCGCGGTCGTGGCGGCTTCGGCGGGGGCTTTCCCGGCGGTTTCGAGATGGCATTCGGCATGGGCGAGCGCGGGCAGGGCGGTCGCGGTCGGCGCATGTTCGGCGGCGACGAGCTTCGGTTGATCCTGCTCAAGCTGATCGAGGAGGCGCCCCGCCATGGCTATGACCTGATCCGCGAGATCGAGGCGCGCTCGAAGGGGGCCTATGCGCCGAGCCCGGGCGTGGTCTATCCGACGCTGACCATGCTCGACGACATGGATCTGATTGCCGAGCACAAGAGCGAGGGCGCCAAGAAGCAGTTCGCGATCACCGAGGCGGGCACGGCGCATCTCGCGGAGAATGCCGCCGAAGTCGCCGCGCTGTTCGAACGGCTGGCGGATCTGGGCGAGCGCCATGCCCGAACCAGCGGCGGACCGGTGCGGCGGGCGATGCACAATCTGAAGACCGTGCTTGCCGCCAGCGTGTTCGACGACGAGATCGAACCCGAGCGCTTGCACGCGATTGCCGAGATCCTCGACGAAGCCGCCCGCAAGATCGAGCGGCTCTAGGCAACGATGCCCCGGATCGAGGTGTTACGCCGCCGTTTGGGGCTCGTCCCCGTCACGGCCAAGGAGACAAAAATGACGATTGCCCCCTTCACCGGCCACGCGCTGGTGCCGACCGAACATGCCAGCCGCTATCTTCAGCAGGTGTGCAAGCACTGGCAGCATAATCTGCAGGTGGAGTTCACGCGTGAGAACGGCACCGTGATCTTCCCGAAGGACGCCCGCGGCGCCGCCCATCCCGGCGACGCGGTGGTCACGTTCAACGTTGCGGCGACCGGGCTTGAGGTCCGTATCGATGCGACCTCGCAGGAGCAGCTCGACGGGCTGAAAGGTGCCGTTGTCCGGCATCTGGATCGCTTCGCCTTTCGCGAAGGCGAGCTGCAGTATCACTGGCAATAGCGAAGAAGGGGCGCCGGTTGCGGCGCCCCTTTCCCGTTCAGGCGGGGGCGAGCGTCCGGCGCTTCCGCAGCAGGCCGCCCAGCGTGCCGAAGCCGAGCAGCAGCATCGCCCAGCTTGCCGGCTCCGGCACGGCGCTGGGGGGCAGGAAGCTGCTGGTGCCGGCATAGGTGCCGAGATGCACCTCGCCGTTCAGCTGCATCGACTTGGCGACGATGCTGCCCTCGATCGCGCTGCTGTTGATCAGCGCCGCGTTCGGCGCCAGCACGGTACCGTGGAAGCCCTTCAGCGACAGGCTCTGGGCCTGGCTGAAATTCCAGATCACGCTCTGGTTGAGCGCCTTGTTGTTGATGTTGCCGCGCTCCACCAGATTGGTGCCCAGCACGTTGATGATGGTGGTGAAGCCGCTCGGCATGCTGGTGAACAGATTGTCGAAATTGGCATTCTGGTCGGTAAAGGCCGCCTCGGTCATGGTGAACACGGCATAGTCGCCGGTCGCCCCCGAATAATTGAGCGCGCCGTTGGTCGAGGTGATCGTGCCCAGCGCGGTCAGGCCCGCCAGATGCGTGGACAGCGCGGTGAGGTCGTTGGTCAGCGCGCTCATCTTCACGGCGAGGCCGGCCGCGACGTCGTTGGCGCCGCCGGCCGCCAGGCTCGCATCCTTCACCGCCCCGTTGATCCCGCCGGCCGCCGTGCCGCCATAGGTGACGCTGTGGTTGTTGACATTGAACTGGGTGGTCAGGTTGCCGCCGGCGATCAGCTTGCCGACCTGGCCATTGGCATCGTTGAAATCGATATAGCCGACATTGCCGCCGATCCGGGCGGTATCGCCGAGGGGGGTGGCGTTGCTGCCATTGGCGTAGCCCGCCTTGAGGCGGAACGAGCCGTTGGCGTTGCCGACGACGCTGAGCACGTCGAAGCTCGACGCGGCCGAGGCCTGGGTGGTCGACCCGATGCCGAAATTGGTGAAGTTGGCGGCGGCGAGTTCGCCGACGAAGCTGCGGCCTTCCACTTCCTGGCCGCTGGTGGTCAGCGTTCCGAAGACGACGAGGTTCAGTTCGCGCAGGGCCTGGAGGCCGGCAGCGGCGTCGCCCGGCGCAGCCTGGGCGCTGGTGGCGATAAGGGACGTGGCAATAGCAGCGAGAGACAACAGGCGCATTCAGCTTTCTCCATGAAACGTCAGCGCCTTAACCTCCCCGTGGAACCGCAAGCGCGCGTAACGTTGTTGCGTGCGGATCTGCTGCGGGAACGTTCGCGGGGAAACCACTGGGTTTTTACGGGGTTGGCGGCCTACCCGTCTCATCGGCTGAGACGTGTGAAGTTCTTCAATACAGAAGGTAAAATGCTGAAGTTGCGTATATGTGTTCCGCCAAGCGGCCGCGGCACGTAGGGCGGCGCCGTCCCATATCGAAACGTTCAACGCCTTGTGGTCGGAAGATTTTTCGGGCGCTAGCGCGGCCCCAAAAGCGAAGCGGCCCGACGCCGGGAGGCGCCGAGCCGCTGCTCGTATGCGGGGTGTATCAGAAGCTGAAGCGAACCGATGCGGTAACGGTACGGCCGGTCAGTGTTTGCGCAGTGACCACGCCGGAGGCCGGGATCGCGGCCGAATTGACCGAGACGAAGGCTAGCTTGTTGAACACGTTGTACACGTTGAGGCCGATCTGGATGCCGTTCACCGGGCGGACCTGCACGAACGGACTGACGATGGTGTAACCGGGCTGCTTCAGCAGATTGCCGTCCTGCGCATAGCTGCTGGTGGTGCCCAGAACATTGGTGCCGATGGTGAACTTCTTCACCTCGAACTGCGGCGTCGCCTGGAAGATCAGGTCCGGCTGGTGGCGCGGGGTGTTGCCGACCAGCGTCTTGTCCGCCTTGTCCGCATCGATCTTGGCCTTGGTGTAGGTCGCACCCAGGCGCAGGCTGAGCGGGCCATGCTCGAACAGGCCTTCGAGCTCGAGGCCCTTGGCGCTGTAGTCCCGATCGATCTGCAGCACCACGGTCGCACCGGTCGCGTCGGCGCCGATCTGCAGGTTCTGGTCGCGGGTGGAGGCCCAGAAGGCGGTGGCAAACAGCGAGACGCCTTCCTTGCGGAACTTCACGCCGGCCTCGGCCTGCTTCACCGGACCATAGGCCATCGACGGATCGTTCAGGGTCCCCGAATTCGAATCTATCGCAGGCGAGAAGAACAGGCGCTCTGCCGTGGCACGGGCACCGCGGCTGTAGCGGGCGAACACCGAAAGCGGTTCGGCGACGCGGTAGTTCACGCCGACCGAGTAGGAGGCGTATTTGTAGCTATAGTCGGCCAGGCCCGGCTGGGACAGCGGCAGGACGGCGACGGCGCGCTCCGGCAACGAGATCGTGCCGTCGCGGTTCATGTCGATCGGGGCCGTGCCGACGCGGCTGCCGCCGAGGTCGGCTCCGTAGAGCGTGCCGCTCACCTTGCCGAAATCGTAGCGCAGGCTGCCCCCGACCGAGACCGCGCCGATCTGGTAGTTGACCGAGCCATAGGGCGCGAACACGCGGTACTGCAGGTCGTAGCGCCGGCGATAGGTGCCGCCGCCGCGAATGCCATAGGCGAGCACGCCGCCCTGGGTGACGGGCATGCCATTGCCGGCGATCACGTCGACATAGGCGGAGTTGCCGCCGCCGACGACGTCGAACACGTCGTTGAGCAGATGGAGGTTCTGTACCATCGCCTGCGACGAGGCGTAGAAGCCGGCCGTGGTGGTGAGCTTGCCGTCCCCGACGGCCCAGACGCGGCTGCCGCGGAAATCATTGGTGAAGTTGTCGAGCTTCTCCAGATCCGAGTGCATCTCGAGGCCGTACATCATCAGCCCGTTGCCGTTCAGTGTCGCGGGGGAAGCGATCGTCTGCCCGGCCTTGGGGCCGGTGGCGTAGCGCAGCGTCGCGCCAGGGCCGGCAAAGGCGGGCGCGAGGGCGGCTGCGGGCAGCAGCGCCATAGACCCGCTTTCGTAATAGTTGCCCGATATGCGCGCGAAGCGCATGCGATCGCTGAACGTCCAGCCGCCAATGTCGAACTGTGCCTCGAGCCCGACCGACGCGACCTTGCTGCGATTGCCCTCGCGCAGGTCGAGGTTGGTCACATTGTTGTTGCCGTCCAGCGCGAGGATCGACGGCTTGTAGCGCGAATACAGCGTGTCCTTGCGCGGATCGATTCCGGCGATCGTGCTGTACACCGGATCGGCATTGGTGCCCCGCACCGCCACCGGCACCATCGCATAGTTGGGCTCGCGATCGTCGAGATACTTGGCGTAGAGGCGGACATAGCCCCCGTAGAACGTCTTGGTGACGTTGAACTTCAGCTGGCCGCCCTTGAACGCGTCGTAGCCGGCCGAACGCGGGCCTTCGCCCTGGCGGTAGAAGCCGCCCAGGTTGAAGCGCACGGTCTTGCTCAGGCGACCTCCATAGTTGAAGTCGACGCGGCCGAGTTCGTGGTCCAAGCCGGAGGAAAGCTGCAGCGTGCCGCCTTCCTGCTCGCCGGTCTTCGAGATGAAGTTGACGAGGCCGCCCGGCGAGTTGGAGGCGAAGGTGGAAGCCGAGCCGCCCCGGATCGCCTGCACCTGCGACAGGCTGAGGTCGGTCCGCAGGAACGCGTTGGTCGAGGCGAAGTGAATGTCGCCGAATTCCAGCACCGGCAGGCCGTCTTCCTGGATCTGCAGGAACTTGGAGCCGTCGGCGGCGAGCGGAAGCCCGCGAATGGTGATGGCGGTCAGACCCTCGGTGCCGGCGCTCTCGGCGCGGATGCCGGGCATGTTGCCGAGGACCTCGGCGATCGAGCGGGTACCGATCTTCTGGATCTGGTCGTCGTCGATGCTGCTCGCCGAAATGGCCGAATCGAGCAGGTCGCGGCCTTTGGCGACGCCGGTGGTGAAGGCCTGTTTGGGCGGCTGCGCCTCCGCAGGGGTCGCCTTGCGCGGGGCAGTGGCCGAGGTTTCCTTCGCGCTATCCTGCGCGTGCGCGGGCAGGACGAACAACGCGCAGGACGCCGCGAGCGCGAGGCGGAACCGGTGGTGCATAGAAACCCTTTTATCGTTGAATTGTATCGGGGTTTCGGATGCGCCCCGAGCCGTTAAGAGTTCGAAACGGCACCAATAGGTAAAAACACGATGCTCTCTCAGACAGGGCAACCGGCCGAAGCGCGCGAACGGCGTTCGCTCCGGCGACCGCAGAGACGCGCCCCTATCGCGCCGAGGTTGATCTTCCCATCGTCGAGCTTTGCGCGCTAAGATGCCGATAAAACGGGCGCATCACGTCGCGGCAATGGAGTAGGAACAGGCCATGATCGAAGCGCAGCTTTCCGCCCGTGAAGATCGCGAGACGCGGCTGCTGGGGCTGCTCGCCGATTGTGCGGGCAAGATGCTGGGCGCATCCGATCCGACGGCGATGATCGATTATCTGTTCGGCATGGTGCGCGACGAATTGTCGCTCGACGTCTATTTCCATTACCGCGCCGAGCCGGAAAACCTGTTGGTGCTGGAGGCCTCAGGCGGGCTTACCGAGGCGCAGCGGCAGGCCGGTGCCCGGCTCCAGTTCGGCCAGGCGGTCTGCGGCACCGTGGCGCGGGACCGTACGCCGCGCGTCGTCGCCCAGGTCCAGGCAAGCGACAATCCGATGACCGCCTTCATCCGCGACGTCGGGCTGGACAGCTATGCCTGCACCCCGCTGCTCCACGGCGAGGTGCTGCTCGGCACGCTTGGGTTTGGCCGGCGCAGCGGCGTGCCCTTCACGGAGACCGAGCTGCGCTTCCTGCGCACGATCTGCAGCTATGTCGCCGTCGCAAAGAACCGCCTGCTGGTGGAGGCGGAGATGCTGGCGGCAATGAAGGCACGCGACGCGCTGGAAAAGGCGCAGCGGGCGCTGATCGGCAGCATTTCGCGGAGCGGCACCGAGGATCAGGCGGCGACGGCCGCGATGCTCGCGCACGAGATGGTGCAGCCGCTCTCCGCGGCCTCCAACTATATCGCCACGGTGGAGATGGCGCTGCGCGGCACCGGGGGGCCGGACGTGCTGCGCCAGCTCGCCCGCGCCCGCGCCCAGATCAGTCGCTCCTCGCAGGTCGTCGCGCGCACCCGTGCGCTGGTCGAGAAAGGCGAGGTGGAGGCCGAGTTCGTCGCGGTCGATGCGCTGTTCGCCGAGGCGCGGGAGCTGTTCGAGGCGGCATGGAACGGCACATTGCCGCCGATCCAGGTCCACATTGCGCATGGAACGGGGCAGGTGCTCGCCGATCGGGTGCAGATCGGCCAGGTGCTGGCCAACCTGCTGCGCAACGCCGCGCAGGCACTGGCAAGCGGCGAGGGCGGTCGAATCCTGTTGTCGGCGCAGCCCGTGGACGACGGGGTGGAAATTGCCGTCACGGACAACGGCCCCGGTTTCGTGACCGGGGCGATACCGGAGGCGGGCCGGTCGACGAGCGGTGGGCAGGGGATTGGCCTCAGCGTCACGCGGCGCATCCTCGAGGCGCATGAGAGCGCGCTGGCGCTCGAGACACCGCCCGGTGGCGGCGCGAAACTGCGCTTCGTCCTGGCCGCGCGGTGCGAGGCGGTCTAGAGCGTTTTCACCTCGGGCGAAGACGCTCTAGCTTTTTGGTTACCGCATTTTGCGAGTCGTTGACCGTGCACGGTCAACTTGAAAATGCTCTAGCGGCCGCGGCGCTCCAGCACTTCGACATAGCTGTCCAGCACGGCCCGGTTCACGCGGTCCCATACATAGGCCTGCGCCTTTTCATGACCCGAGGCGCCGGCCGAGGCGGCGAGCGCGGGGTCCGCGATCAGCCGGGCGATGGCGCCGGCATAGGCTTCCACGTCGCGCGGCGGCACGAGGAAGCCGTTGACGCCGTCTTCCACCAGGTCGATCGCGCCGGTCGCGCGCGCCGCGACGATCGGCACGCCGCAGGCCATGGCTTCCGACGTCACGTTGCCGAAGGTCTCGGTGACCGAGGGGTTGAACAGCACGTCCATCGACGCGACGGCGCGGGCCAGATCGTCGCCGCGTTGGAAGCCGGTGAAGATCGCGCCCGGCACATGCTCGGCGAACCAGGGGCGGGCGGGGCCTTCGCCGATCACCAGCACCTTGTGGGCCACGCCCTGCTGCGTCAGCCGGTTGCAGACCTCGGCAAAGATATCGAGGCCCTTTTCGAGCACGAGCCGCCCGAGGAACCCGACCGCGAACTCGCCATCGGCGATCCCGAGCGAGCGTCGCCATTCGAGGCTGCGGCGGGCGGGGTTGAAGCGGGCATGGTCCACCCCGCGCGACCAGATGCGAATGGGCGTGGTCACGCCCCAGTTCCGGATCAGCTCGGCGGTGGAGTTGCCTGGTGTCACCACCTGGTCAACACGGTTGTAGAACCGGGTCAGCAGCTTGATGATCAACGGTTCGACGAAGCCGAGATGATAATAGGCGGGATAGGTCTCGAACCGGGTGTGGAGCGAGGCGAGGGTGGCGATGCCCTGCTTGCGCGCCCATGTCACCGCACCGTGACAGAGAAATTCGGGGGCCGAGACATGCACCATGTTGGGGGCGAAGGCGGCCAGGTCTGCGCGGATGCTCTTCGGCAGGCCGGTGGCGAATTTGTATTCGGCGCGGCCGCCCGGCACCGGCCATGCAGGCACGCTGACCAGATCGCCGGTGGGGGCGAAGGCGGGGGTGTCGGTGGTCGGCGAATAGACGCGGACCTGCACGCCCTGCTCGAGCAGATAGCCGACGAGCTTGTTGAGCGCCTGGTTCGCGCCATCGCGAACATAGTTGTAATTGCCGCTGAAAAGGGCGACGCGAAGATCGGAGGGCTGCATGTTCGTGCCGCGCATAGTCATGTGGCGACGGCCCGGCAAGCGGACGTCATGTTTGCGTCACGGAACGACGGCGCATCCCGCCGGTTCTCGCAGGCATGAGCAAGCATTTCGCGAAGGGCGCCGCGGTGCGCTGGAACTGGGGCGGCAGCCATGCGGAGGGCAAGGTCGCCGAACGCTTTGATCGCCGCGTGCAGCGCACGATCAAGGACGAGAAGATCGTCCGCAACGGCAGCAAGGACAACCCGGCCTATCTCGTCGAGCAGGAGAATGGCGGCCGGGCACTGAAGCTGGAGAGCGAACTGGAAGCCGGTTGAGATATCAAGCCCCTCCTCCTTGGAGGAGGGGTTGGGGTGGAGGGATTCCAGACCAGATCTTAGTCTCGATGAGACACGGCCCCACCCCAACCCCGCATCAGGTGAACAGCGCCCCGCGCTGT
>NZ_AGFU01000122.1 GCF_000226955.1 Sphingomonas elodea ATCC 31461
ATCGGTCTCGGCATTCCTGCTGAACCGCTCTTCCGATCTACCAGATCGGGCTTCACCCAGGCGGACAGCGTTATCGGCGCACCGGAGCGCAGCAGCGCGTCGGCGCCGGTCAGCGGGCGGGAAATGCCGATGCCGCCGGCGAGGAAGCTGGCATTGTACGGGCCGCCATTGTCGGGCTCGGCGGCCTGCACGGCCGTCATGGCGAGCACGGCGGCGCCCACGAGCATCGCGCGGGTGAACTTGCGCATCGGTCTTCCTCCCCAATTGTGCGCCGGGCCCACGCGGATCACGCCCCGGGCTGCACGCTTTGCCGCATCGGCCACGCCGCCGGTTTTATTCACCAAATTTAGTAATTCAACCGCCGAGATCGTCTCGGCGCTTGCACCCTGGCCGCAAATCGACTGTTATCGCAACCATCATGACGAGCGGCCGCCCTCCAATCCGCCTTTCGGGCACCAACCTGGAACGAGCCGCTGACCACAACCAGCGGGTGACCCTGCACGCCATCCGCGCGAACGGATCGCTGACCCGGGTCGATCTCGCGCGGATCACCGGCCTTACCGCCGCCGCCATCGCCAACATCACCAAGCGGCTGCTCGCCGACGGGCTGATCCAGGAGGCCGGGCGGCGTTTCGGCGGGCGGGGCCAGCCGCCGACCAATCTGATCATCAACCCCCAGGCCTGCTACTCGCTGGGCCTCAATATCGACCGCGACCATGTCACCCTCGTGCTGGTCAACTTTCTTGGCCAGACGGTGGCGCGGGCTGCCCGCGAGATCGATTTCGCGCTGCCCGAGCAGGTGGCCGATTTCTACCGGGCGGAAGTCGGCGCGCTGCTCGCCTCCGCTGGGGTGGACCCTGCCCGCATCGTCGGCCTGGGCGTCGCCAGTCCCGACGATCTCGGTCTGATCGAGCTGCCCGGCATGCCCGAGGCCTATCGGCGCTGGGAGGAGACGGACCTCGCGGAGCTGCTGTCCGATCCGCTCGACCTGCCGGTGTTCGTCGAGAACGACGCCGCAGCGGCCGCGATGGGCGAGCTGCAGCTGGGTCTGGGCCTGCAGCATAGCAGCTTCTTCTACATCCTGATCTCATCGCAGCTGGGTGGCGGGCTGGTGATCGACAGCGACTATTTCCGCGGCGCCACCGGGCGCAGCGGCGAGCTGGGCTTCCTCACCCACCGCGATGCGGACGGCGTGGTGCGGCAGATCCAGACGCATGTCTCGCTCTCCGGCCTTGCCGCACCGCTGGCGGCGGCGGGCTTCAGCGTGCCGGACATGCTCGCCTGCGACGGCAGCGATCCGGGAATCGAGGCGGTGGTCGATGCGTGGATCGAGGAAGCGGCGCGCCTGCTCGTCCAGCCGCTGCTCGCGGTGAACTGCCTGATCAACCCGGAGGCGGTGCTGATCGGCGGG
>NZ_AGFU01000121.1 GCF_000226955.1 Sphingomonas elodea ATCC 31461
CGGTGTCCGTTAGCGGCGGCGAGCGATGCAGAATGGCCAGCGGTCAAGCCATGTTCACGCGGGGATCAGCGCTGCTCTCCCCACTAAAGGTTGTACCATCTCGGCCGTGAAATCATCGAGCGACTGGCCGCGTTTCTCGAGAAACGCGTCGCGCTGACGTCCCCCTGTTTTTTGGCCCGTTTTGAGCGAGAGTTTTCCGGCCCTTTGAAGCCTTTTGGCAAGGAGCTGGGACATGAAGAAATCGCGGTACACGGGAGAGCAGATTGCGTTTGCGCTGAAGCAGGCGGAGACGGGCACGCCGGTTGCCGAGGTGATCCGCCGGATGGGGATATCGGAGCAGACCTTCTACCGCTGGAAGAAGGTGTACAGCGGGCTGGGCGCGGGCGAACTGCGGCGGGTGAAGCAGCTCGAGGAAGAGAACCGGAAGCTGAAACAGCTGGTCGCGAATCTGAGTCTCGACAAGCATATCCTGCAGGATGTGCTTGCAAAAAGCTCTGACGCCTGGACGGCGGCGCGAGATCGTCGCGCACGTTCAGGCGTCTCACGGTGTCAGCGAGCGGCGCAGTTGCTCGGCATTGGGCGTCGAGCGGTCGTGGTGCGGTACATCTCGCACCGGCCGGACCAGACGCCGCTGGTGATGCGCATCCGCAATTTGGCGGCGGCGCGGACGCGCTACGGCTATTTCCGCATCTACATCCTGCTGCGCAGGGAAGGATGGGTCGTGAACTACAAGCGGGTGTATCGCCTCTATCGGGAGGATGGCCTGAGCCTTCGGCTCAAGAAGCCCCGGCGGAACGTCAGCGCTGCCAACCGGGTGCGGCAACCCGCGGCATCGGCTGCCAACGAGATGTGGTCGATGGACTACGTGTCCGACGCTCTGTTTGACGGCCGGCGCCTGCGGGCGTTGACAGACGTCTGCAGCACCACGTCGGTGGTCTGCCGGCTCTGCACATGGCGGTATGGCGCCGTAAGCCGAGGCACGGGGTGTTGATCCATTCGGACCAGGGCGTGCAGTTCACCAGCATGGACTGGGCTGCCTTCCTACGCGCGCACAATCTTGAGCACTCGATGAGCCGCCGCG
>NZ_AGFU01000120.1 GCF_000226955.1 Sphingomonas elodea ATCC 31461
GATAGGAGACGCGCAGCTGCTCGGTCAGCGACAGCGCGTGCTCGCCTGCGGGGAAGCCGCCGGGATGCTCCACCAGGATCGTCGCCCGGGCGCCGAACGCCCAGCGCCGGTCGTAGGCGGTTTCCATTGCGTCGAGCGTGAGCGGCCCCTGCCCCTCGTCGAAGCGCACCGCCTCGCGCGGCAGCAGATTGCCGTCAATCGACACGTCGAGCTTCTCGATCATCGACAGACCCAGCCCACGATAATAGCCAAGCTTGGCCTCGAAGGCGAAACCGGTCGGCGCCTCGGCCGGGCCGGTGTTGCGCAGGCTTTCCGCCTGGATCAGATACTTGTCGAACATCAGGCGGTTTCCTTCTCGGCGCCGAGCGCGGCTTCGGCCTGGGCGATCAGGCGATCGAACATCACATGCTGGCGGCGGACCTGCTCGCGGCTGTCCACCTCCATCACGTCCTGGATCCAGCGATTGCCTTCATATTCGCTCGACAGCGTGCCTTCCCAGCCGCACTTGACCAGTTCCGGGATCACCTCGTCATAGGCGATCGCCGGATCGGTGCAGTCCTCGTTCATTTCGTAGAACTTGGCCTGGATGTGCCGGAAGTACCGCGCATAGTCCTTGAGCCGCTTCGGGTTGGCATAGGGCGCGTGACGCAGCGTCTCGGCCATCGCGATCTCGGCCTTATTGCCGCCGCGCTTCACCGCGACTTCGTAGATCGTGTATTCGGCCATCACCTTTTCTTCATGCTGGTCGACGATGAACTGGGTGATTTCCGGCCGGGCGCCCTGGCGCTCGAAACGGGCGCGGAAGGCAGGCGGGTAATGCTTCATGAAGATGCCCATGTCCGGCAGAATGCCGAGATGGCGGGTGTTCAGCCGATCCGCGACCTCGATCGTGCGCAGGATCCAGGCATGTTCGAGATGCCAGGGCGCATGGACCTCCACGCCCATGTGCACGTCCAGCTCCTCGGCAAAGGGTACGCAGCGCTCGAGGATGTCGGGGCGCACGAATACCAGCACGCGCATGTTCTTGATGCCGAGCCGGTTGCACAGCGCCAGATCGCGGCGGATGCTGGCGACCTGCTCGTCGTCCGACAGCAGTTCGCCCTTGCGGAGCTTGGTATCGAGGAACATGTCGTAGCAGGTGAAATGCGCGCCGTGCCGGGCGAGCATTTCCTGCCAGCGGGCAACTTCCGCATCGTCGATGTTCGGGAAGCTCGGCATGTTCTGCTCGGGCAGGATCTCGATGCCCCTGGCGCCGAGCGACACCGCATGCGCGATCGCATCCTCGACCGTCATCTGACCTAGAAACATTTCTTCCTGGTAGCTGTAGAGGCTGACGCCCCGCTGGATTTTCGACACGATGGCTCCGTGGGTTACAGGCGGCAAAGGGCGGCACCCCGCGCCATGGCAAAGGTCCAGGCGCGGGGATCGGCAGGTATGGCGG
>NZ_AGFU01000119.1 GCF_000226955.1 Sphingomonas elodea ATCC 31461
TGGAATCCCTCCACCCCAACCCCTCCTCCAAGGAGGAGGGGCTAGAGGAGCCCCCGCCGCCCGCCTGCCACAATCCCAGCGCCGCCTCGCTCGGCCGCTGCACGCTGCGGTGCCCCGCCGCATTCAGCGCGCGCCGCAAGCCGCTGACGATCAACCCGCGCGCCAATGCCGGATCGCGGAAGCGGACCTCGGTCTTGGCCGGATGCACGTTCACGTCGACGACCTCGGGCGGCACGTCGAGGAACAGCGCCACCACCGGATGCCGATCGCGCGCCAGCATCTCGGCATAGGCGCCACGCACCGCGCCGACGAGCAACCGATCCTTCACCGGCCGGCCATTGACGAACAAATATTGGTGATCGGCCACGCCGCGGTTGAAGGTGGGGATGCTCGCCACCCCGCCGAGCACCAGCCCCTCACGCTCGAAGTCGATTGCGACGCTATTCTCCTGCAGGGCGCGGTCGGTCAGCGCCGCGACACGGGCCGGCCGGCTTTCGCCGCCCTGCACGCTCAGCACCCTGCGGCCGTCGTGCTCGACCGAGAAGGCGATGTCGGGCCGGGCCATCGCCAACCGCTTCATGCCATCGAGGCAGGCCGCATATTCCGCGCGAGTGGAGCGCAGGAACTTGCGTCGCGCCGGCACGCGGCCGAACAGTCCCTCCACCCGCACCCGCGTCCCCGGCGGCAGCGCGGCCGGGCCTTCGGCAATGCGCGCGCCGTTATCCACCGTCAGCGACCAGCCCTCGGCACCCCGCACACGGCTTTCCAGGGTAAGCTGCGCAACGCTCGCGATCGAGGGCAGCGCCTCGCCGCGAAAACCCAACGTCGCGACGTGCTCGATATCGTCGGTCGGCAGCTTGGAGGTGGCGTGGCGCTCCAGCGCGAGGGCCATTTCGGCGGGCGCCATACCGCAGCCGTCATCGATCACTTCGATCAGTTCGATGCCGCCGCCGCCCAGCTTCACGGTGATCCGTGTCGCGCCTGCGTCGATCGCGTTTTCAACCAGTTCCTTGAGCGCGCTGGCAGGGCGTTCCACCACCTCGCCGGCAGCGATACGATTGACAAGATGTTCGGGCAGGCGGCGTATTGACATGGCATTCGCTGTAGCCCAAGCGACGGCCTCCCGCGACCCGCATCCGCAAGACACCAGGCCGGATTTCCCGCCGTCCCGGAACGGGTTCGGGCCAAACATTTGTGCGAGCAGCCGGACGGGGGGCGCCCAACCCGGCAGGACGGATCAATCAATGGCTTTCTCCCGCATTTTCAAATTCATGTCCCATGACATGGCGATCGACCTCGGTACCGCAAATACGGTCGTGTACCTGCGCGGCCGCGGCATCGTGCTGAACGAACCGTCGGTGGTGGCGGTCGAGACGCTGAACGGCGTGAAGAAGGTCAAGGCGGTCGGTGACGACGCCAAGCTGATGATGGGCAAGACCCCCGGCTCGATCGAGGCGATTCGCCCGCTTCGCGATGGGGTTATCGCCGACATCGATGTCGCCGAAGAGATGATCAAGCACTTCATCCGCAAGGTGCACGGGCAGCGCCGCTTCATGCGCTGGCCGGAGATCGTGATCTGCGTGCCGTCGGGTTCCACCTCGGTCGAACGCCGCGCGATCCGCGACGCCGCCTCCAACGCCGGCGCCAGCCAGGTGTGGCTGATCGAAGAGCCGATGGCCGCCGCGATCGGCGCCGACATGCCGGTGACCGAGCCGATCGGCTCGATGGTCGTCGATATCGGCGGCGGCACGACCGAAGTCGCGGTGCTCAGCCTGCGCGGCCTCGCATATTCCACCAGCGTGCGCGTCGGCGGCGACAAGATGGACGAGGCGATCGTCTCGTACGTGCGCCGCAACCACAATCTGCTGATCGGCGAAGCCACCGCCGAGCGGATCAAGCAGGAAGTCGGCGTCGCCAAGCCGCCGGTCGACGGCATCGGCAAGACGATCCACATCAAGGGTCGGGATCTGGTGAACGGCGTGCCCAAGGAAATCCAGATCAACCAGGGCCAGATCGCCGAGGCGCTGTCCGAGCCGGTCAATACCATCGTCGAGGGCGTTCGCATCGCGCTGGAGAACACCGCGCCGGAATTGGCCGCCGACATCGTCGACCAGGGGATCGTCCTCACCGGCGGCGGCGCGCTGCTGCACGGGCTGGACGAGGTGCTGCGCGACGAGACCGGCCTGCCGGTGACCGTCGCCGAGGATCCATTGACCTGCGTGGCGCTGGGCACCGGCCGCGCACTCGAGGATCCGATGTTCCGCGGCGTTCTCCTCCAGGTCTGACGAAAGGCCAACGGCGATGGCGCCGCCACGGAATCGGCGCCCGGGGTTCTCGCGACGGGCGCAATATGGGCTGTTCTTCAGCTATGTGGCGGCGATCGGCCTGACGCTGATCGGCGGCGGGCTGGTGCTGGTCTCGCGCTACAACCCGCATCTGTTCTCGGCGCTGCGCAGCACCGTGGCGGAAGTGACGACGCCGGTCTCCTCCGGCCTTGATTCGGTGCGGCGCGGCATCGGCAGCGTGCCGGAGGCGATCGGCAGCTACTTCGGCGTGCGCGGCGAGAATGCCCGGCTCAAGCGCCAGATCGAGGCCGAGCATGCCGCGCTCCAGCGGGCGCTGGGGCTGGAGCGCGAGAACCAGCGTCTCCGCCTGCTGCTCAAGGCGCGCGATGCGACGCCGGAGACGATCGTCGTCGCCCGGCTGGTCAATTCTTCCGCCTCCAGCACCCGCCGCTATGCCACTCTCAACGCGGGCAGCTGGCAGCGCGTGGCACAGGGGCAGCCGGTACGCGACGGCGCCGGGCTGATCGGCCAGGTGGTCGAGGCCGGCCCCAATGCCGCGCGTGTGCTGCTGATCAGCGATCCCGACAGCACCATTCCCGTCCGCCGGGCGAATGACGGCCTGCCCGCCATTGTCACGGGACGCGGCGACGGCACGCTGGACGTGCGGGCCGCCAATGCGGCCGCCAATCCGTTCCGCCCTGGCGACCTGCTCGTTACTTCGGGCACGGGCGGGGTGTTTCCGCCCAACATCCCGCTCGGCCGGATCACCCAGACCGGGCGCGACAACGCCGTCGCAACGCCCGCCAGCAACCCGGACATGGCCGATTTCGTGATGGTGCTGCGCGTGTTCCTGCCCGAGCCGGCACCCCCGCCCCAGCCCTTCCCCACCGCCACGCCCAAGCCCAAGGCCAAGTGATGGCGCTGGACCTGCAGCCTCTGGGTGTGCCGCCGCCGCGCCCCCGGGCGCGCTGGCTGGCGCCGCTGTCGATCGCGCTCGCCTCGCTCCTCACGATCGTGCCGGTCGTCGCGACGGTGCCGTTCCTGCCGCCCTTCGGCCTGCTGATGCTACTCGGCTGGCGGATGATGCGCCCCGACGCGCTGCGCGTCTGGGTCGCCGCGCCGCTAGGGCTGTTCGACGATCTGCTGAGCGGCCAGCCCGTCGGCTCGGCGATGTTCCTGTGGATGGCATGCATGTTGATCGTCGACGTGCTAGAAACCCGCATCGTGTGGCGAAACTTCTGGCAGGACTGGCTGATTGCCGCGGGCGCGACCGGTTTCGTGCTGATCGCGGGGCGGTTCATCGCTTCCCCAATCTCCGCCAAGGTGGATGCCGCACTGCTGCTCCAGGCAGGCGCTTCGGCGATGCTGTTCCCGCTCGCCTCGCGGCTGTGCGCATGGCTGGACCGTGACGTGGTGAAAGCCTGAGCCATGGTACGGATCACCGAGGCGACCCAGACATACAGCTTCTCCCGCCGCGCGGTGGTGCTTGGCGCTGCCCAGGGCGCGGTGGGCATGGTGCTCGCGGGACGCATGGCCTGGCTCTCGGTGTTCGAGAACGAGCGCTACAAGCTGATGGCGGAGAGCAACCGGGTCAACAACACGCTGATCCCGCCCCGGCGCGGCTGGCTGCTCGATCGCACCGGCAAGCCGCTGGCCAGCAACCGCACCGATTTCCGTGTCGACCTGATTCCCGATCGCATCGTCGACAAGGACAAACTCCTCGCCGAACTGACCCGGCTGCTCAACCTGGCGCCCGAGGATCTCGCCCGCATCGAGACGGACCTCAAGCGCGCTGGCGGCTTGCGCCCGGTGCAGGTAGCGGAGAATCTGGACTGGGACCGGTTCGCCGCGGTGCTGGTACGCCAGCCCGAACTGCCCGGCGTGGCGCCCACGCGCGGCTATGCGCGACACTATCCGCTGGGTGCGGGCGTGGGCCATCTGCTCGGCTATGTTGGCACGGCCTCGGCCGAGCAGTACAAGCTCGACAAGGACCCCCTGCTCGTCACCCCGGGCTTCAAGCTGGGCAAGGACGGGCTGGAAAAGACGCTTGATCACCGGCTCCGCGGCAAGGCCGGCGCCAAACGGGTCGAGGTAACCGCACATGGCCGCCCCGTTCGCGAGCTCGAAACCCGGACCGACCAGCCGGGGGAAAGCATCAAGCTGACGATCGACGCCGGGCTGCAGGAATATGTCGCGCGGCGGCTGGGTACTAATTCAGGCTCGGCAATCGTGATCGACGTCGCCTCGGGCGACATCCTCGCCATGGCGTCGATGCCGTCCTACGATCCCAACAGCTTTTCCGACGGCATCAGCCAGACCGAATGGAAGATGCTGTCCGAGGACGATCACGTGCCCTTGATGAACAAGGTGCTGCAGGGCCTCTATCCGCCCGGCTCGACGGTGAAGCCCATGAACGGGCTGGCGCTGATGGCGGCGGGGGTGAACCCCAGCGAGCGCGTGTTCTGCTCGGGCGCGTTGCGCGTCGGCAGCGGCGTGTTCCATTGCCACAAGAAGGGCGGGCACGGGCCGCTCGACCTCAAGAACGCGATCATGCAGAGCTGCGACATCTATTTCTACGAGATGGTCCGCCGCGTCGGCTATGATGCGATCGCGCCGATGGCCCGGATGCTCGGCCTGGGGCAGAAATTCGATATGCCCTTCACCACCCAGCGCTACGGCACCGTGCCGGACAGCGCCTGGAAGCTGAAGAAATACCACCATCCCTGGACGGTGGCGGATTCGCTCAACGCCTCGATCGGCCAGGGCTATGTTCTCGCCAACCCGCTGCAGCTGGCGGTGATGGCCAGCCGGCTCGCCTCGGGCAAGATCCTGGTGCCGCGACTGCTTGCCAACGGGCCCTCGGGTGCGCAGCCCCTGCCGGTGAGCGCCGAGGATCTCGCGATCGTGCGCGAGGCGATGTACGGCGTGGTCAATGCCGGCGGCACCGGCGGCGCGGCGCGGATGTATGTGCCAGGTGTGGCGATCGCGGCCAAGACCGGCACCGCGCAGGTACGCCGCATTACCATGGCAGAGCGCCGCACGGGCGTGCTCAAGAACGCCGCGCTCCCCTTCAAGATGCGCGACCACGCGCTGTTCGTGTGCTTCGCGCCGCACGACAATCCCAAATATGCCGCGGCCATCGTGCTTGAGCATAACGGCCATACCATCCGCAATCTCGACACGCCGCTGATCGGCCGGGACATCATGACCTATCTGTTCGATCGCGATCAGGCGATGAAGACGCTGGCCGAAGTGGAGCCGACCTGGGGCGGCGACTATACGACGCGCATGGCCGCACAGGGCACCGCCTTCCGCGCCGCGCAGGCCGCGCCGCCGCCGCCGCCGCCTGAGGATACCGAGGAAGCCGCAAGCAGCCTCGCCAACGCCGCGGCCAACAGCACTGCCGATTCGACCAAGCGCGACGTGGCCCCCACCGGCAGCGTGGAGAACGACTGATGGCAGGTCCCGGCAACAGCATCGTCCCTACCCAGGTCGCGCAGCTTCCATGGAAGGTGCTGTTCCTGGTGCTGGCGATCGGCGGCTTCGGGCTGGTCGTCCTCTATTCGGCAGCCAACGGAAACATCCGCCCCTGGGCGCTGAACCAGGGAACCCGTTTCCTGCTGTTCCTCGCCGTGGCGCTGATGATGTCGCGGGTGCCGGTGCGATACTTCTCGCACGGCGCGCTCCCGGTTTACGGGGCACTGGTACTTGCGCTGCTCGGCGTGGAGCTGTTGGGAAAGGTGGCGGGCGGCAGCCAGCGCTGGATCAGCCTGGGCGGCTTCCAGTTCCAGCCATCCGAACTGATGAAGCCGATGATCGTGCTCGCGCTGGCCCGCTTCTACGAGATGCTGCCGGCCAGCGAGACGCGCAAGTTCGTCGCGATCTGGCCCGCCTGCGTGCTGATCGGGGTGCCGGCGCTGCTCGTCATCATGCAGCCCGATCTTGGTACCGGGCTGATGATCACCGGCTGTGGGGTCATGGTGATGTTCCTGGCGGGCGTTCCGCTGCGGCTGTTCATCGCAGGCGCGCTGACCGTGGCGGTGGCCGCCCCCCTGGCCTTCAACTTCGTGCTGCACGAATATCAGCGCAACCGGGTGCTGATCTTTCTCGATCCCGAGCGCGATCCGCTGGGCACCGGCTACCACATCACCCAGTCGAAGATCGCGATCGGATCGGGTGGCATCTTCGGCAAGGGATTCCTTCAAGGCACGCAGAGCCACCTCGACTATCTGCCGGAGGGGCAGACCGACTTCGCGCTGGCGACGATGATGGAGGAATGGGGGCTAGCCGGCGGCGTGTTCCTGATCATCGCGTTCGGGATGCTGATCGCCTGGGGGATCGGCGTGGGCATGCGGGCCAAGACTCGCTTCGGCCGACTGACGGCAGCTGGCCTCGCCGGCACGATGTTCCTCTACTGCTCGATCAACATGGCGATGGTGATCGGTCTGGCCCCGGTGGTCGGTGTGCCGCTCCCGTTGATCAGCTTCGGCGGCACCGCGGTGATGACCTTCATGCTGTGCCTCGGAATCCTGCTCGCGATCGACCGTGACAGTCGCACCCCCACCCGATGGTGATTTTTTCATTTTTAGGCTTTACAAGCTCCGAGAGGCGACGCTAAAGGCGCGCCTCCGAAGCGGCGGCACCCCACCAAAGGGCGCCATGTAGAAGCCGGAATGGACACATAGCTCAGTTGGTAGAGCAGCTGACTCTTAATCAG
>NZ_AGFU01000118.1 GCF_000226955.1 Sphingomonas elodea ATCC 31461
GCTCGCGCCACAAGCGCTTTCAGCAGCAGGCGCATTTGCGAAGAAGGGCGGCGAGGGCGACGCATCACCATACACCAACATATGTAGATTTAATGGTCAACCTGCTTTTGGTCCGGGAAGGACGCGCGCCGGAGCGCCCAAGTCGGCTTCGTCCTCGCAGTCCTGCAGCCGGACGAACCATTCAACCGCCGCTTCTTCCGGATCGACCCGTGTCATACGCTTTCCGCCCCCATTGCATGCATGCCCCTTCAGGATGTTGGACGAAGCCATCGTTCGCGCGCCGCACGCGCTTTTCGCATCGCGCTGCATTATCGGCCGAGCGTCGCCATCAGATGCCGCAGGGCGCGCATCATGTGCTTTTCGATCAGGCTTTGGAAACGCCCATCTGCGCCGCCACCTCGGCATGTGACAGGCCCTCCAGCTTGTGAAGCCGGAAGCTGCGCTGGACTCCTTCGGGCAGTTCCGCCAGCGCCGCCTCCATGCGGCGCACCTAGTCGCGCGCGATCAGCGCCTCGTCGGCGGCGACCGTGTCGCTCCCATCCTCACCGCCGGGAGTGAGGACATGATGGGTGTTGCGCCAGGCATGATCGCGCGCCGCCCGCACCTGGCTCTGGCGCAGCCGGTCGAGCAGGATGTTGTTGCTCAGCCGGTACAGATAGCCGCCGGCACTGTGGATCGCGTCCGTCTCTGTAAGTCCGGCGATCCGCACATAGATTTCCTGGACGAGATCTTCCGCGTCGGCATCGCCCACGCGCCGGGCGAAATAGTGCTGCAGCGCCGCCCGCCGTGCGAGGAAGGCCGCCACCAGCGGGGATGGGGTGGACATGGACCGGACTAGCGCCGTTCCGCCGGCGCCGCGATGATCGTGCTTGCGCATAGGTGCGGCGACGGCGGGGGCAAGTACGGTTTGATGCGGGAGGGCGCGGTCGCCCGGTGCGGCTGCAAGGCTCAGTGTCCCAAAAAGTGATGGATCGCGGTGAGGAGCAGCCACCCGATCGCGGCGAACAGCGCCAGGTCCTCCGGTTCGGGGCCGCCAAGGGGATGCAACTGGGCCGCGCACATCCAGCGTTCGGCGCCGAGCTTCCAATCGGGTTTCCTGTCGTAGTGCACGTATCCGCTCCGCCTGTGCCGCCGCGCCGGTCGCGGCGACGATCCGTCCGGAAAAGGGGAAGCGCCCGCCCAAGGGGGGCACGGGCGGGCGCCCACCTCAGCGCTTGGCCGCGGTGACCGGCGGCTTCGCCTTGTCCTGCTTGGCCGGCTTGTGCGGCTTGGGCAGGTGCGACGGGGGAACCGCTTTCTTCGCGGCTTCCGCCGGCTTGGTCGACTGCGCCATCGCAGGCGAGGCAAGGCCGGCGGCAACCAGTGCGGCGGCGAACGTCCATCCGGTAAACTTCGCGGCAGACCCTTCTTCTTGTACGCGGAGCACGCTTGCGTTGTTCGGCATGTCCGATCCCTTGACGAAGCGCCCGTTCGGCCACCGCAACGATCCCGCGCATTTCTTGCGGTCGGTCCCCGCCACCGCAGGCTCGCGACGGGAGCAGGATCTGCCGGCGGCGTACGGCGGCGCGCGCACGGCTTCGTTCTGGCTGCATCCCGGCATCCCGGCATCCCGCCGGGGCGAAAGGATCCACGATGCGCTTTTCCCTTCTCTACGCGGCATCGCTGCTGGCGTCGACGGTCTGCCTGCTTCCGGTCGCGTATGCCCAGCGCTGGAGCCGCGACGCCGCGGTCGCCGGGGCGGTGCATAGATATCGCGAAGGCTATGGCGACGGCGGAACGCGCGGCGATGACTTTGGCAAGTTCCGGCTCGGGAGCACGCTCGACTACACCGCCGCCAATGTCGATGCGGGTGGCCTGAATGCGGGCGGCCTGGTGACGCGGGGCCGCACCAAGACGCTGAGCATCGGCGTGGCCGGCTATTACGACATCGACACCGGCACGCGGCTGCGTCCGTTCGTCGGCGGCGGCATCGATGCGGTGCGCGTGACCGAGCCTACGCCACGACCGGGCAGGGCAGTACCCTTTCCGGGCGCGACTGGGGCGTTCGCTGGCTTGCCGATGCGGGTGTCGGCTACGCGCTGACCGAGAAGACCACCGTCGAGCTCGCCGGCCGCTATGCGCAGAGCTCGGGCTTGGGGATTGCCGGCCGCATGCCGCTTGCCGCCGGCGGCACCACCGCCACCACCTATCAGCCGAAGCTTTCGGCCACCTCGATCACCGTCGGATTGCGCCAGCGCTTCTGACGGTGGGGGCCGGCGGTTACGAGTCCCCCCTGTATCGATCGCAGGCCCCGTTCCCGGGCGCCGCTGCCGTCCCGCCGGCAGCGGCGCTTTGCGTTGGGGCATGACCGTTGCCACGGGGTGCCTACTCGTAACGCTTTCCACAGTGGCTCTTGAGTGCGGTGTGGAGCTTTCAACGTGTTGCGTGTCGTG
>NZ_AGFU01000117.1 GCF_000226955.1 Sphingomonas elodea ATCC 31461
GCAGTCACCAGCCCCGTCGACACCGAAGCGATGCCGCTATTCGCTGCGCTCAGCCCGGTCGACGTCGAGTTCGACAAGGTCGCGATACTGGTGTTCGCGTTGGCCAAGCCGGTCGACAACGACGTGATACCGCTACCTACGGTGCTCAGCCCCGTCGACAGCGAGGTGATACGACTGTTGGCTTGACTGAGAGCGGCCGACGTCGTCCCAGAGAAAACGGCCAAATTGGAAGACGTCACAGTCGACAATGAAGAGATATTATTGTTTGCGGTATTGAGGTTGCTTTGCAACGTGTTCACGGCAGTCGACGTCGAATTCGACAATGCCGTGACGCTCGTATTCGCCGTGCTCAGCCCCGTCGACAGCGACGCGATCCCGCTGGTCGCGCCCGACAGCCCCGTCGAAAGTGACGTAATGCCGCTCGTCGCTGCGCTCAGCCCCGTCGACGTCGAGGTCGACAAGGCCGCCACCCGGCTGTCGGTCGTGCTCAGCCCCGTCGACACCGACGTGATCCGACTATT
>NZ_AGFU01000116.1 GCF_000226955.1 Sphingomonas elodea ATCC 31461
ACACTGCTCGGAATGACAGTGCCGGTGATCAAGGGCGTCAACGGTGGGCCGCACGGTACCGTCAAGCTAGAAGAGGGGGTAGGTAGCGGCCCAACGGATTTGAATTTAGGGGGGGCGCAATACAACCTCAACGTGCCGGTGCTTCATAATGCCGGAAGTGCAACTGGTGTAGTCGGCCAGTCCGCGGGCGGCCTAACATCCACTTTGAAAAAAGCTGATTTTCCTGACGTTGCCCAAAAGATTAGTCAAAAGCAGCTTCGACATATTGCGGGGAGACCAGAACTCGCTGCACGTGGTGGAGGTGGTTATCTTAATAGTGTTGAGGATGCTCAGGCAGTTCTTGACGCATATCACTCGGGTTCCGCCGTTATAATAGGAAAGTCGGCGCAAGGATTTCCAATTGTTCGCGTAGATGGCATAATCGGAACAAACGTTAACATAGGGGTTGGTATAAATGGTCAGCCGACCAATGTGTTCATCATAAAAGGTACCACGAAGCCTAGCATCGTTCCCACTAACCCAAACTTTAAGTAAAGGATGATGGTTTGGATATCGACAGCAGAAATGCGGCAATCGTAATTATAGGTCAATGTCTTTTGGGAGTTATAAATAGAAATTTTAAGAGAATTTCTGTATATTTGAGTGAAGAAGAATGGAATTTGAAATTTGATTTAGAACGTGATAATATTGGAGATTTAGAAATTATTGAGGATGCGATGGGGGAGTTGGATGGGCTTGCGCTCGATTTAAAATCCCCCCCGTCTAAGATAAAATATTCAATCGATATCACTGGTAGTAATTTATTAAAAAAGCAAAATGATGATTGGATAGTAATTTTCTTAATGAGACAAGATGTATAGGCTGGCCAATGAGATCGCGAAGGGCTGGACGACTATCTCGCGTTCACGCTCGGGGCGGGGCCACATGCCAAGGTCGAGTTCGGGCCCGAGAACGACATTTACAGGGCCGGCATCGAGATGTACGAGCGATGCACCGGTAAGTCCGGGCCGGTGAAGCTTGTCGGCGCGCTCAAGCCGCGCGACTTCGGCTATGCGCTGTGCTGGCACTATACCGCCATCCAGTTCTTCAACGAACGGGATGCCCGCGCGCGGCGCGAGCAGCAGCTCGTCGGACAGCAATTGACCGCGCTGACCGGCGGGACCCGGCTCGCGGGCTATGGCGAC
>NZ_AGFU01000115.1 GCF_000226955.1 Sphingomonas elodea ATCC 31461
CGGCCCGCCTCGGCTGCCGTCATCCGCAGCGCCTGGATCAACTGGAGCAGGCTGAGATCCGCCTGCTCGACCGGCGCCAAATCGAGCGTGATCGCTCTTTCTGCGGCAAGTTCGTGCAGCATCGCCGCATGCAGGATCCGCATATTCTGCATGGTGCCGGAGGCGGGCAGGGGGATCGTTGCCGTCATCGGTTCCTCAAACGCCGCTGCGAGGCTAAGTATGAATACTTATCCCCGACAGCCCATGTCTGTTGCTTGTATTTGTAGTGAGATTTTCCGATCGAAGGCATCGGTCGGAATCAATTTGTTCGAGGATATACGACTTTGTCTTGGTTATTGACAGGACAACCATCCGTGCGTGAACGTTTGTACTAAAGACATGCACGATTTTGAGGAAGCGCTGCACAGATGTTCGTTCCGGTATCGTCCGGATACCGGTCTTTGATTGGAGCGATCTGGTCTGGTGCAGAGGTCACATCATGGCCAGCGTCCGCCGGGACGCGCCATGGGTGATTTGGCCGGTGCGGCAAACTCGCGCTAGGGCATTTTTCGATCAGTCTGGATCGTATCCGCAGGAACTGAAGTA
>NZ_AGFU01000114.1 GCF_000226955.1 Sphingomonas elodea ATCC 31461
GGCGGGCGGTGCCGGCTGGGCGGGCGCCGATTCTGGCGGGCGCGCCGGCGGCTGCGGGCGCTGCGGACGCTCGCCCCCCGACCAACCCGGACGCATCCAGCCGGGCCGGCCACCCTGCCCGTCCGGGCGCGGCACCTGCCAGCCCGGCCGATCTTCGCCGTCGCCATCGGGACGTGGCGGACGCGGGCGCATGGGCACGCCGGGCCGGCCGCCGGGCGTGCCCGCCCCGGGGGCCGGGGTCACCGCGCCCGGCGTATCGCCCGGCCGGGTGCCGCCCGGCAGCCCGCCCCACATCCACGGCCGACCGGGACGCCCTGTATCCGGCTGATCCGGGCGGCCGACGGGCGGGCGGCCGGGACGCGGCGGGCGATGGTCCCAATGGCCGCCAAGGCCCGGGGGCGGCGGTCCCTGAAAGCCGCCGCTGCGCCAGCGTGCAAACGCCGCGGCCATTGCCGCACGCCGCGCCCGCTCGGCCGCCCAGCGCTGCTGCTCGGCATAGGCGAAGCCGTCGTTGCGATAGCGCCAGCCGGAGTCCCAGCGCTGGTCGATACCGCCGAAGAACAGGTTGAGGCTCACCCAGCTGTTGGGCTCGACCGGTTCCCACTGGCGATCAAGCAGCGCATCGCGCAGCCGACGCCCGCGCCGGTACAGCCCTTCGCCGTCGTCGAGCCAGCGGGCACCCAGATAGCGCGGCACCAGGGCGCCGGCACCGTCATAGACCGCGGCGACATGGCCGTCCTGATAGCCGAAGCTGCGATCGGTCTCGCGCACCAGGAACGGCCCGCGCTCGCCGGGCGCGAAGAAATAGCTGCGCTTGCCCTCGGCGCGATCCTCGACGACCACCCAATAGCCGTCGCGCATCTCCCAGGCGACGGGGCTGGCGCCGTCAAAGGCGAAGCCATAGTCCGGCGGCGAATCGCCCACCGCGTCCCACAGCGCGCGCGCACGATCGATCCAGCGATAATCGTCCTGCCCGGCGATATCGTCGGTCAGCGTACCCGCCGTCACGACGTGCGCGTCCTGCGCAAAGCCCATCTCGGTACAGCCACACAGCAGCGCCGCGCCCGCCGTGCCGACCAGCAATTGATTCCACCGCGCCATTCCCGTCACCCCGTCTCGTTTTTGTGGGCGTGAGCATCCGCCCCTGTCGGTGAACCCAACATGACGAAGCGTTGCCGTTCCCTAAAAGCAGGATGGCAAACGCGTCTTTAACCAAAACTTATCGGCCGCAGCCGCATAGCGGCGGCATTGGTTCACGCGTTCTTTGAAGGTCTTGGCATGAAGCGCTCGATCGTGCTCCCGGCGACGGTTTCCCTCCTCGCGATCGTCGCTGCCTGCAGCGGCGGCGGGGGTGGCGGCGGCGTCGCGAGCACGCCCGCCTCGCCCAACCCGGTCCCTGCGGCCACCCCCGCACCCAGCCCGACGCCTGCGCCGACGCCTGCGCCGACGCCGACACCCACGCCGACACCCACTCCGACGCCCACGCCCACGCCGACACCGACACCCACTCCGACGCCGACACCCACTCCGACGCCGACACCCACTCCGACGCCGACACCCACTCCAACGCCGACACCCACCCCGACGCCGACACCCACTCCAACGCCGACACCCACTCCAACGCCGACACCCACTCCGACGCCGACACCCACTCCAACGCCGACGCCGACGCCCGCCGCACCGCCGATCAACGCGTCGCTGGTGTCGCTCACGCAGACGGAGAGCTTCGACAACAATGCCGCCGGTTTCGCGGGGACCTTCTACCCCGATGCGCGGTCGTGCGGCTGCCTCGCCGCGACGCTGGGCCTGACGATCCGCTTCGACGCCACAACCCGCGGCTATATCGTCAGCGACGGCGTCAATACCGAGACGTTCCTGCCCGCGGACGTCGATTCGGCGCAGTCCAATTCGGTGCTGCGCGTCTATCGCCATGCCGGGGCGAACAGCGACTATACGCTGTCGCTCACCCTGCCCGGCACCAGCGGTGCGCTGACCTACCAATATGTCGGTGCCGGCTTCTGGCAGCGCGCCGATTTCGACAGCAGCGGCAACGGCGCGTTCCGCTTCAACGCGTTCACCTACGGCGTGGAGACGCCCGACGCCGCGCTGCCCCGCACCGGCAGCGGTGCCTACGCCGTCGATCTGATCGGCTCGCTCGGCTACGGCGTGCTGGAAAGCCTGGTCGGCAGCGGGTCGCTGCAGGTGGACTTCGCGAGCGGCAGGATCGTCACCAGCGGCACCGTGCGCGAGGTATCCACCAGCACTGGCGCGACCATCACCACCTCCACCTTCACGGGCCTCGCCCAGCTGGCGGCGAGCAGCAATGCCTTTGCCGGCATCTTCGCCTTTTCGGGCGGCGAGCTGGCCGGCGTGCTGAACGGCCGCTTCTACGGGCCCGGCGCGCAGGAAGTCGGCGCCTCGTGGAGCGCCTCCAATGCCGATGGCCGTGCCGCCGCCGGGGTGCTGATCGGCCGCCAGTCGGGCGCGCAGACCGGCAATGCCAGCCTCGCCAGCCTGACCGCCGGTCAGGTCTTCTCGGGCGAGACCAGCACGCTCGCCGCACAGTATGACGAGGCCGCCGGCACGCTGAGCAGCGCCACCATCGACGGCGGGCCGCTGCTGGTCAGCTACGATGCCGCCTCGGGCAACTATACCGTGATCGCCGGTGCGCGCAGCGGCGTGTTCTCCGCCACGCCGACCAGCGGCGCCGTCGACCAGCTGACCCTCGATGCGCTGAACGGCATGCGCTACGTCCGCGCCGGCCGCTGGGCGACCAGCACCAGCAGCAACGGCGTCTCGACGAGCCTGATCGACGCATTCACCTTCGGGATGGCCACCGCCGCCAGCGCCCTGCCACGCACCGGATCGGCCAGCTATGCGGTGACGCTGGCCGGCGCGATGGCCGATGGCAGCAAGCCCGGCCCGTTCGCGCTCAGCGGCAGCGGGACGCTGACCGCCGATTTCGCCAGCGGGGCGATCGCCACCAACGGCACGGCGACCGCCACCCACACCGATTCGAACAACGCCGTCACCACCGCCAATGGCAGTTTTACCGGCTCGG
>NZ_AGFU01000113.1 GCF_000226955.1 Sphingomonas elodea ATCC 31461
TGACGTGACCCCCGTTTTTTCCTCCAATTGGAGCTAGAGTCCGGCCCATCGAGGGATACGGACGACATGAAACGGAAGCAGTTTTCGGAAGAGCAGATCATCGGCATCCTGAAGGAAGCCGAGGCGGGCGCGGTGGTGACGGAGTTGTGCCGCAAGCACGGCATGTCGAGCGCGACCTATTATGCGTGGAAGGCGAAGTTCGGCGGGCTGGAGGTGTCCGACGCGAAGCGGCTTCGGGCTCTCGAGGACGAGAACGCCAAGCTGAAGCGACTGCTGGCCGACGCGATGCTCGACAATGCGGGTCTGAAGGATCTGCTGTCAAAAAAATGGTAGCGCCCGCCGCGAAGCGACAAGCTGTCGCGCATCTCCAGGCGACGTGGGGGATGAGCGAGCGTCGGGCGTGCATGGTCGTCGGGGCGGACCGCAAGAGCATGCGGTATCGCTCGTGCCGGGCAGATGATGGCGACCTGCGGTCGCGTTTGCGTGAGTTGGCGCAGCAGCGTCGGCGGTTCTGCTATCGGCGCCTGCACATCCTGCTCTGCCGTGACGGCATCACGATCAACCGCAAGAAGACGCAGCGCCTCTACCGTGAGGAAGAGCTGACGGTCAGGCGCAGGCGGGGACGAAGGCGCGCCGTTGGCGCGCGGGCGCCTGCGCCGGTGCTGGCGCTCCCCAACCAGCGATGGAGCCTGGACTTCGTCCACGACCAGCTTGCCACAGGTCGTCGGTTCCGGGTGCTCAATATCGTCGACGACATCACGCGCGAGTGCCTGCGGGCGGTGGTCGATACCTCGATCTCCGGCCGCCGTGTCGTGCGCGAGCTGACCGAACTAGTGGCCGAGCGGGGCACCCCGAAGATGATCGTCAGCGACAACGGCACCGAGCTCACCTCCAACGCAGTGCTGAGCTGGTCGGGCGAGGCGAAGATCGAGTGGCATTATATCGCGCCGGGCCGTCCGATGCAGAATGGCTATGTCGAGAGCTTCAACGGCCGCATGCGGGACGAGCTGCTGAACGAGACGCTGTTCCTGACGCTGGGCCAGGCCCGCGACATCGTCGCGGGCTGGGTCGAGGACTACAACACCGAGCGCCCGCACTCCTCGCTCGGATACGCCACGCCAGCGGCCTTCGCCGCAGGTCTCGCCTTGCAAGGGGCTGCTCCGCTCCGCGTAGCTGGAAGCTACGCTCCGCAGCCCCTTGCTCCACCAGCGCAGCCGCGCGACAACAACACCCGGTCTCTGGTCCCGGCTGGATGAAAACCGGGG
>NZ_AGFU01000112.1 GCF_000226955.1 Sphingomonas elodea ATCC 31461
CCCCCCCCCCCCCCCCCGCCGAAGCCGCCCGAGGGCACGATACCGTTGCTGAGCGGCAGGCCGGAGGAAATCGGCACGAAGCTCACTCCCGGCGCGAAGCCATCGATGCTGGAGGGGAACCCCGAGGCCAGCGAAGAGGGGAGAATATCTTCCGGAAGATCGAGCGCCGCCGGAATGGGCGCCTGGTCTGCCGACAAATCGAAGGTGCGCGGCGAGACGGTCCCGTTCTGGGCGGTCGAATCCGGCACCATGCCTTCCTTCGGCCCCTTCTTTGCCTTCTGCGCGACCCGGCGGCCCTTGTTGCTCTGGGCGCCTGCCTCGCGGACGCCCGGGGAACGTTCCGAGAGCAGGCCCATGACGTCGATCGCCCGCAGAGCGTTGCCCATGGCCGCGGCGATCGGGGGAACGGCGATGCCGGCGGAGGTCGCCGACACAAGGGCGACGGCAGCAGTTGCAGCGCCAATCCTGCGCAGCCGCTTCGACCGGGCGTTGCCCCCTTGCTTTACTACCACCCTGATACCCACTCGAACCTCGCGTTCTAAATGGACCGTCTCCATTAACAATTGCTTTATCAGCAAATACTTAACGAAACCGAACGGCCCGTGAGGGGGATAGTTCCTGACCTACGCGACAAGCAACACGTCAGCAGAGAACCAGATCTTCTGATCTGTGCCTACTGTATCAAAACAGACATCTGCATACCAGTGCATATATGAAGATATTTTAATGCCCGTCATCTCCCAAGCAATTGTTCCACCAAAGCGTTGAGATTACGAAAGTTTGCGACATTTAGCGAGCTGTTTTCCCGGTCGTTCGTCGCATTTCCGAGCGGCGCGAGCGCCCGGTTGAACCCGAGTTTGGCGGATTCGCGCAATCGCAGCGCGGCATGGGCGACCGGCCGAACCTCGCCCGACAGCGCGATCTCGCCGAAGACCACCGAGTCGGCTGGAACCGGGCGTTCCGACAGGGCAGAGACGAGGGCGGCGGCGATGGCCAGATCCGCGGCCGGGTCCTGCACCCGGTACCCGCCGGCGATGTTCAAATAGACCTCGCAGGTCGCGAAGCTGAGGCCGCAGCGCGCCTCCAGCACCGCCAGCACCATCGACAGCCGCGCGGAGTCCCATCCCACCACCGATCGCCGCGGTGTCGCTCCCGAAGCGAGGCGAACGGTGAGTGCCTGCACCTCCACCAGTACCGGGCGTGTGCCTTCGAGCGCGGGGAACACCACCGCGCCGGTCACATTCTCGTCGCGCTGGGTGAGAAACAGCGAAGAGGGATTCGCGACCTCGGTCAGCCCCTCGGTCTGCATCGCGAACACGCCGATCTCGTCGGTGCCGCCGAAGCGGTTCTTCACCGCCCGGAGAATTCGGTAGAGATGGCTGCGCTCACCCTCGAACGCCAGCACCGTATCCACCATGTGCTCCAGCACGCGTGGACCGGCGATCGAGCCGTCCTTGGTGACGTGCCCCACCATCACCAGCGCGGTGCCGCGCTCCTTGGCGAAGCGGATCAGTTCCTGCGCGCTGGCGCGGACCTGGCTCACCGTGCCGGGCGCGCCCTCGATCAGGTCCGAATGCATCGTCTGGATCGAATCGATGATCAGCAGGTCGGGCGGGCTGCCCATGCCGATCGTGGTGAGGATGTCGCGCACCGAGGTGGCGGAGGCGAGTTGTACCGGCGCTTGCCCAAGGCCCAGCCGGCGGGCGCGCAGGCGCACCTGATCCGCCGCTTCCTCGCCCGAAATATAGGCGACCGACAGCCCGCGCATCGCGATCTTTGCTGCCGCCTGGAGCAGCAGGGTCGACTTGCCGATGCCGGGATCGCCGCCGATCAGCGTCGCCGAGCCCTCGACGAAGCCGCCGCCCAGCGCGCGATCGAACTCGGCGATGCCGCTCGGCATCCGCTCGGGGAGCGCGATCTCGCTGTCGAGCCCGGACAGCAGGATCATGCGCCCGCCGGTCTGCAGATGGTGCTTGGCCTGGAACGGCGTGGACGGGCCGCCCGCTTCCTCGACCAGCGTGTTCCACTCCGCACAGTCGGCGCACTGGCCCGCCCATTTGGTCGTGACCGATCCGCAGGCCTGGCAGACGTAGCGCTTCTGAATTTTTGCCATGCCGCACCTGTAGGCGCTGGAAAACGAAAAGGGAACATGTGGCGATGCCGGATGGACGTGCGCAAGCCCCTTCACCGCCCGGTCCATGCTGCTATGGAGCAGGCATGACCGGGCTCGACATCATCACGCTCCTAATCATCGCTGGCGCCGCCATTCTCGGCTTCCTGCGCGGCTTCACCACCGAGGTGCTGGCATTCCTGGCCTGGATCCTGGTGGTGGTGGCGGTGAAGTTCTTCCATGCAGGCTTCACCGCGATTCTCGCGCCGATGATCGGTACCGAGGGCGGGGCGGCGGTGCTCGCCTTCGCGTTGCTGGCGGGGCTCAGCTATTTCGGCGGGCGGCTGATCGCCAATACGCTGGGCGGACAGATGCGCAACTCGGTCCTGGGGCCGATCGACCGGGCGCTGGGCGTGGGTTTCGGCGTCGCCAAGGGGCTGATCCTGGTGAGCATGGGCTTTCTGGTGCTGATGCTGGTGCTCGACACGTTCGAGGGTGGGCGAACCCACCGGCCGAAATGGATCACCCGCTCGGTCACCTATCCGCTGCTCGACACCACCAGCGCCGCGATCGGCGATTTCGTCGACCGCCGCCGCAAGGGCGAGCCGGTGTTCGGCGGCGACAATGCCAGCGCCGACGATGCGGCCGGCGACGAAACCAGGCCGCGCCGGCACAAGGTCGACTGATCGGCCGGCGCCGCCGCGCAACCCATACCAAAGGCGGGTATTTCGCGCTCGCAACTGCGCAGCGGCTATCCTAGATCGGTGCCATGAATGCGCCGCTCTACAATCTCGAAATCCTG
>NZ_AGFU01000111.1 GCF_000226955.1 Sphingomonas elodea ATCC 31461
CCGTACAGCGTGCTCTGGGGCCCGCGCAGCACTTCGATCATCGCAACGTCGGGCAGGTCGGTAAAGGCGCGCGCCTGGAAGGCGAGCGGCACGCCGTCGACGGTCACCGCCACCGACGATTCCACGCCGATGCCGAAGGCGAAGGTGCCGACACCGCGCAGGGAGACATTGGAATTGACCGGATTTTCGGCGGTGCGCACGACCAGCGACGGCGCGACCTTGCCCAGATCCTGGAAGTGGCGGACACCCTGTGCCTCGAGTTGCGCCGGCGTCACCACCTGCACCGCCAGCGGCACGTTCTGGATGTTCTCGAAACGCTTCTGCGCCGTCGTCGTGACGATGATCTCGTTATCGTCCTTCACCGGCTTGGCAGCCTGGGCCGGCGCCCCCGCCATATCCCGACGCTCGTCCGCCGTCGCCGCATGGGCCGCGCCGGCAAGAAACGATGCGGCAAGCGCAAGCGTGCGCAGCGAAAACTGGTAACCCCTCATTAATCATGCCCCTTCGAAAGGTGAATCGCGTTCTCCTCTCCCAATGCTGCGCCGGCGCACCGCACCGATGCGACAGGCGTCTTGTTGTTAGAATTGTAGGACAACATCACGGACATGCGGCCTTGTTTGAAAACATTCCGCATTGCAAACGATCGCATTCCCGCCAGTGTGACAAACCGGCCACAGAATATTCAAAGGGCAAAGAAAAGGGGCAGAAGCAATGCTTCCGCCCCCATCTGGCGCCCTCTACGGATCAGGTTCAGTAATTCACGCCAAGCCGGATGCCCGCATAGCGGCGGAAATCGCGCGGGAGGACGGCCTGGGTAGCAAGGGCATTGGGCGCACCCGCCCCCGAACGAGTGTTGAAGTTACCGGCCGTGTTCACCACCGAGCCGTAATATTGCTTGTCGAACAGGTTGTTGACGAACAGCGCCGCTTCCCAGCGACGCTGGTGATCGCGCACGCCGGCGCTGAGGTTGAAGATGCTGAATGCCGGCTGGAACTGCTCGGGATCGCGTGCCGCGAAGGCGACATCGCTCTGATACTGCCAGCTCGCCTGGAGCACCCCGTTCAGCTTGTCGGTCAGTGCGGGCGCGAAGTCGATGCTCGCCGATGCCTTCCATGTCGGCGCCTGGACCGCCTTCTCGCCGGTCAGCACCTGGAACGACGGCCCGCCCTGCGAGATACATCCCTGCGCCGCCGTCTGGCGCGGATAGCATGGCGCGGCCGGGAACGAGGTGTAGGTCGCGTCCAGATACGTCGCCGCACCCGTGAGCGTAAGTTCGCGGGTAACGCGGGCGGCGGTCTCGAATTCGAGACCCTTGGTGTTCAGGCCGCCGACATTGGTCAGGCGGAAGTTCGCCGTACCATCGGGCAAGGGCTCCAGCGTCTGCGCCTGCAGATCGGTGTAGTCGGTATCGAAATAGGTAATGTTGAAGGTCATCCGGCGATCGAAGAACTGGGTGCGGATACCGAGTTCCTTGTCCTTCGAGGTCTCCGGCCGGATCGGGCCCGCGGCGGCGCGGGCGTTGTTGAAGCCGCTGGTCAGATCGTAGGTCTGGCCCTTGTAGCCGGTGGCGTAGCTGCCGAACAGCATCACGTCCGGCGTCGCCTGATATTGCAGGCCCAGGCGATAGGTGGTCGCGTTGTCGCTGGCACGGCCCGCCCACGAACCGTTCGCACGATTGTCGCGGAAGGTGTACTTGACGCGTTCGTTCTGGACGCGACCGCCGACGGTGGCGGTGAGGCTCTTCACGAACTCCCAGTCGATCTGACCGAATGCCGCGATCTGGCGCGAACCCGAGGTGGCGTACCAGTTCTGCTGCGCGAACGCCGGCCCACGCTCGAACGGACGTTCAAAGTTGGTGTTCGCGTAATAGACGCCCAGCGCGTAGCGGAACGCATCCTGGCCCGGCGACAGCAGGCGGATTTCCTGCGTGAACAGCCGGGACTTGAACGCCCCGATCTGGGTGTTGGCGCCGAACGCGCCGGGTGCCGCGGTGTCGTCATGGTCGAGATAGTCGTCGAGACGGAAGCGATCATAGGACGTCAGGCCCAGCACGTTGAGCTTGCCGATGTTGATATCGGTACGGAGCATCGTGCCCCAGCCCCAATATTTCGTGCGCGAATCATAGTTGTTGCTGACGGTCTGGTTGGTCGGGCCGACCTGGACGCCCGGCAGCGCGACGCTCTGGGTGAGTGCCGCCTGCGCGCGCAGCAGCGCCGCCGGGTCCATCCGGATGAACGGGCGGCCGACGGTGGTGTTGCCGTTGAGATAGTTGGCCGAAAGCGTGAAGGTCAGGTCCGGCATGGCCTTCCACTTCAGCTTGCCGCGGGCGCTCGCATTCTCGCGGCCGTTCACCTGCTTGCCGTTGAACAGGTTCTTTACGTTGCCGTCCCAGTTCGAATAGCTGCCCGAGAAGACATAGCCGAGCGTATCATTGATCGGCCCGGTGACGCTGAAATTGCCGCCATATTCGTTATCGTCGGTGACGACGCTGTTCGCCTTGACGTGGAAGTCGCTGGTCGGCTGCGTCGTCATGA
>NZ_AGFU01000110.1 GCF_000226955.1 Sphingomonas elodea ATCC 31461
CGGCGCGGGGGATGCTGGGCAAGGCGAGCGAGGTCGCGGCGGCGGCGGAACAGTCGGCGGTGGCGATGCGCGAGGCGGCGATGACGGCGGCGGGTCTGATCCGCGCGATCGAGGATGCGCGCACCGAAGTGGAAGCGGCGGCGGCGATCGCCACGCGCGCGAGCGGCCAGGCGAGCGATGCGGTGGGGATGAGCGAGATGCTGTCCGACCACGCCAAGTCGATCGAATCGATCCTGGGCCTCATCCGCGACATCGCCGGACAGACCAACCTGCTGGCGCTGAACGCGACGATCGAGGCGGCGCGGGCGGGCGATGCCGGCCGCGGCTTCGCGGTGGTGGCGCAGGAGGTGAAGAGCCTCGCCAACCAGACGGCGCGGGCGACCGACGACATCGCCGCCAAGATCGCCGCGATCCAGTCCGCGACGCGTTCCACCGTGGAGACCAATGCCTCGATCCGGGCGACCGTTTCCGAAGTGCAGGAGAGCGCCAACCGCATCCGCACCGCGATGGAAATCCAGGCGCAGACCGTCACCGCGATCACCGCGGCGGTGGACGAGACCGCGCTGGCGGCCGATTCGATGTCCGCCACGATC
>NZ_AGFU01000109.1 GCF_000226955.1 Sphingomonas elodea ATCC 31461
CACCGCGCCCGGCGTGGTGATGGTGAGGCCGGCGGCCGCGTCGATACTGGAGAGCAGATTGGTCGTGCCGCTGCTACTCGTCGCGACCGAGCGCTTCTTTCCGGCGCGGTCATATTGATCGCTCGACCAATCCTGCTGGGCCGCGCCGATCGTGATCCCCTGGCCGGCCGCCAGCGTGATCTGACCGCCCTTCTCGTCGCGCGTCTGGATCGTGCTGCCGATCAGCGCGAGCGCGCCGCCGGTTTGCACGGTAATTCCGTTGGCGGCGGCAAGGCTGGTGCCGAGGGCAGTTTGGCTCGTTGCGCTGCCAGCGGAAGTGCCCTTCGCGCTGCGGTCGATTGCCTGGACGTGCGTGACGTCGGTTACGGCGCCAAGCGTGATGTTGCCGCCTGCCACCAGGGTGGCGCTATCGCCGGCGGAGAGCTTGGCACCCGCAGCCGTCAGATCGCCGAGTGCGACCAGGGTGAGCTTGCCCGTAGCGTCTACCGTGGTCACCTGATGCGTGATCGAATCGGTGAGCGTGCCGCCGCCCGCATAGGCAGTGGCGCTATGCTGGGTCGACCGCGTCGCGCCCAGCACCATGTTGCCGCCCGCGGAGAGCGTCAGGTCGCCGCCGGTGAAGCTGCCGCCCTGCGAGATCAGGTCGCCGCCCGCGGTGATCGTCGCGACCTTGCCGCCGGCGATCGTGCCGGCATTGGTCAGGCGCCCTTCCACTGCGATGTCGCTGCCCAGGCTGGCGCGGATCACGCCGCTGTTGGTCAGGTCACCGGCAGAGCGGATCGACAACTGGCCGCCTGCCGCGATGAGTGCTCCCGACTCCTGGAGGTCGCCTTCATGGGTCTTCGCCAGATAAACGATCGGTGCGAGCGCATGGGTCGGCCCGTTCGGGCCTTCGACCACCACGTCGACCAGCAGCACGATGTCGGTGGTCAGGGAGGCCATTTGCTCGGCAGTTAGGCCGACGCCAAGCGACAGGCCGAATTCCTTCGCGTAGGCGGCACCCGCGCCGAGCAGTGCCTGATACTGCTCCTGATTGTCGCCATAGCCCGCGAGCCGGGTCCCGCCGGTCAGCGCGGTCA
>NZ_AGFU01000108.1 GCF_000226955.1 Sphingomonas elodea ATCC 31461
TCCCCGGCACGGGGAGGGGGACCATGCGCAGCATGGTGGAGGGGGCTATCCACGAGCGAGTCCGGTGCGGCGGCGGCCCTCCCCGTCCCGGGGAGGATCAAATTCCCCTCAATCCCGATTGACTCGCGCCGGCTCCCCCGCCAAGGCGGGGGCGTCGATGCCGGGCGACCGGCATGGGCATGCGCGGGAGAGAATCCGGTTCGCCGGATCGCCGAAGGAGCAACCGCCCCGGAATCTCTCAGGCACCGAGGACCGCGCAGGCCACGACACTCTGGAAAGCGAGACGGCCGCTGCGGCCGGGCTCCACCGAAGGGGTAAGCCGGGTACCACCCGCGCGAAAGCTCTCAGGTTCCGTGACAGAGGGGGCGATGGTGTTGCGGGGGCGTTCGGCTCCATGCGCATCGTTGACCCTTGATGCCCGGAGTGCCCCGATGAGCGATACCGCCGAAGACACCGTCGCTACCGACCTGCCGATCGAGACGCTGCCGCTCGACGCCTGGCACCGCGCGCGCGGCGGCCGGATGGTGCCGTTCGCCGGCTATGCCATGCCGGTCCAGTATGAAGGCATCATGGCCGAGCATCTCTGGACGCGCGAGCATGCCGGGCTGTTCGACGTCAGCCATATGGGCCAGCTGCTCTTCTCGGGCGTCGCGTTCGACGCCGGGCTCGAGACGCTGCTGCCCGGCGATGTGAAGGGGCTGGGCGAGGGCCGGATGCGCTATTCGCTGCTGCTCAGCGAAGAGGGCGGCATCCATGACGATCTGATGATGACCCGCCTGCCGGCCGACAACGCCTTCGAGATCGACGGCGGAACGATCTACATGGTCGTCAATGGTGCTACCAAGTGGGACGATCTGGGCGTGTTCCGCGAATTCCTGCCCGACGAAGTGACGATCAACCACCTGGAAGACCAGGCGCTGCTGGCGCTGCAGGGGCCGGAGGCGGTCACCGCGCTCGCCCGCGTGCTGCCGGGTGTCGAGAAGCTGGTGTTCATGACCGCCGCCGCGTTCGAGTGGAACGGCAACCCGCTCTGGGTCAGCCGCTCGGGCTATACTGGCGAGGACGGCTACGAGATTTCGCTGCCGGGCGAGGCGGCCGAGGCGTTCGCCGACGCGCTGACCGCGCAGCCCGAAGTCAAGCCGATCGGCCTGGGCGCGCGCGATTCGCTGCGCCTGGAGGCCGGCCTGCCGCTCTACGGCCATGACCTCGATCTCGAGACCACGCCGGTCGCCGCCGATCTCGGCTTCGCGCTGTCGAAGCGCCGCCGCGAGGAAGGCGGTTTCGCCGGTGCCGAGCGCATCCTCGCCGAGCGCGAGCAGGGCAGCGCCATGAAGCGCGTCGGCCTGATCGTCGAGGGTCGCCAACCGGTGCGCGAAGGCGCGGTGGTGGTCGATGCTACCGGCGCAGAGGTCGGCAAGGTCACCTCGGGCGGGTTCGCGCCCAGCGTGCAGAAGCCGATCGCGATGGCCTATGTGCCGTCGGCGCTTGCAGCGGCCGGCACCACGATTACGCTTGTCCAGCGGGGCAAGCAGCATTCCGCGGAGGTTGTGGCTATGCCCTTCGTCCCCCACCGCTATGTCCGAAAGGGAGCGTGACATGAGCCGTTATTTTACCGAAGACCATGAGTGGATCGAAGTCGACGGCGACGTCGCGGCGGTCGGCATCACCGAATATGCCCAGAGCCAGCTCGGCGACATCGTGTTCGTCGAAGTGCCCGACGAGGGCAAGGAACTGGCCAAGGGCGACGATGCCGCCGTTGTCGAGAGCGTGAAGGCGGCTTCGGACGTGTATGCGCCGGTGTCGGGCACCGTCGTCGAGGGCAATGAAGACCTCACCGAGAACCCCGCGCTGGTGAACGAGGATCCGGAAGGCGAAGGCTGGTTCTTCAAGATGACGCTGAGCGACGAGAGCGAGCTGGAAGGCCTGATGAACGAGGCCAAGTACCAGGCATTCGTCGAGAAGCAGTGACCTGACTTAGCCCCTCCCCTTCAGGGGAGGGGTTGGGGTGGGGGACTCTCCA
>NZ_AGFU01000107.1 GCF_000226955.1 Sphingomonas elodea ATCC 31461
TCGCCCTCGTCCTGTCGGCGGTGTTCCTGCCGATGGCGTTCTTCGGTGGCTCGACCGGCGTGATCTACCGCCAGTTCTCGATCACGATCGTCTCGGCGATGGTGCTTTCGGTGTTCGTGGCCCTCGTGCTCACGCCGGCGCTGTGCGCCACCATCCTCAAGCCGCACGATCCCAACAAGGCGGAAGGCAACGGGCTGCTGGCGCGCTTCTTCCGCTGGTTCAACGAGAAGTTCGACAACGGCCAGCGCCGCTACGAGCAGGGCGTGCGCAGCACCGCCCGCAGCTGGAAGCGTTCGGGCCTGGTCTATCTGCTGATCATCGGCGGCATGGCCTTCCTGTTCCTGCGGCTGCCCGCCGGCTTCCTGCCGGAAGAGGACCAGGGCATCGCCATCGCGCTGGTCCAGGGCCCGGCGGGCGCCACTTCGGCGCGCACCGACAAGGGTCTCGAACTCGTCCGCGACCACTTCCTCCAGAAGGAAGGGAGCAACGTCCAGGGCGTGTTCACGATCAACGGCTTCAGCTTTGCCGGCGCCGGCCAGAACAGCGGCCTGGTGTTCATCCCGCTCAAGGACTGGAAGGACCGCAAGGGCAGTGCCAATTCGGCGCAGTCGATGGTCGGCCGCGCGATGGGCGCCTTCTCGCAATATCGCGACGGCCTGATCTTCGCGATCACGCCGCCCGCGGTGCAGGAACTCGGCAATGCGACCGGCTTCGACCTGCAGCTCGTCGATACCGGCGGCATCGGCCATGAACGTCTGCTCCAGGCGCGCAACATGATGCTGGGCATGGCGATGCAGGACAAGCGCCTGGTGGGCGTACGTCCGAATTCGCTCGAAGACGCGCCGCAGCTCAAGGTCGATATCGACCAGGACAAGGCCAAGGCGCTCGGCCTCGACCTGGCTTCGGTCAACAGCACCATCGCCAGCGCCTGGGGTGGCGCTTATGTCAACGACTTCGTCGACCGCGGCCGCGTCAAGCGCGTCTATGTCCAGGCCGATGCCCCCTATCGCCTGGCGCCGGAGGACATCGCGAACCTCTATGTTCGCGGCGCGACCGGCACGATGACGCCGTTCACCGCCTTCTCCACGCTCAGCTGGGAACAGGCACCGGTGCAGCTGACCCGCTATAACGGCCTGCCGGCGATGGAAATCCTCGGTGCGCCGGCCCCCGGCGTGTCGACCGGCGACGCGATGGCGGCGATGGAGGCGATCCACGCCAAGCTGCCGCCGGGCACCGCGCTCGAATGGACCGGTCTCTCCTACGAGGAGCGGCTTTCGGGCGGCCAGGCACCGGCACTCTATGCATTGTCGCTGCTGATCGTGTTCCTCTGCCTTGCCGCGCTCTACGAGAGCTGGTCGGTGCCGATCTCGGTCATCCTGGTCGTGCCGCTCGGCGTGGTCGGCGCGCTGCTGGCGGCCAAGCTGACCGGCCTCAACAACGACATCTACCTGCAGGTCGGCCTTATCACCACGATCGGCGTGTCGGCGAAGAACGCGATCCTGATCGTCGAGTTCGCCGAGGAGCGGATGCGCGAGGGCATGAGTGCCTTCGACGCAGCGGTGGAAGCCGCCAAACTTCGCCTGCGGCCGATCCTGATGACCAGCCTTGCCTTCATCTTCGGCGTGCTGCCGCTGGCGATCTCCACCGGCGCAGGTGCCGGCGGCCAGAACGCGATCGGTCGCTCTGTCGTCGGCGGCATGCTCTCTGCCACGATCCTCGCCATCTTCCTGGTGCCGATGTTCTTCGTGGTGGTGCGCAACCTGTTCGACCGCCGCCGCGGCAAGGACGAGACGCCCCCCGCAACCACAAATGACGGCGGCGCCCCGGCGCCGCAGGGAGCCTGACGGCCGTGACCAACCGCTTCCCCCTTATCCTCGTGCTCGCCGCGAGCACCGCGCTCTCGGCCTGCAACCTTGCGCCCAAATACGGCCGGCCCGAGCCGGCGGTACCGGCGGCGCTGCCCCAGGGCGGCGTCTACCCGGCGGCGGCCAGCGATGCGCCGGACATTAGCAAGATCGGCTGGCGCGACTTCTTCGTCGACGATCGCCTGCGCCGCGTGATCCAGCTGGGCCTGGACAACAACCAGGACCTGCGCCTCGCCGCCGCCAATGTGCTGCAGGCGCGGGCGCAGTACCGGGCGCAGCGCGCGGACCTGTTCCCCGCGATCGGCGTCAGCGGCACCGGCACCTACACCAATACCGCGCAGTTCGCGGCGAGCGCCGGCGGCGCGCTGGGCACCGGCGGCGTGCAGGACATTCAGAACTTCAGCGTCTCGGGCGGCATCACCTCATTCGAGATCGACCTGTTCGGCCGGGTGCGCAACCTCAGCCGCGCCGCGCAGGAACAGTATTTCGCCAGCGGGGAAGCGCAGCGCGCCACCCGCGTTTCGCTGATCGGTGAAATCGCCGCGGCCTGGCTGACGCTCGCCTCGGACCGCGAGCAGCTGGCGATCGCCGAGCGGACGCTCAAGGCATTCGAACAGTCGCTGGAGCTCACCCGGGCCCAGTTCCGCATCGGCACCGCCTCGGAGCTCGAATCGCGCCAGGCCGAAACCAGCTACGAATCCGCGCGCAACGACGTCGCCACGGCGAAGACCCGGATCGCGCAGGACGTGAACGCCCTCCAGCTGCTCACCGGCGCACCGGTGCCCGCCGAGCTGCTGCCGGAGGCGCTGGGCGACGGCAAGGCGACGATCGACGCACTGCCCGGCAACCTGCCGTCCGAGGTGCTGCTGCGCCGTCCGGACGTGCTGCAGGCCGAGCATCAGCTGATCGCACAGAACGCCAATATCGGCGCGGCGCGGGCGGCGTTCTTCCCCAGCCTTTCGCTCACCGCGACCGGCGGCTCGATCGCCTCGACGATCGGCAAGCTGTTCGGTTCGGGTACCGATACCTATACGGTCTCGCCCACCGCCTCGTTCAACATCTTCAATTTCGGGAAGAACCAGGCCAACGTCGATTACTACAAGGCGGCGCGCGAGGGCGCGGTCGCGACCTATCAGAAGACGATCCAGACCGCGTTCCGCGAAGTCTCCGACGCGCTGGCGCAGCGCGGCACGATCGACGAGCAGGTCCGCGCCCAGACCGCACGGGCCCAGGCCGCCGACGTCGCCGCCCGGCTCTCCGACGCGCGCTACCGGGCGGGGGTGGATTCGTTCCTCACCGCGCTCGATTCGCAGCGCAGCGCCTATGCCGCCGAGCAGCAGCTGGTCACCACACGGCTGACGCGCGCGAGCAATTTGGTGACCCTGTATAGAACCTTAGGTGGCGGGCTCGAGTGAGCCCTTGCCAGCTGCAAAAATCCGCATACTCTCTGGATCCAATAGGAACGGAGAGGTGCGGTGATGCAGAGCGAATCGCAAGCGGTACAATTGCCCGACGTGCAGGCCGGGGATGAAACGCTGATCATCCTCGAAAGCCTGCTGTGCGTGATGCGCGAGAAGAACCTGCTCAGCCGGCAGGACATCGAACTGCTGTGCCAGAAGGTGGATCGGCGCGCGGCGGGGATCAGCAAGAACCCCCTGCCCTGCTGCCCCGAAAAGGCGGAGAACGCCAAGAACTACCTGCACCGGCTGACCGCCTATCTGGGCCAGCGCTATGGCGGCAAGCATCTCCGCCGGGTGAGCTGACGCCGGCTGGACGCGGCGGCGGGAGCCCCTAGGCCCCGCCGCCCGACCTTTCACGACATCGCTTCGACCGCGAGCACCTCGATCGCCTCGGCCTTGCCGGCGAAGTCCACCCGCTCGCCTTCCTCCGCGCCGAGCAGCGCGTGCGCCAGCGGCGCCTGGAACGCCAGCCGATCGGCCGCCGGATCGGCCTCGTCATGGCCGACGATCTCGATCACCCGCTCGCGCCCGCCCAGCCGGATCCGCACGCGCGCGCCGATGCCCGCCACGCCGTCCACGATGGGCGGCGCAACCTGCGCGGTGGCGGCGCGGGTGTTCCAGTAGCGGAGTTCGCGCTTCAGCCCTTCCTTGGCCTCCGCATCCCCCTCGGCCTCGATCGCTGCCTCAAGTGCTGCGACCTTGCCCGCGATCAGCGCCGGCCCCGCCGCCGTGACCAGGTTGGGCCCGGCCGGCAGCGGCAGCTCGAACTTCGGCTCCTTGTGTTCCTCGTCGCTCTCGCGGCGGAAGGCGACGCTCATCGTTGCGGCAGATCCTCGAGCGTGGACGATACCTTCCAGAGGTCGATCGCGCCTTCGGTTGCATGGGTGTCGATTTCGGCCAGCTCCTCGGCCGAGAAAGCGAGATTCTTCACGGCGTCCAGCGAGTCGTCGAGCTGCTGCACCGTCCGCGCACCGACCAGCGCCGAGGTGACACGGCGGTCGCGCAGCACCCAGGCGATCGCCATCTGGGCCAGCGTCTGGCCGCGCTTCTCGGCGATCGCGTTCAATGCGCGGATGCGGGCGATGTTCTCGTCCGAGAGCAGGCGCGTGTCGAGCGACGAGCTGCCCTTGGCCGCGCGCGCATCCTCCGGCACGCCGTTCAGATATTTGCGGGTCAGCATCCCCTGCGCCAGCGGCGAGAAGGCGATGCAGCCGGTGCCGAGATCCTCCAGCGTGTCGAGCAGGCTCTCCTCGATCCAGCGGTTGAGCATCGAATAGCTCGGCTGGTGGATCAGCAGCGGCACCTTGTAGTCGGCGAGGATCGCGGCGGCCTTACGCGTCAGCTCGGGCGAATAGCTGGAGATGCCGACATAGAGCGCCTTGCCCTGCCGGTGGATCTGGGCGAGCGCGCCCATCGTCTCCTCCAGCGGAGTCTTGGGGTCGACGCGGTGCGAATAGAAGATGTCGACATAGTCGAGCCCCATCCGCTTGAGGCTCTGGTCGCACGAGGCGATCAGATATTTCTTGCTGCCGCCGACGTCGCCATAGGGTCCGGGCCACATGTCCCACCCCGCCTTGGTCGAGATGATCAGCTCGTCGCGGTGGCTGGCGAAGTCGGTCGCCATGACGCGGCCGAAATTCTCCTCGGCCGAGCCGTAGGGCGGGCCGTAATTGTTCGCGAGATCGAAATGCGTCACGCCGCGGTCGAACGCCCGGCGCAGCATCGCGCGGGCATTTTCGAACACGTCGGTGCCGCCGAAATTCTGCCAGAGCCCCAGGCTGATCGCCGGCAGGTCAAGCCCGCTCACGCCGCAGCGGCGATAGGGCATGCGGCCATCGTAACGATCGGCATCGGCGTGCCAGGGCTGGGGATAGGCCATCATCTCTCTCCATCGGGAAAGCTGTACGGAACGCGCCTATACGCAGGCGAGATCCGTGACGGAACACTCCGCACGCCCGACAATGACAAGCCGCCCCCAAGGACAGCTATCTTGTCGTGTCGGCGCTTGCCCGGTAACGCGGGCGGCCATGCAGTATCACAGCACCCGCGGCGGCGCGCCCTTGCTGGGCTTTCGCGACGTCACCCTCACCGGTCTCGCCAGCGACGGCGGCCTCTACGTCCCGACCGAATGGCCCAGCTTCTCGGCCGCGGACATCGCCGCGATGCGCGGCCTCTCCTATGTGGAGACGGCGGTGCGCGTCATGCTGCCCTTCGTCACGCCGGACCTGCGCGAGGACGAGCTCCGCCAGCTGTGCACCCAGGCCTATGGCCGCTTCTCGCACGCGGCGGTGACGCCCTTGGTCCAGCTCGACCGGCAGCACTGGCTGCTCGAGCTGTTCCACGGCCCCACCCTCGCCTTCAAGGACGTGGCGCTGCAGCTGCTCGGCCTGTTGTTCGAGAAGTTCCTGGCCGGCACCGATCAGCACCTCACCATCGTCGGCGCCACCTCGGGCGATACCGGCAGCGCCGCGATCGACGCGGTGGCCGGGCGTATCGGCGTCGACATCTTCATGCTGCACCCCAAGGGCCGCGTGTCCGACGTGCAGCGCCGCCAGATGACCACGGTGCTCGCCCCCAACGTCCACAACATCGCGATCGAAGGCAGCTTCGACGATGCCCAGGCGCTGGTGAAGGCGATGTTCAACGATGCGGCCTTCTCCGGTCGCTTCCAGTTGAGCGCGGTCAATTCGATCAACTGGGCCCGGCTGATGGCGCAGGTGGTCTATTATTTCTACGCCGCCGTCCGTCTCGGCGCGCCGGACCGGCCGGTCGCCTTCTCGGTGCCGACGGGCAATTTCGGCGACGTGTTCGCCGGCTATGTCGCCGCCCGCATGGGTCTGCCGGTGGCGAAGCTGGTGGTCGCGACCAACGTCAACGACATCCTCCACCGCGCGCTTTCGGCCGGCGACTATTCGGCGGGCACCGTCACCCCCACCGCCGCGCCGTCGATGGACATCCAGGTCAGCTCCAACTTCGAGCGGCTGCTGTTCGATCTCGCGGGCGCGCCGATCACCGAGCAGATGCGCGGTTTTGAATCTACCCGCGCGATGCAGCTCACCAATGCGCAGCGCGACGGCGCCGCCGCGCTGTTCACCAGCGACGCGATCGATGCGGACGGCATGAACGAGGCGATGCGCTGGGCCTGCGCCGAAGCGGGCCAGGTGATCGATCCGCACACCGCGATCGGCCTCGCCGCCGCGCAGCGCGCCGGGCTGGCCGCCGACGTGCCGGTGGTGACGCTGGCCACCGCCCACCCGGCCAAGTTCCGCGACGCGGTCGAGCGCGCCACCGGCATGCGCCCCAACGTGCCCAGCCGCGTCGGCGACCTGTTCGAGCGCCAGGAGCGCTACGACACGCTGCCGGCCGAATTCGGCGCGATCACCGGCTATATCGCCGAGCGGGCGCACGCCCGGCCGTGAAGCTCGTCACCCTCACCGGCGAGCCCTGGGGCGATTACGGGCTGGTCGATTCGGGCCACGGACGGAAGCTGGAGCGCTACGGCGCCTATCGCTTTATTCGCCCCGAGCCCCAGGCCTTGTGGGCGCCGGCGTCCACCGACTGGGACGCGCATGCCGAGTTCGTCCCCGGCTCCGACGAGGATGGCGGCGGCCGCTGGGAGTATCTGAAGCCCGTGCCGCGCGAGGGCTGGCCGCTGGCATGGCGCGAGGTGCGCTTCACCGCCCAGACCACGCCCTTCCGCCACCTCGGCTTCTTCCCGGACATGGCGCCGGTATGGGACTGGATGCGCGGCCGGATCGACGGGATGGCCGAGCCCGAATGCATGAACCTGTTCGGCTATACCGGCGTCGGCTCGCTGGCGCTGGCGGCGGCGGGGGCGAAGGTCACCCATGTCGATGCCTCCAAGAAATCGGTGATGGAGGGCAAGGCCAATGCCCAGCTCTCGGGCATGGCCGACAAGCCGATCCGCTGGATGATCGACGACGCGATGAAATTCACCGCGCGCGAGGTGCGCCGTGGCCGCCGCTATGACGGCATCATCCTCGATCCGCCCAAATGGGGCCGCGGCCCCAATGGCGAGGTGTGGAAGCTGGAAGAGGGCCTGCCCGGACTGATCGACGATGTGGCCAGGCTGCTCGACGCAAATTCGCGCTTCCTGTTCCTCACCGTCTACGCGGTGCGGATGTCGGCGCTGGCGATCGGCGAACTGGTCCGCCAGGCGATGGCCGGCAAGGGCGGCACCGTCGAGGCCGGCGAACTGACCGTGCGCGAAGAGACGCGCGGGCTGGAACTGCCCACCGCCATCTTCGCGCGCTGGAGCCGCTAGGCAATCGGCAGCCCCAACATCTGTCATCCCGGCGGAAGCCGGGATCCATTGGGGTCTAGGTCACGGCGCTTGCCGAACCGGAGTGCCGAATGGATCCCGGCTTCCGCCGGGATGACGGTTACTGGGTGTCTCAACCCGCGAGGAACGCCGCCAGCGCCCGCTCGAACGCCGCGGGCTGGTCGAGCATGACGAAGTGCCCGCTGTCGCCCACGCCCTGGATCGTGACCTTGGGCGCGCCGGCATATTGGCTGCGATAGAAGCCGAGCGTCGCCGCCTCGCCGCGCGCGGCGGTCCACGGCACCAGCACGGTGATCGGCGTGGTGATCCTGGGCAGGTCGGGGCGCAGATCGGTGACCATGTCCTCGTAGATCGCCTGGCCGCTCACCCGCATGTCGGCCTTGCTCGACCAGGCGGCGACCTTTTCGCGCGAAGCGGGCTTGAGCGCATTCTGCTGCGCGAGCATCTGGGCGAGCTGCGCGGGGAATGGCTTGCCGTAGAGCCCGGCCATCTGCGCGCGCATCATCTCGGCCTGGGGCTTGATCGAGTCGACGGTAGCGGCGGGGGCGAAGATGGTGCTGATGAACGGCAGCGCATCGACGATCAGCGCCTTCTTCACATCGGCAGGATGCGCCTTCGCCAGCATCAGCGAGACCAGCCCGCCCATCGAATGGCCGACCACCGGCACCGCGCCGAGCTTGGCGTTCGCGATCAGCGTGTGGAGGTCAGCAACGATGCCATCGAGGACACCCGGCTGGAGATTGCCGCGCGGATCGTCGCCGCCAAAGCCGTTGACCTGCACCAGATAGACGCGGTGGTTCCGGGCAAGCTCGGGCACCACGTCGTCCCATGTGGCACGCGGGCTGGACAGGCCGGGGATCAGGATCACCGGGCTGCCGCGCCCGACGACCTGTACCGAGATATGCTCCATCTGGACCAGCAGATCGGAAGAGCGTCGTGTAGGGAAAGAGTGTA
>NZ_AGFU01000106.1 GCF_000226955.1 Sphingomonas elodea ATCC 31461
ACACTGCTCGGAATGACAGTGCCGGTGATCAAGGGCGTCAACGGCGGGTCGCACGGTACCGTCAAGCTGGAGGGCCCCAGCGGCGATTTCCACGTTGATGACCTCACATCAGGGCCATATAATCCGAGAGCGTCGCGAGCCGATCTGGAAGACAAATATGGCGCTGAGAATGTCCGTTCCACGACAACTCCATCCACTCCTCATCAGCGTGTGAACTCGGATCCTACTAAGGGAATTGAAGTCATAACAGACGGGGGCGGTGGCAAGGCAGTTAGGGTACAATTCGATGACCCTGTGACTGGAGCTCCCTTGACCGCAAATATTCCCTATGACGCCAGAGGGCTTCCAATATTCGACGATGTCTCAAAGTATACGACGTCAATAGACACTAAATTTTCTTATTCCGCTCAGATGGCCAAAGCCACCAGAGACCTTAGGGATGCGATAAATAGCGGCAAGGTGGACTCTTCACAGTTCAGTGAGAACCAACTGAAACAGATTAATTCTGGGCAGCCAAAAATTGATGATTATACGTGGCATCATAACGCGCAATCTTCTCCAAATAATATGCAGCTAATTCCGGCGGTAGTTCACGACGCAGTTATTCATAGCGGTCAAAAATCTCTTAATTCAGGCAAGTAATAATGTTAAATATATTTACTGATTATGGAAAATTTCCAATAGATAAAATCTATAAATTCGCTGCTAGCTGCGGAGTAGAAGTGCCGTTCGCATATGCTCAATTGCTATCTGAGCATAATGGGGCTCAACTGGTGGATAACCGTATAGAGTACGTCCACAAATCAAAAAACTTTGAAGATTGGTTTAGTTTTTGTAGATTTTATGATGTTAAAAAATCAGGATCAATTGAATATTATCAAGATTTGGAAGGAGTTGAATTTAGGAGGTGTATGACATTTGGCTTGACGGCTTCTGGAGATTATTTGGTTTTTAAGATGGAAAATGATAATAAATTTCCTTCTATAAAATTGATATTACATGATGAATTTGAAGTGACTGACATGATAGCTAATAGATGTGTAGTTGATTTGGCTAATGACTTTAGCGAATTTCTCGTGCGTCTGAAACGTGGCAGTGAATAGCAGATGGGTACGGGTCAAAATATGTCTTTTGCACATTAGAGGGGCAAGGAAATTTCTTGACCGCCCCAGGTCACCAATATCGAGAGCGTGGTGACCGCGGGCGGCACTGCGACGCTGGTGACCCCGGGGGCGCTGGGGCTGGACGGGGCGATCGTCTCGGGCGGGCAGGTGGTCGTGGACGCCGGCAGCCTGGCGATCGCCAGCCGGCAGGATAGCAGCACCTACCAGTCGGGCTCGCACAGCGCTTCGGTGGGCGCGAGCATCGCGATCGGCACGGGCGCGGTCTCGGTTTCGGGCAATCTCTCGAACGGCAAGCAGCAGGGCGACTTCGCCAGCGTGGTCGAGCAGGCGGGCATCCATGCCGGCGACCAGGGCTTTGCGATTCATGCCGGTGGCGACACGTCGCTGATCGGCGCGGTGATCGCCAGCACCGCGGACCCATCGAAGAACAGCCTGACCACCGGCACACTCCACGCCAGCGACCTCGAGAACCGGGAGACCTGGGACGCCAGCCAGACCTCGATCGGCGGCGGTATCGGCGGGATCAAGGCCGGCAAGGACGGGCAGGTGTCGCCACAGGGCGCCACGCCGCTGCCGGGGCTGTCGATCCAGGGGCTGGGCACGGTAACCGCGACCCCGCCGATGGCGATGGGGGCGAGCGGTAGCCAGTCGGGCACGACCCGGTCGGCAATCGCGAACGGCACGATCACGATCACTTCGGGCGACGCCGCCAGCGCTGCGCTCGCCCAGACGATCCGCCGCGACACCAGCGGCGCCAATGCCGGCGCGCTGGTCCAGCAGTTCGACGAGGCCAAGCGGCAGGAAATCGCCCAGGGCTTCCAGGCGGCGCAGACCTTGGCTGCGGAGACGAACGCATTCCTGAGCTCTCAGGCGGCCAAGGCGGACGACTGGAGCAAGCAGCATCCGAACGAGGATCCCCAGTCCAACCCCTATGCGCTCTGGGGCGCGGGCGGCACCGGGCGGCTGGTGCTCACGGCGATCAACGGCGCTGCCGGATCGGATGTCGCCGGCTCGCTCACCAGTCTCGTGCAGGGGGCGGCGGTCAACGTGCTGCAGGGCCTGGCGACCGACCAGGTCAAGCAGTTGGCGGATGCGCTTCACAGTGAGCAGGCCCGCGCCGCGCTGCAGGGGCTGGTCGGCTGTGCCGGCAGCGCCGTCGGCGGCTCGGGGGACTGTGCCAGCGGGGCGATGGGGGCGGCGGCCAGCGTCGTGCTCAACAATCTGCTCGCGTCGCTGGAACCGAAAAAGACGGACGGCAGCGTCGCGGTGAATGCCGAGGGCGACGCGGTACGCACCTATACGCAGGCGGAGCAGCAGGCGCGCGGCAATCTGGTCGGCACGCTGGTTGCCGCCATCGCCCAGACCGCCGGTCTCGACACCCAGGCGGCCACGCTGTCGGCCCAGATCGAGACGCAGAACAATTCGGTCGAGACGATCAAGGGGCCCGGCGGCCCCGTCACGATCTGTACCGCAGGCGAACGGACCTGTGCCGGCGCGCACCCCTTCAGCGCGTGGAAGAGCGGCACCAAGGCGGAGCAGGATCGCTGGCAGGCCTTCGCCAACCTCTATCCCGGCGCGAGCGATGCGGAGATCGTGGCGGCGATGCAGCGTTATTACGCCGCCATCGCTGCGAACATCCGCGATCCCAAGGCGCCGAAGCTGACCGAGGCCGAGGCGATCGCGCAGACCCGGCAGGAAAGTGCCGCCAAGCAGGCCGCGCTCGACTATCTGTCGGGGGGTGATGCGCGCCGGCAAGCGGGCTTGTCCGATCTCAGCAGTGCGGAGCTGGCCGAGCTCGTCACTTTCAAACGGAATTACAATGACCTGACCGACAGCGCCAAGGCGATCGTCCGGTCCGACATGGCGTCGGCCGGCAACGCCGATCCGCTGGGGCAGGCATTCGGCACGGTCCTGGGCGCGCTCGCCGACCCTCAGACCCTTCGCGACCTGTATTTCGCGGAAGTCCAGGCGCGCGCCAATGGGTCGGATTTCGCAGCGGGCGTTTCGGACTTCGCAGCGAGCGTCGGCGATGCCGCCAAGCCGGCGGCGCAGTTTCTGGCCGACCTCGGCACGCTCGGCAGCGCGGTTGATCCGAACACCGGCCAGATCAACCCCTACTACCAGACGCCGGAGGGTCAGGCCGCGTACAAGGCGGCCCAGGACCGGATGTCCGCGCGCGCCGAGGCCTTGGGCGGGGCCGCGACCGCGGCGGGATCGGCAGTACTGAAATTCGTCGCGGACATAACGCCGCCCGGGGCGGGGGATCCTTTCTATGTGCCGACCCAGGCGGAAAAGGATGCGCATGCGGCGCGCTTCTCCGCAGCGGTTGGCTCGGCTGTCGACGGTGCGAAGGCCATGCTCGCGGCGGTGGCGAAGCCGGTGGTGGACGTTGTCCAAAGCTGTGGGCTGGGCGGGAACGAGGCGTCGCGCGCCTGCGGCAGCGCGGCGGCTGTACTCGGGGCTGACGCGGCAGTCACACTCGCGACCGATGGTGCGGCGAAGGCTATAGTGGGCGAATCTAGGGTGGCTGGTGCCGCAGAAAATTCGCTATCGAGCGCCCTCGCTCGGTTCTCATACACCGTTGAGCAAGCACCGGGCGATCTTGCTGCTGATGCTAAAGGTGTTTACGGATACCTACCTACGAGCGGCTCAGAGTTTGCACAGGAAATTTGGGGCGTAGATTGGAGCGATCCAAAGGCTGTGGCAAATGCTCAGTCCATCCGGCTAGAGTACCACGAGACCGTCCAAGGTGAACGAGACCTGGTCGCCACTTTGTATTCGCAGGGAAGGTCTGCAGAGGATATAGCGAGGCGGCTTGTAGAATTAAGAAACAAGACGCGGCTTTCTTTCTATTCAGAAGATCAATTGCTGGCAGTGTATAAGCGAAACGTTGATCGATATGGCAATCCCCAAGGGCCAACATATGAGGCTCAGCTCGCAAAGTATGGTAGCGCAGAGGCGGTGATTCAGGCGGGCATGAGGACAAATCATGACGTGACCCCCGTTTTTTCCTCCAATTGGAGCTAGAGTCCGG
>NZ_AGFU01000105.1 GCF_000226955.1 Sphingomonas elodea ATCC 31461
GAGTTCCTGGTTCGCCACGCTGAGCGAATCCGGGTTCCACGCCGTGGTCGCGGTGTTCGAATCCTGCAGCGACTGCAGCGCCGTCACGGTGCCGCCGCCGGTCTTCAGCAGGTTGGTGCCGTTGAAGTTCGCCGAGTTCACGATCGTGGTGATCTGATCGCGAAGCGCGGTGAAGTCGTTGTTCAGCTGCGTGCGGCTGTCCGTGGTCTGGCCAGCGTCCGCAGCCTGATAGGCCTTCGCCTTCATCTGGTTGACGATGTCGGAGATCTGCTCGGCACCGGCAACGGCGACGTCAGTCACGCTCTTGGCGCGGCTGAGCGAGGACGAAACCGACTTCAGGCCGCCCAGATCGCTGCGGAGACCCTGCGCGATCGTGTAGGTCGCCGAGTCATCCTTGGTCGAGGAGACCGCCAGGCCGGTGTTGATGCGGCTCTGGGTGGTCGACAGGTCCTTCTGGGTGGCATTCAGGCTCTGCAGAGCCGCCATCGCGCCGACGTTGGTGTTAACGGAGAAAGCCAT
>NZ_AGFU01000104.1 GCF_000226955.1 Sphingomonas elodea ATCC 31461
CGAGGACGGCCGCACCATCACCGATACGGCGGTGCAGGCGATGAACCGCGTCGCCGATGGCGCCAAGGGCATCGACAGCGTGATCGAAGGCCTGGACAAGATCGCCTTCCAGACGCGCGTCCTCGCGATGAACGCCGCCGTCGAGGCAGGCCGCGCCGGCGAGGCAGGCCGCGGCTTCGCCGTGGTCGCCGACCTTGTCTCTCAGCTGGCGATGCGCTCCGAGGAGGAAGCCAGCCGTGCACGCGACCAGCTCAGCGCCACCCAAAAGGACATCGTCGAAGCGGTGCAGACGGTGCAGCAGGTCGAAGGCGCGCTCGGCACCATCTCGGGTGCGACCAGCGAAGTTCACCAACTGGTGACGACAATGGCGACCGACAACCAGGCCCAGGCATCGGCAATCTCGCAGATCGCCAGCGCGGTGCAGACCATGGACCAGAGCACCCAGCAGAACGCGGCGATGGTCGAGCAGACCTCGGCCGCGGCGCGCAACCTTCATGCTGAGGTCACGAACCTCAGCGATCAGGCCGGCAAGTTCCAGGTCGGCGGGATGCGGGCACCGCGCACGCCGCCCGCGCGCCCTGCTGTCGCCGTGCGCGGCACCGGCTATGTCTCGCCGGTGAAGCCGCTGCCGGTCGCGGCGATGGCCAGTGCCGATGCCGGCGAATGGGCGAGTTTCTGATCTCGCGCCTTCACTGCACAACAGAAAACGGCCGGGAGAGCGATCTCCCGGCCGTTTCCATGTTTCGGAGCCGGCGCTCAGGCGGCGGCGAGACGGGTCGCCTGCGACCGGCGGCGCAGGGCGGCACCGGCAAAGCCGAAGCCTGCGATCATCAGGCCCCAGCTGGCCGGTTCCGGCACGCCGCTCGGGCCGAACACCACGTTCACCTGCGCGGTACCGATCGTGGCACCGGCGAGATTCGGGGCACCCAGCGTCGAGGTGAAGGCGGCGGCCGCCTCGTTGGTCAGCGTCAGCGTCGAGTTGGCGCCGAGGTTGAACAGCGAGACCGTGCCGAGGCCGGTGCCGTTGGCGGTCGCGGAGCCGCGCACGACGTTGTTGGCGGTATCGACCACGAAGTCGCCGATGCTGAGCATGTTGGCGCCCGACATGAAGTTCAGGCCCGAACCATTGTGTTCGACGAGCAGCGCGCCGGTCGAGTCATTGCGGGTACCACCCGTCGCGAGGAAGGTGGCGACGATGTCGTTGCCGAGCAGGAACGAGCTGGCGGTACCATAGGTCGACAGCGTGTAGCCGAGCGACTGGAAGGTGCTGGTAGCGGTGAGATCGACGGCGGTCGCGCCGCCAAGGATCGGGGCGGCCGAAGCCGCGACGGGAGTAAGCGACAGGCCCGCAACCAGGGCTACTGCGCCAAGAGCGCCTTTAATCATCCGCGAAATCCTCCTGAACAAGGTGGTACAGGCCGGCAGCGGATACACGCACGCGATCCGCATCCCGGCACCGCACGAACCTTGCGGCGGCAGGGCGGGTTCCTGCACATTATCGTGGATTCATCTCCGTTTAACGATTTTTGTTAACGGCCCCTGTCCCCGTGGCCATCTGGCGCACGAAGCGGTTCTAGCGGTTGAGCCGGTGCAGCAGCTGCGCCCGCAGCCGCCGTGTCTGCATCGCATCGATCGGCGCCAGCGGACCGTGCGCTGCTTCGGGCAGATGGACGGCAGGCCGCACCGCATCGCCGAACACATAATAGTCGAACACCGCCCGCCACGCCGCCTTCTCGGACGCAGGCCGATCGCGCAGGCTGAGCAGCGCGTGGAGCAGCGTGATCTGCGGCTCGCGGCGCCTGGTGAAGTTCAGGCCGGTGACGCGCTCGTCATAGAAGAACCGCCCCTGGATCTCCGGCGCGCCGGTGAACGTCACCACCGGGCGACCTGCGTCGAACCGCTACAGCAGGTCCATCGCGGCGTCGGCCGAATGCTGCCCCGCCTGCACCAACGGCCAGTGCGCGGCCACGCCCTTCAGGATCACCGGCACCTGCCCGGCCAGCAGTTGCCCGAACGGGATGGCATCGGGCGCGACGCCCTCCACCACCCGCACGGCAGGGGCTGTGCCGGCCAGCGCGTTCATCGTGCCGCGCCCGCCTTCTTGCGCTCGATCAGCGTGCTGATATTGCCGAGCGAGGACGCGACGAGGTGCGCGAGCCCGAGCAGGTTGGCCCGGTGCAGCCGCTCGACCGACCCGAGGTCCAGCGTCTCCAGACGCTCGCGCGACAGCATCTGGAAGCCGTCGATGCGATAGCGCTGCTCGTCATGCAGCGTCACCTCGATGACATTGGCCTCCAGCAGACCGAGTTCCTGGAACAGCGCATAGGCCGGTGCCGCCGCGCCCATGCCGGCATGGATCCGGCTCAGCACGCGGGAGACATGCTCCAGATAGCGGCTCGCCCCGCCCTGCGGCAGGAACAGCGGCTCGCCCGCGTCCGTGCCGACCCGCGGATCGTCGAGATCGATATGCACGGTCGGCCCTTCCTCGGGCTCGGCACCGTCCCCGGCAATGCCGATCGAAAACGGCCCGCGCTCCTGGAGCGCAGGGATGTAGCGGCTGGTCCAGTGCGTGCCGTCGAAGAACAGGTTCTCGTCGCGGTCGAGCCCGGTGAGTGCCACCGCCTGCAGCCCCTCTTCCGGCACATCGCGGAACAGGATCGGGAACTCGCGTTGCACGGCCTCGAATTCGGTGGGAAAGATCAGGATCTGGTTGGCGGCATCGCCGAAGTCCGCACCATGGCGGAAGGCGACGCGAAGGTCCTGGTGGAGCACATCGTCCAGCGCGACCGGTCTCGTCATTCGAACATCATCCAATTGGCCGGGCAACCGGCCCGGCGTGCGGGCGACCATGGCGCAAAGCCGCCCTGCCCTCAACCGCCGGCACCGCGGTGGCCGCCGACCACGGCAAGCGCGCCCGGGGCGAGCTGATGGCCGTTCAGCGTGATGCGGTCGTACGGCGGACCGACGCTGCGGACGGTTAGCTGCGAGCCTTCGTCATCCGCCGCCGCAGGGCGGGCCCTCCTATTGCGCCCGCGCGAGCAGACGTTGGGCCTGTTCCAGATGCGGGCGATCGATCATCCGCCCGTCCAGCTTCAGCGCCCCGGCGTCGGGATTGGCGGCGAAGGCGTCCACGATCGCCTGTGCGGCGGCAAGCTCGGCGGCGCTGGGCGTGAATCCCTGGTTGATCGCCTCGATCTGCGCCGGGTGGATCGCCAGCATGCCCGTAAATCCGTCGCGGCGACCGCGGGCGACATAGCCTGCCAGCCCCTCGGCGTCGGCGATGTCGGGATAGACGGTCTCGATCGCGGCCACCCCCGCGGCATGGGCGGCGAACAGCGCCAGCGACCGCACCATCGCGAAAGGCGCGGTGTAGCTGCCGTCGGGCTCGCGCGCGCTGGCGGCACCGATCGCCGCCGGCAGATCCTCCGCCCCCCAGGTAAGGCCTGCGAGATGCGGCGCGACGTCGCCATAGCTGCCCAGCTGGAACAGCGCAGCCGGCGTCTCCGTCGCGATCGGCAGGATCGGCGGGCAGGCCGCGCCTGCTTGCGCGACCATGGCGACCAGCGTGCGGACGGCGCTCGCCCCATCGGCTTTGGGCAGCACCAGTCCGGCCGGGCGACAGGCGGCGACGGCGGCCAGATCCTCGGGGATCGCGGCGGTGCCGAGCGGATTGACCCGGACGAAGCAGGGCGTCTCGGGGGTGTCGGCCAGCCACTCGATGATCGCCGAGCGGGCGAAGCCCTTGCGCTCCGCCACGACCGAATCTTCCAGATCGAGGATCAGCGCGTCGGCGCCGCTTGCCGCCGCCTTGGCGAAACGTTCCGGCCGATCGCCGGGCACGAACAGAAGCGACCGCAGCCGCATGACCTTTTCCTCCCCTGTTTCCTCGCCCCATGGCAGCAACATCGCCGATTGCCAATCGCTCGACTTGCATGGCTCCCGATGAGACCATAGCGTTGTTACCGGTGTCAAAAGGAAGGCAGGAGAGGACGATGCGGATCAGCCGGCGAGGCGCGTTTGGCGCGGCGATGGCGGGATGGATGGCGGGCCGCCTGGGCAGCGCGGACGCGCAGGCCCGCCCCGCCCCCTCCCTCCCGGTCGCGGACTGGCGGCGCGGCGTCGACAACCAGCGCATCGCCGATATTGGCGACGGCCGCTTTCTCAATCCGCTGCTATCCGGCGACCGGCCCGATCCCGCGATCCTGAAGGACGGCGGCGACTATTACATGACCTTCTCCAGCTTCGATTCCTATCCGGGGCTGACCATCTGGCACTCGCGCGACCTGGTGAACTGGCGCCCCCGCAAGGCAGCGCTCACTCGCAATATCGGCTCGGTCTGGGCGGTCAGCCTGGACAAGCATGACGGAAGATACTTCCTGTACGTGCCGGTGAAGGCGAAGCCGAACGACATCCATGTGCTGACCGCCGACCATATCGACGGTCCCTGGAGCGATCCCGTGCCGCTGGGCCTCCACGCCCATATCGACCCCTGCCACGCCGTCGGCGAGGACGGGTCGCGCTGGCTGTTCCTCTCCGGCGGGGACCGGGTGCGACTCGCGCCCGACGGGCTCTCGGTCACGGGGCCGGTCGAGCATGTCTACGATCCCTGGCGCTATCCCGAGGACTGGGTGGTGGAGGGCTTCTCGCCGGAGGGGCCCAAGATCCACCGTCATGGCGGCTGGTTCTACATGATTACCGCAGTCGGCGGCACGGCAGGCCCGCCGACGGGTCATATGGTGATCGCCGCGCGATCGCGCTCGATCCATGGCCCGTGGGAGAATTGCCCGGCCAATCCGCTGGTCCGCACGGTGAGCGGCGCGGAGAAATGGTGGTCGCGCGGTCACGCCTCGCTGATCGAAGCCCCGGACGGCAGTTGGTGGTCGGTCTATCATGGCTATGAGAACGGCTTTCTCACGCTGGGCAGGCAGGCACTGCTCGATCCGATCGAATGGACCGCCGATGGCTGGTTCCGGATGAAGGGCGGCGACCTGTCCCGCCCCTTGCCAAAGCCACGCGGCGGCACGGCCTTGCCCCATGGCCAGCGCCTGTCGGACGAATTCGACCGTCTCGAGCTTGGCAGCAAGTGGAACTTCTTCCGCCCGGCGCCCGACGAGGCGCGCCGCGCGCAAGCGGCGGGGGGCGCGCTCGTGCTGAAGGCCCGCGGCACCGCGCCGAGCGATTCTTCCCCGCTCATGCTGATCGCAGGGGATCCGGCCTATCAGTTCGAATGCGACGTGGAACTCGGCACCGGCACCACCGCGGGGCTGCTGCTCTTCTACGACGACAAGCTCTATTGCGGGCTGGGTTTCGACGAAAAGCGCTTCGTCACCCACCAATATGGGATGGAGCGCGGCCGCCCGGCCAATCCGCACGGGCGGCGAATGCGCATCCGGGTGACCAACGATCGGCACATCGTCTCCTTCCACACCAGCGGCGATGGCGGCGCGACGTGGAAGCGGTTCGATCGGGGGATGGAAGTATCGGGCTACCACCACAATGTGCGCGGCGGCTTCCTGATGCTGCGGCCCGCGCTCTACGCAGCCGGCGATGGCGAGGCACGGTTCCGGGATTTCCGGTTCCGCGCTCTTTGAAGGCGAGCATCCCCTTTCCCCGTGCGGGAAGGGGATGCTTGCTGGTCACGCGCCGCTGCCGGGCTCCGCGATCTTGCGGTGCTGCTCGGCGGTAACCGACTGCGGGAGCACGCCCGCACCCGCCACCTGCAACTTGTTCGAGATGCCGGACACGATGTTGTCCGTGCCCTTCATCAAGGCGGTCCAGCCATCCTTGGCAACGTCCGCAGGGTCGGACTTGCTCTCGCTCTGCCCGACCTTGGTGTCCATCATGCCGGCGCGTTCGAAGAACGCCGTCTCCACCGGCCCCGGCAGCAGGGTAGTGATGGTGATGCCCTTCACATCCTTCAGCTCGTTGCGGATCGCCGCGGCGAAATTGTCCACGAACGCCTTGGTGCCGTTATAGACCGCCTGGAAACTGCCCGGGATCCAGCCAGCGATCGAACCGGTGATCAGCACCTTGCCCTCCCCCGCGTCACGCATCTGGCGCAGCACCTTCTGGAGCAGATAGACGGTGCCGGTCACGTTGGTGTCGATCACATGCCGCCACTCGGAGACATCCTGATCCAGAAAGCCCCCGCCCAGGCCATGCCCGGCATTGGCGCAGAGCAGATCCACCCGGCGCCCGCCGGCGGCCGACAGCAGTCGGTCGACGCCCTCGACGGTCGAGAGGTCGGTCTCGACCGACTGCACGTCGACACCCTCGCCCTTCAGCGCCGCCGCGGCATCGACCAGCGGGGTGTCGCCCACCACCAGCAGGTCATAGCCGTCGCGCGCCGCGAGCCGTGCCAGCTCCAGGCCGATGCCGCTCGAGGCACCGGTCACGATCGCAAATTTATTCGCCATGTTTCGTGCCTCCTTATTCGGCCGCCAGCGCCATGCCGGGCTTCAGCACGACCTTGGTCACCTCATTCTGGTTGTCGTGGAACATCTTGTAGCCCTGCGGCGCCTGCTCCAGCGGCAGAATGTGGCTGATCAGGAAGGTCGTATCGATCTTCTCTTCCAGGATCGCATTCAGCAGCGCCGGCATGTAATGCTGGACATGCGTCTGCCCCGTCTTGAGCGTCAGCCCCTTCTCCATCAGCGCGCCGAGCGGGAATTTGTCGACGAAGCCGCCATAGACGGCCGGCATCGAGACGCGCCCGCCCTTGCGGCAGGCGAGGATCGCCTGGCGGATCGAATGGATGCGATCGGTGCCGAGAAAGGTCGACTTCTTGATCTGGTCGAGCACGTTGTCGACGAAGAAGCCGTGCGCCTCCAGGCCGACGCTGTCGATCACGGCATCCGGGCCGATGCCGCCCGTCATCTCGAACAGCGCCGCCGCCGTATCCGTTTCCTCGAAGTTGATCGTCTCCGCACCGAAGCGACGGGCGAGTTCGAGACGACGCGGGAAATGGTCGATCGCGATGACGCGCTCGGCGCCCATCAGGAAGGCCGATTGCACCGCGAATAGCCCCACCGGGCCGCAGCCCCACACCGCAACGGTGTCACCCGGCTCGATCTCGGCATTTTCCGCTGCCATCCAGCCGGTGGGCAGGATGTCGGATAGGAACAGCACCTTGTCGTCCTCGATGCCGTCGGGAATGACGATCGGGCCGACATCGCTGAACGGCACGCGGACATATTCCGCCTGTCCGCCCGCATAGCCGCCGGTCATGTGGCTGTAGCCGAACAGCCCCGACATGGGCTGGCCGTACATTTCCTGTGCGATGTCCTGGTTGTCCGCGGGCAATCCGTTCTCGCAGGCGGAATATTGATGCTTGCCGCAATGATAGCAGGAGCCGCACGAGATGGTGAACGGCACCACCACACGCTGTCCCTTCTTGAGCGTCGAGCCGGCGCCGACCTCGACCACCTCGCCCATGAATTCATGGCCGAGGATGTCGCCCGCCATCATCGTCGGGATAAAGCCGTCATAGAGGTGGAGGTCCGATCCGCAGATCGCGGTCGAGGTGATCTCGATGATCGCATCGCGCGGGTTGAGGATCTCGGGATCGTCCACCGTATCGACGCGAACGTCATGCTTGCCGTGCCAGGTGAGTGCGCGCATCAGTTCCGCTCCTCCTCGAGCTGTTGCCGGGTGCGCGACGAGGTTGCGATCTCGCCGGTTTCCATGCGTTGCTTGAAGCGCCGCAGGTCGCGCTGCGCCTGCATCTTCGGCTCGCGCTGGAAGATGCGGGAAAGGACGCGGCCGAACGTTCCGAATGGTTGGTCGTAGTTGATCGTGGCCACCACCACGGTGCCGCGATTGCCGGCGTCGCGGAACTCGATGCGGCCGCTGTTGGGAATGTCGGCGCCCTCCTCGGACGCCCAGGCGATCAGTTCGCCCTCGCGGTCCTCGGTGATGCGCGAATCCCATTCGACCAGGCCGCCACCGGGCGATTTCACCACCCAGTGGCTACGTTCGCGATCGAGCACCTCGATGCGCACGACATTGTCGAGGATCGGCGGCAGGTTACTGAAATCGCGCCAGAAGGCGTAGCATTCGTCGCGCGGGCTATTGATCGTCACCGCGCGGGCGACCAGCTTGTCGCCGCGCCGGACGATCAGGCTGTCGGTCGCCCGATCCATCGCCTCGCGTTCGTTGTTGGCAGTACTCAGCGGCGCATCGTCCTGCGACGCGCGGTTCATCGTATCGGCCATAAAGCCTCCGTTCGCGGTCAGCCCTGCGGCGAGCCGGGCAGTTTCGGGGGAAGGTCGTCATCACCCTCGGCGGGAGCCGGGGTGGACGTGGCGGCGGGGTTGGTCTCGGTCGAGCCGGGGTCGCGCTGCTCTTCGCGCACCTCGGGATCGTTCGGCGGGGCGGCCATGATCCAGTCTCCTGCACTTGGGGAGGAAGTGCCTAGGGAAACCACCGGCAGGGGCGCTGGTTGCAAATTTTATTGCGCTGAAGTGGGTTAGCTCGGGTTCGACAGATGCTAGCCGCCCCTCCCCTCCCGCGTGCGGGGATCGGAAGAACAGGAAGAGGTGATGGGTCTACCGCCCGTTGATCCGGTCCAGCACCTCCGCCGAGCGGGCGAAATGCTCAGCATATCGGCACCACCCCCTCGATCCGCCCGCCTGCGCGGAACAACGACGAAAAGACCCCGATCCTGGTGGCGGGCGGCGCGGCCTGATCGGCTCCCGCCTCTGCGCGGAACTGCACGACCGTGGCGAACAGGGGGTGTGCCTGGACAATCTCCAGACCTCGAATCGTTCCAATCTGAACGCGCTGGAGGGCCGTACGGGCTTCGAGTTCGTCCGCGGCGACATCATCGGGGAACTTCCCGTGACCATTCGGGACCGGGCGCATCGCTTCAAGCAGATCTACAATTGCGCGTGCGCTGTCATGCCACCGCACTATCAGGTCCATCCCCAGCACATGATTATAACCGGTATGGTTACAACTAGCCCTAGGCTGCAGCTGGCATCCCGGGCCGGCGCACCGTTTCTGCTCGCCTCCACCTCGGAAACACATGGCGATCCCGAAATGCACCCGCGGCGCGAGGACTATCGCGGCTGGGTCAGCTGTACCGGCCCGCGCGCCTGCCAGGATGAGGACAAACGTGCCGCCGAGGCGCTCGCCTGTGACCTTTGCCGCACCGCCCGTGCCGAAGTCCACGTGGCGCGTATTTTCAACACCGACGAACCGGATGCAGGTGGATGATGGCCGGGCGCTCTCGAACCTGATCGCGCAGGCCTTGTCGGGCAAGCCGCGGACCCTTTACGGCGACGGCATCGGAACCCGAAACTCCCACTAGATATCGGATCTCGTAGAATGCTCAGTTCCGCTAATAAATAGCGATATCATCTGTGTGAAGCCAGTAACATTCTGCAAAACCTATAAAATCACGGCAGACACGTGACAAAGAGCGTAGCAGCGCTAACCGACACAACGTCTGCTATTGCGTATCATCCGCTACTCGTCGCCGACCCACGCCGCCGCACGACGGACATCGATCGCACGCCGCGCGTGCCGCCCGCCGAACGGCTGGCGCAGACCTGCGCATGGTTCGGCCGCGTCATGGCTGGGCCGGTCGCCGCGCGGGCGTGGCGGGAGGAATCCGCGGAATGATCGGCTGGCCGCCGCGAACGGTTGCATCCTCCCTGACCCTATTGCCGTAATTTCCTGTGCCGGAAAGCGAGCTAAGTCCGTACCGTCGCGTCCCACCCTGCCGCATGCCCCCCGGGACGCGGCACCCGGGGCGAGGAACCCGTCTGCAGCAGGAGTGGTGCGGGATGAAAAGCCTCAACCCAATCGACAGCTCTGCGCAGTAGATCGAAAACCATTCTGGTTTGACGCACGCGAGGCCGAGGCGCAGCGCCGCGGCCGGTATGAAACCCTGCTCGCCGTCCCCCCGGCAGCCCGCGTGCACCTTCGGTCGACCGTGAGCTGCTGGTTCAGGAGACGCTGCGCACCCCTCACTTCGGCGACGCGGCGGGCTTTCGGGTCGATGGTCCCGCCTGTCGCTTCCACACGCCCGCTGCGATGCTGGTCGCCTGCCGCTGCAGGAACTTGCGACCAATTCGACCAAGTTCGGCGTGCGGGGTGCCGCGACGCACGAGCAGGCGCTGCGAATTTGGTGGCGACAGAGCGTCGATGACGTCGAATTCTCGTGGCGCAAAACCGGCACTTCGATCCTTCACCTCGCCAAATCGGTCCGAAATGGACTTGTTCAATCGCCAATGGAGTTGGAACCCCCTCACTATTTCAGCCGGGCGATCAACCTCAGATTACTTACCGGAAACGTACAATTTTCCGCAATGACCCCCTATCCTGCTTGTAGGCATTGATCCTTGTTAAGATGATTATTGTGAACCCCGGTCGTGTCGGGGCGTTGGCCGCAGATTATGCTGAACCATCCTCCCCATGTGGGGGCGGCCCCCATCAGCCGTCTCGGCGCCTTCGCCTCGCTGAGCGAGGACGAGCGCCGCGCGCTCCGGCTGGCATCAGAAATCCCGCACCGCCTCGCGGCCTCACGTGACCTCTTCCATGCCGGTCAACGCACCGGCGGCTCGCTGATCGTCCTCGACGGCTGGCTCGGCCGAGTGAAGCTGTTCAGCGACGGGCGTCGGCAGATCCTCAGCTTTCTCCTCCCCGGCGACGTTATCCAGGAGCCGCGTACCTTTCAGCCGGTTGCCGTCAGCACGATCACCGCCCTGTGCGATACAATACTGTGCCCTGCGCCCGCCGCGGAAGATGAGGGGCTGCGCGAGGCCTATGCGGTCAGCGCGGCGCTCGATGAAGCCAATCTCATGCGCCAGATCGCCCGGCTGGGCCGAATGAGCGCCTATGAGCGCATCCACGACTGGCTGTTCGAGATGCACGAACGACTGATGCTGGCGGGCCGGGCCGGGCCGGACAGCTTCGCCATGCCGCTTACCCAGGAAACGCTTGCCGATGCCCTCGGGCTGACCAGCGTACACGTCAACCGCACGCTGCAATCGATGCGTCGCGACAATGTGCTCGAATGGCGCGGCGGGGTGATCCGCCTGAAGCACAAAGGTGCAAGCGCGCGCGCCACGGGCCAGCGGGGCGCGATCGGCACGGCCCATGTGCCGGCGGGTACCGCCCCCTTGCGCTAACGTCGCCGGGCCCGGCGATATCGCTGCACCGCCTGCCGGCCCCGTCATCAACCCGTCACGCACGTTCGGCACCCGCCGGGGCGTCGAGACAGGACGGGGTTGGTGATGGACATGACGGGCAGAACGACACGGCGGGGCGTGCTGAAGCGCGGCCTCGGGGCAGCAGCCGCCGCGACGCTCCCTGCCGCGATCGCCCGGGCGGCGGCGATCCCCGCCGACGTGCGCAGCGGAACGATTGCGGACGTCGCCCATGTCGTCATCCTGATGCAGGAGAACCGCAGCTTCGATCATTATTTCGGCACGATGCGCGGGGTGCGCGGCTTCGGGGATCCGCTTGCGCTGCCGCTGCCGGGCGGACGGACCGTCTGGGCGCAGGAGGCCGAGGACGGAAGGCTGGTCGCGCCCTTCCACCTGGCGACGCGGGAACAGTTCGCGCTGATGCGGGTCGCCGGCACGCCGCACAGCTGGCCGGACGCGCAGGCCGCCTGGGATCAGGGACGGATGGCCGGCTGGGCCGCGGCCAAGACCGATCGGGCGATGGGCCATTACGCCCGCGACGACCTCGCCTTCCAGTTCGCGCTGGCCGAACAGTTCACGCTTTGCGACGCCTATCACTGCGCGGTGCACACCGGCACCAATACCAACCGACTGTTCCTGTGGACCGGCACCAACGATCCTGCCGGCACGCTGGGCGGCCCGGCGATCGGCAATTCGCATGACGAACTGCCCGAGAAGGGCGGCTATCCGGACTCCTATCGCTGGACCACCTATCCCGAGCGCCTCCAGGCAGCCGGGATCGACTGGCGTATCTACCAGGACATGGCGGACAATTTCACCGACAATCCCCTGGTCGGCTTCGCCGCCTATCGCCAGGCCCGGCCGGGATCGCCGCTGCACGAGCGAGCGCTGACCACGCATGGCCTTGATCGGCTGCGCGCGGACGTGCTTGCCGGGCGATTGCCGCAGGTGTCGTGGATCATTGCCGATGCGAAGGGCAGCGAGCATCCCTCCCCCTCCAGCCCTGCCCAGGGCGCCGCCTATACCGCCGCGGTGATCGACGCCCTGACCTCGAACCCGGCGGTATGGGCACGCACCGTGCTGATCGTCAATTTCGACGAGAATGACGGGTTTTTCGATCATGTGCCGCCGCCCGCCCCGCCGTCTCCTGATCCGGCCGCGCCCGGCGGGCTGGCCGGCACCTCGCAGATCGGCGCAGGCGACGAGTATCACCGCATCGCCAGCGTCGCCGATGCCGCCGCCGAACGCTCGAACCTGATCGGGCGTCCCTATGGCCTGGGTCCGCGGGTGCCTTGCTATATCGTCTCCCCCTGGAGCCGCGGCGGCTGGGTGAATTCGCAGCTGTTCGACCACACCTCCATCCTCCGCTTTCTGGAAGCGCGGTTCGGCGTGGCCGAGCCCAATATCTCCGCCTGGAGACGTGCGGTGTGCGGCGATCTCACCAGCGCCTTCGACTTCCGCAGCCCGAACCGGCCCGTGCCCGCCGCCCTGCCGGATCCCCGGCCGGTCGCCGCCCGCGCGGCGGCACTGCAGCACCAGCCCGAGCCGCGTGCGCCCATCGCGACGGGCGCCGCTCCGGCACAGGAACCGGGCATTCGCCCCGCACGCGCCCTGCCCTACGCGCTCGACGTGCACGAAGCCGCGC
>NZ_AGFU01000103.1 GCF_000226955.1 Sphingomonas elodea ATCC 31461
CCGCCGGTGCCGCCTGCGGTTCCGGAGCCTTCGGGTTGGGCGATGATGATTGCCTCCATGTTCCTCGTCGGTGGCGTGATGCGCTACCGCAACCGGAGCAAAGTCACCGAATAATGGCGGGGCGTCGTCCGATCGGCATGTGGGTCTCGATCGCGGCGACGCTGACGCTCGCGGGTGTTGTGGGCGCGCCGCTCTTGATGAATCGCGCGCCCCGCGCCGAGCCTCGGCCGTTTGCCGTGGTGCCCAGCCCCACGCCGAAGGATCGGATCCGTTTTCCGAACGATCAGCCGCAGCAACTGCAGATGGGCGACGGCAGCACGCGCGTGGTGCACAGCCTGTTGCAGCCCCCGGAGCGCATGCGCTTCGGCGACTATCTGTGGAACGAGCGTGACGTGCCGCCGGGTCCGATCTGGATGCGGGTCGATCTGTCGCGGCAAATCATCTCGGTGTTCCGCGGCGAGGACGAGATCGGCACCAGCGTGATCCTGTACGGCCAGGACGCGACGCCCACACCGATCGGCAACTTCCCCGTTCGCGGGGTGGCGCGAAACCACCGCTCGAACAACTATGATGCCGAGATGCCCTACACGCTGTGGCTCACCAAGGACGGTGTCGCCATCCACGGCAGCGACGTGCGCCAGGGCCTGGCCACCCATGGCTGCATCGGTGTCCCGCTGGCCTTCGCCCAGCGGCTATTTGCCGTGGTGCGGACTGGAGACCTGGTAACCGTCGTCCGCTGATTGCGCAGCGTCGGCCGCCCAGCAGACGGGACGCTGATCCGCCGCCCAGCCGCAAGGCGGGCCATATGGCCCTCGGCCTCCGAAGCGCCCCTCCTCCCGGCGAGCCATGCCCGCCGGCCGGTCAGGGCTGCCGCGGGGTCGCGCTGGCGGGCACGTCGTTCTGCGCCAGGGCCTCGTAGCGCGAGGCGCCGTTGCGCGTACGGCTCACGTCGATCACGCACATATGGCCATAACGGCTATGGCTGCCGCACCCCACCCCGGCATAGCGGAGCTCGCGATTGAACAGCAGCTTGCGATGGCCGCGATCGGGCACGCCGTCATCGACCACCAGTTGCCGGATCACGTCCTCGGCATCGGCATAGCCATAGGAGATGTCCTCGCCGACCAGACGCCCTCCGCCGCGGCGCTGGACGCGATCGCCCGGGGTGGCGCCGTCGGGCGAAAAATGGCCGCGGGTGCCAAGCGAGCCCTGCACGACGACATGCTCGCGCGCGGCAAGATCGAGCAGTTCGCCGCGGCTGAGCGGCGGCAGCGGGGTCTGCTCCTCCAGATAGGCGATCGCCTCGTCCACCGCCTCCACGCCTTCCTGGGTGACCATCCCGCGTCCCTTGCCGGGCAGGTACAGCGTCTTGCCGACGAAATGCGGCCGCAGGCCGCGCAGCCGCTCGGCATAGGCGACAGGATCCTGCCGAACGTGATTGATCCTGTCGAGTACCTGCGCCTCCAGATCAGGAACATCACTATTGGCACTAAGCAATACTGCAGTTCCTGTAGCAACCAGGAAAATCAGGCAACGGAACCCGGACACGATAAACTCCACCGATGCCAGCCGCAAAACGGCCGAACCAATGGAGTCGTTTCTGTCATGTCCAGCGTAATATACGGTGGACGGACGTAGTTATTGGAATCGGTTAAGACGATATTAGGGATGTTTTCTGGCGGGCGGAGAGTATCGGCCCGTGGGCGTCCATACCTCTGGCTTGCCCCTCTTCCCGCCCCCGGCACGACATGGCAGAGCGGGCCCCATGGCCGCCCTTGCCCTGTCCCCGCTCGAGCCGCGTCACCTTCCCCAGGCGCTTGCGCTGCAGGCGCAGGTCTATCCCGCCTTCCTCGTCGAGCCGCGGCAGGCCTTTGCCAGTCGCCTGCATGTCGCCGCGCCCTATTGCCTCGCGGCGGAGCGGGATCAGCTACTGGTCGCCTATCTGCTCGCCCATGGCTGGCCGTCCGAGGCACCGCCGGACGTCGGCTCGGTACTGGATCCCGACATGCGCGGCGACGCGCTGTTCCTGCACGACCTGGCGGTATCGCCCGCCGCCCGTGGCACCGGTGCCGGGCGGGCGCTGGTGGAGCACGCCCTGGCCCGCGCGGCTGCCGACGGCCTGCGGCGCGCGGAGCTGATCGCGGTGGAGGGCGCCGCCGACTTCTGGTCGCGCATGGGCTTCACAGCCGACCCGCCCGCCCCCGCGCTGGCAGCGAAGGTCGCCGCCTACGGACCCCGCGCGCGGTGGATGACGCGGATGCTCTGATCGGGTGGATTCGGCTCGGGTGTACCGCTACACCAAGGCACCATCCTCTAGTCAGGGAACCCCATCATTGCGCCACCGCACGCTGATCGCCGCTTCGCTCGCCGCGCTGCTTCTCGCCCCGCAAGCGCCTGCGCAGGACAAGAAGGCCGACGCCGCCGAGAAGGACGACGCCAAGGCCGAAGGCAAGTCGGACAAGGGGGAATGGCCGCCGCTGCCCGCGGACAAGACGATCGCCCAGACGGCGGTGATCGGCGGCAAGCCGATCCGCTATCAGGCCACCGTGGGCAAGCTGCCGGTCTATGACGGCAAGGGGAAGAAGATCGGCGAGGTGGTCTACACCGCCTATGTCGTCCCCGGCGGCGGCGCGCAGCGGCCGGTGACCTTCGCCTTCAACGGCGGGCCCGGCGCCTCCTCGGTCTATCTCAACCTGGGCGCGGTGGGGCCAAAGCGGGTGCAGTTCGGCGACAAGGGCGATGCCCCTTCCGACGCGCCGCTGCTGGTCGACAATCCGGCGAGCTGGCTGGACATGACCGATCTGGTGTTCATCGATCCGATCGGCACCGGCTTCAGCCGAAGCCTGGTCGACGAGGACGCGACCAAGAAGGCCTTCTACGCCACCGAGCCGGACGTGAAGTACCTCTCGCGCATCGTCTATGACTGGCTGGTCAAGAACGAGCGGCTGCGTTCGGCCAAGTTCGTGATGGGCGAAAGCTATGGCGGCTATCGCGCGCCGCGCATCGCCTATGAGCTGCAGACCCAACTCGGCGTGGGCGTAAACGGGATCGTGATGGTCTCGCCCTATCTCGATCCGGCCGCGACCTCGGGCTCGGACGCGCTGTCGCCGCTCCCCTGGATGATCAACCTGCCGTCGATGGCGGCCGGGCATCTGGAGCGCCAGGGCAAGCTCACCCCCCAGGCGATGGCGCAGGTGGAAGCCTATACCCGCGGCGCCTTCGCGACCGATCTGCTCGCCGGGCGATCGGATCCGCAGGCCACCGCGCGGCTGAGCGCCAGGGTTACCGAGTTGACCGGCCTCGATCCGAAGCTGGTGTCGCGGCTCGACGGGCGCGTGGATGAAGGCACCTATCTGCGCGAAGTCCACCGTGACGACGGCAAGGTCGGCAGCGTCTACGATTCCAACGTCGACGCCTTCGATCCCTTCCCCAACTCGGCCGAACGCAAGTCCGGCGACCCGATCCTGGAAGGCATCATCGCGCCGACGACCAGCGCCATGGTCGACTTCATCACCCGCGAGGTCGGCTGGAAGACCAATGCGCGCTACAATGCGCTGTCCTATGCGGTGAACATGGCCTGGGACCGCGGCACGCCCGACGACGCGCCGGTGAGCGACCTGCGCAAGGCAGTGGCCAACGATCCCAAGATGGGCGTGCTGATCGTGCACGGCTATAACGACCTGTCCTGCCCCTATTTCGGGTCGCGACTGATCGTCGACCAGATGCCGCGCTACGGTGTGGAGCAGCGGGTGAAACTGGGCGTCTATCCCGGCGGGCACATGTTCTATTCGCGCAAGGCCAGTGCGGAGGCGTTCAAGGCCGATGCACGGGCGCTGTACGTGCGGTGAAGCAGGTGGAATAAGCCCCTCCCCTTCAGGCGCATCAGGTCGGCGCTGCCCCC
>NZ_AGFU01000102.1 GCF_000226955.1 Sphingomonas elodea ATCC 31461
GGACGGCAAGGGTATCAAGAAGATGGTGATCGTCCGGCAGGACGGTACCCGCCAGGAAATCACCATGCCCGATATGGCGGCGATCCAGGCGAGCATCCCCGAGATCCGCGACGGCACCTGCGGCAAGGGCGATGCGCCCACCGTCGAGCACCGTCGCGAAGGCAACAAGCAGATCATGATCGTCTGCAGCGACCGCATCGCCGCGATGAGTGCCAACGCCAGCCGGATGGCGTCGTTCGACGCCGACCACGCCGCGGCGATGGCCGAGAACAGCAAGAAGATGGCGATGAACAGCGCGCTGATGAGCCTGCAGTACGCCCGCCGCACCATCGAGGCCCAGTCGAGCCTCACCCCGTCGCAGCGCGCCGAGGCGCTGGCCGGCATCGACGAGGCGCTGGCCGAGCTGCGCGCCGACGCCAAGGACGACAACTGAGCCCGGACGACTATCGAGCGTAGCGCGCCGCCGCCCTTCGTCTCGCGGTGGTGCGTTCGGCGGGGCCGGCCTATTCCTTCGGGGCCGGCCCCGCTCCCCCCGCACGCTTGCCTTGGCGTGCGGAATGCCCAAATGCGCTGCCATGACCGATGATGCGCCCACGGGCCTTGCGATCGCGCTCGAACCGCTGGTGATGCGGGTGCTCGCGGGCAATCCCTCGCCTTATACCGCCACCGGCACCCAGACCTATCTGGTTGGCACCGAGGATGTGGCGGTGATCGATCCTGGCCCGGACGAGCCTGCGCATCTCGCTGCGCTGCTGGCGGCGATCGGCGGGCGGCCGGTGCGGGCTATCCTGTGCACCCATACCCACCGCGACCATAGCCCGGCTGCGCCGGCGCTGAAGAGGGCGACCGGCGCGCCGGTCATCGGTTGCGCCCCGCTCGCGCTCGATGATAGCGGCCCACGCGCCGATGCCGCGTTCGACATGGCCTATGCACCGGACCACGTGCTGGCCGATGGCGAGCAGCTGGCGGGGCAGGGCTGGACGCTCACCGCGGTGGCCACGCCCGGGCACACCTCCAACCATCTCTGCTTCGCGCTGGAGGAAAGCGGCGCGCTGTTCACCGGCGACCATGTGATGGGCTGGTCGACGACGGTCGTCGCGCCGCCCGACGGCAACATGGCGGACTATATGGCCAGCCTCGACAAGCTGATGGGCCGCGTGCAGGACCGGATCTATTATCCGGCGCACGGCGACCCGGTGGAGAACCCCCACCGCTTCGTGCGCGGGCTGGCCGGGCACCGCAAGCAGCGCGAGGGGCAGATCCTGCGGCTGCTGGGAGAGAGGATCGGCACGGTGCCCGCCATGGTCGAGCGCATGTATGTCGGCCTCGATCCGCGGCTGCACGGCGCGGCAGCACGGTCGGTGCTCGCGCATCTGCTCGATCTCGAGACGCGTGGGCGGGTGGTCCCGTCGGGCGACGTCTGGGCGCTGCGACAGCAGTAACGATCAGGACAAGGGTCAGTATCGGAGGCAGTTGCTTCCGCGGATACCGCAATAGTGATATGGTCCACGTCTATCGGAGGGGTGGGCGATGGCGACAATCGTACAAGCTATGCCACATACACATCGGGAGGACATCGGATTCTTTCGTGTGATGGCATTCGTGATGGCGGCGATCATCGTGGGAGGATTCTCGCTCAATATCGTTGCTGGACGATCGAGCTTTGCGGTCCCGCTGATTTTTCACGTCCATGCCTTCGTCTTTTTCGGCTGGGTGGCGCTGTACCTGACGCAGAACCTGCTGGTCGGGCGCGGCTCGGTCGCGCTGCATCGGCGGCTGGGCTGGGCCGCGGTGCTGTGGGTGCCGTTGATGGTGGTGCTGGGCACGGTGATGACGGTGCTCTCCGCCCAGCACGGCGCGCCCTTCTTCTTCGACGTGCGCGAGTTCCTGTTCAGCAACCCGGCGCAACTGCTGCTGTTCGCCGGGCTGGTCGCGGCGGCGCTGGTGCTACGGCGAAAGACCGCTTGGCACCGCCGCCTGATGTTCTGCGGGATGGCGATCCTCACCGGCCCCGGCTTCGGCCGGCTGCTGCCGATGCCGCTGCTGGCACCCTATGCCTGGTGGGCAGCGTTCGTGGCGGTATCGCTGTTGCTCGTGATCGGCATGATCGCCGACCAGCGCAGGATCGGGCGCGTGCATCCTGCCTGGTTCTGGGGACTAGGCCTGTTCCTGGGCGTGCAGCTGGCGGCCGACGCGGTGGCGTTCAGCCCGCTGGGCACCGCCGTGGCGCGCACGGTCACGGCAGGCACGGCCGGCGGCCATCGGCCCCTGGCGCCCAGCTTCCCTTGATCCCGGCGCCTGACCGGGCCATGTGGCGGGCGAACCACGGGAGTTTTGGAATGGACGCGCGTAACGGCATCGGCGGCAGCCTCAGCGGACTGGATCTCCGCGCCGAGATCGAGCGGCTGCGTAAAGAACGCAACGCGGTGATCCTCGCGCATTATTACCAGAAGCCCGAGCTGCAGGATCTGGCCGATTTCGTCGGCGACAGCCTCGACCTCAGCCGCAAGGCGGCGGAGACCGATGCGGACGTGATCGCGTTCTGCGGGGTGCGCTTCATGGCGGAAACCGCCAAGATCCTGTCGCCCGACAAGATCGTCGTGCTGCCGGACATGGACGCTGGCTGCAGCCTGGAAGACAGCTGCCCCCCCGACCAGTTCGCCGCGTTCCGCGCGCAGCACCCGGATCACATCGCGCTCACCTATATCAACTGCTCGACCGAGGTGAAGGCGCTGAGCGACATCATCGTCACCAGCTCCTCGGCCGAGAAGATCCTCGCGCAGATCCCGGCCGACCAGAAGATCATCTTCGGCCCCGATCGCAACCTGGGCGGCTATCTCCAGCGCAAGACCGGCCGCGAGCTGCTGCTGTGGCCGGGCGTGTGCATCGTGCACGAGGCGTTCAGCGAGACCGAGCTCTTGAAGCTCAAGGCCGAACATCCCGGCGCGCCGATCGCCGCGCATCCCGAATGCCCGGCCTATATCCTCGACCATGCCGATTATGTCGGCTCGACCAAGGGCATCCTCGATTTCTCGAAGACGATGCCCGGCGACACGCTGATCGTCGCGACCGAGCCGCACATCATCCACCAGATGCAGAAGGCGATGCCGGAGAAGAACTTCATCGGCGCACCTGGTGCCGACGGCAACTGCAACTGCAACATCTGCCCCTACATGGCGCTCAACACGATGGAGAAGCTCTACCTCGCGCTGCGCGACCTCTCGCCCAGGATCGAGATTGAGGAAGGGCTGCGCGTCCAGGCGAAGAAGAGCCTCGACCGCATGCTGGCGCTGGCGAGCGGCACGGTGGGGCAGGGCGATCTGGGGCCGGTACCGGCTTGAGCGGTACGGTCGCGGCGCGCGCACCGGGCGTCCCGCCTCCGGCTAAGCCATTATCCCGCAAAGGGACTTATTGTGGGCCGCGCCGCGTCGACCCGCCGATCGATATGGGCTAGTAACGATCAGTCAACCATGGAGTCCCGTTCTGGTGGGTGAGCGGGAGGCCTTTGTCCGCCGACCTGCCACGGGCCGAATGCATCGATGCAGGATCTGATTCGCGCCAACCCTGCAACCGATCGAAATCCCGCCGTCGTGCCGGGCGGCCGGCTGATGGTCCGCCTTGTCGCGGAGATGCAGCTGAGCCTGATCGCGGGCGGCATGCGCGCGCTGAACGGCGACCTCGACCGCGCGGTCGTCTTCATGGTGGTGGCGCGCGCCAGCGAATTGCTCTCGCCCCATGGGGTCGGCCATGCCCATCAGGACGGGGGCAGCGCCAAGGCCATCAGCATCAACGCGCTGGCCGCCTCGCTGGGCCGCCCCTTCGAGACGATGCGGCGCCACATCCATGCCTTGTGCGCGATGGGGCTGTGCATTCGGGGGCCGGCGGGGGTGTCGGTGCCCGAGGCGGTGCATACGCGCCCCGAGATCGTCGCGCTGTTCCGCAGCAACCACGACGCCGTCGTCCGCATGGCGGAGGATTTCGCCCGCTTCGGCCTGTCGCTGCCGGAGACGCGGCGGCACCCGGGCTATGACTGGCATTCCGGCCTGGCGGCGGCGCACGACGTGCTGCTGACCGGCATCGAGTTCCATTCGCACCGCTTCCAGTCCTGGACCGACATGGCGCTGATCAACGCCATCCTCTGCGCCAATGCGCGCCCGCTGCTCGAGGATCGCGATCTGGCGACCATCTATGCCGACTTCGAGGTCACGCCGCCCGAGTCGCTCTGGCGACCGGTATCGACCGGTGCGATCGCCCGGGCGCTGGGGCTGGCGGCGTCGACCGCGCACCGGCGGGTGTCGGCGATGGTGGATGCCGGGCTGCTGGTGCGGCGGGCGCGGGGCGTGATGCTGGCGCCGGCGGCACTGGCCCACCCGGCGGCGATGGACGACAGCCGCACCGCGATGCTCCACACCCGCCAGATCCTGATCCGGCTGGCGGCAGGCGGCTTCCGCTTCGACCAGCCGGACGCCCATTATCTCGACGGGCGCGCGCCGCTGCTGCAGTTCGGATAGACGCGCCCGCTGCGGGATTCTACAGCCCCGCCATGACCTTCCTGCTCCCCGGTTTCGATTGCGACTCGTTCGTCCGCGCCACCCTCGCCGAGGATCTCGGGCCGGGCGGCGACATCACCGCGACGGCGGTGATCCCCGCCGAGGCGCGGTTCGCCGGCGTGATGGACAGCCGCGATCCGATCACCGTGGCCGGGCTGGGGATCGCCGAGGCCTTTTTCCGGGCGCTCGACCCGGACGTCGTTATCGAGCGGCTGGTGGAGGACGGCACGCAGGTTGCCGCCGGCACCGCGCTGCTGCGCCTGCAGGGCCAGGCCCGCGCGCTGCTGACGGCCGAACGCTCGGCGCTCAACACCGTCCAGCACCTCAGCGGCATCGCCACGATGACGCGCCGCTATGTCGATGCGATCGCCGGGACCGGCGCGACGCTGCTCGATACCCGCAAGACGCTGCCGGGCCTGCGGGTGCTGGAGAAATATGCGACCCGCATGGGCGGCGCGACCAATCACCGCATGGGCCTGTGGGATGCGGCGATGATCAAGGACAACCATGTCGCCGTCGCCGGATCGGTGGAGGCGGCGGTGGCGCGCGCGGTGGCGGCGGGGATCGCGCGGATCATCGTCGAGGTCGACCGGATCGACCAGATCGCGCCCGCGCTGGGTGCGGGGGCCACCCATCTGCTGCTCGACAACATGGCGCCCCCGGTGCTGCGCGAGGCGGTGGCGCTGGTCGCCGGGCGGGTGCCGACCGAAGCGTCGGGCGGGGTGCGGCTCGATACGATCCGCGCGATCGCGGAGACCGGGGTCACCTATGTCAGCGTCGGACGGCTCACCCAGTCGGCGCCGGCGGCGGACATCGGGCTCGATTTCGCCAGCGTGTAAGGCCAGCGTAGGAGGGAGATGCGGATGAAGACGATGGTGGCAGGCCTGGGCCTCAGTGCGGCGATGCTGCCGGGGGCGGCATGCGCGCAGGCGGAGATGTGCGTGGTGCCGCGCGCGGTCGAGCGGCCGCTGCCCGATCTGCCGAGCGCCAAGGAGCCGCGCCGGGTGCTGCCGATCAGCAGCTACACGCTGGCGCTGACCTGGACGCCGGGCTTCTGCCGCGCGAATGGCGATTCGCCGGGCAACCGCTTCCGCTGTTCGGGCGAGAACCGCTTCGGCTTCACCCTGCACGGGCTGTGGCCGGATGCGCCGGGCAAGACCTGGCCGCAATATTGCACGTCAACGCCGATCCTGCGCCCCGCGCTGATCCGCAAGACGATGTGCGCGACGCCGTCCGCGCAGCTGATCCAGCACGAATGGGCCAAGCACGGCACCTGCATGCGCACCACGCCGGCCGCCTATTTCCAGCGCTCGACCGGGCTCTACCGGGCGATCCGCTATCCCGACATGGAGGCCCTGTTGCGCGGCGCGCCGACGGTGGGGGACTTCAAGCAGGCCTTTGCCGCCCACAACCGGGCGATCCCGGCATCGGCGATCCGGGTGACGACGACGCGCGAGGGGTGGCTGGACGAGCTGTGGCTCTGCCTCGACACGCGCTTCCGCTACCATCGCTGCGAGGCGGGCACCGGCGGCGCGGCCGATGATGCGCCGCTGAAGATCTGGCGCGGGCGCTGATGGCTGGCCGGGCCCCCCAAGGGCCCGGACCAGGCAGGTATGTCGGTCAGCGCGGCCGCGGGGTGCCGCCAAAGGGCATCGGCTGCGCCGGGCGGCGATCGCGACGCGGCAGCTGCGCCTGATAGGCGTGGCCGCAATGCTCGACGCAATAGGGGAAGCCCGGGTTCACCTTGTCGCCGCAGAAGTGAAAGTCCGGCTCGCCCGGGTGACCAAGCGGCCACTTGCAGATCTTGTCGTTGAGATCGAGCAGCGTCGTCTTGCCGGCGATCGCCTCGCTCGGCTTGGCGGGCACCAGGCGGCGCGGCGGGGCCGGGGCGATCGGCGGGGCCTGCTCGCCCGGATTCTGACGGATGAAGCCGCCCGGACCGACCGAACGGAGCACCTGCTGCGGCGCACGGGGTGCTGCCGGCTCGGCGGCATCGTCCTCTGACGCGGGGGCCGGGGACGGGGCCGGGGCGGCGGGCGCTGCGGCGCGGGGGGCGGGGGCAGGCGCTTCGGCCTGGACGCGC
>NZ_AGFU01000101.1 GCF_000226955.1 Sphingomonas elodea ATCC 31461
TCGCGGCGCAGGCCGAGGAGCTCCAGGCCAGCATCGCCTATTTCAAGGTGGATGGCGTACAGGGTGCGCGCCCGCGCGCTGCCGCACCCGCCCGTCGCGCGCCCGCCAAGCCAGCCTTGCGCCACAAGCCGAACAGCATCGCCGACCAGAAGGCACGCGTGACCGGCTTCGCGCTCGACCTGACCACCGGCGGCCCCGATTCCGCCGATCACGATTTCCACGCAGCGGCATGACTGTTCGTTCAACCCCGGAGAGCAAGATGCGTCTCACCATCAAAGCAAAGCTGGCAGGCGCCTTCGGCTTCCTGCTCCTCCTGACCGCCACGCTGGGCGGCCTCGGCATCCTCAACATGGCGTCGATCAACGCCCAGTCGACGGAAATCGCCAAGAACTGGATGCCCAGCATCAACCTGGTCAACCAGATCAACACGGCGACGTCGGATTTGCGGATCGCGCAGCTGACCCATGTGGCGACGCTGGACCAGCCCGGCATGCAGAAGGTGGATGACGACATCCGCAAGATCCTCGCCGACATCCGCGACAAGCGCGATCGGTACGAGAAGCTGATCTCGTCGGACGAGGAGCGGTCGATCTACAACCAGTTCTCCGGCAAATATCAGACCTATCTCGATCGTTCGAACGTGTTTCTGAACCTGTCGCGCGAGAACAAGAACGCCGAGGCGAATGCGAGCATCGCGCAGAGCCGCCCGCTGTACGACGACTTCAGCAGCGACCTGAACAAGCTCGTCGCGCTGAACGTGAAGGGCGGCAACGATGCCAGCGCCGCGGCGGACGCGACCTATGGATCCGCCCGCGCAGCCTTTGTCGGCTTGCTCGTCGCCGCGATCGTGACCGGTGCGGGCGCCGCCCTTTGGATCGCGCGCAGCGTCACCCAGGGACTCTCGCGTGCCGGCACCGCCGTGGGCGCCGTCGCGATCGGCGACCTCAGCCAGGACGTGACCGTCACCACCAACGACGAGATCAAGGACCTGGTGGAAACGGTCAACACGATGGTCGCCAATCTGCGCGTCAGCGCGGCGCTGGCCGACAGGATCGCCGACGGCGACCTGACGGTGAACCACAAGCCCGCCTCGGACAAGGACGTGCTTGGCAACGCGCTGGTCCGCATGGTCGAGCGCCTGCGCGGCGTGGTGGCCGATGCGACGACAGCGGCGAGCAACGTGTCCTCGGGCAGCCAGGAACTCTCGTCCAGCTCCGAGCAGGTCTCGCAGGGCGCGACCGAGCAGGCAGCGGCCGCCGAACAGGCCTCGGCGGCGATGGAAGAGATGGCCGCCAACATCAAGCAGAACGCCGACAACGCCACGCAGACCGAGAAGATCGCGCGCCAGTCCGCCAAGGATGCCGAGACCAGCGGCGTCGCCGTCGATCGCGCGGTGGGTGCGATGCGCACGATCGCCGAGAAGATCGGCATCGTGCAGGAAATCGCCCGACAGACCGACCTGCTCGCGCTCAACGCCGCAGTGGAAGCCGCGCGGGCCGGTGAACATGGCCGCGGCTTCGCGGTGGTCGCCTCCGAAGTGCGCAAGCTCGCCGAGCGCAGCCAGAGTGCCGCGGCCGAGATCAGTTCGGTCTCGTCCGAGACGGTGAAGGCCGCCGCCGAGGCCGGCGACATGCTCGGACGCCTGGTGCCGGACATCCGCCGCACCGCCGAGCTGGTCAGCGAGATCAGCGCCGC
>NZ_AGFU01000100.1 GCF_000226955.1 Sphingomonas elodea ATCC 31461
GAAGAACGCCATCGGCAGGAACACCGCCGACAGGACGAGGGCGATGGCTACCAGCGCGACCTGGATCTCGTTCATCGAACGGATCGTCGCCTCGCGCGGCGTCATCTCCGGATTCTCTTCCATCAGGCGCTCGACATTCTCGACGACGACGATCGCGTCGTCGACGAGCAGGCCGATGGCGAGGACGAGGCCGAACAGGGTGAGCGTATTGATCGAGAAGCCGAGCGCGTAGAACACGCCGAAGGTACCCAGCAGCACCACCGGCACCGCGATCGCCGGGATCAGGGTCGCGCGCCAGCTCTGCAGGAACACGAACATCACGATGACGACGAGGATGATCGCCTCGATCAGCGTCTTCACCACTTCCTCGATCGAAAGCTTGATGAAGCCGGTGGTGTCGTTGGCGTATGCGTATTTGAAGCCGGGCGGGAAACCCTTGGACGCGGCTTCGACCTGGGCCTTGACGAGGTCGGCGGTCTTCAGCGCGTCGGCGCCCGGCGACAGCGAGATGGCAAGGCCGGCACCCGGATGGCCGTTGATGCGACTGGAGGAATTGTAATTGTCCGAACCGAGCTCGACGCGGGCCACGTCGCGCAGCTTCACCGCGGCGCCGCTCGCATCCGTCTTCACGATGATGTTGGCGAACTGATCCGGCGTCTGCAGCCGCGATTGGGAGGTCACGGTCGCGTTGAGCATCTGCTCGTTCGGCATCGGCTGGCCGCCCAGCTCGCCCGCGGCGATCTCGGTGTTCTGCGCCTGGATGGCGGCGATGATATCGTTCGGGATCAGGCCGTAGCTGGCGAGCCGCGAGGGGTTCAGCCAGATGCGCATCGCATAGGGGGCACCGAACACATTGGTGTCGCCGACGCCCTCGATCCGCGACAGCGGGTCCTGCAGGTTGGAGGCCAGCCAGTCGGACACGTCGAGATTGGTCTTCTTGTCGGTCGAATCATAAACGCCGACGATCATCAGGAAATCGGGGTTCGACTTGGTGACGGTGAGGCCCTGCTGCTGCACCTGGGTGGGCAGGCGGGAGAGCGCCTGCTGCACCTTGTTCTGCACCTGTACCTGGGCGATGTCCGGATTGGTGCCCTTCTCGAAGGTGGCCGAGATCGACACCTGGCCGCGCGAGGTGGACGAGCTGCTGAAATAGAGCAGTCCGTCGATGCCGCTCAGCTGCTGCTCGAGCACCTGGGTGACGCTGTTCTGCACCGTCTCGGCCGAGGCGCCGGGATAGGTGGCGCGGATGTTGACCTGGGGCGGCGCGATGTCCGGATATTGCGCGATGGGGAGCGAGAAGATCGCCGCCAGCCCCATCAGCATCACGATGATGGCGAGCACCCAGGCGAAGATCGGCCGGTCGATGAAGATGCGCGACATGGGGCTCAGCCCGCCTTGGCCTGGCCGGCGCCCTGTGACTGGCCGCCGCCCTGGCCCTTTTTCTGCGGCTCGATCTTCTGCGGCGTGTTGGCCGGCACGGGCTTGATAGCGATGTCCGGCTTGAGGTTGCCGGTGCCCTGCACGATCACCTTGTCGCCCGGGGCCAGCCCCTGCGTGACCACCCAGTTCTCGCCCAGCGTCCGCTCGGCGACGACGGTGCGTGCCACGGCCCTGTTGCCGGGCCCGACGACATAGACCGTGGCATTGCCCTTGGGGTCGCGCGAGACCCCGGCCTGCGGCACCAGATAGGCCTGGGTGTCGATCGCCTGGGCGAACATCGCGCGGACGAACATGCCGGGGAGCAAAATGTTCTGCGTGTTCGGGAATCGCGCGCGCAGCGTGACGGTGCCGGTGCTCTCGTTGACGATCACCTCGGTGAACTCGACCGTGCCGGTGGCGCCATAGTCGCTGCCGTCTTCCAGCTTCAGCCGCACGCTGGCGCTGACCGGGGCGATGCCGTCGCGGGCGAGGGCCTTGCGCAGCGCGAGGAGGTCGGCGCTCGACTGCTGGATGTCGACGAAGATCGGGTCGAGCCGCTCGATCACCGCCAGCGGGTCGGCCTGGTTTGCGGTGACCAGCGCGCCTTCGGTGAACAGCGAACGGCCGATTCGCCCGGTGATCGGGGCCGGCACGCGGGTGAAGCGCAGGTTGATCTGCGCGGTCTGGAGCGCGGCCTGCTGCTGCGCCACCTGCGCGGCCGCCTGACGGGCCTGGGCGACCGCATCGGTATAGTCCTGCTGGCTTACCGCCTGCATCTGGGCAAGCGGCTTGTAGCGTTCCGCCCTCGTCCGCGCCGCTTCCAGATTCGCCTGGGCGTTCTGCACGTTCGCCCGCGCCTGGGCGACGCTCGCCTGATAGAGGCTGGGATCGATCTGGTAGAGCGTCTGGCCCTGGCGGACCACCTCGCCCTCCTTGAAGAAGCGGCGCTGGATGATCCCGGCGACCTGCGGGCGGACCTGCGACATCTGAAAGGCGGTCACGCGGCCGGCGAGCTCGGTCGTCATCGGGACGCTGCTCGGCTGCACGACGACATAGCCGACCTGCGGCGGACCCGAGGGCCCCCGGCGCCCGCCCTGCTGCTTGCCGCCGCCGTCGCCTCCGCCGCAGGAGGCGAGAAGCAGGGCCGATGCAACGAGGATCAGGCCCGAACGGCGATAGCTGGTCGGAGCGTTCAAATTTCAGAACCCGCTTTGGGGGCGGCCCGAGGGATGCCGGGTCGCCGGTCACTGCCAAACGCGGCCTTAGATGCCACGTTTCCGCAGTGCCACAAAAGAGTTGTCGCAAAATATGTCGAAAGGGGCGGGGCGCCGGTCGCCCCGCCCCTTTCCCCGCGATCAGAAAGCGAACGTTTCCCCGATCGTGCGCTCGCCGACCAGGAACGCATCTGCCACCAGTTGCAGCGGGCGCACGTCGACGTCGCTCTCGCCCGCGGCGACCAGCTCGGCGAAGCGGGCATAGAGCCGGGCATATTCGCGGTCCGGCGCCTTGTGCGCTTCCTCGCCGGGCAGCTGCAGGATGCTGCCGCCCATGGCAAGGCGCAGCGTCCCGGCATCGGTATCCACCTCGATGTCCCAGGTCTGCGGCCCGGTCTGGAGGAAATCGAAGTCCGCGGTGACCGCCGCACCGCCACTGCGCATGTGCAGCTTGGCGCGGAGCGGCGAGGCACGGCCCTCGGGCACTTCCATCCATGCCTGGTCGAGCAGCAGCGCGTCCGGCAGGATCTTGGTGACGATCGACAGCGCGTTGATACCAGGATCGAACACGCCGAACCCGCCGGCGGCGAGGATCCATTCCTGGCCGGGATGCCAGCGACGGATGTCCTCGCGCCAGGAAATCCGCGCGGCCGTGATCTGCTTGCCCTTGAGCCAGGCCTGGGCGGGCTCGACCCCGGCCGCCTCGCGCGAATGCCAGGTGGTGAACAGCGTCACCCCCTTCGCCTGCGCACGCTTGGCGAGATCGGCGATCTCGGTCAGCGTCGCCGCCGGCGGCTTTTCGAGCATCACGTTCAGCCCGGCGTCGATGGCGATGCGTGCCTGGTCGTAGCGGCCTTCGGGCGGGGTGCAGAGCGATACCGCGGTCAGGTCGTGCCCGCCCGCGATCAGCGATTCGATGTCGGTATGCGCCGGCACCCCGTCGACATGCGCGTTGCGGCTGGCGGTGGCGACCAGATCGAAACGGTCATCCCCGGCCAGCGCCGGCAGGTGCTGATCGCGCGCAATCTTGCCGATCCCGACGAGTCCCAGACGTATCCGCTCCGACATTATCCACCGTCCTTTTGTAAGATATATATGCTTCCTATTGGCGCGCGCCGCGGTTATCAAGCCGCGGTTGGTACGCCCAATTCGCCCCGTAGCGGAGGAATCATGACGGAAGAAGCTGGAACTCGCCCTGCGCCGCTGCGCTCGCGTGCGTGGTTCGACGACCCGAATAACCCCGACATGACGGCGCTCTATGTCGAGCGCTATCTGAACTTCGGCCTCAGCCTGGAAGAGCTGCAATCGGGCAAGCCGATCATCGGCATCGCCCAGACCGGCAGCGATCTTTCTCCGTGTAATCGCCACCATCTCGAACTCGCCAAGCGGGTGCGCGAGGGCATTCGCGACGCGGGCGGAATCGCCATCGAATTTCCCACCCATCCGATCCAGGAAACCGGCAAGCGCCCGACCGCGGGCCTCGACCGCAACCTCGCCTATCTGAGCCTGGTCGAGACGCTGTACGGCTATCCGATCGACGGCGTGGTGCTGACGATCGGCTGCGACAAGACGACCCCGGCCTGCCTGATGGCCGCGGCGACCGTGAACATCCCCGCGATCGCGCTGTCGGTCGGCCCGATGCTCAACGGCTGGTTCAAGGGCGAGCGCACCGGATCGGGCACGATCGTGTGGAAGGCGCGCGAGATGCTCGCGGCGGGCGAGATCGATTACAAGGGCTTCATCCAGCTCGTCGCCTCGTCGGCGCCGTCGACCGGCTGGTGCAACACCATGGGCACCGCCACGACGATGAACTCGATGGCCGAGGCGCTCGGCATGTCGCTGCCGGGCTCGGCGGCAATCCCCGCGCCCTACCGCGACCGCGCCGAATGCGCCTATCGCACCGGCCTGCAGATCGTCGAGATGACGCTGGCCGATCGCAAGCCCAGCGACGTGCTGACCCGCGAGGCGTTCCTCAACGCGATCCGCGTCAACTCCGCGATCGGCGGATCGACCAACGCGCCTATTCACCTCAACGCGATCGCCCGCCACATCGGCGTCGAGCTGACCCTAGAAGACTGGGAATCCTACGGCGCCGAGGTGCCGCTGATCGTCAACCTCCAGCCCGCGGGCAAATATCTGGGCGAGGATTTCTACCGCGCCGGCGGCGTGCCCGCGGTGATGGGCGAGCTGTACCGCGCCGGGCTGCTCCACAACGACGCGCTGACCGTCAACGGCCGCACCATCGGCGAGAATATCGGCACGGCGGAGATCGAGGACGCGGACGTCATCCGTCCGCTCGCGACGCCGCTGCGGCCGGCGGCGGGACTCACCGTGCTGTCGGGCAATCTATTCGACAATGCCGTGATGAAGCTCAGCGTGATCTCGGACGAGTTCCGCGCGCGCTACCTTTCCAACCCGGACGATCCCGGCGCGTTCGAAGGCACCGCCTTCGTGTTCGACGGGCCGGAGGACTATCACCACCGCATCGACGATCCCGCGCTCGGCATCGACGAGAACAGCATCCTGATCATGCGCGGCGCCGGGCCGGTCGGCTATCCGGGCGGTGCCGAGGTGGTCAATATGCGCCCGCCGGTGGCGCTGATCCAGGCGGGCGTCCATGCGCTGCCCTGCCTGGGCGACGGCCGCCAGTCCGGCACCAGCGGCAGCCCCTCGATCCTCAACGCCGCACCCGAAGCGGCGGTGGGCGGCGGCCTCGCGCTGGTCCGCACCGGCGACCGTATCCGCATCGACCTCAACACCCGCTCGGCGAACATGCTGGTCAGCGACGAGGAGCTGGCGCAGCGCCGCGCCGATCTGGGCATCGACTATGTGCCGGAATCGCAGACGCCGTGGCAGGAAATCCATCGTGGGCTGGTCGGTCAGTTCGACGGCGGCGCGGTGTTCGAGAATGCGGTGAAGTATCAGCGCATCGCCCAGACCAAGGGCCTGCCGCGCGACAGCCACTGAGCGGTCGCCGCGACCAGTCAAGTTCGTCATTCCGGCGAAGGCCGGAATCCATGGGCGCCTTCGTCGAGGCTCTTGCTCGGACCGAGTGGCGAATGGATCCCGGCTTCCGCCGGGATGACGAGCGTTGGGGACTTGGCCAGCTGGTTACGCGCGACGGGCGGTGGGCCGGCTGCCGAGCTGGTCGAGCGCATCGGCATTGTCGCGCCCCCAGGCATAGAGCAGCTCGACCGGCTCGACGAACCGGTCGCCCAGATCTCGGGCCCTTCGAGGCCTATGGGAAAGGCAGCCTGCCGCAGACCCCGTTCCGCGAGGAGCAGGGCCGGCTCGACGTCGACAATTTCTACTATGCCCAGGAGGACGCAGTGTTCGCCGCCGCCGAACGTGACGACTTCAGCTGGAGCGTGCATCGCCCGCACACCGTGATCGGCAAGGCGGTCGGCAATGCGATGAACATGGGTACCACGCTCGCCGTCTATGCGACGCTGTGCCGCGAGACCGGTCGGCCGTTCCGATTTCCCGGTTCGGCCGCGCAATGGTCGGGGCTGACCGACATGACCGATGCGGGACAGCTCGCCCGGCACCTGCTGTGGGCGGCCGAGACGCCGGCGGCGGCGAACGAGGCGTTCAACGTCGTCAACGGCGATGTCTTTCGCTGGCAATGGATGTGGGCACGGATTGCCGAATGGTTCGGCCTCGAGCCCGCGCCGTTCGACGGCACGGTCCAGCCGCTCGAGCAGCAGATGGCGCACGATGCTGCGCTATGGCAGCGTATCGCCGATCGGGAAAGGCTGGCCGAGCCGCGCCTTGCCCGCCTCGCCTCGCCCTGGCACACCGATGCCGATCTCGGTCGGCCGATCGAAGTGGTGACCGACATGTCGAAAAGTCGTCGGATGGGTTTCACCGCCTATCAGCCGACCGACGACGCCTTTTTCGCGCTGTTCGCGCGGCTGCGTGCGGACCGGCTGATCCCTTAAGCGGCCGCGGCGCCTGTCGAGGTCTCGATCAGTTCCACCACGTCGCCGATCAGCGTGCGCATCGCGGTGCGCGCGGTGGCCGGATCCTTGGCCGCGATCGCGTCGCGCACCGCCGCATGGTCAGCGACGCTGGCGGTGCGGCCCTTGATCCGGTTGGTGAAGCGGATCGAGGTGCGCAGCGCGGTCGCCACCATCTCGCGGAACTGCGCATAGAAGGGGTTGCCCGAGGCGCGCAGCACGGCGACGTGAAACGCGATATCTGCGTCCAGCGTATCGTCCTGCCCGCGCTCGGCGGCTTCCATCCTTGCCAGGCCGGCGGAAATCTGGCGTAGATCCTGCGCAGTCGCGAACTGCGCTGCCAGCGCCGCCGCTTCGGGCTCGATCGCGATGCGGAGCTGGCTGAACTGGCGCAGCAGGTCGACGGAAAACTGCCGCTCGAGCAACCAGCGCAGCACGTCGGTGTCGAACAGGTTCCACGACGAGGCCGGTTGCACCACCGTGCCCTGGCGGGGCCGCGCGCTGAGCAGGCCCTTGGCGGTGAGCATCTTCACCGCCTCGCGCGTCACCGATCGGCTGACGCCATGCTGCTTGGCCAGCTCGGCCTCGGTGGGGAATGGCTCCGTCTCGTAGCGCCCGGTCACGATCGCCCGGCCCAGCGCATCGAGCAGTCCGTAGGTAAGGTTGCGACCGAGCCCCGAGCGAACATCGTCGGGCTGGGACGAGAGAGACGTGGACATCCTTGGTGCTACTTCCTGTTCGGTCGCGGAATGCGGCAGGAAATGCCGCGTTGTGACGTCCAGATTACGCCTGTCACGCGGCTGGACAACCCCGATATATCCGATAAATGAACGATCGTCCTGCGCCGCCCCGGCGGCCGAACCTCAGACGCTGAGAGATTGCCTTCATGGGTATGCGTTTTTCGGGCTCTTTCCTGGCCGTTGACTGGGGCACGACCAATCGCCGCGTCTTCCGTATCGAGGGCGGTCGCGTCGCCGATACCGAGCGCGACGACAGGGGCGTCACGTCCGTAACCGATTTCGCCGCCGAGGCCGCCGGCATCCGCGCACGGCACGGCGACCAGCCGCTGCTGATGGCGGGCATGGTCGGCGCCAATATCGGCTGGGCCCCGGCCCCCTATGTCGCGGCACCGGCGGGGATCGCCGAGCTGGCCGCGGGGCTGCTCTGGGTCGAGGACCGCAGCGCGATCGTGCCGGGCGTATCCACCATGGTCACCGGCCGGCCGGACGTGATGCGCGGCGAGGAAGTGCAGCTGCTCGGCGCGGTGCGCGCCGGGCTCGCGCCGGCCGACGCGCTGCTGGTCCAGCCGGGCACCCACTGCAAATGGGTGGAGATGGTAGACGGCCGTATCGCCGATTTCACCACCGCGATGACCGGCGAGCTGTTCGCCACGCTGCGCAAGCACGGCCTGCTGGCGGCGCAGCTGGGCGGCGACGTCGCGGTCGGCCCGGCTTTTCTCGAAGGCGTGGAGGAGGGGCGCAAGCGCGACCTCGCCGCGTCGCTGTTCGGCATCCGCGCCGCCAAGATGCTGGGCGTGCGCGACGATGCCGATGCCGCCGCCTTCGCCAGCGGCCTGCTGATCGGCAGCGACGTCGCCGCGCGGCTGGCGCATGCCGGGCACGACACCGTCCATATCCTGGCCGACCCGATGCTGGGCGGCCTCTACGCTGCGGCGATTCAGGCGCATGGCCGCGCGGCGGTGATCGCCAGCAGCCATGACGCCTTCGTCGCCGGAATCCTCGCCCTAGCGGAGCAGATTGCATGAGCCACATTGCCGAATTCGACGCCGCCTTTGCCAAGTGTCCGCTGATCGCGATCCTCCGCGGGGTGAAGCCCGACGAGGTCGAGGCGATCGGCGACGAGCTGGTCGCCGCCGGCTTCACCCTGATCGAGGTGCCGATGAACTCGCCGGAGCCGCTCGAGAGCGTGGCCCGGCTCGCCAAGCGCTTCGCCGGCCGCGCGGTGATCGGCGCGGGCACGGTGCTGAAGGTCGAGCAGGTGCAGGCGGTGGCCGAGGCCGGCGGGACGATGATCATCTCGCCCAATGCCAATCTGGATGTGATCCGCGCGAGCGCGGCGGCGGGCCTGGTCTCGCTGCCCGGCATCATGACGCCAAGCGAGGCCTTCGCGGCGCTGGATGCGGGCGCGACCGCGCTCAAGCTGTTCCCGGCCGAGGCGGCGAGCCCCACGGTGCTCAAGGCGATGCGCGCGGTGCTGCCCAAGGAGACGCGGGTGCTGCCGGTCGGCGGCATCGCGCCGGACAATATGGGCCCTTGGCAGGCGGCCGGTGCGCCCGGCTTCGGCCTGGGCTCGGCGCTGTACAAGGTGGGGCTGAGCGCGGCGGAAGTCGGCGCCAACGCCCGGGCGTTCGTGGCGGCGCTGTAAGTTCAAGACCCTCCCCGGCACGGGGAGGGGGACCAAGACGCGCAACGGCTTGGTGGAGGGGGAGAGCAGCGGGCGGTCCCTTGCGGAGATCCCCCTCCACCACCGCCTTCGGCGGCGGTCCCAGCATCGGGGAGGATTGCCGGGGGCAATCCAACCCGATGCTCGTGTCGGGGAGGATCTAAGGGCACATTGCCCCCCGCCGCAAACCGGCCTAATAGCCGCGACCAAATGGCACGTATCCAGACCCCCCAGCGCATTCGGGGCACCCAGGACATTTTCGGCGAAGACCAGCGGCGGTTCGCCGCGGTGCTCGAGACGTTCGACCGGGTGCGCAAGCTCTACTGCTTCCAGCGGCTCGAAATCCCGATCTTCGAGGCGACCGGCGTGTTCGCCCGCTCGATGGGCGAGACCTCGGACGTCGTCTCCAAGGAGATGTACAGCTTCGAGGATCGCGGCGGCGACTCGATCACGCTGCGCCCGGAGTTCACCGCCGGCATCGCCCGCGCCTATATCAGCGAGGGCTGGCAGCAGTTCGCGCCGCTGAAGCTCGCGACCTCGGGCCCGGTGTTCCGCTACGAGCGCCCGCAAAAGGGCCGCTATCGCCAGTTCCACCAGATCGACGCCGAGATCCTCGGCGTGCCCGAACCCGCCGCCGATGTCGAGCTGCTGGTGCTGGCCGACCAGCTGCTCAAGGAACTCGGCATCGCGGACGGCGTGACGCTGCAGCTCAACACGCTGGGCGATGCCGCGACCCGCGACGCCTGGCGCACCGCGCTGGTCGCGCATTTCGAGGCGCACAAGGCCGAGCTGTCCGAGGACAGCCTGGCGCGGCTGGAAAAGAACCCCTTGCGCATCCTCGATTCGAAGGACCCGCGCGACCGCCCGATCGCCGACAGCGCGCCGGACATCGACGCCTATCTCACGCAAGAAGCCGCCGCCTTCTTCAAGGCGGTGACCGACGGGCTCGACGCGGCCGGCGTCGCCTGGACGCGCAACGCCCGACTGGTGCGCGGGCTCGATTATTATCGCCACACCGCGTTCGAGTTCGTGACGGACCGGCTCGGCGCGCAGGGCACCGTGCTGGCCGGCGGCCGCTATGACGGGCTGATCGGCTCGCTCGGCGGTCCCGAAACGGCGGGCGTGGGCTGGGCGGCCGGTGTCGAGCGGCTCGCGATGCTTATCGAGGAGCCGAAGGCGGCGGCGATCCAGGTCTATGTCGTGGTCGAGGACGATCGCGTGCAGGCGGATGGCGTGCGCGCCGTATCCGCGCTGCGTCGCGCCGGGCTGGCGGCCGAACTCCTCGCCACCGGCTCGCCCCGCAAGCGGTTCGACAAGGCGGTGAAGAGCAACCCCGACGCGCTGTTGTCGCTGGGCGTCGCCGATGGCGCGACGTCGAAGCGGCTCAAGGTAAATGTCGGTGACGCCGCCGCGATCGAGGCTGTGCTCGGCAGTGTAGCCTGGGGCGGCCCGACCGAATGACCCGCATCCCCGCGGACCGCATCGCGGCGATCGAGGCGCGGCGCGACGAGTTGCAGGCGCTGATGGCGTCGGGCGAGCTCGCCGGCGATCGCTTTGTTCAGGTCTCGAAGGAATATGCCGAGATCGAGCCGGTCGCGGTCGCGGCGGGCAATGTCCGCCGGCTGCGCGCCGAAGGGGAATCGCTCCAGCAGATGACGCAGGACGCCGATGACGAGCTGCGCGCGATGGCGGTGGAGGAACTCCGCGCCAACGAAGGCACGCTCGCCGAGGCCGAACGCAAGCTGGCCCTCGCCCTGCTCCCCAAGGACGCGGCCGACGAGCGCCCGGCGCTGCTCGAAATCCGCGCCGGCGTGGGCGGGGACGAAGCCGCGCTGTTCGCGGGCGATCTGCTGCGCATGTACCAGCGCTATGCCGATCGGCTCGGCTGGCGCACCGAGCTGATCTCGGCCAGCACGTCCGAGGCGGGCGGCTACAAGGAAGTCGTGGTCGGCATCACCGGCACCGGCGTGTTCGCGAAGCTGAAGTTCGAGAGCGGCGTCCACCGCGTCCAGCGCGTGCCCGCTACCGAGGCGGGCGGGCGCATCCATACTTCGGCCGCCACCGTCGCGGTGCTGCCCGAGGCGGAAGAAGCCGATGTGCAGATCGACGACAAGGATCTGCGTATCGACATCTACCGCGCCTCCGGCCCCGGCGGCCAGGGCGTCAACACCACCGACAGCGCGGTGCGGATCACCCACTTGCCGACCGGCATCGTCGTGATCCAGCAGGACGAGCGTTCGCAGCACAAGAACAAGGCCAAGGCGATGAAGGTGCTGCGCACCCGCCTGTACGAGGCCGAGCGCGAGCGGCTGGCGGCCGAGCGCGTCGGCGCGCGGCGCTCGATGGTCGGCTCGGGCGATCGTTCGGAGCGGATCCGGACCTACAATTTCCCGCAAGGCCGGGTGACCGACCACCGCATCAACCTGACGCTGCACCGCCTGCCGGAGATCCTCGAAGGCGAGCTCGATGAACTGGTCGGCGCGCTCGTTTCGCAGGACGAGGCCGACCGGCTTGCCCAGCTGGACTCGTAAAATGCCTCCCCGGCAAGGGGCGGGCGACAGCACGGTTAGGCCACGGGGTGGCGCACGCGTCACGCACCCTCACCCTTCCGGCGCTCCGCGCCTCCTTCCCTCTCCCTTGGAAGGGAGAGGGATTGCGCACCTGTCTCCCTCTCCCTTCCAAGGGAGAGGGAAGGGGCCCGCCGCCAATGGCGGTGGGAAGGGTGAGGGTGAGCGCGTTTGATGGCTCCCGCCCCATCTTCGGCAAGCGCAAGAGGCGTTAGAGCCGCGCTCGCGGATGCCACCCGCCAGCTCGAAGCCGTGTCCGACACGCCGCGCCTCGATGCCGAACTGCTGATGGCGCACGCCCTCGGCACGACGCGCGACCGGCTGCTGCTTGGCTGCCTGGACGATCCCGCGCCCGAGGCATTCGCCGCCCTCGTCGGCCGCCGCCTGACCCACGAGCCGATCGCCTATATCACCGGCACGCGCGCCTTCTGGACGATCGACCTCGCGGTTGGGCCCGGCGTGCTGATCCCCCGCCCGGACAGCGAGACGCTGATCGAGACCGCGCTCGCCTGGTTCGGCAGCCGCGCACCGACGCGCATCCTCGATCTCGGTACCGGTCCCGGCACGCTGTTGCTCGCCGCGCTGGCCGAATGGCCGGAGGCGGAGGGGCTGGGCGTCGATGCCTCCGAGACCGCGCTCGATTATGCCCGCCGCAATGCCGAGGCGCTGGGCATGGCCGCGCGCGCCGACTTCCGCCTCGGCGACTGGGCCGCCGGCGTCACCGGGCCGTTCGACCTGATCCTCGCCAACCCGCCCTATATCGGCACCGAGGAGCCCCTGCCGCCCCAGGTGCGCGACCACGAACCTCCGCAAGCGCTGTTCGCGGGCCGCGACGGGCTGGACGATTATCGCCGCATCGTCCCCGCACTGCCCGGCCTGCTCGCGCCCGGCGGGGCCGCAGTGCTGGAGATCGGCTGGACCCAGGCCGAGGCGGTTTCTTTGCTCGGACAGGAACATGGCCTGTCCCCAAGCGTCTATAACGATATGGGTGGACGGCCGCGCGTGGTCCGGCTGACTTGAAACTACGCGCAAACGTCACATATTTCTGCTTGGAGAATGGTACGCCAGCGGCTAGAAGAAGGCCGGGGCGAGGCACCTTCAACCAAGTTGTTGAGATAAAGGGCTGAGGCCCGACTCCATGGTCATGTGTGCCGCTGCAGTCCGGCGGCCGTGGCAAGCGGAAGGTTCTGGGCACGCCCGGAACCGGCCGCGAATGTAACCCTGCATCCGGAACCTCGATGGATCGACGGACGGCTTTGTAAAGACAGGACAACGAGACCTTGATGAACAATCGTCAGGCCGGCCGCCGTCGCGGTCGGGGCGGCCAGCAACAGCGCCAGGGCGGAGGCTCGAACAACCAGGGCAACGGCAGTCGGATCGATAACCGCGCCCGTGGCAATGCCGCCCAGCTGCTCGAGAAGTACAAGAATCTGGCCCGTGACGCGCAGATGCAGGGCGATCGCGTCAACGCCGAATATTATCTGCAGTTCGCCGATCATTATTTCCGCGTATTGAACGAGAATCGCTCGCGCTTCGAAGAGCAGAACCAGCAGCGCCGCCAGCGCGAAGACTTTGACGGCGACGACGAAGAATTCGAACTGGAAGGCGAGGCCGGCCGCGAGGACGAGGGCGAGGCGCCCCGCCAGCAGCAGCCCCGCCGCGAGCGCGAACCGCGCTTCGAACGCGAAGGCCGCGAGCCGCGTGGCGACCGCGAGGGGCGCGACTCCCGCGAAGGCCGCGAGCCGCGCAGCTATCGCGAGGACCGGCCCGAGCGCCAGGACCGCCGCGAGCGCAGCAATGGTGCCGCGAACGGCCATGCCAACGGCCATGCGATTGAGGTAGCCCCGGCTGAAGCCGCAGCACCCATCGAAGCGCCGGTTGCCGAGGAAGCCCCCGCCGAGGCCCCCCGCCGCCGCGGTCGCCCGCGTCGCGAGGCGCCGGTGGAGGCTGAGGCGAGCCACGGCATCGACGCCGCGATCCTTCCCCCCGCCATCGGCGCCGATCCGGTGTCGATAGAAGCGGAGGCGGAAGAGGCCCCCAAAAAGCCCCGCCGCCGCCGCGTCGCCAAGAGCGATGAAGCCGAGGCACCCGCTGCCTGAGGCTTCGGGAAATCGAACAGGAAAAGGCCCGCGTCCGATGAGGAGGCGGGCCTTTTCTTTTGGCGCGGCAGGAAGAATTGCAGATCGGCTGAACCGCGCACAATCATTGTCCATGAGACGCGCCGCCTCCGCCTCGGCGTCCATCGCCGCGCTGGCACTTTCCGCCTGCAACCCGCCGACGGCGCAGCCGCTGGCGATCTATCACGACATGCAGCATCCGAACGACTGGGATGACGAGCGCGTTTCAGACCGGGAAATCGCCCTCCGGTACCCGGTACTGGGGAGGATCCCGCCCTTCGTCCGCAAAGGCGATCGCCTTTACCTGCTGGTACAAGTCACGCAGCCACGCGCTCTCTCGACAGAAGTGGTGTTCAGCGAGAAGATAACCGCCGCGCGCGTTGCCGCCTTCAAAGCACAATATCGGGAACTTGCGCCGTTGCTCACGCCTGCAATGCCACCGATGCCCGGCAGCAACCCTGAAACTCCTGGCCCAACCCGCTGAACCTGCTACCATCGCCGCGACAAACCGATTGCAGGGGAGGATCGGCATGCGACCTGTGGTGTGGCTCTTGGCAGCGGCATGGCCGTTCGCCGCGCAGGCGCAGCAGGTCCCCGCGCCGGATCAGACCGCGCAGGGCGATCTCGCCATCACCATTTACCAGAACAACCAGGCGCTGGTGCAGGACGTGCGCACGCTCAGCCTCACCGCCGGGCGCGTCCGCCAGGAATTCCCGGACGTCTCCGCACAGATTCGCCCGGCCACGGTCACCCTCTCCGGTCCAGGCCTCGGCATCGTCGAGCAGAATTTCGATTTCGACCTGCTCACGCCGTACAAGCTGATGGAAAAGGCGGTCGGCTCGGTCGTCACCATCGTGCGCACCAACCCGGCTACCGGTGCCGAGACGCGCGAGCAGGCGCGGGTACTGTCCGCCAATGGCGGCATCGTCCTCCAGATCGGCCCCCGCATCGAGGTGCTGCGCGACGACGGCCTGCCGGTGCGCGTGATCTTCGACAAGGTGCCGGAAAATCTCCGCGCCCGGCCGACGCTGTCGGTCACCCTACAGGTGGCCAGCGCCGGACGGGTGCCGGCGACGCTGAGCTATCTCACCCCCGGCCTTGGCTGGACGAGCGACTATGTGATGCTGTTCGACGAGGCGAAGAGCACGATTGATCTGCAGGGCTGGATCACCCTCACCAACAATACCGGCACCACCTACAGCAATGCCGCGGTGACGCTGGTCGCCGGTGCGCCGAGCGGCGCTGCCGCCTTCGGCCGGCTGAACGACGCGACCGTCGACACGCCCGGCACCGAAACCGGCCCGCGGGAGCGGCTGGGGGATTACATCTTCTACCCGCTCGCCCAGCGCACCACGATCGCCAACGCGCAGCAGAAGCAGGTCGGCTTTCTCGACGTGAAGGGCACGCCGGCGCGCAAGACCTATGAATGGACCAACGCCTGGCTGGGTGCGGACAGCGATCCGCGCAGCGCCGCGACCGTCCTCAAATTCTCGACCGCGAAGAGCGGCGGCCTGGGCGACCAACTGCCGAGCGGCACGATCCGCGTCTATATGCGCGATCGCAAGGGCGAGCCGCAGTTCATCGGCGAAAGCCGGGTGGAGGCGGCACCGATGGGCTCCGCCATGTCGCTGCGCACCGGCGAGGCGTTCGACGTGAAGGGCGCGGCGGTGGTGGCCGAGCGCAAGAAGCTCTCGTCCAAGCGGTGGAAGACGACGATGCGCTATGACTTCACCAATGCCCGCGCCGATGCGGTGACGGTGGAGCTGGCGCAGACCGGCCTGTGGGGCGATGTGCGCGTGCTGGAGCAGAGCCTTGCCGGCGAGCGCGTCTCTGCCGATCGCATGGAGTGGAAGGTGCCGGTGCCCGCCAATGGCAAGGCATCGGTGACCGTGGTGTTCGACAGCCGCTACTGACCCGATGCTCGGCCGCATCGCCTTCGGCCTTGTCGCGCTGCTCGCTGCCACCCCGGCGGCCGCGCAGGCGCTGGTGCTGTCGGAAAAGCCCGATGCGGTGGCAGTGACGCTCTATCGTGACGTGCACCGCGAGGTGGAGCCCGGTCGGGGCTGGCCCGGCGGCTATGCGCTGATTACCGAAACGCGGACGATCACGCTGCCGGCGGGGCCGTCGGTGATCCGCTTCGTCGGCGTGTCGGAGGGGATGATGCCCGAGACCGCCATCGTCACCGGCCTGCCGCGCGGGGTGGGGGAGAAGAATCGTGATGCCCGGCTGCTCGGCCCGGCGACGCTGATCGATGCCTATCTCAAGCGCAGCGTCACCGTGCGCCGCACCAATCGCGCCACCGGCAAGGTGACCGAAAGCGAGGCGGTACTCCAGTCCGGCCCCGAGGGCGGCGTGCTGCTCAGCACCGCGCAAGGGGTGGAAGCGCTCGGCTGTTCGGGACTGCCCGAGAAGGTCGTCTATCCGGGCGTGCCCGCGGATCTCGCCGCCAAGCCGACGCTTTCGGTGACCAGCGACAATGCGGCCACGCAGACCGTAACGGTACAGCTCTCCTATCTGGCCCAGGGTTTCGACTGGTCGGCCCATTATGTCGCGCGACTGGGCGAGGGGGATATGCTCGACCTGTTCGGCTGGATGACGGTGGTGAATGGCGGCAGCCAGGGCTTTGCCGATGCGCGGACCAGCGCGGTCGCGGGCAAGCTCAACAAGGGGCGGGCGGCGCCGCTGCCGCGTGGGGAATCGACGGCGTTGCGCCTGCAATGCTGGCCCTTGGGCAACACGTCGATGGCGGGTCCGCCGCCGCCTCCTCCGCCGCCGCCCGCTTCCGAATATCAGGAAAGCTTGGAAATCGTCGTCACGGGCCATCGTGCGTCGCTTGCGATGGCAGCCCCGGCGCCACCGCCGCCTCCGGCCCCCGCGATGGTGGCGCAGCAGGAAGAACTGGGCGACCTGAAGCTCTATCGCGTGCCCGAGCCGGTGACGGTTGCCGCGCTGTCCACCAAGCAAGTGGCGCTGCTGCATCGCGAATCGGTCAAGCTCGCGCGGCTCTATCGCGGTAGCTTCACGCCCTTCCGCTACACCGAAGGCGAAGCGCGCCCGCCGAGCCGCCCGACCCAGATCGTGCTGCGCACCGAGAATCGCGCCAGCGAGGGGCTGGGGCTACCCTTGCCCGCCGGCAAGCTCGCACTGTTTGCGGATCGCGCCGGCGCGCCGGTGTTGCTCGGCGAATCGGATCTCGCCGATCGCGCGGTGGGGGACGAAGTGGAATTGATCCCCGGCACCAGCAGCGAGGTGCGCTTCACCGTGATCGGCCGCCCCGGGGGCAAGCGCCGCGAGGCGTTCGCGGTGGAGGTGACCAACGCGCACGATGTGCCCGTCACCTTCGAGCTGCCGATTCCCTATCCGATCGCCGATGCCGATGCGCCGCTGGTCGAGCGCAAGGGCGTGAAGACCTGGCGCGTCACCGTGCCGGCCAACGGCACCGCCACCTTGCACCTCGCCCGCACCCTGGAGCGCTGAGCCCTTAGTCGAGGTCGACCTCGTCCTTCAGCGGATCC
>NZ_AGFU01000099.1 GCF_000226955.1 Sphingomonas elodea ATCC 31461
CCTCCACCACGTCCAGCAGCATGTCTTCGGGCAGCGCGATCACCACCGGGCCCGGCCGGCCTGAGGTGGCGACATTCCAGGCGCGGGCGATATATTCTGGGATGCGCCGCGCATCCTCGATCCGCGTCGCCCATTTGGCGAGCGGCGCGAACATCGCCGGCAGATCGACTTCCTGAAAGCCCTCGCGGTCGCGCATGCCGCGGTCGACATCGCCGATGAACAGCAGCATCGGCTGCGAATCCTGCATCGCGACATGCACGCCGATGCTGGCGTTGGTCGCGCCCGGCCCGCGCGTCACGAAGCACACGCCCGGCCGCCCGGTCATCGCGCCGTCGGCACAGGCCATGAACGCCGCACCGCCCTCCTGGCGGCAGGTGACGAGATCGATGCTGGGTTCGTCGTGCAGCGCGTCGAGCACGGCGAGGAAGCTCTCGCCCGGTACATGGAAGATCCGGTCGCAGCCCTGCGCCACCAGATTGTCGACGAGGATCCGGCCCCCGGTACGTTTCGCGGTCATGCGCCGATGGTAGGGGGAAATCGCGCGGCGTCCAATCCTCCCCCCGACGCCGCTCGTATGCGGTGGCGGCGCGGACACGAAAAAGCCCCGCATCGTCGCCGATACGGGGCTTCCGGGAAGCGAGGCGCAAGAACGCGCGCCTCAACTCCTTCGATCGCTCAGAAGCGGTAGCCGATGCCGGCCAGCACCTGGTGGCGCACCACGTCGTCCGAAGCGTTGGTGTAGCGATACTCGACCTTGCCGTAATAGTGGCCGAAGCTGCGCTCCACGCCGCCGCCGACGCGGACGCCGTCGAGGTTGTCGGTGACGCGCAGCGCGCCCGAGCGGCCGATGATGCGGCTGTTGTCGTAGCCGACCTTGCCGTACAGCAGGGTGCCGGGGGCGACGACATAGCCGAGGCGCACGCCGGCATAGAGATCGCGGCCGCCCTTCACGAGCACGGTGCCGAGGGTCTTGTCGGTGGTCATGCCGGTGATCTCGCCGTCGATGCCGGCGACGAGGTTGCCGCGCTGCAGGTCATAGCCCGCCGCACCGCCATAGACGAAGCCCGACGCGCTGACGCCGTCCGACTTGACGTTGTCCCAACCGGCAATGGCCTCGACGCGCGGACCCTGGAAGGTCGCGTCCTGGGCGAGGGCCGGGGTTGCGGAGGCCATGAGGGCAAGCGCCGTCACTGCGAAAATACGCATGATAATCTACCTTTGGACTTGATACTTGTTATACCCGGATGGCCATCCAGGGCGCCTAGGTAGGGTTTTGGTTCGCAGGCGCAATATGACAAATGCATTACATTTTTCGGTGTGGCGGAATGGCAACAGGTGGCCCCGCCGTAGGGGAAGGTGCTTGAGTTGAAAGCCGGTTCAGGTTTGCTTGACCCGGCCGCCTCGGGCGGATTATCGCGGCCCAAACATTCGGAGGGAATCGTCGATGGACAAGCTCTACCCCAACGCGAACGCAGCGCTGGAAGGGCTGCTGTTCGACGGGATGATGATCTGCGCGGGCGGTTTCGGCCTGTGCGGCATTCCCGAGCGACTGATCGACGCGATCCAGGCTTCGGGGGTCAAGGACCTCACCATCGCCTCGAACAATGCCGGCATCGACAATGAGGGCCTGGGCAAGCTGCTGCGCAGCCGCCAGGTCAAGAAGATGATCTCTTCGTACGTCGGCGAGAACAAGGAGTTCGAGCGCCAGTATCTCTCGGGCGAGCTCGAGGTGGAATTCTGCCCGCAAGGGACCCTCGCCGAGCGCTGCCGGGCAGGGGGCGCTGGCATCCCCGGCTTCTACACCAAGACGGGCGTCGGCACGAAGGTGGCCGAGGGCAAGGAAGTGAAGGTCTTCGACGGCGAGGAATATATCCTCGAGCGCGGCATCCGCGCCGATATCTCGATCATCAAGGGCTGGAAGGCGGACGAGGCGGGCAACCTGATCTTCCGCAAGACCGCGCGCAACTTCAATCAGCCGATGGCCACTGCCAGCCATCTCTGCATCGCCGAGGTGGAGGAGGTGGTGCCGGTGGGCAGCCTCGATCCGGACCAGATCCATCTGCCCGGCATCTATGTGAAGCGCATGATCATCGGCGCGCCCTATGACAAGAAGATCGAGTTCCGCACCGTCCGCCCGCGCGAGGCTGCGTGATCCGGTCGGCCCTGCTGCTGGCTGGCGGCCTGGCGCTGTCGGGCTGCGTCGTTGACGCGAGCGTGACGCAGGCGCCGCCCGCACCTGCGGCCGCCCCCGCTGCCGGCGGCGTGCCGGCGGGGATGCAGTATCTCTACGGCTCGGGCGAGGCGGCGGCGCTGAGCGCGCAGGCGTACAACGCGCTGGTCGACCAGGTCCGCGCCCGCATGGCCAAGGACGATCCCAAGGGCCCGCATCCGCGCAATTCGGTGGTGCTGGCGCCCGACGCGACGCTGGCCACCCCGCGCTTCCAGTCCTGCGGCGACAAGCCGGCGGCGGCGGTGTTCGACGTCGACGAGACGCTGCTGCTCAACCTCGGCTATGAGGGCGACGATGCGCGGCGTTCGGGCGGCTGGGATTCGGCGCGCTGGGACCGCTGGGAAAAGACCGGCGCGATGAAGGTCGCCGCGGTCCCCGGCGCGCTCGATGCGGTGCGCGCGCTCCGGGCGATGGGCGTGACGGTGATCTTCAACACCAACCGCGCCGCCGCCAATGCCGAGCAGACCGAAGCCGCGCTGAACTTCGCCGGGCTGGGGCCCGCGAAGCACGGCGAGACGCTGTTCCTCAAGGGCGATGTCGACGGCAAGTCCGGCAAGGACGGCCGCCGCAATGCCATTGCCCAGCGCTTTTGCGTGGTGGCGATGGGCGGCGACCAGCTCGGCGACTTCACCGATCTGTTCGCCGGACTCACCCCGCCCGAGCGGCGCGCGGCGGCGGCGAGTCCCGTGATCGGTTCGATGTGGGCGCGCGGCTGGTTCGTGCTGCCCAACCCCGTCTACGGAACCGGGCTCGGTTCCACCTATGACCAAACCTTCCCGCCGGCGACGCGCTGGACGGATCCGCAGGAGAAGCAGTGATGGCCTGGACCCGCGACGACATGGCGGCACGCGCCGCGAAGGAGCTGCAGGACGGCTTCTACGTCAATCTGGGCATCGGCATCCCGACGCTGGTGGCGAACCACATTCCGGCGGGCGTGGAGGTGACGCTCCAGTCCGAGAACGGCATGCTCGGCATCGGCCCGTTCCCGCTGGAGGGCGACGAGGATCCGGACCTGATCAACGCCGGCAAGCAGACGATCAGCGAGCTGCCGAGTTCGGTCTATTTCAGCTCGGCCGACAGTTTCGCGATGATCCGCGGCGGCCATATCGACCTGACCGTGCTCGGCGCGATGGAAGTGAGCCAGGGGGGCGACATCGCCAACTGGATGATCCCGGGCAAGATGATCAAGGGCATGGGCGGCGCGATGGACCTGGTCGCGGGCGTGAAGAAGATCATCGTGGTGATGGAGCATACCGCCAAGGACGGCAGCCCGAAGTTCATCCCCGACTGCACCCTGCCGCTGACGGGGAAGAATGTGGTCGACATGATCATCACCGACCTCGCGGTGTTTTCGCGCGTGGACCACGCTTCGCCGTTCCGGTTGGTCGAGCTGGCGCCGGGGGTGACCGCGGAGGAAGTCGCGGCGAAGACCACGGCGCAGTATGAGGTGGCGCTGGTTACGGCGTGAGGGGCGTGGCGACGTCTGCGGAAGGGGGCGGAACGGATGTGCGCGTTCCGCCGGCAGGGGCGACCGTCACGGCAAGACACAGTGTCGGGCCGCTGCTAAGGAAGATGCGATGCGCGTTGCCATGATCCTTCTCGCCTTGACCTGGGCCGAGGTCGGCTGCAACGCTTTGCCGGTACGCAGCGACACCCGGCTGGTCGGTAGTGACGTTCAGCTTGCGGCCGCGCTCAAGGTAGCAAAGGGTGGAGAGCGGATCATGCTTCGGCCCGGCAACTACGGTCTAGTGGTCGTCCAAAATCGGACCTGGCCGAAGCCGGTGACGATCGAAAGCGCGGACCCCGCGCGTCCCGCTACCATCAGCCGGTTCCTTGCCGTGAATACGACGGGGATGACGCTCCGCAACTTGGAATTCACGCGGTCTCTAGGTGCCGAGCGGGTCTGGGCGAAAATAGCCGAGATCACGGGTGGGGCAGACATCCGATTCGAAGGGGGCTCGTTCCACGGTTCGCTGGACGGCGATCCCAGCAACGATATGCAGGGGCTGTCGGCCCGCGGCACCAAAAATTTGGTTGTTTCGGGGATGAAGTTCCAGGATCTGAATCTCGGCTTCATTTGCGACGACTGCAGCGATCTCGTCGTTCGTAACAGCGTCTTCAGCTTCCTCGCAACCGATGCGATGAACATCCCCGGCGCGCGCGGCGCGACGATCACGGACAACTTCTTCCACGACTTTCGCCCCATTCCGGGTGCGCATCCGGACGGCATACAGTGCTGGACGCTGCGCAAGATCTCCGGGTGCAAGGACGTAGCGATCACCGGCAATACGTTCCGGGGCGACCCCGGCCACGAGTTCCAAGGCGTGTTCTTCGGCGACGAGGCCAAGGTGGGGGGATATGATCGCATCCTGATCGCGAACAACAGCTTCGTCTGTACGCTGTGGCACGCGGTGAACATCAGTCTCGGTAGCGACATCCAGATTATCGACAATGAGATCGTCGCGGGTCCGAATTACAAGCCTTGGTTCCGGACCAATGGCCCGGCTCGGGTGATCGGCAACATCGCGCCGGCTTATGTCATCGAGAACCGCCAGGGCGTTCCCGCCGGCAACCGTTTGGGCGGCGCGTTCAAGAAGTAGCGCTCAACCGGCCCGGGTGTCTGCGGGATCCGGACGAGACGAAGTGAGCGGTACCGTTCCCAGATCCTTCACCGCGCCGCTACCGCCGCATCGCTGGCCAGCTTGTCCGCCCGCTCGTTGTCCGGGTGGCCGGCATGGCCCTTCACCCATTTCCACTCGACCCGGTGGGGCTTGGCGGCGGCGAGGAGTTCCTGCCAGAGGTCGGCGTTCTTGACCGGCTTCTTGTCCGCCGTGCGCCAGCCATTCTTCATCCAGCCATGGATCCACTTGGTCAGGCCGTCCATCACGTAGCGGCTGTCGGTGGAGAGCGTCACCCGGCAGGGGCGCTTCAAGGCCTTCAGGCCCTCGATCGCCGCCATCAGCTCCATGCGGTTGTTGGTGGTGTGCGCCTCGCCGCCGGACAGTTCCTTCTCGACCTCGCCCATCCGCAGCAGCGCGCCCCAGCCGCCCGGGCCGGGATTGCCCTTGCACGCGCCGTCGGTCGCGATCTCGACATGCTGGAGTTCGGCGGTCATGCGCGCGCCGCCAGTGCCGAGGCATAGACGTGCGCGCGTCGCCAGAACGCCATCGGGTCCTTGCGCGTCACCAGCGCGTCGGCCGGCGTGTTGAGCCAGTCCCAGGCGCGCGACAGGGTAAAGCGGATGCACGCGCCGGTCGCCAGCAGCGGCAGAATCGCGCGTTCGGCCTCGGCCAGCTTGTAGCTGGTCTCATAGCCCTGGAGCAGCGCCTCGGAGACGTACGGATCGAACCGCTCGCCCGTGGAATCGAACGCCCAGGCGGTGTGCATCACCGCGAGGTCATAGAGCCGCAGGTCGGTGGAGGCGAAGTAGAAGTCGATCAGCCCGGTCACCCGGTTGCCGAGCATCAGCACATTGTCCGGGAACAGATCGGCATGGATCGCGCAGGTATCGAAACCCTCGCGCGGCCATGCTTTCGTCACCCGGTCGAGCGCCTGGCCGAGCTCGTCGTACAGCCCCGGTGCGATCTCGTTGAGGCTGGTGCCGCAGCGCTCGAACAGCGGGCGCCAGGTGTCGATGCCCATCGAGTTGGGGCGGTCGAGCGGGAAGTCGGCGACCGCCTTGTGCATCTTGCCCATCGCCTCGGCGGCCGCGCGCGCCTGCGCCGGGGTGGGATGGGAGACCGAGACGCCCGAGAGGAACTGGATCAGGCACGCCGGGCGGCCCTCCAGTTCATGGATCAGCGTGTCGTCGCGATCGGGCACCGCCGGCGGCACCGGCAGGCCGCGATCGGCGCAGTGATCGAGCAGCGCCATGAAATAGGGCAGGTCGCCCTGATCGACGCGCTTTTCGTAGAGGGTGAGGATGAAACGGCTCTTGGTGGTGTCGACGAGGTAGTTGCTGTTCTCAACCCCCTCGGCGATGCCCTTGGCGGACACCAGCTCGCCGACGTCGAAGCGCTCGAGGAACGCGGAGAGCGCCTCGGCCGAAACCTGCGTGTAGACCGCCATTACGCCGCCTCGAGCCCGCGCGGCAGCTTGAAGGTGACGTTCTCTTCCACCGTCGCCACTTCGCGCTCCGTGATCGCGAAGTGCGTGCCGAGCCGCTCGACGACTTCGCGCACCAGGATCTCCGGGGCCGACGCGCCGGCGCTGATGCCGACATGGGTCACGCCGTCGAACCAGCCGAAGTCGATATCGTCGGCGCGCTGGATCAGCACCGCGCGGGCGCCGCCGCGCTTGGCGACCTCCACCAGCCGCAGCGAATTGGACGAATTGGGCGCGCCGATCACCAGCACCAGCTCGGCCTGTTCGGAGATCGCCTTCACCGCGCCCTGGCGGTTGGAAGTGGCGTAGCAGATGTCGTCTGCGCCCGGCGCGACCATCGTCGGGAAGCGCCGCTTGAGAATGCCGAGCACCGCCGCGGTATCGTCCACCGACAAGGTGGTCTGGGTTAGGAAGGCGAGGTTGTCGGGATCCGGCGCCACGACGCTTTCGGCATCGGCCTCGGTCTCCACCAGCGTCATCGCGCCTTCGGGCACCTGGCCGAAGGTGCCGACTACCTCGGGGTGGCCGGCATGGCCGACGAACAGGATGTGCCGCCCGGCCGCGACATGGCGCTCGGCCTGGCGATGGACCTTGGAGACGAGCGGGCAGGTGGCGTCGAGATAGGAAAGCCCGCGCTGCTCGGCCTTGTGCGGCACCGCCTTGGGCACGCCGTGCGCGGAGAAGACCACCGGCACCCCGTCCGGCACATGGTCCAGCGTCTCGACGAACACCGCGCCCTTGGCGCGCAGATTCTCGACGACGAACTTGTTGTGGACGATCTCGTGCCGGACATAGACCGGCGCGCCGTATTTCTCGATCGCGAGTTCGACGATGCGGATCGCGCGGTCGACGCCGGCGCAGAAGCCGCGGGGCGCTGCGATCAGCAGCTCCAGGGGACGCTTTTCGGTGTTTGCCATCGGTTGGAGCCTCTACGCGATTGCTTGCGCGGGCGGAAGGCGGTTCCTATGGTGCGCGCCGTTCCGGTCCCTGTCGCATTGCAGATGGGGGGCGGCTGTTCGGTTCGAAAGGTTGCCCTCCCTTGTCTGTCGCAAAGTTCACCGTTCCCGCCCTGATCCTACTTGCCGCCGGCGGTTGTGCCCGCACCGGCGAAATCACCGAGGGCGGCATCAGCGCGGTGCGCACCGCCTGCCCGACGGTGGCGATCCCCGCGGGGCTCGGCGACGTGACGCTGTTCGACCCGGCGAGCAGCCGCGAGGCAGGCGCGATCGACGTGGTGGCGACGATCACCAACGTCCAGGCGACCTGCGACGATGCCGGCGAGCAGGTGGTGACCAGCATCAAGTTCGACGTGCTGGCGCGCCGCCGCGACGCCGGCCCGGCGCGCGACGTGGTGCTGCCCTATTTCCTCACGATCGTCCGCGGCGGCACGCAGGTGGAGGCCAAGCGCGTCGCCAACATCACGCTGCACTTCGATGCCGGCCAGATTCGTGCGAGCGCCGTCGGTACTGCGACCAGCAGCGTATCGCATGCTGCCGCGACGCTGCCCGACGAGGTCCGTCGCCGTCTGACCCAGAAGCGCAAGGCGGGCGACGAGTCCGCCGCGACCGATCCGCTGTCCGATCCCAATGTCCGTCGCTCGGTGCTGTCGGCGACGTTCGAGGCGCTGGTCGGCTTCCAGCTGACCGAGGATCAGCTGAAGTACAACGCCACGCGGTGAGCCACCCTTAAGATCCTCCCCGGCACGGGGAGGGGGACCATGCGCAGCATGGTG
>NZ_AGFU01000098.1 GCF_000226955.1 Sphingomonas elodea ATCC 31461
CAGCGACGACCTGATCGGCATCGACAGGTTGAAGCCCCAGCGCAGCTGCCGGGTGTCGTTCTCGGCAAAGTTCACCGCGCGATTGTCGATGCTGACCAAATCGCCGTCGGGATCGCGAACGAACCGGTCGGGGAAAGCCGCCTCGATCGCCGCGGTCGCGGCGGGGAAGGAGGTGGTGTCGTTGCGGATCCGGCTGGCTACATAGTCGGCGCGGATCGACAGGTCGGTCTTGTCGAGCGGGCGCAGTTCCAGGCCCAGCTTCATCACATGGCGCTGCTCGGCCTGAAGCAACGGGTTGCCGCCGGTAATGGTGGTGATCGTGACGGTCTGCCCGGTGCGATAGTCGAACACGCGGGTATTGGGGCTGGCGATCACCGGCCCGCCGAGCTGGCTGGTGGTCGGCGCGCTCTCCGAATCGGTCCAGGACGCGATCAGCCGCACCGGCTTCAGCGGCGACCAGTTCACGCCGTAGCCGGTGGTGGTCAGCGTGCCGAAGTCGGAGAGGCGCTGCACGGCGGCGTTGCCGTTGATCGTCAGATCGCCGAGCGGCTGGAGCACGTCGCGCCGGCGGCTGGCGATCGGCAGGTCGATGTTGAGCGAGGCATTGGCGATGTTGCGGGAGAGCGACGCACTGGTCGGAACTCCTGCACGCACCGCGGTGCTGTCGAAGCCGCTCAGCGTTCCGCCGAAATGGAGCGAGGTGGAGATGTCGCCGGCCGGCAGCTTGGCGAGCGGGCCGCGCAGCAATGCGTCGACCGTACCGACGTTCGAGGTCGAGTTGCCCCGGTCGGCGGGGCGTGCGGCACCCAGCAGATCGAAACCGCGATCGGTGATCGTCTTGCTCGTCGTCCGGTCGTAATTGCCGGTGAGCGACCAGCTCCACTGGCTGCTCCACGGCAGCCCGTCGCCGTTTAGCGTGGTGCCGAGATGGCTGGTGATGGTGCGGCTGCTGGCGGTGAGCGGGCTGGGCTCGCTGGAAAGCGCCAGCGGCGCGGCGGTCTGCGACAGTGCCAGACCGCGCAGCGCTTCGTTCTGCTGCACCTCCAGCGTGCCGTTGATCGTCGCGCTGACCTTCTGGTTGAGATTGCGGGCGTAGGAACTGTTGATCGTCAGGTCCTGGCTGGGCGCGACGAGCGTGCGATAGGGCGCCTGGTTCACGCCGCTGCCGTCGTCGAACGTCGGCAGCACGTTGCGCTCGCTTTCCAGCAGGGCGGAATTGCCCTCGTACTTCACATCGAGATTCACGCGGCGGTCGCGGTTGATCTTCAGGATGTCGGCCTGCACCTCTTGGCTGCTGTTGCCGCCCTCGGTCGGCACGCTGCCTTCCAGCTCGGTGGTGAGGGCGCGGAATCGCTCGCGCAGCACGAAGTTCACCACGCGCTGGTCGGCCGAATAGCCGAATTTCAGCGCCACTTCCTCGGCCAGGATGTCGACGCGCTCGATCGCCTCGGTCGGCAGGTCGCGGATCTCGGCGAAGCTGGAGATGCGGCGGCCGTTGAGCAGCACCACCGGCATGCCGCTACCGCGGCCGCTGCCGGTCTGCGGCGCGAGTTCGGTGAGCAGGTCTGCGATCGAGGAGACCGCATACGCGCGGATATCGGCCTGGTTCAGCTGGATCTCGGGGGGGATGTCGCCCTGCACCGCGCCGCGCGGGGCGCTGGAGGTGACCACGATCTCGTCCGTATAGGGGTCCTCCGCCGCCGGGGTGCCCTGCGCCGGTCGAGTAGCAGCGGCCTGTGGCGTGTTCGTCTGCGCCTGCGCCGCCAGCGGCGATACGCCCGCCAGCAGCCCCGCCAGGGTGGTCCCCAGTCGCTTCATCGTTGTTCGTCCCTCATTACCGAATCACAAGCGGGCCCGCAGGCCCGCCCCTTTGATCCGCGGGTACGACGCACATGTCGCAAAACTGTGCCGGATTGTGGGAGAAATTGTCGCGCCGTTTCGGGCGGATATGAAAATGGGGGCCGAAGCCCCCATCCTCTTACATTCATGGTGCGGTCGAGAAGACTCGAACTTCCACGGCCTTTCGGCCACAACGACCTCAACGTTGCGCGTCTACCAGTTCCGCCACGACCGCACGTGAATTTCCGCCGGCATTTCCATACCAGCGGCTGGTAAGGCAGCGGGCCCTAGCAAAGCGAAATGGGCCTGGCAACCTGTTTTGTGCAGCTTTCTTGGTGCATCGCTTGCGCCTATGCCCCCCGGCATGCCTATCGCGTCCCCCGTCGCCGCGGAAACCCGCCGCCTCCTCGCGCTGGCCTGGCCGGTGATGCTGACCAGCCTCAACTGGACGATCCTGCACGTGACGGACGTCGTCGTGGTGGGGCTGGCGGGCAGCCACCAGGTGGCGGCGCTGGGCGCGAGCCGGACGATCACCTTCCCGGGAATCGTGATGGGTCTGGGCGCACTGACCGGCATCCTCGTCCATGTTTCCCGCGCCGACGGGGCGGGAGATCTGCGCCAGACGGGCCGGGTGCTGCACGAAGGCGTGCTGCTCGCGCTGCTGCTGGGGCTGGTGAGCTTCGCCATCCTGTTCGGATTCGCCGCCCCGTTGCTCGCCGGCGTCGGTGTCGCGCCCGACCTGCTGTCGGCGACCACGCCGGTGGTGCAGGTGATGGCGCTGGCCTATCCGTTCCAGCTGGTCACCATCGCGACGAGCTTCTTCCTCGAAGGCGTGAGCCGCCCGGCGCGGGTCACGGTGGTCAACCTCGCGGTGCTGCCGATCAACGGCGTGCTCGCCTGGGTGCTGGCGACGGGCGCGTTCGGGCTGCCGGCCTGGGGGGCGGTGGGCGCGGCGGCGGCGACCGCCATCGCCTCGGCGCTCGGCGCGGGCGGCATGCTCGCCGCC
>NZ_AGFU01000097.1 GCF_000226955.1 Sphingomonas elodea ATCC 31461
CTAGGAGACGACCATGTCCGTCCGCATCGCCCCTTCGATCCTCTCGGCCGATTTTTCGCGGCTCGGCGAGGAAATCCGCGCCATCGACGCCGCCGGCGCCGACTGGATCCATGTCGACGTGATGGACGGGCATTTCGTGCCCAACATCACCATCGGCCCGGCGGTGATCAAGGCGCTGCGCCCGCACACCGCCAAGCCGTTCGACGTCCATCTGATGATCGCGCCGGTCGATCCGATGCTCGCCGCCTTCGCCGATGCCGGGGCGGACACGATCTCGGTCCATCCCGAGGCGGGGCCCCACCTTCACCGCACGCTCCAGACAATCAAGGCGCTGGGCAAGCGCGCCGGCGTGGTGCTGAACCCGGCGACGCCGGTCGACGTGGTCGATCATGTGATGGATCTGGTCGACCTGATCCTGGTGATGAGCGTGAACCCCGGCTTTGGCGGGCAGAAGTTCATCGAGAGCCAGCTGCCCAAGATCACCGAACTGCGCCGCCGCATCGAGGCGAGCGGCCGGGCGATCGACCTCGAAGTCGATGGCGGGGTCGACCGCGAGACCGCGCCGCGCGTGATCGCCGCCGGCGCCGATGCGCTGGTCGCCGGCACCGCGACCTTCACCGGCGGCCCGGGCCAGTACGCCGCCAACATCGCCGCGCTGCGCGGCGCTTGACCGATTCCGCGCCGGACTCCGCCGCCGACGGGGTCGAGGAAGGCAAGCGGCTGATCCGGGTGGGCGGCGACCGCGGCCTGTCGCTGGCCGACCGGATCGCCGATCGCTTCCAGCGCCTCGCCTGGCGCTCGCCCTTCTACGCGATGCGGCTGAAGGGCCGGCACCCGCTCAAGCTGCTCACCGCCGCCGACGATCCCTTTTTCGGCGATCCGCAGCGCGGCAATGCCCTGCTCGACGGGGAACTGCGGCTGTGCGGCGAGGTCCGCGCGATCGAGAGCCTCGATTTCGCCAGGCCCGACTGGTCCCCCGCCTTTACCCAGCATCTCCAGGGCTTCGCCTGGCTGCGCGACCTGTCCAGCGTCGCCACCCGCCAGCAGGGCGCGCCGATCGCCGAAGACGTCATGCGCCGCTGGCTCAAGGTGCACGGCGAGCAGGTGGCGGATCCCGCCTGGCGCCCCGATCTGGTCGGCCGGCGCATCCTTGCCTGGGTGGCACACGCGCCGCTGATCCTGTCCTCGACCGACCAGGTCTATCGCTCGGGCGTGATGCACGCGCTGGCCCGCGGTGCCCGGCATCTCGATCGCAGCGCCGACAAGGTGCCGGTGGGCGTGCCCCGGCTCGCGGCCTGGGCGGGCCTGACCGTCGCAGGCCTCGTACTCCCCGGCGGCGATCCGCGCCGGGCCTTTGCCGAAGCCGGGCTCAACCGCGCGATCACGGCCTCGGTCTATGAAGATGGCGGCACCGTCGGCCGCTCGCCGGACGGCCAGCTCGACGCGATCCAGCTGCTCACCCTGCTCTGCGAGACCTATGCCGCGCGCCGGATCGAGCCGCCCGCCTTCGTGCTCGGCGCGCTCAACCGCATGGTCGCGGCGCTGCTCGGCGTGTGCCACGGCGATGGCGGGCTCTCCAGCTGGCAGGGCTGCGCGCCGGTGAGCGGCGAGTGGATCGCGCAGACGATCGAGGCCACCGGCGTCCGCACCCGCCCGCTCAAGCAGGCGCGGGAGTGGGGCTATCAGCGCCTCGCCTGTGCCGGCACCGTGCTGATCCTCGACGCCGCCCCCCCGCCCGACGCACGGGTGACGCAAACCGGTTGCGCCTCCACCCTCGCCTTCGAGCTTTCGGACGGCGCCGACCGGATCGTCGTCAATTGCGGCGGCAGTCGTGCCGCCGATGCCCGCCTGCCAGCCGAGCTGGTCCAGGGCCTGCGCACCACCGCCGCGCATTCCACGCTGGTACTGGGCGACAGCAACTCCACCGCGATCCACGCCGACGGTACACTCGGCCGCGGCGTGAGCGAAGTCGAGCTGGTGCGCCACGAGACCGAGCATGCCAGCCGGATCGAGGCGACGCAGGACGGCTATGTCCGCCGCTTCGGCCTGCTCCACCGCCGCGAGTTCACCCTCTCGCACGACGGGCGCGACCTGCGCGGCGAGGACCTGCTGCTCCCTGCCGGCAAACGACGGATCGACACCAAGCCGTTCGCGGTGCGCTTCCACCTTGCCCCGCAGGTGGAGGCGTCGCCTACCGCCGACGGGCACGGCGCGATCCTGCGCACCGCCTCCGGCACGCTCTGGCAGTTCCGCGCCAAGGGCGGCACGCTGGCGATCGAGGAAAGCCTGTGGATCGACGCGCGCGGCCGTCCGCACGCCACCCAGCAACTGGTGATCCACGGCGAGACGCCCGCAGGCGGCGCCAGCCTGAACTGGGTGTTCCACCGCGCCAAATAGGGCTTGCCCCCGCGCCCCCGATTGAGGAGAGGGGCGGGCCATGGACATCAAGATCACCCGCGCGCTCCTCTCGGTCTCCGACAAGACCGGGATCGTCGAACTCGGCCAGGCTCTGGCCGCCCAGGGCGTCGAGCTCGTCTCGACCGGCGGCACCGCCACGGCGCTCCGCAACGCAGGCTTGGAGGTCCGCGACATCTCGGACCTGACCGGCTTCCCGGAGATGATGGACGGACGGGTGAAGACGCTGCACCCCAAGGTGCATGGCGGTCTGCTTTCCGTGCGCACCAATGCCGAGCATCAGGCATCGATGGCCGAGCACGACATCGTGCCGATCGACCTCGTCGTGGTGAACCTTTACCCGTTCGCCCAGACCGTTGCCAAGGGCGCCGATCGCGACGAGATCATCGAGAATATCGATATCGGCGGCCCGTCGATGGTGCGCTCGGCCGCGAAGAACCATGAGTCGGTGGCGATCGTCACCGATCCGGCCGACTATGCGCTGGTGATGGGCGGCACCACGACACTGGAGCAGCGCCGCAAGTTCGCCGCCAAGGCCTATGCCGCCACCGCCGCGTACGACGCGATGATCTCCAGCTGGTTCGCCTTCGCCGACCAGGGCGAGGCCTTCCCGGAGACGCTTAACATTTCGCTGAGCCGCGGCCAGGCGCTGCGCTACGGCGAGAATCCGCACCAGCAGGCCGCCTTCTATGCGGCGACCGGTGCCGCGGCGCGCGGCATCGGCCAGGCCCGCCAGCTGCAGGGCAAGGAGCTGAGCTACAACAATTACAACGACGCCGATGCGGCGCTGGAGCTGGTCAGCGAGTTCCGTGACGGCCCGCCGACCGCGGTGATCGTCAAGCACGCCAATCCCTGCGGCGTGGCGAGCGCCGCGACCCTCGCCGAGGCCTATGCCGCAGCCTTCGCCTGCGACACCGTCTCGGCGTTCGGCGGGATCATCGCGGTGAACCGCCCGCTCGACCGCGCGACCGCCGAGCAGATCACCGGCATCTTCACCGAAGTGGTGGTGGCGCCCGACGCCGACGAGGAAGCGCTGGCGCTGTTCGCGGCGAAGAAGAATCTCCGCCTGCTGCTCACCGGCGAGTTGCCCGACCCGGCCCGCGCGGGCCTGTTCGCCAAGTCGATCGCCGGCGGCTGGCTCGTCCAGGGCCGCGACAACGGCATCGTCACGCGCGACCAGCTCAAGGTCGTCACCAAGCGCCAGCCGACCGAGCAGGAACTGGCCGACTGCCTGTTCGCCTGGACGGTGGCCAAGCACGTCAAGTCGAACGCGATCGTCTATGCCAAGGACGGCAGCACGGCGGGCGTCGGCGCCGGCCAGATGAACCGGCTGGAGAGCGCCCGCATCGCCGCCTGGAAGGCCAAGGACGCCGCCGACAAGGCCGGCTGGGCAACCCCGCGCACGATCGGCTCGGCGGTGGCGTCGGACGCCTTCTTCCCCTTCGCCGACGGCCTGCTGGCGGCTGTGGAAGCGGGTGCGACCGCGGTGATCCAGCCGGGCGGCTCGATCCGCGACGACGAAGTCATCGCGGCGGCTGACGAGGCGGGCCTCGCGATGGTCTTCACGGGGATGCGCCACTTCCGGCATTGAGGCATACGCGCCGCGCCTCCGGTGGGGGCGCGGCGGCACCGCACCCTACCCGTCACCCCCGCGAAGGCGGGGGTCCATTGGCACTGGCGCTGCGGTTCTTTCCCCGGACGTTCAGGCGAATGGATTCCCGCCTTCGCGGGAATGACGGTGGAGGGCGCCCCCCCCCCCCCCCCCCCCCCCCCCCCCCCCCCCCCCCCCC
>NZ_AGFU01000096.1 GCF_000226955.1 Sphingomonas elodea ATCC 31461
GAGGTCGCGACGCTGACCCAGGCCGACGCCGAGGAGCCCCCCGCAGTCGGCATGCGCTGGCGCCGCCATTTCGTCCGCACCCTTGTCCGCCGACAGGACGCCGTCGTCGTCCTCCCAGACCTCCACGCCATCTTCGCCGACCTCCTCGGCGAGGACATCGTCGCCGCAGCGGCAGCATGACCCCGCGACACCCTCTTCAAATCGCCTGAAGGAAGCACACCATGTCCATCAATATTTTCAATGGCGTATCCTATCCCAAGTTGATGGCCGAGATCGCGCGTCTCGACAGCGCCATGGCGCGCGGGGACATTGCCGAACGTGCCGATCTGGCGCTGGCACAGGGCCAGAACCGGGAAGTGCTCGCCGCGATCAACCAGCTTCTCGAGAAGGTGACGCGTCCGGTGAACGCCCTGAACGACTCCGTCTGCGAGATGCAGGCCGAACACGACAAGGGCGACATCGACGTCGTCCTGCCCATCGAGGCCTTTCAGGGCAATTTCTCGGTCATCGCACGGCGGGTGAACACCATGGTCGCCAGCCATATCGCCGTGAAGAAGAAGGCGATGGCCTGCATCAAAGCGTTCAGCGAAGGCGATTTCAGCGCGCCGATGGAGCAGCTGCCGGGCAAGAAGGCCTTTATCAACGAAACCATCGAGACGCTGCGGGGCAACCTCCAGGGCCTCATCGCCGAAATGCGGCACATGTCGACCGAGCATGACAAGGGTGACATCGACGTCTTCGTGCCGGTCGAGAAATTCCGCGGCGACTTCGCGATCATGGCGCAGGGCGTGAACACCATGGTCGCCAGCCACATCGCCGTGAAGAAGAAGGCAATGGCTTGCATCAAGGAATTCGGCGAAGGGAATTTCAACGCGCCGCTGGATAGCTTCCCGGGCAAGAAGGCGTTCATCAACGACACGGTGGAGACGCTTCGCAGGAATCTGCGCGAGATCACCGAGGAGGTCCAGCGGCTGATCAAGGCCTCCACCGCCGGCCATCTCAGCGAGCGCGGAAACGAAAAGCGCTTCGTAGGCGATTTCGCGGGGCTGGTATCGGGCATCAACGGCATGCTGGATGCGATCGTGGTCCCGATCACCGAGGCCAATCGCGTGCTCAACCAGGTCAGCGCCGGCGACCTGCGCGAACGATTCGAGCTGTCCTGCGAAGGTGATCACCGGCGCATGCGGGATGCGATCAACCTGCTGGTCGACAATCTGCGGGTCACCGCCGACCTGGCCAACAAGATCGCCGACGGCAATCTCACCATCTCGCACAAGCCGCTGTCCGACAGCGACATGCTGGGCACCTCGCTGGTCCGCATGATCGAACGGCTGCGGGTGATCATCGCCGACACCCGCAACTCGGCCGAGCAGGTTGCCGCGGGCAGCCAGGAACTCTCGGCCAGTTCGGAACAGCTGTCGCAGGGCGCGACCGAACAGGCCGCGGCCACCGAGGAGGTCTCCGCCTCGATGGAGGAAATGGCGGCCAACATCCGCCAGAACACCGAAAATGCGGTCCAGACCGAGAAGATGGCGCGCCAGTCGGCCCAGGCCGCCGAAAGCAGTGGCGAAGCCGTCGAGCGTGCCGTCGGCGCGATGCGGACCATCGCCGAGAAGATCGGCATCGTCCAGGAAATCGCCCGCCAGAC
>NZ_AGFU01000095.1 GCF_000226955.1 Sphingomonas elodea ATCC 31461
ATGGATGGGTCATGCTCTGTCGATGGATTTGCGCGTTCGGGTTGGTGAGCGGGCTCTTCTACGGGATCGGCGGCAAGGACGGCGTCGGCATCGCGCAGAGCATCGGCTACGCGCTCAGCGCCGTCGCCGTATCGATCGGCGTGTCGCAATTCCTGCTGAACCGCGGCGTTGCCCCCGCGCGGATCTGGGGCTGGCGGGACGATACGGCCTCAGCGGAACCGGCCGAGAGCTGGATTCGCCGCTATTTCCTCGACGAGGATCGCTCGCCGCGCTGGCTGGCCCTGGGGCTGTGCGGTGGCGTTGTCCTCGGGGTGCTGGCGCATGGCTATGTCCAGGCCGTTCAGTGGATCCCCTCGGTAGGCGAGGTCATCCGCGCATCCGAACAGCAGATGCGGAGCATTCCGGGGCTGGCCGTCAGCTATGCCGTGATCGCCATCGGGTTCGCCCCCTTCGCGGAAGAATATCTGTTCCGCGGCCTCGTCTATCGCACGCTCGACCGGCACTGGGGCGGATGGAAGGCGGTGGGCGCGGCGGCTGCCTTCTTCGCGATCTACCACCCCGCTCTGTCCTGGCTGCCGGTGGCAGCGGTGGGCGCCGCGAACTGCCTGCTGTTCAAGCATTCGAAGCGACTGGCACCGGCGGTGATCCTGCACATGGCGTACAACGCGGTGGTGGTGCTTTGGGCGTAGCAAAAAAGGTCGAGGCGTCGCGGAGAATCGGTGGAATTACCTCGTCTTCGAAGCAGCATGCGGCCAATATAAAGCGACGCTGGGCACCATCCTGCTTTGCCCCGCCGTCAGCGCCCCGCCACCACCAAGTGTAACGCACCCGCCGCTGGCGCCACCGACACGCGGCGGCCCCAGTCGAAGCCGAGAAAATCCTGCTCCATCCCGTCGGCGAAGATCAGGCCGCCGTCGTTCATCCGCGAGATAACCTGCAACGCGCCATCGGCAAGTTTACCTGCGCGGATCGATGTGCCCGTCGCGATGCTCGGGAAGGGCTCGCGGACGAAATAGGCGATGGCGCGCTCGTCGGGCGTCAACGGCAGCTGCGTACCGGTCGCCTCCATGATCGACCTTGCCCAGCCGGTCGCCCCGGTGCCCGAGGCAACGATCAGGCCGCTGGAGCTCTGGTCCTCCCCTGCCCCGCCGACCGCGATGCTGTAGCGTGCCGACTGATGGCTGCGGTGGCCGATGAACACCTCGTTGAGCGCTAGCAGCCGCTCGCCGGTATCGAGCCGCGCCTCCACCATGGTCCGGTACTCGATTGGGGCCGTCCCGGCGGTGCTGGCGCGCAGCAGCTCGGGCAAATAGCGCAGGTCCACCCGCACCAACACGCCATCGTACAGATCGGGCGCTGGGTTCACGCCAAGCACCGGCTGCCCTGTCAGATATTTGGCGACGTTCGCGACCAGCCCGTCCTGCCCCACCGGCACGATCACGTCCTCCGGCCCGAACAGGAACCGGTCGAGATCGGGGCGGCGGACATGCGCCTGCCGCCAGTCGCCCGGCACCGCCAGCCGTGCCTGCTTCAGCGCGTCGTGCAGCTGGCGGTCGCGCTCCTCCAGCAGCTCGATCCGCTGGCCGCGCGTCTCCAGGAAGAACCGCGCCTGCTCGCGCGTGGCATGGCGCGCGAGCAGCAGTTCATAGTCGGTCTCGCGGGTGACGAACACCGCGCGCGGGCTGTTGGTTGGCATGGCGCCCTCACTTCGCCGGCAGTACGGGTGCGACGCGGCGGAACTCGCCGAGCAGCGTCGCCAGCAGGTCCGGCGTCACATTCAGATGCTCGATCGTGTCGAGCTTGCCCGCCAGATCGCGCGCGGCGAGCCCAAGCAGCACGGCCGGCGGCAGGTCGCGATAGACGGCCATGTGCGCCAGCTCCGCCTCGGCCTTGGCGCTTTCGACCGCGCGGATGCGCTCCGCCTCGGCGGTCGCCTCGACCTGCTGCGCCTCGGCGACACCGGCCGCACGTGCGCGAGCGTTCGCCGCTTCCTCAGCGATCAGCTGCTGTTCGCGGCGGGCGAGCTCGGTGCGGTTGGCGAGCTCGTTTTCGGCGATCGCCCGCTCCTTCTCCACCGCCAGCGCGCGGCGCTCGAAGGTCGCCTGGTCGGCCTTTTGCTGGAGCGCCTCGAAGGTCGGCGTCTGCAGCGCGCGTTCCAGCTCGGTGCTGGGGGCGAGGTTGGTCAGCCGGATCGCGACCACTTCCAACCCGATCTCGCTGAGCGCCGTGTCGCGCGTGAGTGCCGTCTGCAGCACGCCGCGCAGCGGATCCGGCCCCGCATCGAGCAGCGCCCGTACCGGCGCCTGCGCCAGATATTGCAGCACCGCCTGGTTCACGAGACCGGCCAGCCGCGTCTCGATCCGCTGGATCGGCTCGGCCGCCCAGCTGCCGCTGTTCAGGCCGATGGTGAAGTCGACGCGGGCGGCGAGCAGCTCCGGATCGGCGACCCGCCAGGTCAGCGTGCCCTGCACCGCCACCGTCTGGAAATCCTGGCTGCGGCCTTTGACGAACAGCGCCATCTCGCGATCGTCCATCGGCAGCTCGGCAATGCTGGCGGTCTCGCGCCGGAACCAGAAGACGAGCCCCCGCCCGCTCTGGCGCACCCGCCCCTTGCGATAGCGGATGACATGGCTGCTCGCGTCCGCACGTAACTGGGCGACGAACGGGAAGTTGCGAACCTGGGCCATCATGCGTCTCCTTCTGGATTGCGATACCGATAGAGTTCGGCCGGGCGGAACGACGCGCCGGTCTCGCGTTCGCCGGTCGCCTCCAGCCAGCCGCGATCGAGCATGCGGCGGCGAAAAGCCGGCTTGTTGAGCTTGGTGTCGAGGATTGCCTCGTAGACATCCTGCAGCGCGCGGAGCGTGAACCGCTCGGGCAGCAGGGCGAAGGCGATGCCCGAATAGTCGAGCTTGCCGCGCAGGCGGCGGACGGCGAGGCTGAGCATCGCGCCATGGTCGAACGCGAGCGGGAGCGGATCCCCCTCGCCGATCCGCGCCTCGATCGGGCCGCCCGCCTCGCCGGACCAGGGCACGGTGAGTTCCGCCAGCGCGAGTTCGGGCGCGGCCTTCAGCGCAGCGGCGAAGCGATCGGCAGGCAACAGCGCGAAATAGGCGACGCTGATGATGCGGGTGCGCGGATCCCGCTCGACCGCGCCGAAGGTGTAGAGCTGCTCCACATAGGCATCCGCCATCCGCGCCTTGGCGGCGAGGATACGGTGTGCTGCCTCGTCGAGGCTCTCCCCGATCCCGACAAAGCCGCCAGGCAGCGCCCAGGCACCGGCGAACGGCGGCTGGGCGCG
>NZ_AGFU01000094.1 GCF_000226955.1 Sphingomonas elodea ATCC 31461
ATCAGGCGCCGAGGATCGACTATCCCAAGCCCGACGGCGTGCTCACCTTCGACCGGCTCTCCTCGGTGTTCGTCTCGAACACCAATCACGAGGAGGATCAGCCGGTCCATCTGACGCTGAAGGACAAGGATATTCCCATCGGCTACAATCTGCCGATGTACGCCGAGCCCGCCCAGCGTTACTGTCCTGCGGGTGTGTATGAGGTCGTAGGGGAGGGCGATGATCTGCGGTTCCAGATCAACGCGCAGAATTGCGTGCACTGCAAGACCTGCGACATCAAGGATCCCACCCAGAACATTAACTGGGTGGTGCCGGAAGGCGGCGGTGGCCCCAATTATCCGAACATGTAGTGCCGGCCTGTCGCTGCTGCTGCTGACCCCATTGCTGGGAGTAGCGGCGGCGGCGCAGACGGTCGATCTTCGCGATTATGTCCGCGCCCGCGCCGCCGATGCGGCCGGGGCTTCTTCGGTTGCGGCCCAGGGCTATGCCCGGGCGCTGGCGGCGACGCCGGAGGATCCGGTCCTCGCGCTGCGTGCCTATCGCCAGGCCCTGATGGTCGGCGATGACGCGTTGGCTGGGCGTGCGGCTGCGGTGATGGAAAAGGCGGGTGTCGCTCCACCCGATGCCGCGCTGTTCGACATGGCGGCGCGTCTTGCCGAAGGCGATACGCCGCGTGCCGCCGACGCGGTGAAGCGGCTGAAGGGCACCCCGTTCGATTTCCTGATGCCGATCCTTACCGCCTGGCTGGCGCAGGCGGGCGGCATGGACGGGGTGGCGGTACTCGATCGCCTGGAGACGGGTGCGCTCGCCCGTCGCTATGCCGGCACCCAGCGTGCACTGATCCGGATGGCGCAGGGCAAGGACGACACCGCCATGCTCGATGCCATGACGGCGCTGGCCGGTGACGGTGATGCCGACATGCGGATCGACCTCGCCATGGCCCGCGGGCGAGCGGGGGCACCGATCCTGGGCGGCACCGACAGCGCCGAGCTGGAGGCCGTTGCCCGCGCGCTCGACGCGCCGCCGCCCGTGACGATCCGCTACGGCCTGGCGCGGCTGTTCCGCGCGCTGGCCGCCGATCTGGCGGGGGACCGCATGGCGACGCTGACCATCGTCCTCAGCCGCTGCGCGCTGATTCTCGATCCGGGCGAGGCGCGGGCACGGGTGCAGTTCGCTGACGCACTTGCCGCCGCCGGTGCCGAGGATCTGGCGTTGCAGGCGCTGGCCGCGGTTCCGAAGGACAGCCCGTTCGCGCGGCGCGCCGCGGATGCCCGAGTGAGCGTGTTGCGCGATGCGGGCAATATCGATGCGGCGCTGGCCGAAGCCAAGCTGCTGGCGGAGGACCGCCGCGCCAGCCCGTTGGAGGTCGAGCGCTATGCGCAGCTGCTCGGCGACGCCGGGCAGTACGACGCGGCGGCCAGGGTCTATGCCGATGCGTTGCGGCGTGGCGGAGAAGGCAGTGCGGACCTGCATCTCGATCGCGGGCTCGCGCTCGAGCGGGCCGGGCGCTGGGACCAGGCGCTGCCCGAGCTGCGCAAGGCCGCCGCGATCGCCCCTAACCGTGCCGAAATGCTGCGGACACTGGGTGCCGCGATGATCACCCATGGTGGCAATTCGGCGGAAGCCCTGCGGCTGCTCGAACGTGCCCGGCAGATCGCGCCCGAGGATACCGAGGTCGCCGACGCGCTGGGCTGGGCCTATGTCCGTCAAGGCGAGGTAGCGCGCGGCGCCGCGCTGCTGGAAGACGCGACCCGTGGCGATCCGGCGGGCACGCGCGCCAATGAGCATCTCGGCGATGCCTATTGGCAGCTCGGCCGCCAGTTCGAGGCCCGCTATGCCTGGCGCGCCGCCGCGATCCACGCTGCGCCCGCCGATGCCGAGCGGATCGCCCGCAAGCTGCGCGAGGGGCTGACGCGGGCGTCCTGAACGCGCTAGGGGGCTGCGCGATGCACGATCTTCGCACTGTCACCGAGCAGGCACCGGCCAAGCTCAATCTCGCGCTCCACGTTCGCCACCGTCGGCCCGATGGCTACCATGAGCTTGAGACGCTGTTCGCGTTCGTCGAGCATGGCGATACGGTGCGCGTGGTGCCGGCCGAGACCGACAGCTTCACGCTCGACGGGCCGTTCGCGCCGGTGCTCGCGGCGGAGGGCGACAATCTCGTCACGCGCGCGGCCACCCGCTTTCGCGAGGCCTTTGGCGGCGGCGCCCACAGCATCGCGCTGGAGAAGCGTCTGCCGGTCGCCTCGGGCATCGGCGGCGGTTCGGCCGATGCGGCGGCGACGCTGCGGGCGCTGGCCGCGCTGCACGGTATCGCGCCCGAGGATACCCGCCTGTTCGCGATCGCCGATGCGCTGGGTTCGGACGTGCCGGCCTGCCTGCTCGGCCGCACGGCGCTGGGCAGGGGGCGGGGTGAACAACTCGCACCCGTTGCCGGGCTCTCGGGCATGCCGGTGCTGCTGGTGAACCCCGGGGTCGCGGTGTCGACCGCCGCGGTGTTTCGCGGCTGGGACGGTGTGGACCGGGGTCCTATCGGTAGCGGCGATCTGCTCGACGTGGCGCGCGGCGGACGCAACGACCTCGAGCCGCCCGCTCGTGCGCTGGCACCGGCGATCGACGCGGTACTGGCGGCCCTGGCCGTGCAGGAGGGGGTGCTGCTCGCCCGCATGTCTGGGTCGGGCGCGACCTGCTTCGCGCTGTTCGATACCCAGACGGCGCGGGACGCTGCCGCGGCAACGCTTGCCGGCCGCGATTGGTGGCTGGCCGCGACCCGCCTGCGCTGAACCGGTAATCGAATCTTTACGGTTTCCGGCGCAGGATTGCAGCGACGGATCTGGCGCGACGCGAACGTCCGTCCTTGGCCCGCGGGTGCGCTCCTCCGGGAGTCCGCCCGCGCGCCATCGCGTGACTTGACCGCGCGGATCGGGCAGAGCCGTTTCCATGATCGAAGTTCGTTGGGATGGGCCGGTCGTCATGATCGCGCTCGCACGAGGCACGGCGTGCAACGCGGTGTCGATCGCCGGCTGGGAGCGGCTTTGCGGTGCCGCCGCCGAGGTGCAGGGCGCGCGCGTTGTGCTGCTCCGCTCGGACATGACCGACATTTTCTCGGCCGGTGCCGATATCGGCGAGTTCGCGGCGCTGCAGGCCGATCCTGCCGCGCGTACCCGCTTTCGCCTGGCGATGCGGGCGGGCATCGAGGCGCTGGCGGAACTGCCCATGCCGGTGATCGCCGCGATCGACGGCGGCTGTTTCGGTGCTGCGGTCGCGCTGGTGCTCGCAGCGGATCTGCGGATCGCCGGCGACGGCGCGCAGTTCGCGGTCACCCCGGCGCGGCTGGGGCTCGGCTATCCCCGGCAGGACGTCGCTCGGCTGGCCGCGCAGGTGGGGCGGGGTCGTGCGGGTGAACTCCTCTTCACCGGCGAGGCGATCGATGCGGACGCTGCCGCCCAGATCGGCCTGGTCGAGCGGCGCGCGCCCAATGCCGCCGCTGCTGCCGAGGCGCTGGCGGAGCGTATCTCGGCGAACGCACCGGCTGCCATCCGGCACCTGAAGCGGACGCTGCGGGGCCAGGACGACCAGCGCCTCGACGAGGCGTTCGACGCGGCCTTTGGCGGCGCGGAACTTGCCGAAGGGCTGGCCGCCTTCCACAGCCGTCGACGTCCGGTGTTCGGATGAGCGAGGCGGAGATCCTTGCCGGCGGCGATCCTGCGGTGCTTCTGCTCTGCGACCATGCCTCCAATGCGGTGCCCGCCGGCATCGATCTAGGCATCGACCCGGCACTGCTCGACCTGCACATCGCCATCGATATCGGCGCGGCGGCGGTCACCCGCGCGCTGGCGGCTAGGCTGGATGCGCCGGCGATCCTGGCCACCGTCTCGCGACTGGTGATCGACCTGCATCGGGAGCCGGACCATGTCGGCCTGATCCCCGCGACCAGCGATGGTCATCCGATCCCCGGTAATGTCGGCGTGGAACGCGGCGCGCGCATCGCCCGCTTTCATGCGCCCTATCACCGCTGCGTGCGGAACCAAGTCCGCCGCCAGCGCCCCGCGTTGATCCTGTCGATCCACAGCTTCACGCCGCAGCTCGAGGATGGCGGCACGCCGCGGCCGTGGGAGGTGGGCATTCTCTACAATCGCGATACCCGCGCCGCGCGACCTGCGGTCGACTGGTTCCGCGCCGAGGGTCTCGCGACCGGCGACAACGAACCCTATTCGGGGCGCCTTCTCAACGCGACGCTCAACCGTCATGCCGAGGCGCAGGGCATCCCCTCGATCGCGATCGAAATCCGGAATGACCTGATCCGCGATGCTGCCGGTGTGGAGCGCTGGGTGGGGCATCTGCACGACCTTACGCTTTTTCTGCGCAACACTCTTGCGCAAAAGGGTGTTCCCGCGACATAGGCTTGCGCGCCATGACCAACCGATTCGACAAATCCAAGCTCCCCAGCCGCCACGTCTCCGTGGGGCCCGAGCGCGCGCCGCACCGCAGCTATTATTACGCCATGGGGATTTCCGAGGAGGATATCGCCAAGCCGTTCGTCGCGCTCGCCAGCGCCGGCAACGACAGCGCGCCGTGCAACACCACCCTCGATTTCCAGGCAGATGCCGCGCGCCAGGGCGTGATCGCCAATGGCGGCATGCCGCGCCGGTTCAACACTATCACCGTGACCGACGGCATCGCCATGGGCCATCAGGGGATGAAGTCCTCGCTGGTCAGCCGCGAGGTGATCGCGGACTCGGTCGAGCTGAGCGTGCGCGGCCATTGCTATGACGCGCTGGTCGCCTTTGCGGGCTGCGACAAGTCGCTGCCGGGGATGATGATGGCGATGCTCCGCCTCAACATCCCGTCGATCTTCGTCTATGGCGGCTCGATCCTGCCGGGCCGCTATGAGGACCGCGACGTCACCGTGGTCGACGTCTTCGAGGCGGTGGGCAAGTTCGCCGCCGGCAACTGCCCGCTGAAGGACCTGACCGCGCTCGAGAAGGTCGCGTGCCCGGGTCACGGTGCCTGCGGCGGCCAGTTCACCGCCAACACCATGGCGTGCGTCGGCGAGGCAATGGGTTTGTCCTTGCCAAACAGCAACATGGTGCCTGCTCCGTACAAGAGCCGCGAAGAGATCGCGATCGCCGCTGGGCATCAGGTGATGAATCTGCTCGAGATGAACCTGCGCCCTCGCGACATCGCGACCCGCGCTGCCTTCATCAACGCCGCCCGCGTCGTGGCGGCGACCGGCGGCTCGACCAACGCGGCGCTGCACCTCCCTGCCATGGCCAATGAGGCGGGCATCGATTTCGACCTGCATGACGTTGCCGAGGCTTTCAAATCAACGCCTTATATCGCAGACCTCAAGCCGGGCGGCAGGTATGTCGCCAAGGATATGCACGAGGCGGGCGGCGTCTACATGCTGATGAAGACGATGCTGGCCAATGGCCTGCTCGACGGCAACTGCCTGACCGTGACCGGCAAGACGCTCGGCGAGAATATCGACGAGGTCACCTGGAATCCCGAACAGAAGGTGATCTATGACGTGAAGACGCCGCTGTCGCCCACCGGCGGCGTGGTGGGTCTTCGCGGTACGCTCGCGCCCGAGGGGGCGATCGTGAAGGTGGCCGGCATGAAGCGGCTCCAGTTCGAAGGGCCGGCCCGCGTCTTCGACTGCGAGGAGGATGCCTTCCAGGCAGTTGAGAATCGCCAGATCAACGAGGGTGAGGTGATCATCATTCGCTATGAAGGGCCGAAGGGTGGACCGGGCATGCGCGAGATGCTCTCGACCACGGCGGCGCTCTATGGCCTGGGCATGGGCGAGAAGGTGGCACTGATCACCGATGGCCGCTTTTCGGGCGCGACGCGCGGCTTCTGCATCGGCCATGTCGGTCCGGAGGCGGCCGAGGGCGGCCCGATCGGGCTGGTCGAGGACGGCGACACCATCCGCATCGATGCCGAAGCGGGCACGATCGATCTCGACGTCGCCGAAGACGTTTTGGCCGAGCGTCGGGCGCGGTGGCAGCCGCGGGTGAACGACTATCAGTCGGGTGCGCTCTATCGCTATGCGCAGAATGTCGGCCCGGCCTATCAGGGTGCGGTGACGCACCCCGGCGCCAAGGCCGAGCGCCATGTTTACGCGGACATCTAGTCTCGTCCTCGGCATGCTTCTCGCGGACTGCGGTGCCGATCCGGCATCGCAGCCCGCGCAGCAGGCGGGCGAGACGGTGGCGTGCGGGCCGGTCGGCGAGACGCTGCTGCCGGTCTGCACCGTGGAGCGGGAGGGCGGCATGTTCATCCTCCACCATCCCGACGGCGGATTCCGGCGGCTGCAGGTGCAGGGCAATGTGATCACCGCCGCCGACGGCGCCGAGGTGGCGAGCGTCACCCATCCTGCAGGGGGCACCGAAGTGACGATCGGCGGGATGCGCTATCGTCTCGGTGGGAAGGGCGCTACAACCGGACGATGATCCCGTCCGGTGCCCCGATCCTCACTGCCGACGCCATGCGAGCCGCTGAGGAGGCGGTGTTCGCCCGGGGCGTTTCTCAAGACGAATTGATGGAGCGCGCCGGCGCCGCCATCGCCCGCGAGGCGCTGCGCTTCGCGATGGGCAGGTCGGTGCTCGTGCTCGCAGGCCCCGGCAACAATGGTGGCGATGCCTATGTCGTTGCTCGATACTTGCGAGAAGCGGGTGTCGATGTGCTGGTCGCCGCCTCGGGCGCAGCCAAGCCGGGTGCGGCCGAGCGGATGCTGGCGCGCTGGCAGGGGCCGACCACCTCGCTTTACGGCGCGCCCGTGCGGCCGGTGGTAATCGACGGGCTGTTCGGCATCGGTGTCACGCGCCCGCTGGAGCGCAGCATCGCCGCGGTGTTCGCCGAACTGGTGCGCGGTGCGGACTTCACGCTCGCGATCGATCTGCCCTCGGGCATGGACACGGACAGCGGCGCCGAGCTTGGCGCACCGCGCGGGATCAGCGCCACCGTGGCGCTGGGGGCGCTCAAGCCCGCCCATCTGCTAGACGACGGACTGTCGCGCTGCGGCCATGTGTTGCTCGCCGATATCGGCATCCCGGTGGATACGGCGTGGCGCACGGTATCGCGGCCGCACCTCGCGACGCCCGGACCGCAGAGCCACAAATACAGTCGCGGGCTGGTCGCGGTGGTCGAAGGGGCCATGCCGGGGGCGGGGCGCCTCGCGGCGCGCGCGGCGATGGCGAGCGGGGCGGGCTATGTGATGCTGACGGGGCCCGAGCCGACGGGCCCGGCCCCGGATGCGCTGGTTCGCCGGACCATCGACGATGCCGACGATCTTGCCGATTTCCTGGGCAACGATCGGATCGACGCGGTGGTGCTGGGACCCGGCCTCGGCCGCGATCGGCGCGCGGAGGCATTCCTGCGCGCCGGGCTCGCCGTCGACAAGCCGCTGGTGCTGGACGGCGATGCGCTGAGCCTGCTCGGCAAGGGCGCGGCTGCGGCGCTTGCCGCGCGCGAGGCGCCGGTGTGGATCACGCCGCATGCCGGCGAGTTCGACCGGATGTTCGGCGGCTCCGGCAGCAAGATCGACCGGACGCTCGAAGCCGCTGCCGCAAGCGGTGCAACGGTGGTCCACAAGGGCGGTGATACGGTGATCGCGGGGCCGGATGGCAGCGTGCGGGTGCTGGCCGGCGCTTCGCCCTGGCTGTCGACCGCCGGCACGGGCGACGTGCTGGCCGGCGTGCTGGGCGCGCAGATCGGGCAGGGCGGCCGCGGCGTCGACCCCGCGGCGGCCGCTGTCTGGCTGCACGGCCGCGCGGCGCAGCTTGCAGGCCCGGCGTTTTTCGCCGATCAGCTCGTCGCTCAACTGCCGGAAGCCTGTTCTGAATGTCTGTGAGCGAAGTCGAAGTGGTGCGCGTCGCTGCGCGGGGCGATGGGGTGACCAGCGACGGCCGGCATTTCCCTCTCACTGCGCCGGGCGACTGGGTGGACGCGGAGGGCACGATCCGCTTCGGCCCGCACCACCAGACACCGCCCTGCCGGCATTTCCCCAGCTGCGGCGGTTGCCAGCTCCAGCATCTCGACGATGCCGCGTGGAGCCGCTTCCTCGCCGAACGGATCGGCACGGCGCTGGCCGCGCAAGGGCTGGATGCTGAGATCCGCGCGCCGCTGCTGTCGCCCCCGCATACGCGCCGCCGCGCCACGCTCCATGCCGAGCGGCGCGGCAAGCAGGTGCGGATCGGCTTTACCGAGGCGGGCAGCCACAAGCTGATCGACCTGGCCGAATGCCACGTTCTCGCACCCGAACTGTTCGCGCTGCTGGCGCCGCTGCGGCGGCTGTTCGCGACGCTGCTGCCCGACGCGCGGCGGGTGAACGTTCACCTCGCGCTGAGCGACCAGGGCCGCGACGTGCTGGTCGAGGGCATCGACCCCGAAGGACTAGCGGCCGCCGAGGCGATCACGGCGTTCGCCGAGGCCGAGCGCCTGGCACGCTTCGCGATCGACGAGGGCTTCGGCCCGACCGCGCGCTGGGAGCCGGTGCCGGTCACGATTTCGCTCGGCGGTGTCGCCGTGCCGATGCCGAGCGGGAGTTTCCTCCAGGCGACGCCGGAGGGCGAGGCGGCACTGGTGGCGGCGGTGCGCGAAATGGTCGGCGAAGCACGCACGGTCGCGGACCTCTTCGCCGGGCTCGGTACCTTCACCTTCGCGCTCGACAAGGCGCGGGTCTATGCCGGCGAGGCGGCGCGCGATGCGATCCTGTCGCTCAAGGCAGCTGCGGGCACGGCAGGGCGGCAGGTGTTCGGCGATCACCGCGACCTGTTTCGGCGGCCGGTGACCACCGCGGAGCTGGACCGGTTCGACGCCGTGGTGCTGGATCCCCCGCGGGCAGGCGCGCGCGAGCAGGTGGGCGAACTGGCCGGTTCCAGGGCACCGATCATCGCTTATGTTTCGTGCAATCCCAGCACCTTCGCGCGCGATGCGGAGGTTTTATGCAAAGGCGGCTATCGGCTCGACTGGGTCCAGCCGGTGGGGCAGTTCCGCTGGTCGACCCATGTCGAGCTGGCGGCGAAGTTCACGCGCTAGGATATTCTGCCCGAAGGAAAAAGAGGCCGTCGGGCGGCGCGTTGAGGCCCAGCGCGGTTCGGTCCTGCGCCTCCAGCGCGTCGCGCACATCCTCCGGCGCCCATTTGCCCTGACCGACCAGCGACAGGCAGCCGACCATCGAGCGCACCTGATGGTGGAGGAACGAGCGCGCCGAGGCGAACACGCTGATCCGCTCGTCTGACTCCACGACGTCGAGCCGGTCGAGCGTCCGCACCGGGCTTTCCGCCTGGCAATGGGCGGAGCGGAAGGTGGTGAAATCGTGCCGCCCTACCAGATACGCCGCCGCTGTCTGCATCGCCGCTACGTCGAGCGGCCCGGACAGACGCCAGGCAAGCCCCTTCTCCCAGGTCAGCGGCGCGCGGCGTGTTACGATCCGATATTCATAGTGGCGGCTAAGGCACGAGAAACGCGCGTGCCAATCCTCCGAAACCTGCTCGCAGGCGAGGATTGCGACCGGTGCTGGCCGCATCCGTGCATTGAGCGCTTCCATCAGCCGGAACGGCGCCATCGGCTTGGCGATGTCGACATGCGCGCGCATGCCCAGGCCATGGACGCCCGCATCGGTGCGGCCGGCGGCATGGACCACCACGTCCTCGCCGGTGACCGCATAGGCGGCGTCCTCGATCGTCTGCTGAACGCTGGGCCCGTGGTCCTGCCGCTGCCAGCCCATGAAGGGGCGGCCGTCGAACTCCACCGTAAGTGCAAAGCGCGTCAAAGTTGCGTCCCTGCCGGGATGGGGAAGCCACGTAGCAGCTCGGCAACGGTCATCACCCCGCGGCCGGCACGCTGGATCGAGGTCGGGCGGATCGCGCCCTCGCCGCAATGGATCAGCAAATCCTCGCCGACGATGCCCGCCGGGCCGCTCGCCTCGACCAGATCCGCGGCGTGGATGCGAAAGCGTTCGCCGTTCAGCTCGAAGAACGCCCCCGGCGCCGGATTGAACGCGCGCACCGCCCGCTCGACCTCCACCGCGCTGCGGGTGAAGTCCAGCCGAGCTTCGGCCTTGTCGATCTTGGCGGCATAGGTGATGCCGTCCTCGGGCTGCGGTCGCGCCGGATAGGCCTCGAAATCCGCGAGCACTTCCACCATCAGCCGCGCACCCATCACGCTCAGCTCCGCGCGTAGGTCGCCGGCGGTCTTGCGGTCGATCGGCGTGCGCCCCTCCAGCCGCACCGGCCCGGTGTCGAGCCCGACCTCCATCTGCATGATGCCGACGCCGGTCTCCGCATCGCCGGCGAGGATCGCGCGCTCGATCGGCGCCGCGCCACGCCAGCGGGGGAGCAGCGAGCCATGGACGTTGAGGCACCCCAGCCGCGGCGCGGCCAGCACCGCCTTGGGCAGGATCAGCCCATACGCCGCGACCACCGCCACATCGGCGTCGAGCGCCGCCAGCGCCGCCTGCTCCTCCGCGCCCTTGAGGCTCAAAGGCGTTCGCACCTCGATCCCCAACGCCTCGGCGCGGGCATGGACCGGGGAGGGGGTCAGCGCCTTGCCGCGCCGGCCGCCGGGGCGGGGCGGCTGGCTGTAGGCGGTGACGATTTCGTGACCTTCTTCGACAAGCGCGTCGAGTACCGGCACGGCGAAATCGGGGGTTCCCATGAAGACGATGCGCATCATGCCCCCCCTCAACCGCTTGGCAGGCGCGCATGCAAGCCCCTATGTCGTGCAGATGGCATCACCCGAAATCGAAGCGTTGACCCAGGCCCTGTCGCGGCTGCCCGGTTTCGGGCCGCGATCGGCGCGGCGGGCGGGGCTCCACCTGCTGAAGAAGCGCGAAACCACGCTCGATCCGCTGCTCGCCGCGCTCAGCGCGGTCAGCCAGAAGCTCACGACGTGCCATATCTGCGGCAATGTCGACACGCACGATCCCTGTTCGATCTGCGCCGACCCCCGCCGCGACGACCGCTCGCTGTGCGTGGTCGAGGAAGTCGCCGACCTGTGGGCGCTCGACCGCGCGCGGCTGTTTCCCGGCCGCTTCCATGTGCTGGGCGGCAAGCTCTCCGCGCTCGACGGGGTGCGGCCCGAGGATCTCCGCATCGACGCGCTGGTCCGCCGGGTGGGCGCGGGCGGCATCGACGAGGTCGTCCTCGCGATGAACGCCACGCTCGAGGGCCAGACCACCGCGCATTACGTCTCCGAGCGGCTGGAGGCCTTTCCGGTCCGCGTCACCCAGCTCGCGCATGGCCTGCCGGTGGGCGGCGAGCTCGACTATCTCGACGAGGGCACGCTGGCCCAGGCGCTGCGCGCGCGCCGCCCGGTTGCTTGACGCTGGGGGGTGCCTCTCCTAAATTTGGGCCATGGCCATCCTCCCCATCGTCGAAGTACCCGATCCGCGTCTGCGTCTCGTCTCCACTCCCGTAGAGGCGGTCGACGACGACCTGCGCACGCTGATCGGCGACATGTTCGACACGATGTACGATGCCCCCGGCATCGGCCTCGCCGCGATCCAGGTGGGCGTGGCCAAGCGGCTGATCGTGATGGACCTGCAGGAGGAAGAGGACGAGGAGGGCAAGCCGATCCGGCACCCGCGCGTCTTCATCAACCCCGAAATCCACGAGCCGGCCGAGGAGCTTTCGGTCTATACCGAGGGCTGCCTGTCGGTCCCCGACCAGTTCGCCGATGTCGAGCGCCCCGCGCGCTGCCGGGTGACCTGGCTGGACGAGAAGGGCGCGCAGCATGACGAGGTCTTCGAGGGTCTGCTCGCCACCTGCATCCAGCACGAGATGGACCATCTGGATGGCATCGTGTTCCTCGACCATCTCTCGCGGCTCAAGCGCGACATGCTGCTGAAGAAGCTCAACAAGGCGCGCAAGGCGGCCTGAGGGCGGCCGGGCTTTTTGATTTCACGCGAAGGCGCGAAGACGCGAAGATTGTCGGTCGCGCTGCCGCGCAGCGGACTTATCGTCTTCGCGATCGCGGCTGACGCGGGAGTGAAGAGCGGCTGACGCCGCCGGGTTCCCGAAATCTTCGCGTCTTCGCGCCTTCGCGTGAAACACCCTTCTTCCCCTCTTCCTCCGCGCGAACCAAAACCCGGACCAACCGACGTGCCCAAGCCTTGCGGCACCGTCCCCGGGCAGGTAAGTTCGCGTCCTGTTCCCGGGAGATTTGGTGTTGGATCCGTTCGTTGTTGCCTTTGTGATGGTTGCCCTGGTCGCGGGCGTGGTGGTCGGCTGGCTGATCGGCGCGCGCGGGACGAGCGAGGCGCGGGCCGAGAGCGCCCGGCGTGAGGCCGATTTCAAGGCCGCCATCACCGATCTCGCCATGGCCGAGGAACGCGTCGCCCAGCTCCCCCGCCTGCGCGAGGAAGCCGCGATGCTTCGCAACGAGCGCGACGCCGCGCGGATCGAGCTCGCCGAGCTCAAGGCCAAGGCCGGCTCGTTCGAGGAGCGGCTCGCCGAGTTCGTCAACGCCCGCGAGGTGATGGCCGGCCAGTTCCGCGAACTCGCCTCGACCATGCTCGGCGAGACGCAGCGCGCGTTCCTCGAACGCGCCGAGGCGCGCTTCCACCAGGCGGGCGAGAAGAACGAGGAGCGGCTGCGCACCTTGCTCCAGCCGATCGACACCACGCTCAAGCGCTATGAGGAAGGGCTGCAGCGCGTCGAGAAGGACCGCAACGACAGTTACGGCCAGCTGCGCGAGGCGATCAGCGCCGTGCAGGCCGGGCTGGGCGAGACCCGCGCGGAAACCTCCAAGCTGGTCAACGCCTTGCGCGCCGCGCCCAAGACGCGCGGCCGCTGGGGCGAGCAGCAGTTCCGCAACCTGATCGAAATCGCCGGGCTTTCCGGCCATGTCGATTTCGCCGCCGAAGTCTCGGTCACCACCGAGGACGGCATGTTGCGGCCGGACTTCATCATCCGCCTGCCGGGCGACCAGCAGCTGATCGTCGACGTGAAATGCGTGCTCGACGGCTATCTCCAGGCGGCCGAGGCGACCAGCGCCGAGGAGCGCACCGCGGCGCTGAAAGCCCATGCCAAGGCGATGAGCACCCATGCCGACGCGCTGTCGCGCAAGGCCTATTGGGCGCAGTTCGAAAAGGCGCCGGATTTCGTGATCATGTACATCCCCGGCGACAATTTCCTGTCGAGCGCGCTGGAAGTGGACATGGAGCTGTGGGAGCGCGCGGCACGCAACCGGGTGATCATCGCCGGCCCCTCGGCCTTCCTGCCGCTCGCCCGCACCGTGGCGGCGATGTGGCGCCAGCAGAAGCTGACCGAGGATGCCCGCGAAGTCGGCAAGCTGGGCAAGGAACTGTACGAGCGGCTGGCGACGGCGGCGAGCCATCTCAAGCGCGTCGGCGGCGGGCTGAACAGCGCGGTGGAGAATTACAACAAGTTCGTCGCGAGCTTCGAAGGCCGGGTGATGGTCTCCGCGCGGCGCTTCCAGGCGCTCAACGTGGATATCGGCAATAGCAATCTGGACACGATCGACAGCGTCGACGTGATCGCGCGGGCGCCGACGGCGGAATTGCCGGCGCCGGAGGGTGGCGACGAAGTGGAGGAAGCTGCTGCGGCGGAGTGAGGGGGCACAAATTGGTCGGTTCTTAGAGCCGCGACTGCCCAATAGCGGTATCGAGATTTGACGATGTTGTTTCGGGCGTTAAAAGTTACTGAGGCGTGGAATTTCTGGGGGGCGGAGTGATTAAGTCTGAAGTTCTAGAGGGGCATCTGGTTAGGTTTGAGGATGAAATGCCCATTCTCCGGCGCCTCGAAAGTGACTTTGAGGTGACTTGGGGGAGTCGAGTTTCTAGCTTCAATACCGAAACCTCCGTATACTTCCTTAAGCCACTGCCTCATATGACGCAGTCTTTTGGTTTTCAGCAGGAAGTTCTATTGGCGGTGTCGCGTTATCCGATTCCGGAAGCGCGTCTAATTCAATCGATAGAGCAAACATTCGAGCGACTGCCAGCTAAAGGTCGAATTGATCAAACAGTTGCTATAGTGATTTCAAAGGCGGAGAAAATCAATGATTGGTTGCAAGACTATCTTGCAAGAAATCCGCAAGGTAGAGCTTACATTGGTATATCTTCTGATGAATTCCAAAAATCTAATGATGCCTGGTATCTTCGAAATGCGTTGGTAAAGCAATTATTCTCAAGAGATCTTTTCGAGTATACGCTTCCTCTGAACGAGGACATGTTTTTCTTTGGCCGCCAATCCGTAGTGGCTGAACACGTTGATGCAGCGCGGAAATCTGAGAACAGAGGGTTGTTTGGCCTACGAAAAACGGGCAAAACCTCTGTTTTGTTCAAAATTAAACGGCAGTGTGAATTGGCAGGTGTTCACACAATCTATTATGACTGCAAGTTGTCTTCAATATATCGATTAAATGAAAACGATCTTATTTTGAAGATATGTCATGATGTAGAAGATGCAATCGGCCTTAAGGTTGGCGGCTGGCGTGGAAAGAAACATTCCGCAGACAAGTTTTTAAGCTTAATCAAATCAATATCTAATCAAACCAAGATATGCATTATTTTTGATGAGATTGAGTATATATCTCCAGGTAGTTTGGTTGCGAAACATTGGCATGAAGAGTTTGTGCCTTTTTGGCAGACGTTATGGTCGACGCAAAGTCAGCATCGAAAATTTTGCTTCGTCATAGCTGGAGTGAACGCCTCAATCGTTGAAACTGATCGTTTTGGAGGCGTTCAGAACCCGATGTTCGGGATTGTAAAGTCGCGCTATCTGACTGGCTTCGATAAGCCTGAGGTTTATTCTCTGCTGACTGTCCTTGGAAAGCGCATGGGCCTCAGCTTCGACGATGATGCGGTGGACGCTTTGCATGAGCGATATGGTGGTCACCCATTGCTCACCCGTCTCATATGCTCGCAGATAAATACTGAGATAAAAGTTGCTGAAAAGCAGCGACCCGCAAAGGTCGATGCAGGCTATGTGCAAAATAATATTTCGAACCGTGAGCAGGAAATTCAGTTCTACTGCGGACATATTACTTCTGAGCTAGAGGATTTTTATCCTGAAGAGTATGATATGCTTGAGATGCTTGCGGCAGGAAATGTAAAGGATTTCAACGATCTTTCGCACGACGTCGATATGATCAGGCACTTAAAATCTTACGGGCTAGTAGATTTCTCAGAAGCATATTCTCCTAAGTTTGCGATTCCAGTTATACGGGGCTACATCGCTTCTAAGTGGAAGCGGAGGAATAAACTCAAATCGGATAGATATGTTGTTCCGGTCGATCGTCGGCGCGAGTATGTTATTGGTCGATGCACATCTATTCTCAGGGATTTTCGTCTGGCTGAGCGTAGGTTTAGCAATTTGGCGATGAGTCCGCTCTATGGAGAGGCTGGGCCAGCTGAAGCAGAGTCCTTTGCTGCAAGTAACCCCGTGGTGACGCGAGATGATGCCGTAGCATTTTTGAATCAATGCAACAGGTCAATGGTTGAGCCCGTAGATGCAACCGGGCGTCGGATATCTCGTCCAAACTATTTCTTTGTGGATATCCCGGGCGCATATCCTAAGATCTGGCCAGCATTGAACAGAATTAGGGCTTATCGAAATTATTTGATGCATATCAAGTTGAATGCCTTGGCTGAGGCTCAGCTTGATGCTTTTTTAAAGGAAGATTTTGAAGGGCATGAAATCAGTTCTGTGGAAGATGGCTGGTTCCGCCTCCAAGCAGCAGTGCTGGACGGTCTAATTATTGGTATCCAAGCGGAAATGGCAAAGTACGATTAAACTCTGAGGTCACCCCGCCGCCCGCACCAGCACCAACGTCTTCCCATCCCGCCCGGTCAGCAGCAACCGGCCGCGATGGCTCTGACGGACTGCCAGGCGCTGGTCGAGCAGCGCGAGCAGCGCTTTCTCCTGCCGCATCAGCGCCGCCGAGCAGGCGCGGCGGGTGGTGATCACGCCGCCGGTGGTGAGGTAGCCGCGCTCCACCCGGTAGTTGCCGCCCAGCGCGTTGCAGCCGGTATAGCCGCTGATCCGCAGGCCCTCCAGCTTCAGCCGGGCGCGGCTGCCGGGGACGGTCGGGTGGCCGTCGACCCCGGTCACGCGCCAGTCGCCGAGCAGCAGCTGCTCCTCGGCGTCGAGCGCGGGCGTCTCGGCGCGGGGCTGCTCGCGGACCGTCGGCGGCGCGGGCGTCTGCGCGGCGACGGGAAGGGCGGCGCCGAGGCCGCACGCCAGTATGAGGGCTGCGGCGGCGCGGCGCGGGCGCTCAAGCGTTCCGGAACTGGTTGCGTACTTCATAGGCCATCACCGCCGTCGCCACTGCCGCATTGAGGCTGTCTGCCTTGCCGAGCATGGGGATCTTTACCAGCAGATCGCAGGCGGCTTCCATATGCGGCGGCATGCCCTGCGCCTCGTTGCCGGTGAGCAGGAAGGTGGGCGCGGCGTAGCGCGGGGCCTGATAGTCGTGATCCGTGTCGAGGCTGAGGCCGACGAGCTGGCCGGGGCCGGCGCGCAGCCAGGGCTCGAATTCCTCCCAGCGCGCGCGGGCGACGGGGACGGTGAACAGCGCGCCCATGCTCGCGCGCACCGCCTCGACCGAGAAGGGGTCGACGCAGTCGTCGAGCAGGATCAGCCCGCCGGCGCCCACCGCGTCGCCGGTGCGCAGGATGGTGCCGAGATTGCCGGGATCGCGCAGCCGTTCGGCGACCAGCCAGATCGGCGCGGTGCTGCGGTCGATCTGGGCGAGGTCCAGCGCGAATTCCGGGTAGACGCCGACGACCGCGCCGGGATTGTCTTTGCCCGAGAGCTTGGAGAGGATGTCGGCATTGGTCTCGATCGCCTCGCCGCCCCGGGCCTCGGTGGCGGTGACGAGGGCTACGACCAGCGGGTGGCGGGCGGTCTCGGCGGTGTAGAACAGATAATCGGGGATCCGCCCGGCCTCGCGCGCCTCGGTGAGGATGCGCAGGCCCTCGGCGAGGAACAGCCCCTCTTCGCGGCGGTGGCGCTTGTCGCGGAGATTCCGCATGCGCTTGATGAGGGGGTTGGAATAGGCGGTGATTTCGCGTGGCATCCGCGCGCTATAGGGCCGGATGGGGGCGGGGGCTAGGTTCCCGCGCTTAAGCCCCTCCTCCTTGGAGGAGGGGTTTGGGGGGTGGAGGGATTCCAGAACGTAGGTTGGTCTCTGCGAGACACTGCCCCACCCCAACCCCTCCCCTGAAGGGGAGGGGCT
>NZ_AGFU01000093.1 GCF_000226955.1 Sphingomonas elodea ATCC 31461
CCCCCCGCCACGATCTTGCCGTCGCGGAACAGCACCGCGCCCCTGTCGATCCGGCCGCCCTCGCCGTCGAGGATGGTGACGTTGGTCAGCAGCGTCGGCACGCCCGGATAGGCCCGGTAGGTCGACGGATAAGGATCGTGATTATAGCCCTTGCCGAGACCCGGGCCCTTCTGCGCAGGCGGGGTGCTGGAGGCGGTGGCGGGCTTTCCCCCGCTCCCTCCACACGCGGTAAGGGCGACGCAGGCGGCCGCCATGGCGAAGCTTCGGATCAAGCGTGACTCCCTCGGGTTGTTCTGAATGTCCCCGCGCCGAGTGATTGCGGTCCGCGCGACATTTGGCAAGCGGCTGCACCTAGGGGCTGTCCGGAATCGGCGGAATTGCGTGCATCTCCCTATGGCTTTTCGTGCAAAATTAACCGATGCTGAGTAGATCGAGGCTCGGCTTCGACCTGTGCAGGGGCAGGTGGTTTGCGCGTTGGAAGAAATGATCAGCATGCGATGAGTGCCATCTCATCGTCTTCGAACGTCAGCCTGGCGCGCTTCCTGGCGGTAATTGCATTGGTGTGCACCCTTGCCGTGCTGGCAGGCTGGGCATTCGACCTGCCGCTGCTGCAGCGCTTTCTTCCGCATACCTACCCGATGTGGCCGATCAATGCGATCGGCTATGCCTGCCTCGCCACCGGCCTGCTGCTATCCCAGACGCAGCGCAACCGCTTCGCCCTCCCCTTCCACATCGTTGCCCTGCTGATCGGGGCGGTCGCGTCGGCGCATTCGCTGATCGGCACCTGGATGGATGTCGGCACATTGCTGTTCCAGGATCGAGTCGCTGCCACGGGGCTGGACCAGGCCGGACGACCCGGTGTCAACGCCATCGTCTATCTGCTGATGCTGCCGATCGCGGTATTCGCCGCGCACAGCCGGTGGCGACTGCTGCGGGAAGTGGCGCCGCTGATCGCGATGGCCCCGCTGGCGCTGGCGCTCGCCTCCGCCACCGCGATGATGCTCGCGCCGCATGCCCCCTCGGTGAACATCGGGCTGCGCGCCTCGGTGCCCGGCACGATCGCTGCGCTGGCGCTCACCGCCTCGATCCTGGTCGGCCAAGGGCGAAGCGAACGCCGGCGTGTAACCCGGATCGAACGCTCGGATCCGCTCTCGATCCAGACCGTGGTCGCCGGCGCCATTCTCCTGCCGACGCTGCCCGCCACCTTCGAGTTGCTGCTGGAGCGCAGCAACCAGGGCTCGGCCGCGCCCGGCCATCTGGTGCTTGCGCTGTTCAACGTGCTGGCGGTCGGCCTGATCGCCTATTGGGCCGTTCGCCGCGTCGGCCAGGAACAGAGCGCCCGGGCCGAGCTGAGCCTCGCGCTCGACGGCGCGACGGTGGTGATGACGGACGCACGCGGCAGCATCCTGCACTGGTCACTCGGCTGCCAGCAGCTTTACGGCTACACCGAGAGCGAGGCGCTGGGCGAGAACATCTACATGCTGCTGCGTGCCCGCTGCCCGAGCTGGAACAGCAGCTATGCCCTGCCCGATGCGGACGGCGCGCAGGAACTGATCGAGCAGCGCAAGGACGGCAGCGAGGTCCATGTGATCGAACGCCTGCTGCGCTTCGCCATGCCCCGTCGCGGCGCGATCACCGTTCACAGCGTGCTGGACATTTCCGAACGCGTCTCGGCCCTGCGAGCGCTGCGCGCGAGCGAGGAACGACTGGCCCAGGCGACCGCGGCACACGAGCTCGGGATCTTCGATTGGGACGTGGGCAGCGATCACGTCAACTGGTCGCCCGGCACCGAACAGCGGCTGGGCCTGCCGCTCGGCTCGCTGTCCAGCTTCGCCAACTGGAAGCAGCTGATCGATCAGGACGATCTGGAGAAGCTGCGCAGCACCGTGATCCATGCCATCGCCGAGCGGGCCGAGCGCTTCTCCTTCCGCTACCGGCTGGTCAACTGCCAGGGCGCCGGGCGCACGCTCGAAGGCTCCGCGCGCTGCTTCTATTCGACGAACGGCGATCTGATCCGCGTTGTGGGCGCAGCGCTCGACATCACCGAGCGCGACGAGCGCGAGGCCGCGCTGCGCCGCCGCGAGGCGCAGCTGCGCACCGTGCTCGAAACCGTGCCCGACGCGATGATCGTGCTGACCGGCACCGGCTCGATCGTGCAGTTCAGCGCGGCGGCGGAGGAACTCTGGGGCTATCGCGCGTCCGAAGTCGTCGGTCGGCACTTTACCATGCTGATCCCGATGGAGGAGGTGGAACCCGACGAGGCGGTGCTGCAGCGCTTCGTCGAGACCGGCGAGGGGCTGGTCGGTGAAGTGCTGGTCGGCACCGCGCTTACTGCCGACGGCCACCGATTCCCGGCCGAGATGCGGGCCGGCGCCGCGCGCAGTGACGATCATCTGCTGATCACGGTGTTCATCCGCGACCTGAGCGACCGGGTCGCCACCGAACAGCGCCTGAGCGAGCTGAACAACGAGATCGCCCATGTCTCTCGCCAGAGCGCAATGAGCGAGATGGCAGCCGACCTTGCGCACGAACTGAACCAGCCGCTGAGCGCCACCGCCAACTTCCTCGCCGCCGCCCGGATGCTGATCGAGCGGGGCGAAGGCGGCACGCGCGTTACCGACCTGCTGCGCATGGGGTCCGAACAGACCCAGCGGGCCGGCGAGATCATCCGCCGGCTGCGTGCCTTCGTCGCCCGCGGCGAGGTGGAAATGCGGGTGGAGTCGGTGGAGCGCACGATCCGCGACGCGGTGGAACTGGTCCTGGTCGGCACCGGCCATTTCAACCTGCGGGTGAGCTTCCAGCTCGACCCCGAGGCGCGCTTCATCCTGGCGGACCGGATTCAGGTCCAGCAAGTTCTGGTTAACCTGTTGCGCAATGCTGTTCAGGCATTAAAGCTTGTCGACCCAGACGACCGCCAGATCACGATAGCGTCGAAGAAGTTGCCGGACCAAATGATCGCGATCTCCGTCACGGACAGCGGCCCGGGCCTTCCCGCCCATGTCTTGGAAACCCTGTTTTCAAGATTCAGTACGACAAAAGGAGGAGCAGGCGGAATGGGGATTGGACTTTCGATCAGCAAACGCATTATCGAAGGCCATGGGGGCACGCTGAGTGCGGAAAACGCGCCGGGGAGTGGCGCGTCCTTCCGCTTTACCCTGCCGGGTGTCGAAGAAGGTGAAGAATAATGACCCGAACGATCTACATCGTCGATGACGACGATGCCGTCCGCGCTTCGCTGCACAGTCTGCTTTCGGTCCGCCCGGACCTGATCGTCCGCGGCTATCGCTCGGGCGATGCCTTCCTCGAACAGGAAGAGGAACTCGATCCGGGGGTGGTGCTGCTCGACTTCCACATGCCGGGATCGAGCGGGCTCGACGTGCTGACCAAGCTGGACCGCACCCCGAAGTTCGTCGCCATCGTGCTGACCGGCCAGGGCAATGTCGGTTTGGCGGTGCAGGCCATGAAGGCCGGCGCGCTCGACTTCATCGAAAAGCCCTATGAGGCCGAATTCCTGCTCAAGGTGATCGACCAGGCCTTCTCCAAGCTGGAGGAAGACAGCGAGGCCGCCGCCCGCACGGCCACCGCGGAGTCGAAGATCGCCAAGCTCTCCCCGCGCGAGACCGACGTGCTCAAGGGGCTGATCGAAGGCCGATCGAACAAGATCATCGCCTATGAACTCGACATCAGCCCACGCACCGTCGAGATCTATCGCGCGAATCTGATGGAGAAGCTGGAAGTCCGCAGCCTGTCCGAAGCGCTGCGCATCGCCTTCGCTGCGGGACTTTTCCCCAAGGGGTGACACGGGCTTCCGCCGGAACCCGACCCGAAATGGAGGGTATTCGGGCGGAAGCCGAGCAATCTCCGCCCGATACCCGCTGGGCCGGGAGCGCCGCCCGCCCGCCATACGGGCACGGCGCCGCTGTCACCGACGATGTCAGTGGGTCGTGCCGGCGTCGCGCAGCAGGCTGGCGATGGCGGCGGCAGGGTCTTCCGCTGCGACATGGTGGATATGCGCGGCCGCGGGATCGGAATCGGCACCGATGATCACCAGCCGGTGCCACAGCGGGTCCGCGCTCAATGCGGCCAGGCCGCCGGGATGGGCGCGGGTCGCGTCGAGATCGGCGACCAGCACCGGCGTGCTGCCGCCCAGACGCCCGATCCTCGCGGCATCGACCTGCTCCATGCTCACCACGTCGACCCCGGAAAGCGCGAGGCGCGCGGCCAGCATGCTGCGCAAGCCTGCTTCGCGTACCATCAGGATGACCAGCATGTTCACTACCACCACAATCGATTGGACGCCCCTGAAGGTCCTGGATCATAACGGGTCCGGCAAACCTGACTAGAGAGGTATCGCTTTGGTTCGCTCAGGTCGGCGCAATCAGAACTTCAAAACAACGTCCGCATACCCATAACGAGCGTCGCCATTGTGCGGCGCGTTCGGCGCGCTGGTCAGGAAGCGGCCCTTGGCGAGATAGGCGGCGCCCAGCTCGACGCGCAGCCGATCGGGAATCAGCGAACGGCGTACCCGCATCTCCACCTCGGTACCGGCATGACGGCCGGACGCACCGGTCTTGTCGCGCACGCTGGTAAAGGCGAAGGTATCGGTGCGATCCGCCAGCCAGAGCCCGCGCAGCGCCACCATCATGTCGAGCCGCTTCGACGGCTTGGTCTCGAGCCGGATGCCCGGCGAGACGAGGTTGGCGAGGCCCACCGGGCCGAACAGCGAGGCGGGACCGTAATCGGCCCGACGCGCGCCATAGAGCGAATCGAACCGGCCATAGCCTGGATTGGCGCCGTCGCCGCTGGCATAGTCGAAGAAGGCCGAGAGGCGCGGCGTCCAGCCCTTCGCCACGGTGTAGCCGCCCTCGACATGGACGAAGCCGGCCCGCACGTCGAGATCCGCGCGATCGGTTGCCGCCGTGGTCAGCCGGGCGGACCCGCGCTGCAGTGCTGCTTCCGCTTCGACATCGAACCTGCCCTTGGCGGGAACGCGGCGCAGGCGCAGGCCGAAGGTCACCAGCCGGCGATTGCGCGTCTGGTAGCCCGCCCGGTCCTGCTCGGCGAGCCGGAGCGCATAGCCGCCGACGCTGATCTTGTGGCCGATATCCGCAAGGTTGCCGTCGAAGCCGTAGAACGCCGTTCCGGTGTTGACGTGGTCCAGCTGCACGCGATTGTCGAAGATGCCATCGGCACTGTTCGGCAGCGCATCGATCGGCCGCGTCCAGAACAGGGTCAGCTCGTCCTTCCTGCCCGTGCGATACTCGGCCCGAGCGCCCAGATAGGAGGGGAAGGTATTGCCGAAGTCGGCCCGTGCGACGAGGCGCTGGGCCCCGAACGTCATGGTGAAGCGCCCCGCCGTCGCGGTCAGGCTGTCCTTCTTGGCGAGCAGGTTGCGGAGCTTGTAGCTGACATAGGCCTGGAGCGGCTCCAGCGTGTTGACGTCGCTGGCCTTGACCGAGCTGTTGTGCCCCTCGCCATAACCGCGCGCGTCCATCAGTTCGCCGCCCAGCGTCAGGTCGCCCCAGTCGAGCCGGGCGGCGACGAGCGTGCGGAACGAGACGAAGGCGATGCTGTCATCCACTTTCGGGCGGAACTGTCCGTCAATGCCTTCGAAGCGGGCGCGGAAACTGCCCTCCACGCTGAGCTTCGGCCCGGACGGCGCAGGTGCGGAGGGCTTGGTCTGCGCCTGCGCCGTTCCCGCTGCCAACAGCAGCGCCAGCCCGGTGCCGCGCACTACCCAACCGCATCTCTGAACACCATGCACGTATCACTTCCTCCGGGGCCTCGGTTCTTGGCCTTATAGGAAGGATCGCGGAGCCTCTCCGTGTTGCAGCCGCACACTAGTGGATATGCGTACGGTCCGCGCTACCGTTACGTAAAGGCGGATCCGCTAGAGATGCCGAAACACACCTATAATGAACGGCAGACCGCCGAATACGGCGCCATGAAACCGCTTCGGTCCCTGCATCGAAGCTCGCGGATGGAACGCAACATGTTCGCTTTTCTTGATGATTGGCCCCTTACCAAAAAGATGCTGGCGGCGTTCAGCTTTCTGGGCCTGCTGCTGATCGGTCTCGCGATCAACGGCTGGATGTCCAACCGCGACCTCTCCAGCATTGCGCGCCGGCACGTCGAGATAAGCGTCGCCGGCATGTCGAACATGACCGACGTGATCAGCGACATCAAGGAAATGCGGATCATCGTCTACAGCCACTATAACGCGCTGACCGACGAGGAACGTGCCAAGCTGCAGAAGCGCCTGGACACCGCCTCGGACGAACTCGATCGCGACATCAAGGGCTTCGCCGCGGTCGCCGATGCATCGATGGCGGCTGACGTGACCCGGCTGACGACGATCAAGGGGCAGCTGGACGATATCAACCGGCGCATCTTCGAGGCCAATCTGGCCAACAAGGATGGCGCGGTGAAGCTGATCAAGGGTGAGGGCAAGGAGCGCTCGCACGACGCGCTCGACCAGGCCCAGAAGATCCTCGACGCGCTGCGCAAGGCATCCGAAGAAGCCAATGCGCGCGGCAACGCCTCGTCGTCCATGGCGCTGATCCTCACCATCGGGCTGTCGCTGGTCTCGATCGGTGCGCTCGGCACCGTCTGGCTGACGATCAACCGCACCGTCGCCCAGCCGATGGCCCGCCTCGCCCATGTCACCAAGACGCTGGCCGAAGGCGGCACCGCCACCGTGCCGAGCCTGAACCGCGGGGACGAACTGGGCGAGATCGCCCGCGCCGTCGAGCAGTTCCGCCTCGCCGCTGCAGAGCGCGCCCAGGTCGACGCGCGCGCCGCGGCCGAGCAGCAGATGGTGACCAACACCGTTCGCGAAAGCCTGGTGCGCGTCGCAGGCGGCGACCTGACCGCCGACGTCACCGCCGACTTCCCGCCGGCCTATGCCGAGCTCAAGTCGAACCTCAACGAAGCGCTCGCCGCGCTTCGCGAGCTGATCGGCTCGATGATGGAATCGACCCACCGCATCCGCACCGGCTCGGGCGAGATCGCCCAGGCGAGCGAGGATCTCGCCCGCCGCACCGAGGCCAACGCCTCCGCGCTCGAACAGACCGCGGCCGCGGTGACACAGATGGACCAGCGCCTCAAGGCGACCGCCACGGCCGCAAGCAGCACGGTGCAGCGCGCCGACCAGACGATCGGCGTGGTCTCCTCCGGCCGCAGCACCGCCGACGAAGCCGTGCAGGCGATGACCCGCGTGTCCGAAAGCGCCAAGGGCATCGACAGCGTGATCGAGGGCCTCGACAAGATCGCGTTCCAGACGCGCGTTCTCGCGATGAACGCGGCGGTCGAGGCCGGCCGCGCCGGCGAGGCGGGCCGCGGCTTCGCGGTCGTCGCCGATCTGGTCTCCGCGCTGGCGATGCGCGCCGAGGAAGAGGCGGGCCGCGCCCGCGACCAGCTGACCGCCACCCAGGCCGATATCGTGACGGCGGTGGGCATGGTCGAGAAGGTCGACGGCGCGCTGTCGAACATCTCGAGCGATGTCGGCGAAGTCCACCAGCTGCTCGGCCGCATCGCGACCGACAATCAGGCCCAGTCGTCCGCCATCTCCGAGATTTCGCAGACGATCGGCACCATGGACCAGTCGACCCAGCAGAACGCCGCGATGGTGGAGGAAACCTCGGCGGCGGCCCGCAACCTCACCTCCGAAGTGGCGGCGATGGCGGACCGCGCCGAACGCTTCAACATCGGGCGCACCTTCGGCGACCGCATCGGCGGCACCGCCGCCCGCAAGCCCGCGGCACCCGCCCGCGCGACCTCGTCCGGCAGCGGCTATGTCTCGCCGGTGAAGCCGATGGCGATGCCGGTGGCGACCGCTTCCGCCGGAGGGGACGACTGGGCATCGTTCTGATCGCCCTTCCCCTTGCGGATCACGGGCGCCCGGCCTTGCCGCGGCGCCCGTTTTCTTTTTGGCCGACGGGATAGTGCCAGCCCGCGCGCCGTGCCCGCAGCATCGACACGTCCACCGCGCTGTGTAGTTGCCCACGCGCGGGGGGAGGCACGCCGGACGGCGCAGGCCGCAGCACATGCCCGCCCCTCCGTCTCGGGCACGAAAAAGCCCCGGGGGAGCACCCCGGGGCCGAAGGATTTCCAGTCCGGAACGCTCCGAATCAGGCGGCGGCGGCGGTCGCGGGCGCGAGCGGCATGGTGTCCCCGCCCGACTGGCCGGCCAGGCCTTCCATGATCGTGCGGTTCACCGTGATCAGCTCCATGATCGATTCCCGCCCGGCGACGACGTCGCTGGTGAAGCGATCGACCCACAGGCCCAACGAGATGATCTTCGCGCGCAGCTCGACGGGCAGCGTGTTGCCGCGCGCCCCGCAATCGGTGACGAAGGCGGTCCACATCTCCCGGTTGCGATACAGCGACGGCATCAACAACGCGCCCTTCAGGCCGGCCTCGTGCGCGGTCAACATTTCGCCGGTGATCTCGCGCATCAGCCGCAGTTCCGCAGCGCGCGGCGTTTCGGCCCGGCTCCGGGCCGCCTGATAAGCATTGATCGTCATTGTCGCTCCTTTGCTCCTGACGCCATTGTAGGAAGATTTTGCCGACCTGGTCCTTGGTCTTCCTATAAGATTCCTGCGTCCCCTCGGTGCGGGCGCTTTCCAGGGACAGTGCCGTGACCGATTATATTCTTCCGCATGCGCTGCCGTCTGCGCTCGACGGGCGCGAGGGCATCAAGCTGCTTTCGCTCGACTGCTTCGACACGCTGCTATGGCGCGATTCCCATGCGCCGCGCGACATTTTCGATGCGCTGGGCAACGCGACCGTGCTGCAGCGGCAATGGTCCGAAATGCGCGCGCGCACCGCCGCCCTCGTCAAGCACAAGCGCAACGAAGTGACGATCGCGGAAATCTATCGCGAGATGTTCCCCCACGCGCCGAAGGCAACGATCGCCGCGGCCATCGCCGACGAGCTCGATGCCGAGGCCCGCCACTGTTTCGCGTTCCAGCCGACGGTCGCGCTGATGCGGGAAGCCAAGGCCCGCGGCCTGGGCGTGATCATCGTGTCCGACACCTATCTCGATGCCGACCAGCTGCGCACCCTGATCGCCCGTGCCGCGGGCGAGGACGTCGCCGCGCTGATCGACCGCATCTTCTGCTCGTCCCAGTATGGCCGCTCCAAGGCCGAGGGCCTCTATCAGGACGTGCTCAAGGTGCTGAAATGCGCGCCGGAGACGATCCTTCACATCGGCGACAACAAGGTGGCCGACGTCGAGGGCATCGCGCCGTTCGGCGTGCGGACCGTGCACCTCAAGCAGTTCGCCAGCACCACCGAGCAGCGTCTGCGCCTCGAATCCTCGATCAGCGCGCTGATGCACCCGCGCGTGCTCGGCATCATCTCCGCCCAGCAGCCGCACCGCGCCGCGCTTGCGGCGGGCGAGCCGCAGATCAGCGACCCGGCCGAGGCCCTTGGCTTCTCCGTGATCGGTCCGGTGCTCCACGCCTTCGAACGCTGGCTGCAACAGGAAGCAGCCGAACTTCAGGCCGAGCGCGGCGGCACCGTCCACTGGCTGTTCCTGATGCGCGACGGCCTGCTGCCGATGCGCATGCACCAGGCGGCCGCACCCGAGGCCAAAAGTCACCCGGTGGAGATCAGCCGCTTCACCGCAGTCGGCGCGGCGCTGACCAGCGAGGCAGCGGTCGAACGCTACCTCCATTACGAGGTCGGCAGCGCGGTGGAGAAGCTGGCCAAGCAGCTGCTCAACGAAGCCGAAGCACGGGTAATCCTGAAGGGCCTGCCGGAGAAGCGCGGCCGCACCCCCGCCTTCCTCCGCGAGATCCGCAAGCCGCACCGGATGAAGCAGATCCTGCGCAGCGGTCGTGCCATGGCCGATCGGCTGGTGGCGCATGTCCGCAGCATCGTCGATCCGCAGCCGGGCGACACGCTGATGCTGGTCGACCTCGGCTATAACGGCTCGGTCCAGAACGAGATCGACGCGCTGCTGCGCGAGCGGTTCGACGCCCATGTCGCCGGCCGCTACCTGATGCTGCGCGAACAGTTCGGCGCCGGGCTCGACAAGAAGGGCCTGATCGACGCGCGGGCCTATGACTGCCACACACTGGAAGCGATCGCCACCAACGTCGCCGTACTGGAGCAGGTCTGCACCGCCGCGCAGGGCTCGACCGTCGACTACAAGGCCGACGGTACGCCGATCCGCACCGAGAACAGCATCAAGGGCCGCCAGAGCGCGACCCGCGAGCGCATCCAGGAAGGCGCGCTGCGCTTCGAACGCGTGCAGGCGGGGCTGCGGCTGCGCGGCACGCCGAGCGACGAGCTGCCGCTATGGCGCAACGCCGCCACCGCGGTGCTCGGTAGACTGATGTTCCTGCCGATGGCGCACGAGATCGCCGTGGTCAGCGCGTTCGAGCATGACGTGAACCAGGGCGTGGCCGATACGGTGCCGCTGTTCGATCCCGAGATCGCCCGCCACGGCCTGCGCCAGCGCGGCCTGATCTACCTCAAGGGATCGGAGCGGATGTACCTGCCGGCCGAGCTCAATGGCGAAGGCCTGCCGGTCAAGCTGTCGCTGCTCGCGCAGAAGCGTTTCGGCCTGCCGCTGAAATATGCCGATTTCGTCGACAGCACCATCTCGCTGCCGCTGATCGTGGCGGACGGCGTGCATGCCTCGACCGGCGCGGTCACCGCCACCCCGACGCATGACGGCTATTACATCGCGCCGATCCCGATCGAGGATTGCCGCTTCTCCGTCGGCATCCAGTTCGGCCAGCTGTTCGACTGGGTGCAGGTGGAAAGCGCCGTGTTCATGCCGGTGGAGGACTTCCTTGCCGAGTTGCAGCGCAGCAGCGCGCATCAGGTGAACGCCGCCCCTTCGCTGGAGGGGATGCATCAGGTCGCTCCGCACCTGTTCCGGTGCGACAATGAATACGCCTTCATGATGGTGCCCCCGCCGCCGCGCGTCGACGATCGTCCGATGATGCTGGCGCTGGTGTTCCGCCCCATCGCCCATCGTCAGCCGGCCGAAACCGCGGCCGCTCCCCTTCTCTCCCGCGCGCAGGCAGCCAACGCATGAGCAACCTCCTGATCCATTCGATGACCGAGTTCTGGGACATCATCCTGGGCACGCTGCACGCGGCCGGCGCGCGCAACCTGGCGGAGGTCGGCGCCGAGTTCGGCGGCACCAGCCAGCACCTCGCCGCCTATGCGCGGGTGACCGGGGGCACGTTGACCAGCATCGATCCCGAACCCAAGCAGGAATTCCTCGATTGGGTAGGCCAGACTCCCGAGGTGCGCCACATCCCCCTCCCCAGCCTGGAGGCGATGCCGCAGCTGGCGGAGGTCGACGCCTGGGTGATCGACGGCGACCATAATTACTACACCGTGCTCAACGAGCTGCGCATCGCGGCCAGACTGGCGCAGCGCGACGGCCGGCCCCTGCTCGCCTTCCTGCATGACGTGAGCTGGCCCACCGGCCGGCGCGACATGTATTACGCGCCCGATCGCATACCGCCCGAGCATCGCCACGCCCACAGTCCCGATCGCGGCTGTACGCTCGGTCAGTCGGAGCTGCTGCCGCCCGGTCACGGCTTCCGTGGCGAAGGCTTCTTCTCGTTCGCGCTGCACGAGGGCGGGCCGAGGAACGGCGTGCTCACCGCGGTCGAGGATTTCCTCGACGAGGGGCGCGCCGCGGGCATGCAGCTCGCCTTCGCCAACGTGCCGGCGGTTTTCGGGCTCGGCATCCTGTTCGATGCCGCAGCACCCTGGGCGGAAGCCGTGGCGAACGTGGTGTTCCCCTGGCACAACAATCCGCTGCTCGCCTCGCTCGAGCAGAACCGGCTGCGCAACTATCTGGCGGTGATCGAATGGCAGGATCGCGAGCGCGATCGCCTTTCGGCCTAAGCAGTTTCCCAGAACCCACACCTCGCCCGGAAACCATCCTATAATTCTGGAAACATCCAGGGAAAGATTTTAGGCCCGTCATGCTGAACGCCGTTGGTTTCGTCATCATTCTGGGTTGCGTGTTCGGCAGCTTCATGATCTCGGGCGGCAAGTTCGAGATCATCATCCATGCCCTGCCGCACGAGCTCATGGCGATCGGCGGCGCTGCGATCGGCGCGTTCCTGGTCGCGAACTCGATGCCCACCGTGAAGAAGGCGGGCGCCGGTCTGATGCGCTCCTTCAAGGGCGGCCGCTGGAAGGCCAGCGACTATACCGACCTGCTGACGCTGATGTTCACCCTGCTCTCGCTGTTCAAGAAGAGCGGCGCGACCGGCATCGAGCCGCACCTCGACAAGCCCGAGGAAAGCGACATCTTCAAGCCCTATCCGCGGCTGCTCGCCGATCATCACCTGATCGAGTTCCTCTGCGACTATCTGCGGATGATGACGGTGAACTTCGAGGATCCGCACCAGCTGGAATCCGCGATGGAAGCCGATATCGAGAAGCACCATCACGAGGAAACGCACCCGCAGCACGCGCTGCAGCTGATGGCCGACGGCCTCCCCGCCATCGGCATCGTCGCGGCGGTGCTCGGCGTCATCAAGACCATGGGCTCGATCGATCAGCCGACCGAGATCCTGGGCGCGATGATCGGCGGCGCGCTCGTCGGTACCTTCCTCGGCGTGCTGCTCTCCTACTGCGTGGTGGCGCCGCTGGCCGGCAAGCTGCTCGAGACCATCGAGGGCGACTCCCAGCCCTTCACCATCGTGAAAACCGCGATCGTTGCCTACGCCCAGAACCAGCCGGTGCAGGTCGCGATCGAGATCGCCCGTCGCATGACGCCTTCCGCGTACGCGCCGACCTTCCAGCAACTCGAATCCGCTCTCGACGAGGCCAAGAATGGACTTTCCCCTGCCACCGCTTGAGGCCGAGGGCGCACTTGCGCTCCCCGCACACGGTTCCACCGTGACGGCCGCGGATCTTCAGACCCGCCTTATCCAGGCGGTCGACGGCGACGGCCCGGTCGAGGTGGATGCCTCGCAGGTCGAAAGCGTCGGCCAGGCGGTCCTCCAGTTGCTCGTCGCGGCCAAGGCGGAAGCCGAACGCCTCGGCAAGGCATTCACCATCCTCAACCCCAGCACTGCCTTCACCGATCGTGTGAACCGCTGTCAGCTCGCAGCAGCGATCGGCATTGATACCGGAGACCTTCTGTGACCAAGCTGATCCTTACCGTCGATGACTCCGCGAGCATGCGCATGCTGCTCAAGACGTCGCTGACCGCGCAGGGCTTTCGCATCGAAAGCGCGAACGACGGCCAGCATGGCCTGGAGCGCATGCACGAAGTCAAGCCCGACCTGCTCATCACCGACATCAACATGCCGAAGATGGACGGGTTCGAACTGATCGAGGCCGTGCGCAAGGTGCCCGAGTTCAAGGGCGTGCCGATCCTCGTTCTCTCGACCGAATTCTCGGACGAGAAGAAGGCGCGCGCCCGCTCCGCCGGTGCCACCGGCTGGATCACCAAGCCTTTCGAGGCCACGAAGCTGGGGGCGGCGATCCGCCGCGTCTGCCCGTGAGCGACGAATTCGACGATATCCAGGCAATCTTCTTCGAAGAGTGCACGGAAGGCCTCACGACGGCCGAGGAAGGGCTGTCCGCCATGCAGGCGGGCGATCTCTCCGCCGAGACGATCGCCGGCGTGTTCCGCGCGATCCACTCCATCAAGGGTGGTGCCGGCGCCTTCGGCCATTCGGACCTGACCGCCTTCGCGCACAAGTTCGAGAACGTGCTCGATGAAGTGCGTGCCGGGAAGATCGTCCCCACGCCCGGCGTGATCCGGGTGATGCTGAGCTCGTTCGACGTGCTGTCGGACCATGTCGAGGCGGCCAAGGGCAATGCGTCCCGGCCGAACGACGGGGCCGCACTGAGCGCGCTCGAGCAGGTGCTCGCGAACAAGGGCGTGCCTGAAGGCGACGCGCCGGCCGCGGCCGCGGCCGCGCCCG
>NZ_AGFU01000092.1 GCF_000226955.1 Sphingomonas elodea ATCC 31461
ACCCCCCCCGCCGGCTCCTCGCCCGGCGCCAGTGTCGCCGACACCCGGTAGCCCGCCGTCTCCAGCAGCGGCCGCACGAAGGTGGCGAGCCAGCCGTCCGTGTCGCCTGCCAGCAGGCAGAGCGGCGCATCGGGGGCCGCGACACGATCGACATGCGCGTCGAACACCCACAGCACGTCGAGCAGCTCAATCTGTTCGCCGTCGATCAACGCGACACCCGCCGCCGGGCCCGGCGAGCGCGCCGGCGCGATGTCCACCGGCAGGGTGACAATCTCGATCGCGGCATCGATCGCATAGGCGACCTCGGCATCCTCGTCCTTCAGGCGCAGCACGCTGAGCTTGGCACGCCCGTCGAGTGCGCCTTGCATCGCCAGCGGCAGAATGCGTCCGTCGATGGCAAGGCGGTAGCTGCCCGCCGCCTGGCGCACCTGCGCAGACGCGACCTGCTCCACCCGGTCGACTGCGGCCAACGGCACCGCGCGGCGTACGCCGTCGAGATCGTCGAACAGCAAGCCCGGCAGACCCGGTGCCTCCGCCTCGGCCACTTCGTCGCCGAAGGCATCATCCAGGTCCCGGCTGAAATCGAGCCCGCCTATCCGCGCCATGCCGGCGCAATCGAGCAGCAACATCGGGAGACCGGAATCGGGCAGCGTCTGCCCGGCATAGATGCCGGTGGCCATCACCGCCGGGGAAGCGGGCTTGATCACCAGTTCCTCATTGTCGAGCACCGTATCGACCGCCAGCGCATAGCTGCCCGCGCCGACGCCGACGATCACCAGCATCCGCGCGCCGCCTGGGGACTCGTGCCGAACGTCGAGCAGGCCGGCCAGATCGAGCAGCGGCATCCGCCGCTCACGCACCGTGGCGATGGGGGTGCCGCCCAGCACGTCGATGCGGATCGCCTCGCCGCGTTCGCTGACGATCTCCTCGATCGACTGGCGCGGGATGGCGAAGCGCTGCCGCCCCGCACCGACGATGATCGCCGAGATGATGGACAGCGTCAGCGGCACATGGATGGCGATCCGCAGGCCCTTGCCGGGAGCATTGTCCAGCTCCACCCGGCCGCCGATCTGATCGATGCAGGCCTTCACCACGTCCATGCCGACGCCGCGCCCGCTGATTTCGGACACGGTATCCTTGCTGGACAGGCCCGGGTGGAACATCAGCGCCAGCTTCGCCGCCTCGGGCAGCGCGTGCAGTTCGCGCTCGGAGCGCACCCCGCTGGCCGCCAGCTTGGCGATCAGCCGGTGCAGATCGACACCGCGTCCGTCGTCGGCGATCTCGACGATGATCTGGTTGCCGGACTGGCGTGCGGCCACGGTCAACCGCCCGGTCTCGCGCTTGCCGACGGCACGGCGCTCCGCGGGCGTTTCGATGCCATGGTCGATCGCGTTGCGGATGATGTGGACCAGCGGATCGCGCATCACCTCGATCATCTCGCGATCCAGCTCGACGTCCGATCCCTCGATCTGCAGCGCCACCGACTTGCCGAGACCGGTCGCGGTATCGCGGACCATGCGCGGCAGCGCGGAGAACAGCGCCTCGATCTTCTGCATGCGGGTACGCGTCACCGTGTCGCGCATCTCGCCGACGGTGAGCGAGAGCCGCTCCAGCGCCGCTTCCACCGCGGGATCGAGTTCGCCCGCGCGCAGCCGCCGGGCCAGCTCGTTGCGGGCGAGCACCATCTCGGACATGCCGCTCATCATCCGATCGAGCAGGTCCACGCCGAGACGCACGCTGCGCGACGGCGCACGCTGCGCGATGGCGGCAGGCAACAGGATCTCGTCCGACCCTTCGGCAAGGGCTGCGATCAGCAATTCCTCGCCGCTGTCGTCCAGCGCGGCACCCGCGTCGATCGCCTCGACGATCTCGCCGATCCGGTCGACCACCGCGAGCACCGCGTTGACCAGTGCCCGGTCCGGCACGCGCGCGCCGTCACGGACCTGGGCCAGCACATCCTCGGCCGCATGGGCGAGCCGCTCCAGCCGCGGGAGATCGAGAAAGCCGCAGCTGCCCTTCACCGTGTGAACGAAACGAAAGATGGCATCGAGCCGCGCCCGGTCGTCGGGCTGCGACTCCCAGGCGACGATCTCGCCCGAAAGCGCCTCGAGCGTTTCGCGCGTCTCGGCGATGAAGTCCTGCAGCAGGTCGTCCATGGGGCCCCGGTGGAAATTTCCGAATGGCACCATGGCGGTCGAGGGTTAATTCCGGGTTAGAGAAGCCGCACGAAACCCGCCGCTGTTCCCCGATGCGTTTTGCGGCATTTCTAGCCGACGGACGACCCCGATGGATGATCGAGGACGATGCCCTGGCAGCGCTGGTGGAGATAGCCGTGCTGTTGTCGGTCGTCGCGCTCGTCCAGCGCACGCTCGGCTGACCCGCCCGGTCAGCCGAGCGGGAAGGACGCGCCGAACAGCAGCACTTCGGATTCGGGCGGGCTCACCTGGAGCTCGCCGCCATGCTGCACCACCAGTTCGTGCGCCAGATAGGCCGCTGCCGCACGTGGGGTGATCGGGGTCTCCTCGCGGCCGCCGGCCAACGCGCTGCGCAGTTCGGGGTCAAGCACGATGCGCGGGCCGTCCGCGCGGATCACGATCTCGATTGCGCCGTCGGTGGTCTCGGCCCCGATATCCAGCTGGCCGCCCCGGATCAGCGCGTCGCCGCCGATCAGCGCGAGGTTCAGCAGCACCTTGATCGCCTGTTTGGCCATCACCGGCTCCTCGACCATCCAGCCGATCTTCACCCGGTGGTTATCGCCGAACAGCCCCTCCAGCGCGGCCTGTGCCTCGCGGGTGTCCACCGTCTCGCCGAAGCCGCCCGCCGCGCCGAACGCCAGACGGAAGAACTTCAGCTTGTTGGCGCTCGCACGCGCGCTTTCCGCCAGCAGCTCCAGGCAGCGGGCGCGCATCTCCGGATCATGCTCGTCGGCGAGCAGTTCCAAACCGTTGTTGAGCGCACCAACCGGGCTCAACAGATCGTGGCACAGGCGCGAGCAAAGCAGGCTAGCGAACTCGGTAGGGCTGATATTCAATTTTTGTTGCTCCAGCTGTAAATCCCCTTTGGCGCAGCGGGCAAAAAGCTGCAAGCATCGCGGCGTACCGATCGTATCATCGGAAACCGTGGTCGGACGAGCCGCGGCGATAGAGGGGACTGTCATGATATTGCATAGGGTTGCAGCACTTCTTCTGTCGGCCACGATCCTTGGCGACAACGTTGTCCCTTCCGCTTTGGCGCAGGCTGCCCGCCCCCCTGCCGCAAAGAAACTTCGCATCGATCGTGCGCGCATCGATGCGGCCCTAAGTAAGATGGTGGCGGATGGCCGGGCGGTAGGTGTCTCGGCGCTCGTCTGGATTGATGGGCACGAGGTCTATTTCGGCGCGCGCGGCGATGCCGATCGCGAGGCGCACCGTCCGATGACCCGCGACACGCTGTTCCAGATCTTCTCGATGACCAAGCCCGTCACCGGCGTGGCGCTGATGCAGCTGTGGGAACAGGGCAAGTTCCGCATCGACGATCCGCTGGCGGACTATCTGCCCGAGTTCGCGAACGTCCGCGTCTATGCCGGCAAGAATGGCGATGGCTCGATCCGCACCGAGGCGCTGCACCGGCCGATCCTGATCCGTGACGTGCTGCGCCACACTGCCGGCTTCTCCTATGGCGGCAAGAGCCATCCGGTCGACCTGCTCTTCGACAAGGCCGACCCGCTGGGTCTCGAACATGACCTGGCCGAGTTCGGCCGTCGGCTCGCCTCGGTGCCGCTGGTCTATCAGCCGGGCACCCAGTGGCGCTATAGCGCGGCCGTCGCCGTGCAGGGGCTGCTCGTCGAAAAACTGTCGGGCATGCCGTTCGAGGCCTATGTGAAATCGCATGTCCTCGATCCGCTCGGCATGAAGGATACCGGCTGGACCCAGCCGGACGATCGCCTGCCGCGGCTGGCGGCGGGCTACAAGAAGGGCGCCAACGGCAAGCTCGCGCGGATGCCGGACGCCGCGATCCGCCGCATCAACTTCAGCCCCCGCAAGCTGACGCCCGGCGATTTCGGCCTTGTTTCCAGCAGCGACGATTACATGCGCTTCGCCCGGATGCTGCTCAACAAGGGCAGCCTGGGCGGCGTGCGGATCCTGAAGCCCTCCACCGTCGAGCGCATGGCGACCGACGATCTCGACCCCGCCATGACCGAGCGGCTGTGGCTGCCCGGCAAGGGCCAGGGCGGCTTCGGCATCGATTTCTTCGTGCGGACCGGCCAGCCCAGGACGCCCGAAGAGAATCGCGGCGCGGTGGGGGAATTCTTCTGGGACGGAGCATGGTCCACGCTGTTCTGGGTGGATCCGGCCAACAAGCTGACCGCGGTGTTCCTCGTCCAGACTGATCCGTTCGACGGCACGCTGCACCGCGATTTCCGCAAGGCAGTCTATGGTGCCGACTATCGGGGCCCGGCAGGCGACTGATCGCCCGCCGGGCACCCGGTTCAGACCCTGCGGCCGGTGAACAGCTGGATCAGGCCGATGACCAGCGCGATCACCAGCAGGATGTGGATGATTCCGCCGGCCACATGGAACGAAAAGCCAAGCAGCCACAGGATGATAAGGATTACAACGAGCGTCCAAAGCATGTGCGTCTCTCCCAGAAACAGGATCGGGTAACGAGAGATGCGGCGGGATCGTTCCGGCTGCGCCGCGGCAAAATTCGGCGACGGTCGCAACACGGTGGCGAGGGCCCTTCCCTCGGCCACGCCAAGGTCCGATATACCGGCCGCCGCCGCGATGCCCGCCGCTGTTTCCCGAGGAGCTTCCCCATGCCGCGCACGCTTTCCATCGACTTCGTCTCCGACGTGGTCTGCCCCTGGTGCATCATCGGGCTGCGCGGGCTGGAGATCGCGCTGGAGCGGGTGCGCGACGTGGCGACGGCGGAGATCCGCTTCCATCCCTTCGAGCTCAACCCGGCGATGCCGCCGGAGGGCGAAAACATCGTCGAGCATATCGGCCGCAAGTATGGCGCGACGCCGGAACAGTCGGCCGGCACCCGTGCGATGATCCGCGAGCGCGCCTCGGCGCTCGGCTTCTCCATGGAGATGACCGACGAGAGCCGCATCTACAACACCTTCGACGCCCACCGGCTGCTGCACTGGGCGGGCATCGCCGGTGGCCAGCAGGCGTTGAAGCACGCGCTGTTCGCCGTCTATTTCAGCGAAGGCCGCAATCCCGGCGACCGCGCCGTGCTGCTCGATGCCGCAGCACGCGCCGGGCTCGACATCGCGGAGGCGGCGCAGGTGCTGGACGAGGGCCGGTACGGCGAAGCGGTGCGTGCGGAAGAGGCGCTGTGGCAGAGCCGCGGCATCCAGTCGGTCCCGGCGATCGTCGTCGACCAGCGCTATCTCATTTCCGGCGGGCAGCCCCCGGAAGCGTTCGAACAGGCACTGCGCGAGATCACGACCGCGAGCTGAAACTTCGATCCCGATTATGTTTCGGAAACAGAACCAATTCTGCTATGCCCCCGGAACTCTTGATCGAGGGAACGGGTGCTACAGTCGACCACGTTGGATCTGGAATCGCTGCCGCCGGGATGGATTGAAACTGCCGGTCATCCCGGGTTCGGCGCCGCGGCCAAGTGTCTTGCCGCGAACATCCTCGCCGTTGCCGAGGCGGACAGGAAGCTTGCCGCGGTATTTAAGGATGCCGGCCACTACATGACTGCGATGTCAGCCGCCTATCTGGAGGCGCAAGGCGAGTTGACCCTGTCTACGCTGCGCCAGATCTGCTCGGGCTCCGGCCTGCTCACCGCCAACCGCGCCGGCGCACTGATCGACTTCATGATGCATATCGGTTTTCTCGAGCGCGAGTCGGCCACCCATTGCCGGACCACGCCGGAATTCCGGCAAGTGTGGAGCGGCCATCTCGCAGCCGCGCTGGAGCCGGCGACGATGGTGGACCCGTCGCTCGCCCCAGTACGCGACGCGATCGGCGAGGCTGCGGTGTACAACGCCTTTCTCACCCTCCAGGCGAAGCGGCTCCACGCCCTAGCGCGGCTGGCCGATCCCTTCCCGGCCCTGCGCGCGACCTTCCTCCATCCACTCGCCGGCTGCTCGATCCTCCACATGCTGACGCTCGCCTGCACCGATGCGGCGTTCCAGCCGCTGGAGTCGGCAAGCGTATCGCTGTCCGCCCTCTCCCGCCGCTTCGGGGTATCGCAGCCGCATGTCCGCCGCGTGCTCAAGCGTGCCGAGGCCAATCGCTATCTGCTCCACCTCGGGCCCAGCCTGCGCGCCTTCCACCCGGTCGGTTTCCGGATGATCCGGCTGCATTATGCCATGCAGATCAGCGAGCTGATCGATTGCGCCCGCAAGGTGCGGCCGCTGTGCCAGCCGGCGCCGGCGGCGGCGGAAGCCGTTCCGGCCCTCTGACCTATTCGGCGAGCAGGCGCTCGGGCGCGAATCGGTCCCAGCGGCCATGGTCGCCCGCCCGCCAGCAGCCCACCGCGTCCCCCGCCAGGATAATCCATAGCTTGCCGTCCGGCGCGGCCATTGCCGCGTCGGTGCGGGAAGGCATAGGATCGCCGCTTGGATGCGAGTGCCAGTAGCCGAGCAGCGCCGGCCCGCCGGCCCGCTCGGCCTTTAGCGCGGCGAACAGCGCGGCGGGGTCGATCTCGAACCGCCGCTCGGGGGCATCGGCGACGTTCACGGTCTCGGCAAAGCCGGTGATCCGATCGCCCTCGCCGAACAGCAGCCCGCACGCCTCGCGCGGCGCCGCGGCGGCCGAAGCTTTTTTCATACCGTTCAGTATGGATCTTGAAATCGTAACGCCCATGCCCATTTCCGGTAAAACATGAACCAGGGGGTTTCCATCTTAGAAGCGCGGATCGCAGACGAGGCGCATGGCTGGCGGCTCGATCGTGCGCTGACCGACGCGCTGCCAACGCTGTCGCGCGAACGCGTGAAGGCGCTGATCTCCTCGGGCGCGGTCACCGGCCCCGACGGCGCGCTCGCCCGCGATCCGGCCCGCAAGGCGATCGGCGGCGCGATCTTCCAGGTCGTCGTGCCCGATCCCAAGCCCGCGCACAACGAGGCGCAGGACATTCCGCTCAATGTGGTGTTCGAGGACGAGCATCTGATCGTGCTCGACAAGCCGGCGGGCCTCGTCGTCCACCCCGCCGCGGGCAATTTCGACGGCACGCTGGTCAATGCCCTGCTCCACCACTGCGCCGGCCAGCTCTCCGGCATCGGCGGCGTCGCGCGACCCGGCATCGTCCACCGCATCGACAAGGACACCTCGGGCCTGATGGTCGCGGCCAAGACGGATCCGGCGCATGTCGGGCTGGCCCACCAGTTCAAGGCGCATTCGATCGACCGCCGCTACCGCGCCATCACCAGCGGCGCGGTGCGGTTGACGCAGGGCACGGTGAATGCACCGCTCGCCCGCTCGCCGAGCAACCGCAAGAAAATCGCGGTCTGCGCAGAGGGCCACGGAAAACACGCGATTACCCATTGGCGCAAAATTCGCGAACTTCGCGATGCAACCTATGTAGAATGCAGGCTCGAGACTGGACGCACGCATCAGGTCCGCGTCCACATGGCGTCGATCGGCCACCCGCTGGTCGGGGACCCTCTATATGGAAGTATGCGTTCCACCCATCGCGGACTTCTGGCAACCTTGGGTTTCCAGCGCCAGGCCTTGCATGCGGCACGTCTCGGGTTCATCCACCCGATAAATGGTAACGCTTTGGCGTTCGATAGCGAAATACCTGCAGACATGCAGGAACTGTTCAACCAGCTTATCGTATGAGTTTTGCGGCGCACGCGTCCCGGTGGGAGCGGCGCCCGAAGGAAAGGGAGAAACGATCATGGCTACCGGCAGCAACGTCCCCGCGACGATCCCGGCGCTCGGCGGCGAGGCCAGCCTCAATCGCTATCTTTCCGAGATCAAGAAATTCCCGATCCTGAGCCCTGAGCAGGAATATATGCTCGCCAAGCGGTTCCAGGAACATGGCGACACCGATGCGGCGGCGCAGCTGGTCACCTCGCACCTTCGCCTCGTGGCGAAGATCGCGATGGGCTATCGCGGCTATGGCCTGCCCGTGTCGGAGCTGATCTCCGAAGGCAATATCGGCCTGATGCAGGGCGTGAAGAAGTTCGAGCCCGATCGCGGCTTCCGCCTCGCCACCTATGCGATGTGGTGGATCCGCGCCTCGATCCAGGAATTCATCCTGCGCTCGTGGAGCCTCGTGAAGATGGGCACCACCGCCGCGCAGAAGAAGCTGTTCTTCAACCTGCGCCGGATGAAGGCCAAGCTCGACGCGTTCGAGGACGGCGACCTCAGCCCTGAGAATCTCGCCAAGATCGCCACCGATCTGGGCGTGACCGAGGAAGAGGTCACCTCGATGAACCGCCGCATGGCGATGGGCGGGGATACCTCGCTCAACGTGCCGATGCGCGAGGATGGCGAAAGCCAGTGGCAGGACTGGCTGGCCGATGAAGGCCCGCTCCAGGACGAGGCCGTCGCCGAAGCGCAGGAGGCCGATGTTCGCCACGACATGCTCGTCTCGGCGATGGAGGACCTCAACGAGCGCGAGAAGCACATCCTCACCGAGCGTCGCCTGACCGACGATCCCAAGACGCTCGAGGAGCTGAGCCAGGTCTATGGTGTGTCGCGCGAGCGCGTCCGCCAGATCGAGGTGCGCGCGTTCGAGAAGCTGCAAAAGGCGATGATGCGCCTCGCCGGCGATCGCCGCCTGCTCGCCACCCATTGATCGGATCGGC
>NZ_AGFU01000091.1 GCF_000226955.1 Sphingomonas elodea ATCC 31461
ACCCCCCACCCGCCTCGATGCGATCGTGCCGTTCGGCTATCTGCCGCCGGAAGTCGTCGCCCGCGTGGTCGACAAGTTCGTGCTGCAGCTGGAGCTCCAGCTCACCGATCGCGGCGTCCACATCCATCTGGACGAGGAAGCGAAGGCGTGGCTCACCAAGCGCGGCTATGACAAGCTGTACGGCGCGCGCCCGATGGGCCGCCTGATGCAGGAGAAGATCAAGCAGCCGCTCGCCGAGGAGCTGCTGTTCGGCAAGCTCGTCCATGGCGGCGAGGTGAACGTGAAGCTGAAGGACAATGCGCTGGCCTTCGAGATCACGCCGGCGGCGCCGAAGAAGCCCAAAAAGGGCAAGAAGGCCGAGCCCGCGGGCGCCTGAGCCTTCCGAACTTCGTCAAGACCGCAACGGCCCGGGGGAGCGATCCGCCGGGCCGATTGCGTTGGCGGCGCGTCAGTTGCCCTCGGCATCCACCGAGAAGACCACCGGCTTGCCGCGCGACAGCGGATCCCAGCCGGCGGACAGGGCGGAGCGCACGCTGCGCGCGATCGTGGCGTCGTCCAGCTGGAGGCGCCCGCGCGGCAGTCCCTTGAGCAGGCGCTTGGGGGCCGGAAACTCGACCAGCGCCGCGCGCTTGGCATCCCGCTGGACGAGCGAGAGCGTCATGCCCTTCCAGCCTTCGTCATCGGAGAGATGGGGTTCGCAATGGAGGTGCCAGTCGTAGGTCACGCCATCGAGATCGATGGCACCGGCGGTCTTGTGGGATTTCGACATTGGCCCGCCCTACCACGTCCCCCGCGCCAAGGCACGGGTACAGCCGCCTGGGGCCGGGACACCAGGATCTGAGATGTCCGAAATCACCCCAATGCCGGTCATTGCCAGAAGCTTTAATGTTGCCAACAAGAGACTTGTGGACATCAAGACATTCACCATAGGTGCTGCATGACCAAGATAAAACAGACCTTCCAGAATCGAACCGATCGAGCGCTCTTTTTAAACTTGGAGCTGTCAACTTCTCGATTCCGCCTAAACCCCGGTGAGGAGTTGGTACTTTTCTACGATCCGAGTCATAGCGTTCATAATGACGACAACGCCGCGCTTAGAGTCGAGCTGATTTCGGGACCTGATGGTTGCGAACTGCAAATTTGGACATCTGAGCACGAGATGTTCAAACCCGACGGATCGAAGGCTCCGCTAGACTTTGGGCGGGCCTGACGAACGTGCCCTAAGCATACAGCGCCGCGGAATGCCGCCATTCTGCTCTCCACCACTCTCGGACACGCAGACAAGTTACCGACAGCAGCATTTCATCGGTTCAGCACCCAACACGCAGCGTTGCCTACCGCACCCCCGGCTCCGCCCGGTCGGCCAGCCGCGCCACCGCCGCCGCGTGGATGCCCGACGCCGCTGCCAGCACGCCATAGGCCTCGCCGGCGGGCGTGTTGAACGCCAGCGGCTGCCCCAGCGCGTCGGTGACCGCAGCACCCGCCTCGCGCGCGAGCAGCACGGCGGCGGCGATGTCCCATTCATGCCCCCAGCGCAGCGTGGCGACGAGATCGGCCTCGCCGGCCGCGACCATCGCGATGCGCAGCGCGATCGAATTGGGCTTGGGCACCATCACCAGGTCGCGGTCGACCTTGGGGAGCTGGTCCGCCGGCACCCGGGCGCCGGGCAGGTCCGCGCGTTCGGCAGCACGAAGCGCCACCCCGTCCCGCCACGCACCCACCCCCGCCTGCGCGGTCCACACTTCGCCCCGCGCGGGGGCGTCGAGCACGCCGATCACCGGCTGCCCGTTCTCGACCAGCGCGATCGACACCGCCCAGCCGGGCCGCCCGCGCAAATAGTCGCGGGTGCCGTCGATCGGATCGACCACCCACAGGCGATTCAGCGCCAGCCGGTCCGCATTGTCCACCGTCTCTTCCGACAGCCAGCCGGCATCGGGCAGCAGCGCCCCCAGCCGCGCGCGAAGCAGCGCGTCCACCTCCAGGTCGACCGCGCAGACCGGGTTGCCCGGCGCCTTTTCCCAGCGCGCGAAATCGCTTTGCCAGCGCGCCATGGCGTGGCGTCCCGCCTCCGCAGCGATGGCGGCGATTTCGGCGGCGAGCTCAGGCACCGGCGATCGTCATCCCGTCGATGCGGAGCGTCGGCGCGTTGATGCCATAGCGGAACTCGAGGTCGTTGGCCGGGGTGAGCGCCAGAAACATGTCCTTGAGGTTGCTCGCGATCGTCACTTCGGAGACCGGCACGGTGAGCTCGCCCTTCTCGATCAGGAAGCCCGCGGCGCCCCGGCTATAGTCGCCGGTCACGCCGTTGACGCCCTGGCCGATCAGCTCGCACACATAGAGGCCATAGTCGATCTCGCCGATCAGCGTTGCGGCCGGCACATGGCCCGGGGCCATGTAGAGATTGCTCGGCGACACCCCCGGCGCGCCGCCGCCGCCGCGCGTCGCGTGGCCGGTCGGCTCCAGCCCGAGCTGGCGGGCGGCGGCACTTTCGAGCAGCCAGGTCTCCAGAAGCCCGTCGCGGACGATCTGCATCTGGCTGACCGGCAGCCCCTCGCCATCGAACGGGCGGGAACGGATGCCGCGCGGGCGATGGGGATCGTCCCAGATGGTCACGCCGGGGGCGAAGATCTGCGTGCCCAGCGCATCGAGGAGGAAGCTCGTCTTCCGGGTGATCGCCGCACCCGAGATCGCCCCCATCAGATGGCCGAGCATGCCCGAGGAAACGCGCCGGTCGAACACCACCGGCATCGCGCCGCTGGGGATCTTGCGCGGGTTCAGCCGTGCCACCGCCCGCTCCCCGGCCAGCCGACCGATCGTCTCGGGCGAATCGAGCAGCGCCGCGTGGCGGGCGGAGTGGTGCGCATGGTCGCGCTCCATCGCGCCGCCGCTGCCGGCCAGCACGCTGGCGGAGAGGCCATGGCTCGATTGCGCATAGGCGCCGTGGAAGCCGTGGCTGGTCACCAGCGCCAACTGCACGCGGCTGGCGCCGGCGCCGGCTCCTTCGCTGTTGGTGACACCGGCCACGCCCCGCGCGGCCTCCTCGGCGGCGAGCGCGCGCGCCTTGAGCGCGGCGGGCTCCACCTCGGCGCCATCGTCGAGATCGAGATGCGGGGGCAGGCCGCGCATCAGCCGGTCCTCCGGCGCGAGCCCGGCCCAGCGATCCTCGGGTGCCTCGCGCGCCATCGCCACCGCGCGATCGACCAGGGTGGCGAGCGCGTCGTCGCTCAGGTCGCTGGTCGAGACGCTGGCCGAGCGATTGCCAACGAACACGCGCAGGTCCAGCTCGGCCGCCTCGGAGCGCTCGACATCCTCCAGCGCGCCCATGCGGACGGAGACGGAGAGCGAGCGATCGGCGGAGAAGACCGCGTCGGCGGCGTCGGCCCCGGCACGGCGGGCACGCGCCACCGCATCGGCGGCGCGCTCCAGGGCCTGTTCGTTGTTCAGCATCCCCGCGATCTAGGGGCGCGGGGGGACAAAATCAAAGTCCGGAAAGCCCCACCACCGCGCAGGCCGCCAGCACCAGGAAGCCGGTGTCGCGATTGGCGCGGAAACGGCGCAGCGCATTGGCGCCATCGGCAGGCTTGAGGGTCGCGATCTGCCAGCCCAGGTGCAGCGCCGCCGGCAGCAGCGCGACCAGCGCCAGCGGATCGGGCCGCACGCTCCAGAACGCCCAGCCCCACAGGGCCAGCGCCACCGCATAGAGCACGCCCACCCCGCCGCGAACCCGCGCGCCCATCCGCCGCGCCGAGGACCGCACGCCGACGATCGCATCGTCCTCCACGTCCTGCAGGGCATAGATGGTGTCGTATCCGATCACCCACAGGATGGTGCCGGCATAGAGCCACCACTGCGCCCCCTGCCGGCTGGCGAACGCCGCCGCCGGATCGCCCGCGACGAAGCCCACCACCGCGCCCGATCCGAAGACGATGCCGAGGAACGCCTGCGGCCACCAGGTGATGCGCTTCATGAACGGATAGGCGGCGACCACCGGCAGCGTCGCCAGCGACCACAGCTTGGCCGGCAGCGGCATCGCCAGCCACACGCCCAGGCCGATCGCGAGCAGCACGGCGAGCCAGGTCCACGCCGCGCGCAGCGATACCGCACCGCTGGGAAGCGGGCGGCTGCGCGTGCGCTCCACCTGCGCGTCGAGGTCGCGATCGACGATGTCGTTATAGACGCAGCCCGCGCCCCGCATCGTGATCGCGCCGAGCAGCATCGCCCCGATCCGCCACGCCCCGCCCTCGGGCAGGCCGGACAGCACGGCACCCCAGGCACAGGGCAGGAACAGCAGCCACCAGCCGATCGGCCGGTCGAACCGGGCGAGCAGCGCATAGGGCCGCCAGCGGCGCGGCAGCAGGCCGAGCAGGCCGCGATGCTCGGTATCGGGGACGATGGGAGTGGCGCCGGTCATGCCCCGCCTGCTGCCACAAGCGCCCGCCCGCCCCCAAGCTGAAATTTGCGGGCACAATTCTGCGACATTCGGTAGCTAGCGCAGCGAATCGGTTTTCGGGTGGAGGGCAAGGATATGCGGATGCTGGGAATCGCCGGGCTGTTGCTGGTGCTGGCAAGCGGCGCGCAGGCGCAGGACGGGCCGCCGCCGGGAGGGCCCGGGGGGCCGGGAGGGCCGCGTCCGCGCGGATTGTTCGCCAGCCCGATGGGCGAACCGTTCCGCGGCACGACCGAGGGCAAGGCGCCGCAGGACGCCTGGTTCGACGGGGCCGACGCCAATCATGACGGCGCGCTGACGCTCGACGAGTTCCGTGACGATGCGATTCGCTGGTTCAAGGTGCTCGACCGCAAGGGCGACGGCGAGATCGATCCCGCCGACGTGGAATATTACGAGACCGTGCTGGCGCCGGAAGCGCGCGGCGGCGGGTTCGAGACGGGCGGCCCCACCATGGGGAGCGACGGCCAGGCGCGCGCCGCGGAGATCGGCTCCACCCGGGTGGTGAGCGGCCTCGCCCGCTTCAACTATCTCGGAAGCCCGGAGCCGGTGACCGCCGCCGATTCGAGCCTCAACGGCGGGGTGACGCCGGTCGAGTTCCTCGGCGCCGCCAAGCGCCGCTTCGACCTGCTCGACACCAACCATGACGGCAAGATCACCAAGGAGGAACTGCCCGAGCTCCGCGCCGGCGCGTCAAGGCGGCGCGGCCGCCGCTGAGGGGGGGCACGCGCGCTCGGGCACCGGCACGTTGAACCCGTTCAGCGTCACCGAGACGAGGCTGTAGAGACCGACCAGATAGATCCGTTCGTTCGCGCCGTGCTGCCCGAAGGTTTCCACCGCCAGGCGGTAGCACGGCTCGGGCAGCACCCCGCCCTTGACCAGCGCGTAGGCGACGTCGAACGCGACGTTTTCCTGGTCGTTCAGGTCCATGGGCCTGAGCCCGGCACAGATGGCGGAGATGCGCGCGGGCGATGTCTTCTCTTCCTCCGCCACCGCGACATGGGCGTAGATCTCATAGGCCGCGTCGAAATGGGCGCCGGTGACGCGGATCGCGATCTGCCGCGCTTCATGTCCGCGTACAGCGGCTTCTGCGCGTCGCTGAGCTGGTCGGGGTGCAGGAGCGGCAGGCGCATGGCGGTGCAATCCTCGGCTGGACGCGGCAGACGTGCCGCACCGCACAAATGCTGGAGCGGGCGATAGGCTCCGCGCCATCCTGCGCAGGTATGGGCGCATGGACGAACCGCCCCCAGCCCGGCTACAGCAGCGCCCATGCCCGCAACTCCCGCCTGGCCGCCGCAATCCGCCCCCCGCCTGTTCGTCGAAGGCCCGCTCGAGCCGGGCCCGCGCCGGATCGACGGCCCGCAGGCGCATTATCTGGGCTCGGTCATGCGGCTGAAGCCGGGCGAGGCGGTGAAGCTGTTCGACGGGAGCAACGGTGAATGGCTAGGCATCGCCCGCGACATCGGCAAGCGCGACCTGACGCTGGAGATCACCGAGCAGCTGCGTCCGCACGAGGCCGTGCCGGACCTGTGGCTGTGCGCCGCGCCGATCAAGAAGGGCCGGATCGACTGGGTCGCGGAAAAGGCCTGCGAACTGGGCGTCGCGCGGCTGGTGCCGGTGCTCACCCGCCGGACGGTGATCGACCGGCTCAACCTCGATCGGCTGCGGTCGCACATGATCGAGGCCGCCGAGCAATGCGGCCGCACCGCCCTGCCCGAGCTGGTCGAGCCGGTGAAGCTCCCCGCCCTGCTCCGCGACTGGCCGGCGGAGCGCTCCCTGTTCTTCGCCGACGAGACCGGCGGCGTGCCCGCGCTGGAGGCGATGCGCGCCCACCCCGGCCCGGCCGCGATCCTGGTCGGGCCGGAGGGCGGATTCGACGCCGAGGAACGCGAATCGATCCGCGCCGTTTCGCAGGCGATCGGAATCGCGCTCGGCCCCCGCATCCTGCGCGCGGAGACGGCCGCCGCTGCCGCCGTCACGCTGTGGATGGGTGCGGCGGGCGACTGGTAAACCGAACGGTACAAAAATCCGCTGGCGTCGTTTCGTCGGCATCGCTAAGGGCGCGAAAATGAGCACCAAGACCGTTTCGACCAAGACCGCGGCGGTCATCGAGGATCGCGCCCAGCTGGTGGAATATTTCGCCAAGGGCGAAAAGCCGGCGGAGCGCTGGCGCATCGGCACCGAGCACGAGAAGTTCGTCTACTGGATGGACGGCAGCCACCGCGCGCCCAGCTATGAGGAGCGCGGCGGCATCCATGCGCTGCTGATCGGGCTCACCGAATTCGGCTGGAAGCCGATCTATGAGGGCGAGAACATCATCGCGCTCTCCGGCCCCGACGGCGCGATCAGCCTCGAGCCCGCCGGCCAGTTCGAGCTTTCCGGCGCCCCGCTGGAGAATCTCCACGACACCTGCGCCGAAACCGGCCGCCATCTCCGCCAGGTCAAGGCCGTGGGCGACCGGCTCGGCATCGGCTTCCTCGGCATGGGCATGTGGCCGGACAAGACCCGCGCCGAACTGCCGATCATGCCCAAGGGCCGCTACGAAATCATGCTGCGCCACATGCCGCGCGTGGGCTCGATGGGCCTCGACATGATGCTGCGCACCTGCACGATCCAGGTGAACCTGGACTATGCCAGCGAAGCCGACATGGCGAAGAAGTTCCGCGTCGGCCTCGCGCTGCAGCCGCTGGCGACCGCCTTGTTCGCCAACTCGCCCTTCACCGAGGGCAAGCCCAACGGCTATCTCTCCTATCGCAGCCATATCTGGTCGGACACCGATCCGGCGCGCACCGGCATGCTGCCCTTCGTGTTCGAGGACGGCTTCGGATACGAGCGCTATGCCGATTACGCGCTCGATGTGCCGATGTACTTCGTCTACCGCGACGGCAAATATATCGACGCGGCGGGCCTCAGCTTCCGCGACTTCCTGAAGGGCGAGCTGTCGGTCCTGCCCGGCGAGCTGCCGACGATGGACGACTGGGCCGACCATCTCTCCACCGCCTTCCCCGAAGTGCGGATGAAGCAGTTCCTCGAAATGCGCGGCGCCGATGGCGGCCGCTGGGGCCGCATCTGCGCGCTGCCGGCGCTGTGGGTGGGCTTGCTCTACGATTCGGGGGCGCTCGATGCCGCCTGGGATCTGGTGAAGGGCTGGTCGATGGAAGGGCGCGAGGCGCTGCGCAGCGCGGTGCCGAAGCTGGCGCTGGATGCGCCACTGCCGGGCGGCGGCAAGCTGGCGGACATCGCCGGCGAGGTCCTCGACATCGCCGGCGCGGGACTGAAGGCGCGCGCGCGGCTCAACGGCTCGGGCGACAACGAATCGGGCTTCCTCGATCCGCTGCGCGAGATCGTGCGGACCGGCAAGGTGCCGGCGCAGGTGCTGCTCGATCGGTACCATGGCGATTGGGCCGGGGATATCACCCGGGTGTACGACGAGGCGAAGTTCTGAGAGCGGCCTGGAGGGCTATCGGGCCTTCCTGACCCGGAAGGTCGAGTTGGCGCGCGCGTCAATTCGGCGCGGTGAAGGCGCGAGCAACGAGGCGGTGGAAGCCGAGTTTGCCGCGCGTCGGGCAAGGGTGAAAGATCGGCCAAAATTCTGATGCCCGTTACATATCACCACCTCTCGCCCGACCATGCTCTGCCAGTTCTACCGGCCGATCCTTTCCGAGCCGTGCTGATCGCTGATCGAAGGGTCGCTCCCGAATGGCGGAACAACATCGCTACGTGGCTGGCAGCAAGCAGATGCCTGTACTTTATTGCGTGGGGAACAGATTGCGAGGCGTGGCACGATAGCATCGACTGCGCCAACCTTGAGAAGTTCGACTATGGCGAAATTCCCGACGAGCGCTTCATACTGACGACGTGGCACGACAACGAGCCGCTATCGGAAGCGCTATGGTTCGCTGGTCAGTGCGCCTCGCACCCTGATGTTTCTATCAAGGGAACGGTACTTCTTCACCTTGCGGAAAACCAGCAGGAGAAGCGCATCCTGCAAGCCTTCGAACAGGCCCAGGCCACAAGTTAAGCGACGAACCTTCAGCGCCCGCGTCCCCCTCCCGCTTGCGGGCGGGGTTAGGGGAGTGTGTGTGAGGGAAGCGGGCGACATCGGTGTGGAAAGCCCCCCACGTCGCACCCTCCCCTAGCCCCTCCCGCAAGCGGGAGGGGGATAGAGAAGCGAAACCCTCAGACCGTCGGCTTGCCGTCCACCCGCGCCGGCACGCCCGCACCGTCGCGCAGTTCGGCCGGCAGCAGCGCCTCCGGCAGGTCCTGGTACGATACCGGGCGCAGGAAGCGGTCGATCGCCAGCGTGCCCACCGAGGTGCTGCGGCCGTCGGAGGTCGAGGGGAACGGGCCGCCATGGACCATCGCGTCGGTCACTTCCACGCCGGTCGGCCAGCCATTGGCGAGGATGCGGCCGGCCAGGCGCTCCAGCGACGGCAGCAGCTCCTGCGCGACGGCGATGTCGCCCTCATCCATGTGCAGCGTGGTGGTCAACTGGCCTTCGAGCAGCGCCACGACTGCCTTCAGCTCCGCCACGTCGGCGCAGCGGACCAGCAGCGAGGTCGCGCCGAAGATTTCCTCGGCATGGCTGGGATCGACGAGGAAGTCAGCACCCTTCATCGTGAACAGCGCCGCGCGGCCCGCAGTCGGGCCCTGCGCCTCGGTCCCTTGCGCGATCTGCTCCACCGTCGGCACCGCCGCCAGCTTCGCCACGCCGCTCTCATAGGCCTTGTGGATGTTCGGGGTGAGCATCACCTGCGCCGGCGCACCGAACATGGCTTCGCTGGCGGCGGCCAGGAAACGCTCGAGCGCCGGGCCTTCCAGCGCCAGCACGAGGCCGGGATTGGTGCAGAACTGGCCCGCGCCCATCGTCACCGAGGCGACATAGCCCTTGCCCAGCGCCTCGGCGCGGGCTTCCAGTGCGGCCGGCAGCAGGAAGACGGGGTTGATGCTGCTCATCTCGGCATAGACGGGGATCGGCACCGGGCGGCTCTGCGCGATGCGGACCAGTGCCAGGCCACCGCCGCGCGAGCCGGTGAAGCCCACCGCCGTGATGCGCGGATCGCGGACCAGCGCCTCGCCCAGTTCGTTGGCGGTGCCCGCGACCATAGAGAACACGCCGGCGGGCATGCCGGTCTTCGCCACCGCGCGCTGAATCGCGGTCGCGACCAGCTCGGCCGTGCCCGGATGCGCCGGGTGGCCCTTCACCACCACCGGACAGCCGGCGGCGAGCGCCGAGGCGGTGTCGCCGCCCGCGGTCGAGAAGGCGAGCGGGAAGTTCGACGCGCCGAACACCGCGACCGGGCCCAGCGGCACCATGCGCAGGCGCAGGTCCGGCTTGGGCAAGGGCGCGCGATCGGGGATCGCATGGTCGATTCGGACGCGCAGATAATCGCCCAGGCGCAGTTCCTTGGCGAACAGGCGCAGCTGGCCGGCGGTGCGGCCGCGCTCGCCCTGCAGGCGGGCCTGCGGCAGGCCGCTTTCCTGCATCGCGCGCTCGATCAGTTCGTCGCCCAGCGCCTCGATTTCCTCGGCAATGGCCTCGAGGAACTTGGCGCGCTCCTCGCGCGACAGGCTCGAATAGGGCAGGAACGCGGCCTCGGCAGCGGCGCAGGCGGCATCGACGTCTTCCAGCGTCGCGGTGCTGAAGCTAGGCTCGATCTCGCTGCCGGTGGCGGCGGCAACGGCGCGGAAGCCGGCGTCGCGGGCAACGCGCTTCGATGCGATGAACAATTCTCCGGTCAGCGCCATGATGAGCTCTCTCTCTCCGATCGTCGAGGATGATTCTGAAACTGGGCGTTAGCGGTACCACGACCGCCCGCGCGACTTAGGGCGCGGGCGGCGGCGGTTCAACCACGGAGTAGCGAACGCGTCAATTGTCGGAGTAAGTAAAGGTGGCGAGAAAACGGCGGGCGCCCCCCTCCATCACGCGCTCCAGAAGCCGCTCTTGCGGCCGTGCCGCGCCTCGAGCTGCGCGGCATAGGCATCATGGTCGGGATGCGTGCCGAAATCGTCGATGCGTTTGGCGAGATGCTCGCATGTCTGCAAATGGCGGGCGGCATGGCCATATCGCTTGTGCTTGGCGCGATCGAGCGACACGTCGATCATCGATCGGAGCATCAGCGTGGCCGCCAGCGGCGCACGCGCCTCCAAGGCTTCCGCTGCGGGCGTCAGCAGCCAATATCGGTCGCCGTCCAGTTCGGCATAGCGGGCCAGGACCAGCTCGGCAGCCAGCCGGTGCGCCGGCCAGGCTATCAGGAAGTCGAGCGCGTGGTGGAAATCGGCGTACTGGCGCACGTGGGCGAGGGCGCGATCTTCTGCCTCGACATCTTCGAAATCGGCCAGACGCTTCAGATGCGCGCGCAGATAGTGGGGGTCCAGGCTTCTCTCGAAGATCGCCCACCGCGCAGCCTGCGCTTCCGCAAACCGACCCAACGCATCGAGTGCGTCGATCCGCACCCGCGGCCAATCGGGCCAGTGGCCGCCTTTTCGAAAACTCTCCTCGGCCAAGCGGAGCGCCGCCAACGCCGCCTCCGGTCGGTCGGCCTTGAGCAACCGCTCGGCAATGGCGGCAGCGACGGAGGGATTGGTGTGCTCCTCTGCCGAAAAGCGGGCGGCATAGCCATCGGCATCGCCCAGCGCATCGGCGATCTCGGTAAGCGCCGAGCGGATACGACGCGCCTGCGCCCGCGCTTCGAAATCGTCCTGATAGATGGGCCCACGCGTGCTGAAACCGATGACCCTGCGGTCCCCTGCTTCCCGGGGTGGCGGGGGGAGCGCTGCCAGCGCTTCGAACCGCGCCTTCAGTGCCGCAAGCCCGTCCTTGCCCAGTGCCTCCGCCAACAGGCCGATCAGGCCGTCGAACTCGCCATATTGGTTGGCCTGCACCGCCGCGAACACACGCTCCGCCAACAGATCCGGCGCGTGCGCCGTCTTCGCGGCGATGGTGCCAAGATCATCCCGTGCCTGGGCGATCACGGTGCCGACCGCGCCGTTGCTGTCGTCGCAGCGCGCATATACCGATGGGGCGAGTTGCAACAGCTGCCATAACAGCTCGAACGCCTCGGCCGGCTGCGCGGGCGCGACATGCTGGACGATGGCGCTGCGCTGCAGATCGAGATCGGCAGCCAGTGCGCGAACCTTGTTCCACTCCACGAACGAACGCGCCTTCGCGATGGTGGCCAGACGCTTGCGTACCGCTGCCGCGACATCGGCGCCACCGCCGCTTCTGCTCGCCAGCTCCAGCCGCAGGCGCCGCTTCGCGGCAGCGTCGTTCTTCGAGAGTTCCAGCAGCAGTTCGGCAAGCCGCTCCGCGCCTAAGGCGACAAGATTTTTGCCGTTGAGCGTCTTTTCCGAAGCCATGCACCTGCGAACTCTAGGCGCGGATCGACACAAACCCGCAGTCCACCTCTATGCCGGCCCCGCCCACGCGTCCAGTTCAGGCACGGAACCGCAAGGCCGTCGCTATAGCAGAAATCGGTTTGATCCGGGACGACCTCGGCGTGCGATGCTCGCGATGCGCTGCCGTTCTGGCGGAGACGGAGGGATTCGAACCCTCGGTACGAGTAATCCCCGTACGGCGGTTTAGCAAACCGCTGGTTTCAGCCACTCACCCACGTCTCCGGAAGCGCCGAGGACGAGCCCTATAACGAGCCGTGCGCCGGCAATCAACGGGGATAACCACATGGACGCGAAATCGAGTCGGTCGGGCGTCCATTCATTGCCGCGACAGCCCCGCGCCCCTAGGATGGTACCCGAAAAGCACCGGGTTTTGGGGTAGAATGGATGATGCGATCGGGTTGGTTCACGCTGGTGGCAGTCGCCATCGCCGGGCTTGGCAGCATGCCAGCCGCCGCACAGATGACGACGATTGATCCGAACACCGCGATCGATTCGGACCTGAAGACGCCGCCGGCGCAGCCGAGCACCACGCCCGCGCCGCAGCAGCAGCAATCCTATCCGCCGGCCGATACGGCGCCGCCTCCCCCGCCCGCGGATGTGCCGCCGCCGCTCCAGCCCTCGCCGAACAGCCCCGCCGCCGCCGACCCGGCCGCCACCACTGCCCGCCAGGCCGCGACCGATACGTTCGAGAAGGACGATCTGCTCGCCGCCGCCGAGGGCGTGTTCGGCAAGGGCGCCTCGGGCCTCGCCAAGCTGCTCGAGGACATTCTGAAGGATCAGGGCAAGCCCAACGCCTATATCGCCGGCAGCGAGGCCTCCGGCGCGATCGGCGTCGGTCTGCGCTATGGCAAGGGGCAGATGTTCCACAAGGTGGAAGGGCAGCGCCCGGTCTATTGGACGGGCCCGTCGATCGGCTTCGACCTGGGCGGCGATGCCAACAAGGTGTTCGTGCTGGTCTACAACCTCTACGACAGCCAGGAGCTCTACAAGCGCTTCCCGCAGGGCGAGGGCCATGCCTATTTCGTCGGCGGCTTCTCGGCATCCTATCTGCGCCGCGGGGACGTGGTGCTGATCCCGGTGCGGCTGGGCGTCGGCTGGCGGCTGGGCGTCAACGCCGGATACATGAAGTTCAGCGAAAAGCAGCGCTGGCTGCCCTTCTGATCGCGTGACGGGCGGGGCTGCGACGGCAGCCCCACCCCTTTACCTCAGCCGAATTCGACAGCTTCGAACTTCACCGGCTCGCCGATCGCCTGCTCGGCGAGCTGCGCTTCCCACATCACCCGATGTCCGCGGATGATCGTGCCGACCGGGCGACCGGTCAGCTGCATCCCGGTGAACGGCGACCAGCCGCAGCGCGAGGCCAGCCAGGCCTCGTCCACCGTCCAGCACGCCTTGAGGTCGACGACGGTGAAATCGGCATCATAGCCGGGCACGATGCGGCCCTTGCCGACCAGGCCGAAGATCCGCTGCGGACCGGCGCTGGTCAGGTCGATCAGCCGCTGCAACGTCAGCCGGCCTTCCGCGACATGGTTGAGCATCAGCGGCAGCAGTGTCTGCACGCCCGGCATGCCGCTGGGGCTGTCCGGATAGGGCTTGGCCTTTTCCTCCAGCGTATGCGGCGCATGGTCCGAGCCGAGCACGTCGGGAACACCCTGGCGCAGCCAATGCCACAGCCCGTCGCGGTGGGCGCCCGAGCGGATCGGCGGGTTCATCTGCGCATAGGTGCCGATGGCCGGATAGGCCTCCTCGCCGGCCAGCGTCAGATGCTGCGGGGTCACCTCGCAGGTCGCGATGTCCTTGTGCTGCCCCAGCAGCTCGAGCTCGGCCGGCGTTGTAATGTGGAGCACATGAATCCGCCGACGCGCCTCGCGCGCCAGGCGCAGGATGCGCCGGGTGGCGAGAATCGCGCTCTCGTCATCCCGCCACACCGGGTGCGAGGACGGATCGCCCGGCACGCGCTCGCCCAGGCGGTCCTGCATGCGGAACTCGTCCTCCGCATGGATCGCGACGCGACGATGGCCCGAGGCGAGCACCCGCGCGAGATTGGCGTCGTCCGACACCAGCAGGTCGCCGGTCGAAGCACCCATGAAGATCTTCACACCCGCCGTCCCCGGCAGGCGCTCGAGCTCCGCCAGATGCTCGGCATTGTTATTGGTCGCGCCGACATAGAAGGCGTGGTCGCACCACATGCGGTGATAGGCGCGCTGCAGCTTGTCGGCCACGGCGGCCTCGCTGTCGGTATTGGGCTTGGTGTTCGGCATCTCGAACACCGCGGTCACACCGCCCAGCACCGCCGAACGGCTGCCGCTCTCCAGGTCCTCCTTATGTTCGAGCCCCGGCTCCCGGAAGTGGACCTGACTGTCGATCACCCCCGGCAGCACGTCGAGGCCCGTGCAGTCGATCGTCTCGGCGGCATCGCCGACATTCCCGATCGCGACGATCTTGCCGCCGGAGACTCCGATGTCCACGTCCGCGGGGCCGCTGGGAAGATGGACGCGACCGCCGCGCAGCTTGAGTTCGACATTCACCATGGCTTTGCCTCTTTCGTGAGCGTTGGCGGCGTCCTACCTGTTCGGCATGGACGACACCAGCACCTGGCTCGACGATCGCGCGCTGCTGCGCCTATCCGGCGACGATGTTCGCGGATTTCTGCAAGGCTTGCTGCCCCAGGACCTGGCGACGGTCACGGTCGAGGCGCCGCGCTGGGCCGGGCTGCTGACGCCACAGGGCAAGGCGTTGTTCGACTTTCTGCTATGGGCGGAGGGCGACGCGATCCTGATCGATTGCGAAGCCTCGGCGCGCGAGGCGCTCGCCCGTCGGCTCACCATGTACCGCCTGCGCCGAGCGATCACGATCGAGCCGCTGGAGGCGGGCGTGCACTGGTCGCGCGATGCCCGGTCCGGCGCCGTGCCGGATCCGCGACTGCCAGCACTCGGGTATCGCTGGCTGGGCACTGCCGCAGGTGGCAGCGCCGCCGAGGCGTGGCGCAGCCACCGGCTCGGGCTGGGCGTCACCGAAGGCGTGGAGGAGCTGGGGAGCGACAAGACCCTGTGGCTCGAATGCAACGCCGAGGAACTGCACGGCGTGAGCTTTACCAAGGGCTGCTATGTCGGCCAGGAGAACACCGCGCGCATGCATTACCGCGCCAAGGTGAACCGGCGGCTGGTGGTGGCACCGCTTGGCGAGCCGGGGGATCGTACCCGCGCCTGCTACCCGGCATTGGGCAAGATGGTCGAGCTACGGCGCGTCGAGGCGCTCGGCGACGCCCTTGTCCCCGAATGGCTGGACGCGGCCCTGACGACAGAGGACTGACGATGCGTCCTTCCAGGCGCTTGCGGACAAAGAAGCGCTGGTGGCCCGGCGGGAAATCGTCGATCGTGCCGAAGACCGTATAGCCCAGCTTTTCGTAGAAGCCGCGCGCCTGGAAGGAATAGGTGTCGAGCCACAAGCCCACGCAACCCTCGGCCCGGGCGATCGACTCGACCTCTGTCATCACCGCGGTGCCGTACCCCGCGCCGCGATGCCCTTCCGGCACCGCGTCAAGTTCGATGAACAGCCAGCCATAGGCGCAGCGCCCCCAAAGGCCCCCTACCCGCTCGCCCTGCGCGTCGGTCAAAAGGACCGCGACAGGACGGAACTTAGGATCCCCCGCCTGCTCCACATTGTAGCGGCCAAGCGGCGCCAGCACGGCGAGGCGTCCGGCAGCTCGGGGATAGTGATGGTGAGTGACATCGCCGTCGACGATGCGTGTCGGGAGCGGCCTGCGCAAGCGGCGATCCCTGCGTGATGGGGGTACCGCCCGCAGGCACAGCGGGAAATCGGCCCAAGGGGTGGCGACGCCGTCAAAAAGAAAGGGAGGCCGGTTGCCCGACCTCCCTTCTTTGCTTCCGTCCCTATCGGGCGGGCAGGCCTTACTGACCCGAACCCGGACCGTAGGTGATTTCCACGCGACGGTTCTGCAGTTCGCGAACACCGTCGGCGGTCTGGACGCGCGGACGGCTTTCGCCGAACGCTTCGGTCGTGATCACGCCGGTCGGGATACCCTTGCCGGTCATGTAGGACTTCACCGAGTCCGCACGACGCTGCGAGAGACCGACGTTGTAGCTCGCCGAGCCCGAACGGTCGGCGTGGCCGGCCAGGACGACCTGGGTATTGCTGCAATCGGCATAGTTGCTGATCGCATTGTCCAGGATGCTCGCTGCTTCCGGCGTGATGTCCGACTTGTTCCAGTCGAAGAACACGATGTACGGGCCAGGCGTGCAGAAGATCGGAAGAGCGTCGTGTAGGGAAAGAGTGTAGATC
>NZ_AGFU01000090.1 GCF_000226955.1 Sphingomonas elodea ATCC 31461
TCCCGCCGGTGCGCCGTCGACCACGCTCATCAGGATGAGGTCGACCGCGACCGAGGGGCGTTCATAGGCCGTCGCGTCATAGGCTTCGAGAAAGGCTGCTTCGTCCATCGACTCGACCTTATATGCGTTATGCACTTTACTTATGTTTGAATTGCACATATGTCAAAGGGAGAAGGAGACAGGTCATGCGGCGCTTCATCGTAGTGGTAGATACCCAAGCCGACTTCATGCACGCCGATGGCGCGCTGGCGGTGGACGGCGCCGAGGCGCTGATCGCGCCGATGCAGGAATGGCTCGTGGCGCTCGATCCTGCGGAAGTTGCGGGCATGCTGTTCACCTTCGACACCCATCTGGCCGAAACGTTTCCCGGATCGGCTGAAGCGGAGCAGTTCCCGATCCACTGCGTGCGCGGCACGCCGGGGTGGCAGAACGTGCTCGATGCGAACACCGTCGCACCGGCTATCCCGACCTATCGGATCGAGAAGGGCGTGTTCGACATGTGGGCGGAGCCTGACCTGATGATCGAGGCAATCGGAAGCGGCCAGACCACGCCGCGCGACGCTTTCTTCGCGGAGCTGAAGGCTCGCGGCATCGGCCAGGTTACCGTGATCGGGGTCGCCGCCGACTATTGCGTCCGCTGGGCGATCGACGGGTTGGTTGCGCGGGGCTTTTCCGTGGAAGTGCCGCCGGACCTCACCCGTGGCATTGCGCGGCAGGTTGGAGAGGTCGTCGCCGGAGAGTTTGCGGGCGCGCCCGTTCGATTGGCGACCAACGGCTGACGTGCAAGACGTTGGCCCACTACACGGGTCAGGTCGGGCGCTTCCCGGTCTGGCAATGAAGCGTCGACACCCAGCCGACCTCTGGATCAGGCGCTAGCCAAGCCGAAGCCCGGCTGTCGTCGAAGCTCGGCGATCTCGGAAGAGACGAGATCCGGAGAGAGCACATAGCCATCGAACCGCTCGTACAGCGGGATCAGCACCTGGTGCACGACGGCATCCAACCCATCCTCGATCTGCTGAAGGTTGATCGCGATCTCCAGGTCGACGCGCGAGGAGCGCGCTCGATGCCGGCCGTCCAAAACGATTCGCGCGCGGGGCTTCGCCCAACTGAGCAACTCACGCCCCTCCAGACCGGAATATCGGGCGCGGAACCGCACGCTGGTGTCACCGGTGCCGCCAAGCGCATAGGCCAGGTTCTGCGCATGCAGAAGCACCTCGGCGGTGCGCCAGATGGGCAGGACCAGGTCGAAGATCGTGCCCGGCTCGAGATTGCTGGGGCCGTCCTCTTCGAAACCCCGATGCAGATAGGCCTCCCCAGCGCGGCTTACACGCCAGAAATCGCTATGCGCCGGATCGGCGAAATGACGCTCGGTCCCAGGCCGCCCGAGCCAGCACTCCAGCAGCCCGTCCTCGACATAGGGACGCAGATCCTCGCGCGTCGGCACCCAAAACGGAGTCCAGCCGCTGGATTTCGGCACCGCCGCTAGGACCTGACGCAGCTTATGCGGCGTAGCAAGGGGTTCGATCCCCTCCAGCGCATAGGCCTGCTCGCTATAGCCGAGCGCTTGCCGCCCGGGATCATCGCCGGCCAGCGGCGCGACCAGTTCCTCCCAGCGCCTCGCGGCGTTGTAGACGAAGGTCTCCAGCGCATCCGCGTCGCCTGCATGCACGAACAACCCGAGCGCCTGCAGGATCGCAACGATGCCGCCGAAGCGCAGATTGACCTCGCCCTGCTCAAAGGCGTTGACAGTGGGGGCGCTCACGCCGGCAAGCTCGGCAAGGGCCCGCTGCGACAGCCCTTCGCGCTTGCGCCGGCGGATCGCCTCGTCGACGACCGCGCGCCAGTCGATCGGCCACTCGGTCATTTCAGGATCCTTTCGGCATTGTCGAGCACCACATCGCGGTACCGGACGCGGAAATCGTTCGGCTGCGCATAAGGCGGCACATCGAGCGCCCGCGCGTTGGCGAACCGCTTCGCCAGCTGTTGGAGGGCGCCATCGACGGCCCGCCGCGGGAGCCCGATCGAGACGCCTAGCGCGACGACCAGATCGCGGTGAAGGTCTTCAAACGCGCGCTTTTCGCCGTCGATCGCCAGCGCAGTGTGCCGCTCATAGTGTGGGTATACGATCGTGTTGAGCAGATCATAGGCGGGGCTGAGCCGCAGCCCGCCGTCGCGTTCGAGCAGCGAGAAGTTCTTGAGATGCGCGTCGGCATTGCCGATCACGAGATTGAAGGCCACCAGGCGGAAGAACCGCCCGAGGTCGATCAGTGCGCGCGCGGAATGGCGCGTGATGACGGCAGCGGCTTCCTCATAGCTGGCGTTGTACTTGCCATCGAACTCGCGGCCGCGCGGTCGTCCAAGGATTTGGGCGAAGTCCTCGAGACGCAGGCGGACCTCGCCCAGCCGGTCGAAGCGCTCTACGATGAGCGCCACCCCGTCCTCGCCGCGGACGGTACCGATCGCCGCAGCGGTGACCTCCTCCTTGCCGAGCACCTCGCGCGCCAAGCGCAGCGAAAGGTCCTCGTTCTGGACGAGCGTCGGCTGATCCACGCGGTTGAACTTCGCGATGTGCGTGGCGGGATCACCGGCACGGATGGAGGGCTCGAAACGTTGCTCGTTGCGATAGACGAGCCATTTCTTCTGCACGCCCGACAAGGTGCGGCCAGGCGCGGTGGCTGCGGCCTCGACGGGATCGGCGTCCGGGATCGGATGGACATGGGTGCCATCTTCAGGAAGGATTCCGACCGCGCCGATGCAGTCGGCACCATAGTTGAGCAGCAGCCCGAAATCGTCCTGGTCCGGGGTGCCGCCGGCACGGGCCTGATGCCCACGCAGCCAGCCTTCAGGGCCGAGATGCTCGAAGAACGGGATCAGGCCATTGCGCCAGAAATGCTCCCGCGTGGTGCTCGGCAGCGTGCAGGCGATGTCCTGCGTCCATCCGGCGTCGTAGACGAACCGGGTGTCTGGCCCGATCTCGCTGAGGAGGCCAGCTCGCTTGCCTTTGTAGGTGACGATGGCGTGACGGTTCGGGATGACTGCGCTTTCCAAAATTTTTCTAGGCGCCATGCTCTATCATATGGAGTTTGATCAAACAACGTTGATCATTGGGCAGATAAATGCACCTTCAGGATCGTTATGATTATCAGCGTTCGCACCATAAGTCCGAGCGGCAGGGAGCCGTCGCAAGCAACGTAACCTTGCCTTCCGCCCGCTACTGGGGGATCAGTGCGGCGCAGGGGGAACCATGAAGCCATCGACGCAGTCCATCATCGATCTGTTCGACGGCAAGAAGCGTTACCTAATCCCGCTTTACCAGCGTCAGTATTCTTGGCGCGAGGAGCCACAAATCTCCCTCTTGTGGGAGGACATCATGCGGGCAGTCGGCGTGATCGACGCGGATCGCTCGAAGCTCGCGCCCCATTTCATGGGCGCGATCGTGATCAACCAGATCAAGACCTTCGGGAAGGCCGTCCAAGCCTTCGAGGTGATCGACGGCCAACAGCGTCTGACAACATTCCAACTGCTGCTGGCCGCGCTGCGCGATGTGGCAGCGGAGAACGGCTCCAGCTACGCACAGGAGATCAGCAAGTATCTGTTGAACGACGGGGTCATGGAAGACCCCGTGTCCGAGCGCTACAAACTGTGGCCATCGGTTACGGATCGCCGGTCCTTCGTGCAGTTGATCGACGGGCGGGCTAACCTGGCGGAAATTGAGGGGCTTGGGGAAGACGATGACCTGCTCGGCCACCTCGCCCCTGCTGCCCATGCGGCATTTAGGGACCGCATTCTCGGCTACGTCATCGCGGGAGGCAGTTATGAGGAAGAGCGGCTCGAGCGCCTATTCGAGGCGCTGAAAGACGGTCTCGCAGTCGTTTCGATCGAGCTTGAAGGAGGCGACGACCCCCAGACAATCTTCGAAACGCTAAACAGTCGCGGCGTGGCGCTTGCCCCAGCCGACCTACTACGCAACTTCATCTTCCAACGCGCGAAGGGTCTGGGACAGAGCAATGGATCGCTCACGATCGACAAGCTCTACCAGAAGCATTGGCTGCCGCTCGACCGTGCGTTCTGGCACCAGGCAGCCTCCCGGGGCCGCCAGACGCGCACCCGGCTTGACTGGATGTTGACCGATCACCTCGCGGTGCAGATCGGGGACATTGTATCGGCAGAGACCCTGTTTCCCAGCTACCGCAAGTGGATCCTCGACGCGTGCCCGTACCAAAATGTCACCGAGGAGCTGGAAGCGATCTCGGCCACGGCCGCCGTCGAGCGGCGCCTGTTCGAGCCTGAAAAGGGTGACCCGGCTGGCCGCTTCGGCAAGATGGCCGATGCCTTTGATGTATCGACCGCCATGCCCTTGGCCATTTACCTGGCGACCGAAACCAGCGTGGGGCCACGCCTCCTCGAAGCGTTCGAAGTGCTCGAAAGCTACATCCTGCGGCGCGACATCTGCGGGCTGACGACGAAGAACTACAACCGCTTCTTCGTTGCGATCATCCCCCGGCTCCGGGCCCATGCGGGCGATAAGGTGGACGAACTGATCGCCTATCTGTCCAGCCGGACCGCCGACGTCGACCGCTGGCCCGACGACGATGAATGGCGCCGTAGCTGGCTGTTCCGCGAGCAATACCGGACCGCCCGGCAGCCGCGGTTACGATACGTCTTGGAGTCGATCGAACGAGCGAAGCATAACACCCTGGCCGAAGAGATCGCGATCCTATCCGCTCTAACGATCGAGCACATCCTGCCGCAGAAGTGGCAGACTTCGTGGGCGCTGCCGGGAATGACTGGCGTGGCAGAGCAAGCTTATGATCCGGACTTGGCGGCGGCGGTCCGGGCCAGGAACGCCGCTGTCAATGTGATGGGCAATCTGACCTTGCTCACCAAGCCTCTCAATTCGGCCGTTTCTAACGGGCCGTTCGAGGTGAAGATGCCCGCAGTTCGATCCAACTCCAAGCTGACCCTCAACCTCGACTTACATGCCTTCACCCACTGGAATGAGCAAACGATCCAACAGCGTGGCGAAGACCTATTCAATGTAGCACGGCAGATCTGGCGCGCGCCGGACAGGCCAAAGCTGCTCGGGGCCGGAGCCGAGTCGACGTCGTCCTGGACGACCCTGCCGACCCCCATTCCGGAGGACGGGATCAACTGCCGGTTCGTCTACAACGGCAAGACATTTTCGGCAGTGATCAAGGACGGAGCGCTGGTCATTGAAGGTGTGCCGGGCCGCCATACGTCGTTCTCTGCTGCTTCCAAGGCGGTCACGGACACGAGCAGAAACGGTTGGCAGGACTGGTACCTCCTGATCGAGGATCAATGGCTCCTCGCTCACGATTGGCGGCTGCTAGGCGGGTAGCTCCCAGACCGACAGACAAACTCGCTTCAGGTCAAAATAAAGGGTGTAGCCAGCGGGCCGAAGTCAGCTGCTTGCAGCAGCTCGCGACCAACATACGTCGTTCTAATGCGGCAGCGCGAATGTCTGCTTGCGTCGGAACCGGTCATTCCCTTCGATGAAGCAGAAGGACGCTACGCGCCCAATTTAGGCCGCCCCGTTGCCCGAAGGGGCAGCGTAATGCGCACGTCAGTACGCCATAGACGTCGACCAGCACGACACCTTGCGTCAGGAAGGAGAGAAGGGGTTAAGCCTCCCGCCGACTCAAATGCGCCAGCATCGCTCCGAGTACGGCGAGCCCTCCGATTCCGCCCAACAGCAGCCCCATCTGCCGGACCTCGGACCTGGTCGCCAGCACGTCGGTCGCCAGCAGCCACGGAAACCACGCAGCCTTGGCTGCGCCGATCGTGCTGATCGCCACGAACGTCCCGCCGATCCCGAACACCAACGGCACCACAAAGCTGCGATAGGCGAGCGCCACCCAGAACTGGAGCATCGCCACCAGCGCCGAGCACACCGTCATCAGCGCCAAAATTCGGGCAAGCTGCGCCGTGTCCACCGCGCCGATCACCCCCACCGGATGCAATGCGGTCAGCAGCGCCACCCCAACCAGCATGAACGCCCAAAGCAGCGCTGACATCATCGCAATCAGCCCGAGCATCACGATCGCCTTGGCGAGGAACACGTTCGGCCGCGCGCGCGGCAAGGTGAGGAGATGGTTCCAGTTCCGCGAACCATGCTCCATTTGCGCCATCAGCACGCTTAGCGCCGTCACCGCCAGCGGCAGCATCACGAACGACCAGATGCCGGGGCCGCCGAGGGCAAAAGTATCGAGCGGCACCGGCGTTTTGCGGTCGAAGGCGATGACCGTTCCCAGCACGGCGACGCACGCCGGCGCGGCGACGCAAAGCATCAACGCAAGGCTGCGACGCAGCTTGAGGATTTCGGCAAACAGATAGCGGTGCAGCATGATGCGAAGCCCTCAGGCGGCCAAGGCGATGTGACGGTGATAGATGCCCTCGAGCGAGGGACGATGGCGGGTAAGGTGTGACAATCTCTGCCCCTCGCGCATCAGCAGTGCTGCGATTTCGGCCGGGTCGGCAGCCGCGACGAGCAGCTTGTCGCTTGCCGCCGTCACCGGGAACCCGGCATCGATCAGGATCATCGCTGCCCGCACCCGATCATCCGTATCGACCTCGACCGACGCTACCCCGCCAAGCAGCGCGTCCAGCGGCGACTCCAGCAACAGCCGCCCCCGGTGCAGCAGTCCGACATGCGTCGCCACCTGCTCGACTTCGCTGAGCAGGTGGCTCGACACGATCAGCGTCACGTCGCCGGCCTCGGGCAGCCGGCGCAGCAGCACGCGCATATCGCGGATGCCGTCGGGGTCGAGGCCGTTTGTCGGCTCGTCGAGAATCAGCAGGCGCGGATCGCCGAGCAATGCCCGCGCAATGCCCAGCCGCTGGCGCATGCCCAGCGAATAGCTGCCGACGCGCTGGTCGGCGGCATGCGTCAGGTCGACAATCGCCAGAACCCGCCCGATCTCGCGCCTCTCCAGCCCCAACAGGATTCGGGTGATATCGAGGTTTTCCCGCCCGGTCAGATGGTCGTACGAGGAAGGGGTCTCGATCAGCGACCCAACCCGCCCGCGCTCGCGCGCTGCTTCCTGCCCGAACAGCCGAATGCTCCCTGCATCGGCGCGCAAAAGCCCGAGAACCAGCTTGAGCGTCGTTGTCTTGCCCGCGCCATTGGCTCCAAGAAAGCCATAGATCGCGCGCCGCGGCACGTTCAGCGACACTCCATTCACCGCCGGTGCAGCCTTGCCAAAGGCCTTGGTCAGGCCGTGGGTTTCGAGGGCAGCGATCATTTCCGAAGCGCTCCGATTTAACTCAGGATTAAATTTGTATAGTGCTGAAATTTAAGTCAAGGTTAAATTATCGAACCCCCATGGAGCCGCTATGCCGATCGAAACTCTCCGACGCCGCGCCCGCCTGCTGATGTGGCTGGTGACGGTCCCCTTCGTGCTGCTCTTTGCCGCCGTCGCGATACTTATCCTCGCGCCGATATGGACGGGGCGCCTCTCGGGGCCGATGCTGATCTTCCATCTGCCGATGTGCATTTACGTGTGTGCGATCTGGATGGTGCGCCAGGCGCTAAAGTCGATCGCATCGGGCGCTGCATTCGGCCAGGTGCTGCCGCGGCTGTTGTTGCGGATTGGCGCGGCTTTGTTTGCAGGGGGGCTTGCTAGCGTGTTCGGCGTAACCTTGCTGACCAGATTGCTCTACGGTCGCGGCGCCTTTGCAAATTTCGACGGCGCGGCGATCACCCTCGGCGTGGTCGGTGCCACCCTCGTCTTGCTCTCGCATCTCCTCGCCCAAGCCTCCGAGATGCGCGAAGAGCTGGACGCGTTCTTCTGATGCCGGTCAAGGTCATGTTGGACGCCGCACTCGCCAGGCGCGGCATGACGGGCAAGCAGCTCGCCGAAAAAATGGGGCTCAGCGAAACCCAATTATCACTGTTCCGCTCGGGCAAGGTCCGAGGTATTCGCTTCGCCACTTTGGCGAAGATGTGCGCGGTGCTGGAATGTAAGCCGGGTGAATTGCTGGATTACGACGCGGACCCCTCAGACCTCGCTCTGAAGGATTGAGGCCCGCGTGGAGCCGCTCGACAACGAACACCTCCAGTTGATGACGGCAGGACATGGACTTTTGTCCAGAAGCTACCGGTCCAGAATCGGCCCGGAGTTCGTCAATCAAAGATGGCATTCCTCCATGGATGGAGCGTCTGTTATCGCAGAAGGCTGCTATCAACTGGCGATTTGAACCGCGCCGGATCTGCGAGACAAAGCTTTTCATGGTCGCTGGCGAGGGGGCGTCCGGTTCGAGCAGCGGTTGCGCTATCCGGACGAAGATGGAGCCTATGAGGCGCCGAAGCTGGACGCTGCAGGGTTGTAGCGCACGTCCTATCCTCCGCCATTTGCGCTATCGGACGGCTGCAATTCGCCATGCGCTTCCACCGAACCAAAAGACGCTTGATCAATAACTCTACATATGTTGTTATATGGTAATGCGTCGCCTTCGCCGTCCCTCTTCGCAAATGCGCCTGCTGCTGAAAGCACTCGTGGCGCGAGC
>NZ_AGFU01000089.1 GCF_000226955.1 Sphingomonas elodea ATCC 31461
GGGGCTGCCGCAGCAGCAGCGGCGGCCTTGGCTTCGTTCGCCTTCACCGGCGACGGACGCGAGGGCAGGCCGAGGCGGTGCGCCTTGCCGATCACCGCGTTGCGCGACACGCCGCCCAGTTCCTCGGCGATCTGCGTGGCGGTCAGGCCGCTGTCCCACATCTTCTTCAGCGTTTCGATACGCTCGTCGGTCCAGCTCACTTCGGTTCCTTCGTCTTGCGGGCGGCGGCGTCAGCGGGTACGCGATCGCGCCATGAGCAGCCACCCCGAAATCGGTTCACAGCTTCCCGAGCCGGGCGTTCCGGTGATTCGCAACGTCAACTGGGGAGGCTTGCGCACCCTCTATATCAAGGAGGTGCGCCGTTTCTTCAAGGTGCAGCTCCAGACGGTGTGGGCGCCGGCGGTCACGACCCTGCTGTATCTGGTGATCTTCACCGTCGCCCTGGGCGGCGGCGGGCGCACCGTCACGCTGGACGGTGTCCCGATTCACTACGCCGATTTCATCGCGCCCGGCCTGATCGTGATGGGCATGCTGCAGAATGCCTTCGCCAATGCCAGCTTCTCACTGCTCGTCGGCAAGATCCAGGGGACGATCGTCGACTATCTGATGCCGCCGCTGTCGACCGGCGAGATGCTGACGGCGCTGGCGGGCGGATCGGTGACGCGGGCCTTCTGCGTCGGCGGCACGGTGTGGCTGGCGATGGCGCTGTGGGGCGTCCACGTCTTCCCCGCGCATTTCTGGGCGGTCCTCTGGTTCGGCTTCCTGGGCTCGCTGTTCCTTGCACTGATGGGGGTGATGACCTCGATCTGGGCGGAGAAGTTCGACCATGCCGCGGCGGTGACCAACTTCGTGGTGGCGCCGCTCGCGCTGCTCTCGGGCACCTTCTACTCGGTCGAGAATCTGTCGCCGGTGTTCCGCGCGATCAGCCATGCCAACCCATTCTTCTACATCATCTCGGGCTTCCGCTACGGCTTCCTGGGTGTCGCCGATTCGCCGATCCTGATCGGCAGCGCGGTGATCCTGACGCTGAACGTGGTGCTGGGTCTGTTCTGCTACGGGCTGCTGCGGCGCGGCTGGAAGATTAAGAGTTAAGCGAAACCAAGGCTTAAGTCGGGCGAGGGTAAAAGGGCGTTCCCTTTCGGACGTCCCGCCATGCTGCACGCTGATCCCTCCCAGTTCGACATGCGCGTGGGATCCACCACGTCGCTGGCCGAAATTCTCGGCGCCTTCTCCTACGCGCTCGACTTGACGGAGGGGCAGCCCGCGGGGCATTCGCTCCGCGCCTGCTGGATCGCCAGCCGGATGGCCGTGGCACTCCGGCTGCCGGCGGCGGAGCGGCGCACCGTCTATTACGCCACCCTGCTCAAGGATCTCGGCTGCAGCAGCAACGCCGCGCGAATCGCCGAACTGTATCTGGCGGACGATCGCCAGGTGAAGCATGATCACAAGCTGCTGGGCGTGGGGACGGGGCCGGCGCTCAACTATGTCCTCACCCGCACCGGGCGGGGACAGCGGCTGGGCGCACGCGCCAAGGCGATCCTGGCCATCCTGCGCGACGGCCCCGCCATCGTCACCGACCTGATCCAGACGCGATGCACGCGCGGTGCGGACATCGCCCGCCAGCTGCGCTTTCCCGAGCCGGTGGCGCAGGCGATCGCCGCGCTGGACGAGCATTGGGACGGTGGCGGCAAGCCGCTGGGCCTGCGCGGGGATGCCATCCCGCTGCCCGCGCGCCTCGCGCTGCTTGCCCAGATCGCCGACGTGTTTCACGCCGCCGCCGGGCCGGAGGCGGCGGTCGAGGAAGTGGCCGCGCGATCGGGCAGCTGGTTCGAGCCCGCGCTGGCGCAGTGCTTTGCCGGCCTCGCCCGCGAGCCCGGCTTCTGGGCCGAGCTGACCCATCCCGCGATCGAGGCCCGGGTCCGCGCCTTCGAGCCGGAGGCGCAGCGCGTGGCGGTGGACGAGGACTATCTCGACGACATCGCCGCCGCCTTCGGTGCGGTGATCGACGCCAAGAGCCCCTATACCGGCGGTCATTCGGGGCGGGTGGGCTATTATGCCGGCGCGCTGGGCGAGGCGATGGGCGTGGCCGGCGCAGAGCTGCGCACCCTGAAGCGCGGCGCGATGCTCCACGATGTCGGCAAGCTGGCGGTGAGCAGCCGGGTGCTGGAAAAGCCCGGCAAGCTGGACGACGGCGAATGGGAGGAGATGCGCAGCCATGCCGCGCATACCACCGCCATCCTGTCCCGCATCGCGCCGCTGCGCGACATGGCGGCGGTGGCGGGGGCGCATCACGAGCGACTCGATGGGCGCGGCTATCCGCTGGGGCTCGACGCGATGCTGATCGCCCGTGAGGCGCGGATCATCACCGTGTGCGATTTCTACGACGCGCTTACCGCCGATCGCCCCTATCGCGCCGCGATGCCGGTGGAACAGGCGCTCGGCATCATGGCGGGCGAAGTGGGCAAGGCGATCGACGGCGACTGTTTTGCCGCGCTCCGCGAAATCGTTACGAAGTAAAAATGGTTTCGGGGTAAGACCGGGCAACCGGACTCGCGGGGGCGAGTCTCCATTGTGTGGGGGATCTGCATGAAATTACTGCACGCGCTGATGGCGATTGCCGCGGCAGGACTGTCGCTCGCCGGCTGTAGCCAGCCCCGGCCGAAGCCGATTCAGGGCTGCAATTACCGGATGCTGCCGATCAGCGTCGGTCCCGCCTGGCAGGCGCGGGAAATGTCGCCGGTGGCCGGGGCGATGCTGGCGCGGGTGCCCGATCGCGCGGGCGACGCGCTGGGCGCTACCCTGCGCGCCCGCCGGGCGATGAAGCAGCGGGTGATGTCGCTGCCCGGCGCCCCGGCCAGCATCGCCGAGCCGGACCGCTTCCTCGCGCTCAGCGGCGGCGGGCAGCACGGCGCGTTCGGCGCGGGCTTCTTCTACGGCATGGCCGGCAAGGGCGGCCTGCCCAGCTGGGATATCGTCACCGGCGTCAGCACCGGTTCGCTGCAGAGCACGCTGCTGTTCCTCGCCAACCAGAAGGTGCCGGGCGACCGCGACTATGCGGCCTGGGTCGACGGGCCGATGTCGGGCAAGGAAGGCGAGACCGGCTTCGTGGTGACGCCGGGCACGTCCAATGTCGGCGATCTCGTGCTCGCCTATTCGATCCTCAAGGAAGCCGATCTGCTGCGCGTGCGCGGCGGTGGGGCAGGGCTTGGCGCGCTGCTCAAGGGATCGAGCGCGAGTTTCGCGCCGCTCCGGGCCCGGCTGCTCAAGATCATGAGCCTGGAGACGCTGCGCGCCGTGGCCGAGGAAGGGCAGAAGAACCGGCTGCTGCTGGTTGGCGTGAGCAACCTCGACGACGGCAAGGCCTATGCGATCGACCTGACCGCGCTGGTCGCGCCGATGGCCTCGCGCAGCCTGTCGGTGGCGGATGAGGAGCGGATTCATGGCTGCTATGTCGATGCGCTGCTCGCCTCCTCCTCGGTGCCGCCGGGCGTGCCCCCGGTGACGCTGCAGAACCCCGAACAGACCCAGATGTACATGGACGGCGGCGCGCGTTTCGGCATGTTCCTCCAGCCGGCGCTGCGGGCGTTCGATGCGGCAGGTCCGGGCGGCAAGGCGGAGATCACGCTGATGGTCAACACCTCGATGGACCCCGGCAGCTGGAGCGGCAGCAAGGCGCCGATGCAGCGCTACTCGGCGGTCTCCGGCGCGCTGCGGGCGGTCGATCTGCTGGAGACCCAGGTCTACAGCTTCTCGGCCGCGCAGGTGGAGGCGCTGGGAATCGACTATGGCTGGTTGCGCATGGCCTCGCTCACCCGCGCGCCCGGCGGCGAGCTGCCCGACGACCATGTCTTCAACGGCAAGAGCTGCGCCCAGTGGCAGGCGATCGACGCCAGGGCCAAGCCGATGCAGTTCTACCCCTGGTACATGGCCTGCACCGCCGATTACGGCCGCTCGCGCGGCGCCACCCAACAGTGGAACCACCGCGTGCCGGCACAGCCATAGGGGCGGGCATAAAGGCAGGTTGACCTGCGGGCCCAGGCGGCTCTAATTAGGCAGGAGGGCGGCCCGGATAGGTCGCCCTTTTGCGTTTCTGGAGTTTCAACCCTTTTTCGTTTGTTCAGGAGGTACAGTTCCCATGACCATCACCCCGCTCATGCCCGTCTACCCGCGGTGCGGTGTGCGGCCGGTGCGAGGCGAGGGCTGTTACCTGATCGGCGAACGAGGGGAACGCTATCTCGATTTCGCCGCCGGTATCGCCGTCAACGCGCTGGGCCATGGCCACCCGCATCTGGTGAAGGCGATCGCCGACCAGGCCGCCACGCTGATGCACGTCTCGAACCTCTACGGCTCGCCCCAAGGCGAGGCGCTGGCGACACGTATCCTGAAGCACAGCTTCGCCGACACGCTGTTCTTCACCAATTCGGGCGTCGAGGCGATCGAGTGCGCGATCAAGGTCGCGCGGCGCTATCACTACGTCAACGGCAACCCGCAGCGGCACAAGCTGATCACGTTCAAGAACGCCTTTCACGGCCGTTCGCTGGGCGCGATCTCGGCGACCGACCAGGGCAAGATGCGCGACGGCTTCGAGCCGCTGCTGCCGGGCTTCGACTATGTGCCGTTCAACGATCTGGAGGGCGCGCTCGCCAAGATCGATGGCGAGACCGCCGGCTTCCTGGTCGAGACGATCCAGGGCGAGGGCGGGATGACCGCGGGCAAGCCCGAGTTCATCCAGGGCCTGCGCAAGGCCTGTGACGAGCACGGCCTGCTGCTGATCCTCGACGAGATCCAGTGCGGCTATGGCCGGACCGGCAAGATGTGGGCCTATGAGCATTACGGCATCACGCCCGACATCATGACCTCGGCCAAGGGCATCGGCGGCGGCTTCCCGCTCGGCGCCTGCCTCGCCACCGAGGAAGCGGCCAAGGGCATGGTCGCCGGCACCCACGGCTCCACCTATGGCGGCAACCCGCTGGGCATGGCCGCCGGCATGGCGGTGCTCGACGTGATGGAGGAGCCCGGCTTCCTCGAGCATGTCACCCGCATGGGCGAGCGGCTGCGCCAGGCCTTCGAACAGATGATCCCCAACCATGACCACCTGTTCGAGGAGATTCGCGGCAAGGGGCTGATGCTCGGCATCAAGATGAAGGACACGGTGGTGAGCCGCGACTTCGTCGCCCATCTGCGCGATCATCACGGGCTGCTGACCGTGGCGGCGGGCGAGAATGTGTTCCGCGTGCTGCCGCCGCTGGTGATCGACGAGAGCCACATCGCCGAAGCGGTCGACAAGCTGAGCGCCGGCGCGCGCAGCTTCGCGGTGCCCGCCGCGGCCTGAGGACTCAACCGATCCTCCCCGGGACGGGGAGGGGGACCATGCGAAGCATGGTGGAGGGGGATTTCCGCAAAGGGCGTCGCTGGTGGAGACCCCCCTCCACCCCGACGCTCCGCGTCGCGGTCCCCCTCCCCGTGCCGGGGAGGATGTTATGACCCGCCACTTTATCGATCTTACCGATGCCGGCGCGCACGCGATCGCGGCGATGCTGAACGACGCGATGGCGCGCAAGCAGGCCCGCGCCGGCTGGCCCAAGGGCAAGGCCGATGCCGATGCGCCGCTCGCCGGCCATGTGCTGGCGATGATCTTCGAGAAGAACAGCACTCGCACCCGCGTCTCGTTCGACATGGCGATCCGCCAATTGGGCGGCACCAGCATCGTGATGGATGCAGGCTCGATGCAGCTCGGCCGCGGCGAAAGCATTGCGGACACCGCCCGCGTGCTCTCCGGCTATGTCGACGCGATCATGATCCGCACCGACGATCACCAGAAGGTGATCGACATGGCGAAATACGCCAGCGTGCCGGTGATCAACGGCCTCACCGACGCCTCGCACCCCTGCCAGATCATGGCCGACCTGCTGACCATCCTCGAAAGCGGCAAGGCGCTGCCGGGCCTCAAGGTCGCGTGGCTGGGCGACGGCAACAATGTGCTCGCCTCGATCATGGAAGCGGCCGGACTGATGCAGTTCGACGTCGTCGCCGCCTGCCCGCAGGGCTATCAGCCGAGCGATGCCGATCTCGCGAAGGGCAAGGGCCGCGCCCGCGTGGTCGGCACCGCGCGCGAGGCGGTGGAAGGCGCCGACATCCTGGTCACCGACACCTGGATCTCGATGGGCCAGGCCCATGCCGAGACCAAGCTCAAGGCGATGATGCCCTTCCAGGTCACGCAAGCCCTGATGGCGGCGGCCAAGCCCGACGCCCGCTTCCTCCACTGCCTGCCCGCGCACCGCGGCGAGGAAGTGACCGACGCGGTGATCGACGGGCCCCAGTCGCTGATCTGGCCCGAGGCCGAGAACCGGCTGCACGCGCAGAAGTCCGTCCTGCGCTGGTGTTTCGGGCAGATCTGAGGGCGAGCGATCCTGTCGGCGGCGATTCCGTGGGCGGGAGGGCTGCGGAACCTCGCCGGCGTCGCCCTGCGTCCGTCATGGCGCGCGCGGTCCTCGCTGCGCCACGCCGCCGTCCGGGTATAGAGCGTTTTCAAGTTAACCGTTTACGGTCAACGACTCGGAAAATGCGGCAATCGAAAACCTAGGGCGTCTTCGCCCAAGGTGAAAACGCTCTAGGTGCTGCGAGGCCGAGACGTCACGGCATGGCTTCGCTATCGGGGGGGCAATGGCGCGCCACATTGTTTCCGGCCGCCGAACCCCTATTTACACCTCCGAACCCAGAAAATGCGTTCGTCGGAACGCGCGGAGTCACCCAGACTTCTCGCGGCCGCAAACGAATGCCGGAGACTTGCCGTGACCCATCCCGTTCCCGCCGCCGATCTCGATCGCGTGACCGGCTTTGCCATCCCTGAGCGCCATGTCCGCGGCCGCGTCGCGCGGCTGGGGCCGGTGCTGAACGAGATCCTTTCGGCCCATGCCTATCCCGCGCCGATCGAGAAGCTGCTGGCCGAGGCGCTGACCCTCACCGCGCTCCTTGGCAGCACGCTGAAGGATGCCGAGGGGCAGATGACGCTGCAGGCGCAGACCCAGCGCGGCATCGTCAGCCTGATGGTATGCGACTACAAGAATGGCGAGCTGCGCGGCTATGTGCAGTTCGATGCCACGCGGCTCAGCCGGCTCGGCAAGAACCCGTCGCTCTCGGCGCTGTTCAACGGCGGCTATCTGGCGGTGACCTTCGACCAGGCGCTCACCAACGAACGCTATCAGGGGATCGTGCCGCTGGAAGGCGCCTCGATCGCCGAGGCGGCGCAGAGCTATTTCCTCCAGTCGGAACAGATCCCGACGCTGGTGCGGCTGGGCGTGCAGAAGGACAAGGCGACCGGCAAGACGATCGCCGGCGGCCTGTTCCTCCAGCATCTGCCCGAGGGCGAGGTGGGCCGCGAGCGCTTGCACGTGCGGCTGGATCATCCCGAATGGCAGCATGTCGAGGCGCTGGGCGGCACGATGGGCGCCGACGAACTGGCCGATCCGGCGATCGCGCTGGAGGGGCTGGTGTGGCGGCTGTTCAACGAGGAGAGCGAGGTGCGGATGCTCGCCGGGCATGATCTGTCGCGCGGCTGCCGCTGCGGGGCGGACTATATCCAGCAGGTGCTCGCCAAGTTCCCCGAGGAAGAGCGCGCGGCGATGGCCGACGAGGGCGGCGTGATCAAGGTCGATTGCGCCTTCTGTTCCAAGCAGTTTCCGGTGGCGCTTGCCGATTTCGTTCCGCCGTCGTTGTAAAGCCGTACTTCCCCTATGATATGAATCGGCGGGTGGTGCCGTGGGAGCGGCAGCGCCCCCGAGATGGAGTTTGAACGGGTGAACAAACGAGTGGCGTGGATGGCGGTGGCCGGGCTGGCGCTGGCGGCGACGGGGGCGTCGGCGCAGCAGCGTCCGGGAGCCGCGACGGCGGCGCGTCCGGTGGACGTGCCGGCGATCAACCTGATCCAGAAGGGCAAGTGGGCGGCCCGCGACAGCGAGGGCAACGAGCGCGTGATGTGCGTGCGCGATCCCTACCAGATTCTCCGCCCCGAGAAGATCACCACGCCCTGCCAGCATGTGGTGATGGAAAGCGCCGCCAGCCGCGCGACGGTGCGCAGCATCTGCACCGGGCACGGCACGATGCTCACGCGCATCTCCACCGACACGCCGCGGCAAGTGACCGTGGAAATGCAGGGCGTCATCGACGGCCAGCCTTTCTCGGAAACCTATGACGCGAAGCGCATCGGCGACTGTTCCTGAAGGGCCTGGTTACCATTCGTTAACCGATCGCGGGTAGAAGGAAGGGGTGCCAGGGAGTTGGCTCTCCCTGGTTTGGTTTTCCCATTTCTATCCTTTCCGGCCGTTCCTTCGGGAGCGGCCATTTTTTTGCCGGCGAAAGCGCCTACATGCCGCCGATGACTCACAGCATCGCCATCGCCCTGGTTTCGGGCGGACTCGATTCGATGGTGTCGGCCGCGCGTGCCCGCGAGGACGGCCACCGCCTGCTCGCCCTCTCGATCGACTATAACCAGCGCCACAAGGTGGAGCTGGACGCGGCCGCGAAGATTGCCGCCATGCTCGGCGCCGAGCGCCATGTCGTCCTGCCGCTCGATCTGCGCGCGTTCGGCGGATCGGCGCTCACCGCCGATATCGACGTGCCGAAGACCGGCGTCGGCAGCGACATTCCCGTCACCTATGTGCCGGCGCGCAACACCATCTTCCTCAGCCTAGCGCTCGGCTGGGCCGAGGCGGCGGGGGCGCGGGACCTGTATATCGGCGTCAACGCGCTCGATTATTCGGGCTATCCCGATTGCCGGCCCGAATTCATCGCCGGGTTCGAGAAACTGGCCGAGCTGGCCACCAAGGCGGGCGTGGAAGGCGAGCCCTTCCGCATCCAGGCGCCGCTGCAGACCATGACCAAGGCCGATATCGTCCGCGAGGCGGCGCGGCTGGGGCTCGATGCCGGGATGAGCTGGTCCTGCTACGATCCGACGCCGGAGGGGCTGCATTGCGGGCTGTGCGACAGCTGCCGGCTGCGCTCGCGGGGGTTCGAGGAAGCGGGGCTGCCCGATCCCACGCGCTACGCGACCCACCCATGAGCTACGCCGTCAAGGAGATGTTCCTCACCCTGCAGGGCGAGGGGATCAACGCCGGCGCGCGGGCGGTGTTCGTCCGCTTCGCCGGCTGCAACCTCTGGTCGGGCCGTGAGGAGGATCGGGCGAGCGCGGTGTGCCGCTTCTGCGACACCGATTTCGTCGGGATGGACGGGCTGGGCGGCGGGCGGTTCGAGGACGCTGCGGCGCTGCTCGACGCGGTGGAGGGGCATTGGGGCCCCGGCCGCGAGGCGCGCTTCGTCGTGCTGACCGGCGGCGAGCCGATGCTGCAGGTGGACGATGCGCTGGTGGACTCGCTCCACGCCCGCGGGTTCCGCATTGCGATCGAGAGCAACGGCACGCTGCCGGTGCATGCCGGCATCGACTGGGTGTGCATCAGCCCCAAGGCGGGTAGCGAGGTCGTCCAGCGGCGCGGCGACGAGCTGAAGCTGGTCTGGCCGCAGCCGGGGACGGATATCGAGGCGATCGAGGGGTGGGACTTCACCCACTTCCTGATCCAGCCGATGGACAGCGCCGAAGCGGCGGCGAATACCCGCGCCGCGATCGCGCTGGCGATGGAGCGGCCGCGCTGGCGGCTGACGCTCCAGACCCACAAATTGCTGGGGTTACGCTAGAGGAAAGGGCGGGGGTGGCGGCGGCGCCACCCCCTGCCTGGATCAGAGGCTGAGCGCGCCGCACTTGCGGGCGTCATATTCGCCCTTGCGCCAGCACTTCTCATTGCCGAAAGGCGGCAGCGGGCGCAGCACCGGCCACACGAAGTTGACGCGCCGGGTGCGGAAATACTGCTCGCCCCATGCCTTCAGGCTGGCGCGCAGCTCGCCCATCCGCGCGATGGCGACGTCCCCCAGCTTGCCGCGCGGCGCGAACACCGCGTCCTGCCCGATTGAGGCAGAGGTCTGGCAGAAAGACAGCTGGCCAGAGACGGTCGAGAAGCTGGAATAGACGCGAGTGCCGAAGCGGTCGAGTTCGATCTGACCGGCCTTCTTCGTCTTCGCGGTTCTAGTGAAATATTTCTCGAGCGTATCGTAGGAATTTTTCAGCTCGACTTCATGGTCTTCAAGCAGGGCATTGTAATGGTCGAGCGTCAGCAGCGTCGGCTCGAACTGACATTGCAGCGCAGCGACGTTGAGCGCCGCGCGCAGGTTCCATACCAGCGCCGCGCGCAGCTCCGCCGGGCTCGCGCCGGGCAGGCCCGGGCCGATCATGCCGGGTTCGGTGCCGGTGACCGGCGGGCCCGAAAGATCCACGGGCTTGAAGAAGAATTGCGCCGAAGCAGGCGCCGAAACGCACAATGCCGCGAGGGCCACCATGCCCAATGTGATACGCCGAGCGAGCATCCCGTCCTCTTGGTTACGCTATGAGGAAAGCTCGTTAGGGCGTTTCGATTCGCGGCCCAAGCCCCTTTTTTCACGTCGGGCCGATATGCGACGGATCGTGGCAGGGACGGACCCGAAACGATAAAGGCCGCCCGGTCGCCCGGACGGCCCTTTCGTAACACGCCGAAGCGCGATGATTACATCGCGTTCGAAGCGTTGACCGTCGCGTTGTCGACGACGGCGTTGTCAGCCGGAGCAGCGACGTCAACGTTGGTGACCGAAGCGTCGGTGGTGTTTTCCGGAGCCACGACTTCGGTGGTGTTGTTGACGTTGGTCTCGGTGTTGCTGGTGCACGCCGAGGCCAGGAGGGCCGCACCGGCGATCATCGAACCAGCAACGATCTTCGAAAGGACTGCACGCATGTAATAGCTCCCTAGATAATGGATTTGGACGACGGTTGTACGCCGTTAATACCCAAACCGTGCTGGACATTAGACGGTTCGGGGGACACCCTCAAGACTCGAATTTATCCCGCGCGATCCAGAGCGTCCAAAAATGGCAAAAATGTGGCGTTCAGGGCGGCATCGAAGCGATCCGTCGTGATCGGCTTGTCCAGCATTGCGGCGCTGGTGACCGGGAATTCGGCGATTCCACAAGGCACGATGCCGGTGAAATGGCTCAGGTCGGGATCGAGGTTGATCGCGAATCCGTGCAGCGTCACCCATTGGCGGATTCGCACGCCGATCGCGCCGATCTTCGCCTCCACGCCGCGATCCAGCGTCCAGATGCCGATCCGGCCCGGTGCGCGGAACGCCTCGATCCCGCAGTCGCCAAGGGCGGCGATCACCCAGCCTTCGATGGCGTGGACATAGTTGCGCACGTCGCGCCGGCGCTCGCGCAGGTCGAGCACGACATAGCCGATCCGTTGGCCCGGGCCGTGATAGGTATAGCGGCCGCCGCGCCCGGTGCGGTGCACCGGGAAGCGCGGATCGAGCATCTCGGCGGGATCGGCGCTGGTGCCGGCGGGGGGG
>NZ_AGFU01000088.1 GCF_000226955.1 Sphingomonas elodea ATCC 31461
CGCCGCCGCGACCTCGCTCGCCTTGCCCAGCATCCCCCGCGCCGAGGCCGAGGTATGGATCGCCTGCCCGCGCAATTCCGCGCCCTCGCGGCTTGCGCGCTCGACCGTCGCGCCGATCGAGTCGCGGAATTCGGTGGAAAGCCGGTCGCGCGCCACCTGCGCGCTGTGCTCGCGGTACATGTTGTAGATCTCGACGGTGATGTCGGCTTCCAGCGCCGAGAGCCGCATCAGCGTATCGACCAGCAAGGGCAGGCGCGGATCTGCGCCGCCGATCCGGCGGATGAGCACCTCCAGCGCCGCACGGTCGCTTGCGCTGATCATCGAGAGCAGCGCCATCGGCGGCACCCCCGATTCATAGGCGGCGGCAACCGATCGCTCGATCGATTCGACCCAGGTCTTGCCGGTGGTGTCGAGGAAGCGATTGCGCAGGAACACCACGCCGACATCGATCATCTTCGCGGTATCGGAAGGCGCCCAGTCCCGCTCCTCGGGGAAACAGCGCACCCATTGGTGCCAATAGGCGGCAGAGACGGACTCGATTTCCGGCTCCAGTATTTCCCAGCAGTCGCGACTCGACTGGAGCAGCGATCCCTCGAAGTCGAACACGCGCAGCCGCGCTGCCGTGTCGATCCGCGCACTCATCGTGCCGGATGCTGCCAGTGCCTGGGTCGATACCGAATTCGTCACGCACACATCCCCGGTAGGCGGCCGCATTTCGGGCCGCATCGGCCAAGCTATGTCGCTTCAGTGGTTAAGAGCCGGTTAGGAGGATCCATGGCATTGCGGGTTCGCACCATCTTGCGCCCACCACCCGGCTGAACCTAAGGGCAATCCGTCTTGCATCCTCGTCCTGCGGGATTAAGGAAGCCCGCGTCGACCGAAAGGATTTATCGTTGGCCAACGTCCGCAACACGGCGCGACCGCTGTCGCCGCACCTCGGCATCTACAAATGGGGGCCGCACATGGCGGTCTCGATCATCCACCGCGCCACCGGCTCCGGCATGGCAACCGTGGGTACCGGCCTGTTCGTCTGGTGGCTCGTCGCCCTCGCCTACGGCCCCGACGCCTATGCGACGTTCCTCGACACCTTCACGCTGTCGAACGGCAAGCTCAACATCCTCGGCTATCTCGTCGGGGTCGGGCTCAGCTTCTCGCTGTTCCAGCACATGGGCTCGGGCGTTCGCCACTTCTTCCTCGATGCCGGCGCGAATTTCGAGCTGCGCGCCAACAAGCGCAGCGCGCTCGCCACCTTCGCGTTCAGCATCCTCGCCACCGCGACCTTCTGGGTCGTGCTTCTGGAGAAGGCTCATGGGTAACGGAACCCGGCTCGGTCGCGTCCGCGGCCTCGGCTCCGCGCACGAAGGCGCGGGCGAATGGTGGAAGCACAAGGTTTCCTCGGGATCGAACCTGCTGCTGACGCTGTGGCTGATGGTGTCGGTCGCGCTGCTGCCGGCCTATGACTTCGCGACCATCGCCGGCTGGATCGCCCAGCCGCTCGTCGCGGTGCCGCTGATCCTCCTGGTGCTCAGCGTCACCCATCACTTCCGTCACGGCCTGCAGGTCGTGATCGAGGATTATCAGCACGACGAAAGCCGCTTCGTGCTGATCGTCCTGCTCGAATATTTCACGATCACCGTCCGCGTGCTCGCGATCTTCTCGATCCTGAAGATCGCGTTCACCACCACCGGAGTGGCTGCCTGATGTCCGCCGCCTACAAGATCATCGATCATATCTACGACACCGTCGTCGTCGGCGCCGGGGGCTCGGGCCTCCGCGCGGTGATGGAAGTGGCGCAGTCGGGCCTCAAGACCGCCTGCATCACCAAGGTGTTCCCCACCCGCAGCCACACCGTGGCGGCGCAGGGCGGCATCGCCGCCAGCCTCGGCAACATGGGTCCGGACCACTGGACCTGGCACATGTACGACACCGTCAAGGGCTCCGACTGGCTCGGCGACCAGGACGCGATCGAGTATCTGACCCGCGAGGCCCCGGCCGCGGTCTATGAGCTCGAGCATGCCGGCATGCCGTTCAGCCGCACCGACGAGGGCAAGATCTACCAGCGCCCGTTCGGCGGCATGATGCAGAACATGGGCGAAGGCCCGCCCGCGCAGCGCACCTGCGCCGCGGCCGACCGTACCGGCCATGCGATGCTGCACACGCTGTACCAGCAGAGCCTGAAGTACGACGCGGACTTCTTCATCGAATATTTCGCGCTCGACCTGATCATGGAAAATGGCGAGTGCCGCGGCGTGATCGCGCTGTGCATGGAAGACGGTTCGATCCACCGCTTCCGCAGCCATGCGGTGGTGCTGGCGACCGGCGGCTATGGCCGCGTCTACCAGTCGGCCACCTCGGCGCACACCTGCACCGGCGACGGCAACGCGATGGTGCTCCGCGCCGGCCTGCCGCTGCAGGACATGGAGTTCGTCCAGTTCCACCCGACCGGCATCTACGGCGCGGGCGTGCTGATCACCGAGGGTGCGCGCGGCGAAGGCGGCTATCTCACCAACTCCGAGGGTGAGCGCTTCATGGAGCGCTATGCGCCGTCCGCCAAGGATCTCGCCAGCCGCGACGTCGTGTCGCGCTCGATGGCGATGGAGATCCGCGAAGGCCGCGGCGTCGGCAAGGAGAAGGACCATATCTTCCTTCACCTCAACCATATCGACCCGAAGATCCTGGCCGAGCGCCTGCCCGGCATCACCGAGACCGGCAAGGTCTTCGCCGGCGTCGACCTCACCCGCCAGCCGCTGCCGGTGGTGCCGACCGTCCATTACAACATGGGCGGCATCCCGACCAACTATCACGGCGAAGTCGTCCATCTGAAGGACGGCAATCCGGATGCGGTCGTCCCCGGCCTGTTCGCGGTCGGCGAAGCGGCCTGCGTGTCGGTGCACGGCGCCAACCGCCTCGGCTCCAACTCGTTGATCGACCTCGTGGTGTTCGGCCGCGCGACGGGCAAGCGGATCGTCGACATCCTCAAGCCGAACACCCCGCACCACCCGCTGCCGAAGGATTCGGAAGCGCTGGCGCTGGGTCGCCTCGACCATTTCCGCAACGCCAATGGCGGCACCCGCACGGCACAGCTGCGCGCCGACATGCAGAAGACGATGCAGCGCCACTGCGCCGTGTTCCGCACCGAGGAGCTGATGGCCGAGGGCGTCAGCCACATGGAGCAGGTCTACAAGGGCCTGGAGGACGTGCACGTCAGCGACCGTTCACTGGTGTGGAACACCGATCTCGTCGAGACGCTCGAGCTGGACAACCTGCTCGGCCAGGCGATGGTGACGATCCGCAGCGCGATCAACCGCAAGGAAAGCCGCGGCGCCCACATGCACGAGGACTTCCCCGAGCGCGACGACGCGGAGTGGATGAAGCACACCATCGCGACGTTCGACGGCTGGGGCGGCAAGGGCGGCAAGACCGACATCGACTACCGCCCGGTCCACGACTACACGCTCACCGACGCGATCGACTACATCAAGCCGAAGAAGCGGGTGTACTGATCCGCTGAACGGTTAGGTTTCGGAAAGGCCGGGGCGGCGACGCTCCGGCCTTTTTGTTTGCCCCGCGAGCCGTCACCCCGACGAAAGTCGGGATCCATTGGGGTCTCCGTTCCGATTCCTGCTGATAGCGAAAGGCGTCTGGATCCCGGCTTTCGCCGGGATGACGAACGTGGAGAAGGTGAGGGCCTACCGAACCCCGAACCGCGCACTCGCCAGATGGTGCGCGTGGCAGATCGCCACCGCGAGCGCGTCGGCCGCATCGGCCCCGACGATCTTCACCCCCGGCAGCAGCCGCGAGACCATCGCATGGACCTGCTCCTTGTCGGCATTGCCCACGCCGACCACGGACTTCTTGACCGTGCTCGGCTTGTACTCGCCGACATCGATGCCCACCCGCGCGGCGGCGCACAGCACCACCCCGCGCGCCTGGCCGAGCTTCAGCGTCGACTGCGCGTTGGAATTGACGAACACCTCCTCGACCGCCGCCGCCTCGGGCGCATGATCGGCGATCAGCGCGGCGAGCATGGCGTCGAGATGGGCGAGCCGGCGCGGCAGCGCGGCCTTGGTGTCGGTCACCAGCTTGCCGTGCGCCAGATGGCCGATCCGGTTCCCCTCGGCGCGGATTAGCCCCCAGCCGGTCGTGCCAAGGCCGGGGTCGAGTCCCAGAATGATCACAACTCAAGCCCCTCCCCTTCAGGCGCATCAGGTCGGTGCTGCCCCCGG
>NZ_AGFU01000087.1 GCF_000226955.1 Sphingomonas elodea ATCC 31461
AGGAGCCCCGCCGCAAGCCGCACACCGCGCAAGTGACGCAGGGGGCCTATCACACCGGCCGCATGTTCCACCATCTGCCGGCGCCGCTACGACCAATCCGGGATCTGGTGTTCGACCATACGCCGTTCCTCCAGAAGATGGTCGGCGACGACATGCCGGCGCACATCGTGGCGCAGCTCGCCGAGATCGAGGACGCGGCGCCCTATGTTCCCGTCCACCGGCGCGCCGTTCGTGCAGCCCGATCAGGCGATGAAGAAGCTGGTGTGGAGCGAGACGCGCATCAGCGGCGGGCGCCCCTTCGACGGAAAGCTGGTGTTGCCGCCAGCGGTTGCGGGCTCCTATCAGGACATCGCCGATGCCGCGCCGCTCGCGCCCTTTTACCGCGACGTGGCGGTTTTGGCGGTGCCGGAGGCCGATGATCGCCTGCGTCCGGTCGCGGCGCGGGACGGCGCCGCGGCGATCGAAACGCGCCGGCTGCGCGCAGATGGCTCGCTCGACTGGCGGCCACCTGCCGGCAACTGGACCATCCTGCGCCTCGGCTATGCGCTGACCGGCCATCGGAACGGTCCCGCCCCGGCAGAGGCGACGGGGCTGGAAGTCGACAAGCTCGATGCGGGCGCCGTGCGCGGATATGCGCAGAACTATTTCGCCAAATATCGCGGGGCTGTCGGTATCGATCGCTTCGGGGGCGCCGGGGTTACGGCCTTGCTCAGCGACAGCATCGAGGCCGGGCCGCAGAACTGGACGCCCGAGATGCTCGCGGCCTTCCGTCAGTCGCGCGGCTATGATGCCGTGCCGTGGCTGCCCGCGCTGACCGGCCGCATCGTCGAGAGCGCCGAGAAGACCGATCGCTTCCTTTGGGATTTCCGGCAAACCATCGCCGAACTGCTCGCCCGCAACCATTATGGCGTGCTGGCTGCGGCGGCGCGGGCGGAGGGCATGACCTATTATGCCGAGGCGCTGGAGGATCATCGCCCGCAGCTGGGGGACGATCTGGCGATGCGGGCGCACGCCGACGTGCCAATGGGCGCCCTCTGGACGGTGCCGGCCGGCGGCACCCCGCGCCAGACCTTCGTTGCCGATCTGCAGGGCGCCGCTCCGGTCGCCCACACGGTCGGCAAGCCGCTGGTTGCCGCTGAGACCTTCACCGCGTTCGGCGCGCCCTGGGCGTTCGCGCCGCGCGATCTGAAGGCGACCGCCGACTGGGCCTTCGCGCTCGGCGTCAACCGCATCATGATCCACACCTCGCCGCATCAGCCGACCGAGGACAAGCCCGGCATGTCGCTCGCGCCGCAGCTCGGCCAGTATTTCAGCCGCCACGAAACCTGGGCGGAGATGGCGCGGGGCTGGACCGACTATCTGGCGCGCACTGCCTATCTGCTCCAGCAGGGGCGGCCGGTGGCGGATATTGCCTATTTCGCCGGCGAGGAGGCGCCGATCACCGGCCTCTATGGCGAGACGCCGGCCCCGCTGCCGCCCGGCCATGGCTTCGATTTCCTCAGCCGTGACATGCTTCTGGACGGCCTGTCGGTCGCCGCCGACGGGACGCTGGTGACCAGTGGTGGCGCCCGGTACGCGCTGCTCGAACTGGGCGGGGAGAGCGCGGCAGGCATGACGCTCGCGACGCTGGAGCGGATCGCCGTGCTGGTAGAACAGGGTGCAACCATTGTCGGCACCCGGCCGCAGGGATCGCCGAGCCTTGCGGACGATCCCGCCCGTTTCGCCGTGCTCGCCAACCGGCTCTGGGCGAGCGGCGCGGGACGGCGTGTCTGGACCGATCGCGCCGCGGCGATGCGCGCCCGTGGCCTCACCCGCGACTGGAGCCTGTCCGGGGCGGACGAGACGGCGGTGGGCGTCGTCCACCGCCAGCTGGCCGAGGGGCATATGTACTTCGTCGCCAACCACGGGACCGGGCCGGTCCTGGGTGAGGTCTCGCTTCGCGTTGCCGGGCTGGTGCCCACGCTGTGGTTTGCCGATACCGGCGAGATCCGTCCGGCAAGTTATCGGATCGAGGGCGGTCGCACGACGGTAGCGCTGGACCTCGCGCCGGGAGACGCTGTGTTCGTGGTGCTGCGCGGCCATGCCGACACGCTGTCCAGAGTCGTGCCGGCGCCGCGTTGGCAGCCGCTCTCGACCATCGAGGGCAGCTGGGAGGTCGCCTTTCCCGGCGTCGGCAACTACCGACTGCCAGCCGGCTCATGGACCGAAGCCCCTGGGGGAACACTGCACAAATATTCGGGCACTGCCACCTATCGGCGTGACATCGAGGTCCCGTCGAGGATCGCCCCCGGCAGCCGGCTGATGCTGGACCTGGGAGAGGTCGGCGATGTCGCCCGCGTCCGGATCGACGGCCACGATGCCGGCATCGCCTGGAAGCCGCCCTACCGGTTGGAGGTCACCCGGCTGCTGACCCCGGGGATGCACCGGCTCGAGGTGGAGGTCGCCAATCTCTGGGTTAACCGGCTGACCGGCATGTCGAAGGGTGGTTCGCAGGACGTCTATCGTCCCGATGCCTCGCTGCGCCCTTCCGGGCTGATCGGGCCGGTGCGGCTGCTGGTTTCGCGCTAGTCCGGCACGTCAGGCGAGCGCCGCGGGTTCGCGGAGGCATTCGATCATCCATCGCAGCCCTTCGTCGTTCTTTCGGCTGCTGTGATACTGGATCATCTCGCGCATCGGCTGGAACGGGAAGGGGATCGGCGCCATGCGCAGCGGGAAGGTGGTCACCACCCGGCGAGCGAGGCGCTCCTGCATCAGCGTCAGCCGCTGCGAACCGACGAGCAGCCAGGGGACCACCGTGAAGGAGGGGGCCTCCACCTCGATCCGCCGCTCGATCCCCAATTGCCGGACCTGTCGATCGGCGAAGGAATAGTCGCGCGGCCCGCCCAGCCGCACGGCGACATGCCCGGCGGCGCTGAAATGCTCTAGGGTCAAGACATCACTGAACAGCGGGTTCTCTGCCCAGCCGACAACGGCGTAGCGCTCCTCGCAAAGCAATTCGCTGGGGTGGTCGTTGAAGACGAACTGTTCGGGCGCGACGAATAGGTCGGCGCGGCCCTCGCGCAGCTCGATGCCCGCCTCGGGGCTGGGCAGGGTGATCTCCAAGCGGATACCGGGCGCCGTTGCCGCCACTGTCTGCAGCGCAGGCGCGAGTACAGCGGTCATCACATAGTCGGAGAGGATCAGCCGGAAGCGGCGCTGGCTCGTCCCGGGATCGAAGCGGCCGGAGGTGACCAGCATCGACTCCACGGCGTGCAGGCATTCACGCACCTGCGGCACCAGCGCTTCGGCATAGGCGGTGGGGTACATGCGCTTGCCCTGCGCGATGAGCAGTTCGTCGCCGAAAAAGGCCCGCAGGCGCATCAGCGCCGCGCTCATCGCCGGCTGACTGAGGTTCAGCTGGCGCGCGGCGGCCGAGACGCTGCGGGTTTCCAGCAGCGCATCGAACGCGCCGAGCAGATTCAGATCCAGGCCCTTGAACCGCATCGCATTCCTCTCCGCAGGGCATTCTTGTCGTTTTGATCGACGCTATCGATCGATAGCGCTTCCTGCAAATCGAGGATCAGCCGGCATGATCCTCCAGGATCAGCTCCGCCGCGCGCCAGCCGATGACCATTGCAGGACCGTTGGTGTTGCCGGCGGGCTGGAGCGGCATCACCGAGCAGTCGGCAACGCGCAGGCCCTGGATGCCGTGCACGCGCAATCGTCCGTCTACCACGCCGGTCTCCGGTGTCCCCATACGGCAGGTGCCGGTGCTGTGCAGGCCGGGGCTGGCGAGCCACTCCAGCTGCCGAGCGATATCCTCGTCGCTCTGGAAGCGCTCGCCGGGCACGCGCTCCTCGCCGACGAAACCCTTCAGCGCCGGCTGACGCATATAGCGGCGGGCGAGGCGCACCATCTTGACCAGAAAGGCCTTGTCGGCAGGATCGCCCCACCAATTGGCATGCACGTCCACCGGATCGGCGACATCCGCCGAGCGGATGGCGACGGTGCCGCGGCTCTTGGGGCGCAGCGCGATGCCGTTGACGCTGATCCCCGGCTTGTCTTCCAGCGCACCGCGGCCAGGATCGGCCTTCATTTCCTCGGTCGTGCGCAGCGAATAGGGGCCGACGCCGAATTGCGCGTCGGGCCAGTCGGGCGACGAGTCGATCGAGAGCAGCGCGGTCACCTCGGGCGAGGTATAGGCCATCATGCCGGTGCGGGTGAGATAGTAGCGCAGTACATGGCTGGTCAGCCGCCAGCCGGAAAATTCTCGGTTCGCGCCCGGATCCTTGTGCAGCCGCCACGACATGGTGAACATCAGGTGGTCGGCGAGATTGCGGCCGACCTGCGGCAGGGCCTGCACCACCGGCACCCCGGCGCGTTCCAGCACCTCGGCAGGGCCGATGCCCGAAAGCTGGAGCAGCTTGGGGCTCTGCAGCGCGCCGGCGGACAGAATTACCTCGCGGGTTGCTGCGATCGAGCGCGCACCTCCCGCCGTCCGGACTCGTACGCCGGTCGCACGGCCGTTCGTGATCTCGACGCGCTCCACCAGCGTATCGAGCAGCACGGACAGGTTCGGGCGGCGCATCGCCGGCTTAAGAAAGGCCTGATAGCTGGAGGCGCGCCTGCCGCGGCGTGACACGGTTGCCTGGGTATAGCCGATGCGGACCGAGCCCGGCGCGTTGATGTCCGTCACCTTCTTCAAGCCGATCTGGGTGCCGGCCTCGATCGCGGCGTTGATCGCCGGCGAGCGGAAGGGCAGCTGGGTGATCTGTAGCGGGCCGTCGCGGCCGCGGCTGGCATCGGCACCGGCGCCGCGATAGCTCTCCATCGCCTGGAAGCAGCGCTGGATCTCGCTCCACCGCCATTCGCCGAAGCCCATCGCCGCCCAGCCGTCATAGTCGGCGGGCTCGCCTCGCAGATACCAGGTGCCGTTGGTCGAGCTCGATCCGCCGAGGCCGCGGCCATAGGACCAGGTCTCGCCCGACGGCCGGCCCTCCTGTTCGGTGATCGGGAAGTGCCAGAAATAGGTCGGGTTGCCGAACATCTTCATGAAGGCACGGGGCATGTTGATCAGTTCGGTCTCGTTGTCGCCGCCCGCCTCGATCAGCAGCACGCGCGCCTGGCCGTCTGCGCTCAGGCGATCGGCGAGCACGCAGCCTGCGGAGCCGGCGCCGGCGATGATATAGTCGAAAGTTTCGAAAGTGTCGGTCATGGCTCGGGTCTCGTCAGTGGCGCGCGGCGCTGGTGCGGAAGAACAGCGCGGAGACTAGGGAAAGCACGAGGGTGATCGCGGCGAACAGCAGCAGCGCATGGTCGAGGGTGCCGACCGCGCGCTGGCCGAGCCCGACCAGCGGCGGGCAGACGAACAGTCCGGCGAAGAAGGCGGTCGCCCAGATGCCCATGCCGCGGCCGCGCTGCTCGAGCGGCAGCATCGCCTGGCCCCAGGCCATCAGCGCCGGGATCACCAGGCCGGCGCCGAACTGCTGGATCGCAGCGCCCGCGACCGCCAGCGGATAATGGGTGGCGAGACCGATCATGGTGAGGCCGATCGCGGTGAGGATCCCGGCCAGGCCGAGCAGCACGCCGACCGGCCGGGCATGGATCCGCCGGTAGAGAAACGCGCCGGCGATATAGGCGAGCGAGGTGAAGGCCTGGATCAGCCCGACCGCGGTGGAGGAGCCGACACCCTTGGCCATCAGCACGCTCGCGACGTGGAGCGGCTCGACATAATAGAGGATCGAGGTCGCCATGGTGACGGCGCCGATCACCAGTGCCGGACCCCAGGGAAAACCGAGCGGCGCGGCCTTGCCTGTGTCGCGGCGCGCAGGCTCGTCGATGTAGAGCAAAGCGAGCAGCAGGGTTGGAATCGCCAGCGCGTAGATGACGAACGGGCCGCGCCAGCTGACATCCGCCAGCGCACCCCCGGCCGCGACCAGCAAAGTGCCTGCAATCGAGATGGAGACGCCGACCCAGGACACCCAGCGGTGGCGCTGCGATCCGAAATAGTCGCCGATCAGCGCGCTGGAATTGGTGACGATCACCGCTTCGGCAAGGCCGAGGACGCCGCGGCTCGCCACCACCAGATACAGGTCGCTCAGCACCAGCGGCGCGAGGCCGGCTACTGCGTAGATCGCCAGCGCCAGCAGAAAGCTCGGTCGCCGACCGAAGCGATCCGCAATCGCGCCGGCAAAGGGCGCGAACAGCGCGACGCAGAGCGAGGGCATGGTGACGATCATCGGCACCAGCAGCCCTGCCTGGGGATGCCCGCCGAACTGGGCGAACAGGCGCGGAATGGCAGGGAACAGCGAGACCACCGCCATCACCGGCAGGATCTGCGCTGCGATCAGCGTGATGCCCTTGCCCGCTTCGCCGCGGATCGGGGCGACGTCCGGCGCAGGGGTGGCGATGCTCGTCATGCGTATACCCTCGCTTCGTCAAGCGGCACCCAGCCGCGGTCGTCACGGCTCGCCGCGACGGCCTGTTCGATGAACTGCAGCGATCGAACCCCGTCTTCTATGCCGGGGAGATCTGGCGCGGGCCGGCCGCGCAGGCGGCGCGCGAAATCGCGGTAGAGATTGGCGAAGGCTTCCAGATAGCCTTCCGGATGACCTGCGGGTAGCCGGACCGCCGCCGTTGCGGCTGGCAACATTCCCGCACCACCGGAGGTGAGCATTTCGCTTCGGCCGGAAAGGTGATGAATCATCAACTGGTTTGGGCTTTCCTGGCGCCAGGAAAGCGATGCCTTGTCGCCATAGACGCGCAGCGTCAGCCCGTTGGCTTCGCCGATCGCGATCTGCGAGGCGAGCAGCACGCCGCGTGCGCCGCCGGCGAAGCGAAGGAGCACGCTGCAATCGTCGTCCAGCGCCCGTCCCGGGACCACGGCGGCGAGATCGGCATTGATCGCCTCTACCGGCAGGCCGGTCACGAATTCGGCGAGGTGAAAGGCATGAACACCGATGTCCCCGATGGCCCCCCCGACGCCGGACTTGCCTGCGTCGGTACGCCATTCCGCCTGCTTGTTTCCGGCGCGCTCGATCGGCGCGGCCAGCCAGCCCTGAAGATATTCGACGACCACCTTGCGTACCGTGCCTAATCCGCCCGCCGCAATGAGCGCTCGGGCGTGGCGCACCAGTGGATAGCCGCTATAGATATAGCTCAGGGCATAGGGGCGATCGGCCTCGCGGACGATCTCGGCCAACTCAAGCGCTTGGGCGAGTGTTGCGGTTGCCGGCTTGTCGCTCATGACCGCAATACCCGCCGCGAGCGCCGTGCGCGCGATCGGCAGATGCGTGTCGTTGGGTGTCGCAATGGTCAGGAAGTCGATGCCGTCCGGCCGTGCGCGCTCCTGCTCGATCAGCGTCATCCAGCTCGGATAGCTCCGGTCTTCGGCGATGCCATATGCTTTGCCAGCCTGCCGGGAACGTTCGGGCGCACGACTGAAGGCACCCGCGACCAGTTCAATCTCGCTGTCCAGCGTCGCCGCGATCCGGTGCACGGGGCCGATGAACGCACCGGGGCCTCCGCCGATCAGACCCATCCGTAGTCGTCGCATCAGGCGCCGCCTCGTGGTCCCTGGGTCGCATTCTGGGCGCGCAACGGGTGTCCGTGCATGTCCTCTCTCCAAACAAAGCCTCTCATCGGGCTCGCCCGTTTCTGCCGCTGTTTCGAGAATTTTGAAAATCTATTGTATGGATGATTGTCGATCTAGAACATGAATATGTAATCCGTTTCCAATAATAATTCTGGATTGTTTGCTATCAAAACAATCGATTTCTAGGATTCGATATTTGCGGCGTACACACTCGGCAAGAAGTGGCGGATCGCGGTCAACGTGGATCACAGGCCGCTCTGCATGGGAGGAGCTTCGAAATGCCGCACGCACATTTACGCACGCAGTCTGCGACAGCACCTGCCCCGACGCGCTCGACGTCGCTCCCGACCGCCATACCTGCCGATCCCCGCGCCTGGACCTTTGCCATGGCG
>NZ_AGFU01000086.1 GCF_000226955.1 Sphingomonas elodea ATCC 31461
CCGTACAGCGTGCTCTGGGGCCCGCGCAGCACTTCGATCATCGCCACGTCGGGCAGGTCGGTAAAGGCACGCGCCTGGAAGGCCAGCGGTACGCCGTCGACGGTTACCGCCACCGACGATTCCACGCCGATGCCGAAGGCGAAGGTACCGACGCCGCGCAGCGAGACGTTGGAGTTGACCGGATGCTCCGCCGGACGGATGGTGAGCGACGGCGCGACCTTGCCCAGATCCTGGAAATGGCGAACCCCCTGCGCTTCGAGCTGCGCCGGCGTCACCACCTGCACCGCCAGCGGCACGTTCTGGATGTTCTCGAAACGCTTCTGCGCCGTCGTCGTGACGATGATCTCGACATCTTCCTGCGCCGTCTTGGCGGCAGACTGGGCCGCGGCAGCCCCGGCGGCAGCCGTGCTGGTAGCGGCCGGCGCTTCGGCGGTTTGCGCGTGCGCACTACCGGCCATGCACGCCGCGATCAGCGCAACATGCGCTACGGACAAGTTATAGCCCTTCATTTACACTCCCCTTGTGCCCAGGTTCGACCCTGTTTCCTAATGTAGATCGCTCGATAATAGGTTAATGCAGATTCCCCGAAATTTCGTGAAAACCCTGACCTTAACTGCAGACTGAGCGGAATTACGTATCCTGTGGCAGTAACGTCACAGGTACGGAGAGCCCCTCTTCGAGCGCCACCGGCACGTCGTTATTGCTGCGCAACGAGATGGTAACGCGTTGATCTTCCGGGACCGCGCCGTCGATGGAGACCCGCAGCACGATCCGCGACGCATCGGCGTGGCCTTCCACGATCCAGCGCGTGACGCCGCCCGCTCCGTCGCCGGCATCCTCGAGCGCTTCGCAGCGGAAAGGCCCTTCGCGCGGCGGGAAAAGCCACAGGCCGCGCTGCATCGGCTGCGGCCGCCAGCCACCTTCGGCGCGATCGACCAGCATCGCAGCGCCGGCCCGCGCGAACAGCGGCGGAGGCCCGTCGAGCGGCGCGGCAACGGTGACCCAGGCACCGCCGGCAAAGGTCTCGCCGCTCCACACATGGGTCCAGTCCGCACCCGCCGGCAGATAGAGCCGCCGTTCGGTCGCGCCCTGCTCCACCACCGGCGCGGCGAGCAGGTTGGGGCCGAGCAGATGCTCGTCGCACTCCTCCCAGCACTGCCGATCCTGCGGGAATGCCGCCCAGGTCGGCAGCACCATCGGCGCATATTCGGCATGGTAGCGCAGCAGAAGATCGTAGAAGAAGGGCACCAGCCGCTGGCGAAGCCGCATCAGCGCCTGGATCGCCGGGAGCGCTTCCGGGTACATCCAGGGCTCGTTCACGGTGCGATCGTCGTTCCAGCTGTGGATGCTGAAGCGCGGCATCAGCACGCCGGCCTGCACCCAGCGCACCAGCAGTTCCGCATCCGGCGCGGGGCCGGCAAAGCCGCCCACGTCGTGCCCGCTGTTCGACACGCCGGAGAGCGCCAGCCCCAGCGCCATGCGGGCGTTGTAGCGCAGCGTCTTCCACTCGGTGCGGTTGTCGCCGGTCCAGGTCTGGGCATAGCGGTGCAGGCCCGCCATGCCGGCGCGCGTCACCACATAGGGGCGCTCGTCCGGCCGCGCCTCGATCTGGGCGCGGCGCGAGGCACGCATCATCAGCAGCGGCTGCACCGGGCGCATCGCCGCCGCCGGCAGGGTCGTGCCGAAGCCTGCGAAGCGGGCACGGGCGTCCCACACCTCATATTCGTTATTGTCGTTCCAGGTGGAGCGGATGCCCTGATCGAGCAGCGCGGACTTCACCTGGTCGCGCCACCAGGCGGCGGCTTGCCGGTTGGTGAAGTCGATATAGCTGCCGACCTCGTCCCAGAACTGCGCCTCGACCGGCTGGCCGTCCGCATCGCTGACGAAATAGCCTGCGGCGGCGACCTCGTCATAGCGCGGATGGCTGCGCAGCAGCGCCGGCTTGATGTTCGGCACCAGCTCGACGCCCGCCTGCGCATAGCTGGAGACGAATGCCTTGGGATCGGGGAACTTGTCCCGGTTCCAGTGGAACACATAGCGCTTGTCCCCGATCGAGGTGTAGCCCGAGGACAAATGGAACGAGGTGCAGCCGATGTCATGCTCGGCGAGCTTCTCCAGGAACCCGGCCATCTGCACCGCCGCGTCGGGCGCGTCGGTATAGGTCATGGTCGAGCCCGAATAGCCGAGCGACCAGCGCGGCATCAGCGCCGGGCGGCCGGTGAGCCAGGTGAAGCGCCGGGTCACCGCCAGCGGATCGGGGCCCGCGATCATCCACAGGTCCAGATCGCCGTGATCGGCGGCCATGTGGCGATAGGGCCCGTGATAATTGTCCAGCTCGCGGCCGAAATCGAACGCCATGTCGGCGACGCTATCGTAAAAGGCGCCGTGGCAGCGCCCTTCGCCATCGGCCACCAGCACATAGGGGATCGACTTGTACTGCGGATCGCTCGTCTCCGCGTCGTAGCCCATCGGATCGAGATTGGTCAGGCGGAAGCTGCGACCGGCGCGGTCGGCATCGCCGGTGCGGTCCCCCAGACCGTAGAAGCGTTCGCCCGCGCGGCGTGCGACATAATGGTGTGCCTTGCCGTCCCACCAGCCGAAATCATAGGCGTGGGTCGAGCGATCCTCGGCCATCGGCACCCAGGCATCGCCCGCGCGCTGCTCCCAGCGGCAGTGCAGCCCGTGCAGCCGCACGGTCAGGCGGATGCGGGCGGTCTCGAGCAGCAGCTGCTCGGCATCGTGGCGAAGCTGGTACCCCGGGCAGGTGAAGCCGGAGACGTCCAGCCGATCGCGGCCGGGCTCCTCGATATCTGCCTGCCCCGGCGCGATCGCCCAGCTCGGCGGGCTGGTGACCGTGCCGGTGGCCAGCAGCAGCAGGCGGACGATATCGTCTTCGAGGACGAACAGGTGCGCGACGGCGCCGGTATCCGATTCCAGCGTGATCCGCCCCTGCCCCTCCCCGGCAAGCGCGAAGCGCGGGGGATCGGAAAGCGTGGCGCGTCTCATTTTGCAGGCTCCGGAAGACGAAGATGGCTGAGGCCGGCGATCAGCACGACCGCCCCGATAATGTCGAACACGGACAACATGCCGAACAGCGGCCCATAGCCGACCGTGTCCGCCAGCTGCCCGATCAGCAGCGAGAAAAGGAGACCGCCGGTCCAGCCGGCCTGACCGATGAAGCCGTTGGCCGCGCCGACCTCCTCGGACGTGAAGACATCGGCGGAGAGGGTGTTGATCAGCACCGAGATCACCTGGTGGGCAAAGCCACCGATGCAGAACAGGGCAATCGCGGTGTAGGGGCTGGCGGCGAGACCGATGCACCCCGGCGCGATCATCAGCACCGCGCCCAGCGCCACGCCGGTGACGCGAGAGGGAATCAGCTTCATGCCGAAGCGCTGGACCAGGATAGGCGACAGATAGCCGCCCAGCACCCCGCCCAGATCCGCAGCCAGAAAGGGCAGAAAGGCGAACAGCGCGATCTGCTTCAGATCCATCCCGCGCTCGCTCGCGAGATACAGCGGGATCCAGAAGCTGAAGGTCTGCCAGGCGGGTTCGGCCAGGAAACGCGGTACCGCGATGATCCAGAAGCGCGGGGTGCCGAGGATCTCCCCCGCCGAGGCACGGCGACCGAGCGGCTTGGGCCGTCCCTCGGCGATCAGCGCCTGTTCCTCCGGGGTGATCGCGGGATGTTCGGCCGGACTGCGATAGAAGGTCCACCAGCCGAGCGACCAGAGTAGCCCCACCGCGCCGGTGACCACGAAGGCCATGCGCCAGTCCGCCCACAAGGTCACGAAAGCGACGACCGGCACCGCCAGCGCCGAGCCCAGCGACGTGCCCGCATTGAACCAGCCTACCGCCACCGATCGCTCGCGCGCCGGAAACCATTCGGCGATGGCCTTGATACCCGAGGGGATCGCCGCGGATTCGAACACGCCGAGCAGGCTGCGGAAGAAGACCAGCGCGATCCAGCCGCCGACCAGCGCGTGCAGCATGTTGGCGATAGACCAAGCCGCGCCGAACAGCGCGAAGCCCGCGCGCAGCCCGATGCGATCAACGATCATCCCCGCGATCGGCTGCATCACCGTATAGGCAAGTTGAAAGCCGCCCACGACATAGCTGTACTGCTGGGTGGACATGTGAAGCACGGTCTTCAGCTCGGGGGCGAGCACGCCCAGCGAGTTGCGCGCCAGATAATTGGCGATCGTGCCGACACAGATCAGCCCGACGATCCACCAGCGAAGATGGGCGACACGCCGCATAGCTTCCCCTGCCCTCCCTGCGCGGCCTTTCCCCCGGCCGCCTCGCTTTACTTCGTCAGACCATCGTGCGCCGTTTGGCCTGACCAATCAAGTCTCGGTTTCGTGCACCTGCACGCGTTCGGCGGCGCATATCGCCGCGATATCGGCCTCTACGAGGCGATCGGTGACCAAATGATCAACGATGCCCATCTCGGCGATACGGACCGGCGCGGGGCGCCCGAACTTGGTCTGGTCAGCGGCGAGGATCACACAGCGCGCCTGCTCGATGATGGTCTGCGACACGCGCACTTCGTCCATGTCGAAGTCGAGCAACGTGCCTTCCGCATCGATCGCCGAGGCACCGATCAGGGCATAGTCGAGCTTGAAGCCGCGCAGGAAGTCCATCGCCAGTGCACCCACCACGGCGCGGTCGCTTGCCCGCACCCGGCCGCCGGCGACGACCACCTCGATGGTCGGCACGCCCCCCAGAATATCGGCGACATTCAGGTTGTTGGTGACGACGAGCAGGTGGCGATGATGCACCAGCGCGCGCGCGATCGCCTCGGTGGTCGTACCAATATTGATGAACAGGCTCGCCCCGTCCGGCACCAGCGCCGCCGCCGCCACGCCGATCGCCGCCTTGGCACCGGCGGCCACCTGCCGGCGCGCCTCGCGATCGAGGTTGTCGACGCCCGACGTCACGACCGCACCGCCATGCACGCGCGAGAGCATCGCGCGGCTCGCCAGCAGATTGAGGTCGCGGCGGATGGTCTGGGGCGTCACGTCCAGCGCGACGGCGAGCGAATCCACCGTCACGCTGCCCGTGCGGCGCGCCAGTTCCAGGATGCGCTGGTGGCGATGCGCCACCAGATCGGGCTGTTCGTCGCCCATCAGGCGGGCTGCACCTGCGGACGCGCCGCGCGCGCCAGATATTCCTCCAGCCGTTCGGCCGTACCCGGCGGCACGTGCAGGCCCAGCTTGCTGCGACGGTAGAGAATATCCTCCGCCGTCACCGCCCATTCATAGGCGCGCAGATACTCGACCTCGCGCACCGTCAGCCCGCCGCCCAGATCGGCGCCGAGATCGAACGTCGTCGCGGCATTACCGAGCAGCGCCTCCACCCGCGTGCCATAGGCCCGCGCCAGCCGGCGCAGCAGCGGGGCCGGCAAGCCGGGCCGCGCCCGCTGCAGGCTGGCGACGAAGCGATCGAAGTCGCCGTCGGGCAGGTCCCCGCCCGGCAGCACCGCCCCCGCCGTCCAGGCTCCGCCGCGGTTCGGGAAGAAGCGCGCCAGCTCCGCCATCGCGTGCTCGGCGAGCTTGCGATAGGTGGTGATCTTGCCGCCGAAGATGCTCAGCATCGGCGCGCGGGCCTCGTCGCCATCAAGATCGAGCACATAGTCGCGGGTGACCGCCGAGGCATTGCCGGCCTTGTCGTCGTAGAGCGGTCGGATGCCGGCATAGCTCCACACCACATCGGCCTCGCTCGGCGGATGCGCGAAATAGCGCGCGGCGGTTTCGAGCAGATAGCGGGTTTCCTCGGCGCTGATCTGCGCCTTGCCGGGGGCGCCTTCCCATACCTCGTCGGTGGTCCCGATCAGGGTGAATTCCCCCTCATACGGCACGGTGAAGACGATCCGCCGATCGGGGTTCTGCAGCATGAAGGCGTGGTCGCCCTCGTACAACCGGGGCACGACCAGATGGCTGCCCTTCACCAGCCGCAACCCGCGATCGGCGACGACGTCGGGCACGCGACCCAGCACGTCCGCGACCCAGGGGCCGGCGGCATTGACCAGGGCACGCGCCCGCACCGTCTGCTCGCCCGCACCGTCGGCGATCGTCGCCACCCAATCGCCGCCCTCGCGCCGCGCACCGGTCAGCGCCGTGCGGGTGCGGATCACCGCGCCCTTCTCCGCCGCGTCCATCGCGTTCAGCACGACCAGGCGGCTGTCTTCCACCCAGCAGTCCGAATAGACGAACGCCTTTCCCTTGGCGGTCTTGAGGCCGCGCCCGAAGGGGGTATGCGCCAGCTTCACGGTTTCGGTACCCGGCAGCTTCTCGCGCCCGCCGAGATGGTCGTAGAGGAACAGCCCCAGCCGCACCATCCAGGCCGAGCGCGGCGACTGGGTCTGCGGCAGCACGAAGCGCAGCGGCCAGATGATGTGCGGCGCCATGCCCCACAGCCGTTCGCGCTCGATCAGCGCCTCGCGCACCAGGCGGAACTCGCCATATTCCAGATAGCGCAGCCCGCCATGGATCAGCTTGGTCGAGGCCGAGGAGGTGTGGCTGGCCAGATCCTCCTTCTCGACGAGCAGCACGGAGAGGCCCCGCCCCGCCGCATCGCGGGCGATGCCGGCGCCGTTGATGCCGCCGCCCACCACCAGCAGATCGAAACGCTCGTCGGAATGCGCGGCAGCCATGGTTCGCCTCATGTTCGTTCTTTTTCGTTTATAGCAAAGCGAACATGAAAACGAAAGCGTTGACGTTCGAGCGAAAATCTACGAGCGTCCAAACGAACACTGGAGGGGATTTGCGCGTGGACCGGACTCACATTCTCGCGATCGATCAGGGGACGACCTCGACGCGCAGCGTGATCTTCGATTCGGCCGGCCGCCGCGTCTCCACCGCCCAGACCGAGTTCGAGCAGCATTATCCGGGCCAGGGCTGGGTGGAGCATGATCCCGAGACGATCTGGCACGACGCGCTGACCACCGCGCGCGAGGCGCTGCTGAAAAGCGGGGTCGGCGTGGCGGGAATCGCGGCGATCGGCATCACCAACCAGCGCGAGACCACGCTGGTCTGGGACCGCGCCACCGGCGAAACGCTCCACCGCGCGGTCGTGTGGCAGGACCGTCGCACCGCCGATCGCTGCGCCGAACTGAAGGCGGAAGGGGTGGAGGCCGAGGTTCGGGCCCGCACCGGATTGCTGGTCGATCCCTATTTCTCGGCGACCAAGATCGGCTGGATCCTCGACCATGTGCCCGGCGCGCGGGCGCGGGCCGAGCGCGGCGACCTCGCCTTCGGCACGATCGACAGCTTCCTGCTCTGGCGGCTCACCAAGGGCGCGGTGCACGCGACCGACGTGACCAACGCCGCGCGCACCAGCCTGTGGAACATCCACAAGGGCGAATGGGACGCGGAGCTGTGCCGGCTGTTCGGCATTCCCATGGCGCTGCTGCCGGAGGTACACGACAACGCCCATGTCTATGGGATGGCCGACCCCGAATGGTTCGGCGTGGCCGTTCCGATCGCGGGCATGGCGGGCGACCAGCAGGCGGCGCTGTTCGGCCAGTGCTGCTTCGCGCCAGGCACTGCCAAATCGACCTATGGCACCGGCTGCTTCCTGCTGCTCAACACCGGCGACAAGGCGGTGACCTCCGAGCACCGGATGCTGACCACCCCGGCCTATCGCATCAATGGCCGCACCGCCTATGCGCTGGAAGGCTCGATCTTCGTGGCGGGGGCGGCGATCAAGTGGCTGCGCGACGGCATCGGCGTCATCACCCATGCCCGCCAGACCAACGACATGGCGACGCGCGTTTCGGACAGCCACGGCGTCTATATGGTCCCGGCGTTCGTCGGCCTCGGCGCGCCGCACTGGGATCCCGAGGCACGCGGCGCGATCTTCGGGCTGACGCTGAGCGCCACCCAGGCGCATCTCGCCCGCGCGGCGCTGGAGGCCGTGGCCTACCAGACCTATGACCTGGTGCAGGCGATGGTGCGGGACGGCGGCACGCGCCCGGCGATGCTGCGCGTCGATGGCGGCATGGCGGCGAACGACTGGCTGTGCCGCTTCCTCGCCGACATCCTCGACGTCGCGGTCGAGCGGCCCGACGATCTGGAGACCACCGCGCGCGGCGCGGCGTTCCACGCGGGACTCGCGGTGGGCCTGTGGTCGGGGCTGGACGAGCTTTCGGCGATCTGGTCGCGCCAGGCCTGTTTCGAGCCGGCGATGGCGGCGGACCACCGCACCACCCTTCTCGCCGGCTGGCACGACGCGCTCCGGCGGACGCTGGGGTAACCACAACTTCAGCCCCTCCTCCTGGGAGGAGGGTTTGGGGTGGAGGGATACCAGAACGCCTGTTGGTCTCTGTGAGACACAGCCCCACCCCAACCCCTCCCCTGAAGGGGAGGGG
>NZ_AGFU01000085.1 GCF_000226955.1 Sphingomonas elodea ATCC 31461
TCGGTCTCGGCATTCCTGCTGAACCGCTCTTCCGATCTCGCGTTGAAGAAGCGGTACTTCAGCGACACGTCGACGTTCTTGTTGATCGGCGCACGGACGCCGGCGATCGCCTGCCAGGCGAAGACGGTGTCGGAGTCGTTGATGGTGTCGGCCGCACCGGCGACACGCAGACGATCCTTGATGCGGGCGATACCCGCACCGCCGCCGACGAAGCCCTGCAGGCCGTTGTCTTCACCGAAGTCGAGCAGGCCATTGACCATGAACGACAGCGCCGAGGTGCTGCCGCTCGCCTGCTCATAGTTACCAGCCGGTGCCGGGAAAGCGTTGGTCGCGATCGGAACCGAGGTCCGAGCGCTGTCGACGCGAGCGCGGCGATAGCTCACTTCGGCTTCCGCACGGAACGGACCGAAGTCATAACCGATGTTACCACCAACGTCGTAACCAACGTGGTTGTTCTGCGTCACAACATCCTTGCTGGCGCCGACGTCGAAGTGAATGTCCTCGACGAGCATCGCGCCGCCTTCAACACCCACATACCACGCGTCATCGCGGGCGAAGGCGGGCGTGCTCAGCGCGGTCGTGGCGAGCGCCAAAGTGACGGCAAGCTTCCGCATCATAATCCCCTTTCATGGTCGTCCATACGGACAGGCCAAACTCACTACTCAAACCAAAGTTTCGGCGCAAGCGCACAAAACCGCGGGCTGTTGCACAAACGTCACAGTCTAATCCTGTTCGATCAAGCCGTGTCGGCGCAACGTTTGCAAAACCGCGGTGATGGCCGCCCGTGCCTCCGCGTCAACCGTTACCCCGCCCGCGGGTTCCGCGACATTCGGCTCGCGTGGCCCAACTACCTGATCTCCGCCGATAAAAAGTCTTCCATAGGTCCTGCCATGGTACCATACCCCCTGGGAGAAGAGCGCGAAGGCACCTTCCGCCACGATCCAGATCCGCATGCCCTCGGCTGGTGCGACGAACCGCCAGCCGCCATCGGTCCAGCCGGCGATGGCGGCGGTGTTCCCGCTCCAGGCGCCTTGCGGGGCACTACCCACCAGCCAGCATTGCCCGGGAGTCGGTGCGGCCGGCGGAACCGCGAGTTCGGCAACCACGCTCGCCTGCACCGCGATGTCGATCCGGACGAGCGCCTCGTTGTGCGTCATCTCCTTCTGCGCCTGGCCGGGCGCGAGCAGCGGCAGCGCCAGACGGGGAGTCGGGGAAGCGGTCATTGGTCATCTCCGAGTGGGGGAAGAAGCAGGCGCGCAGGCGAGGAAAGCCCATAGGTTCCGACCTGACGGACCTCGATCCGCAGCGCCTGGGCCCGGTCGGCCCGCGAAAGCAGCAAAGACGGCACCTCGCGGTCGATCAGGCGAACCGACCCGCCCGATTCCAGCGCGATCCGGTAGCGCTCGGCTTCCTCGGCGAGCGGCGCGTCCACACCGTCGCGCCATTGCCAGCCATTCCTGCTGCGCCGCACCCAGGAAAGGCGCGTGCCCTCGCCCGTTTCGGTGGCGGCGAGGTGCACCGGGGAAAGCGGCAGCAGCGCGATGCCGGCGACCTGCACCGACACGGGCGCCGAGCCCGCGGGATCATCGACCCCCTGTGCCAGCACCGCCACGTCCGACCCGATCGACGCCGCCACGTCCAGCACCTTCAGCGCCTCGCGCTCGATCAGCACGAATCGGTCGCCCGGCCGGGCGGATCCGATCGCCGCCTCGGTGCCCCGCCGCCCGCGCCACAAGCGCGAGAGCCGCCAGCGCGTGCCGCCAAGATGCTCCGCATCGCCGAACTGCAGCAGTTCGTCGCCGAGCATCGCGAGATTGGCCCCGACATCGAGCGCGGCATCGTCCGCCGAGACCAGCACCATTTCCTCCTGCGCCAGGTCTACCTCCGCGACGCTCGCCAGGTCCGCGAGCGCCGCACGTCCCGGGCCGGGCGCCACGCGCACGGCGCCGAGGGTCGCGGGGAAGCCGGTCTCCCCCTGGCTCGCCCAGCTCAGGCCGCCATCGGTGCTGCCGAGCAGCTGCGCCCGCCGCCAGCCGCTTCCCGTCCCCGCCGCGGCAACCGCGAGCCGCGGCGCCGTCGCCGGCACGTCGTCCAGCATCGGCAGCTCGAACGGCAGGAGTATCGTCCGGCCGGGCACGCGATCCGG
>NZ_AGFU01000084.1 GCF_000226955.1 Sphingomonas elodea ATCC 31461
CAGTTGATCCAGGCGCTGCGGATGACGGCAGCCGAGGCGGGCCGGGCGGTTCGGCTGCGCACGCCGGCGCCTGCGCCGGTGGCGGCGCTGCTGGAGCGTGCCGGATTCCTTGCTGCGCCGACCGCCGCCGATCTCGATTTCTGGTTTCACGGAGAAGCTGTTCAATGACTGCCTCGATCCTCACCGTCGACGATTCGCCGAGCCTGCGGATGGCGATCAAGATCGCGCTGACCGGTGCCGGCTACAGCGTCACCGAGGCAGGCGACGGCGTCGAAGGCCTGGCCAAGGCCAAGGGTGCGAAGTTCGATCTGATCATCACCGACCTCAACATGCCCAATATGGACGGGCTGACGATGATCCGCGAGCTGCGCAAGGATCCCGCCCAGTGCGGCACGCCGATCCTGTTCCTCACCACCGAAAGCGATGACGCGATGAAGCAGCAGGCCAAGGCCGCCGGCGCCACCGGCTGGCTGGTCAAGCCGTTCGTCCCCGAGCAGCTGCTCAAGGTATCGCGCAAGGTGCTCGGCCGGTGAGCGGCGGCGATCCGATCGCCGCCTTCCGGGTCGAGGCCGGCGACCTGCTCGACCAGGTCGAGCAGGGCCTGCTCGACCTGACCCACCGATTGGACGATCGCGACCTGATCGACGCGGTGTTCCGCGGCCTGCACACGCTCAAGGGCTCGGGCGCGATGTTCGGGTTCGACGCGCTGGCCAGCTTCACCCATCACTGCGAGACCGCCTTCGACCGCGTCCGCAAGGGGCTCGCCCCCGCCACCCAGGGGCTGGTCGCGGTGATCCTCTCGGCCAAGGACCATATGCGCGCGCTGGTCGACGGCGACGGCACCGGGCTGGAAGCCGCCGGTGCCGCGATCCTCGCCGAACTGCAGCGCGAGGTGGATGCCGCCGCCGGCGCGCCGCCCGTCGCCCCCTCCGCCCCCGCACGCAAGGGCTGGCGGCTGCGCTTCTACCTGCCGCCCGAGAGCATGGCCAACGGCACCAACCCGCTGATGCTGCTCGACGAGCTGCGCGAGCTGGGCGAGTGCACCATCACCGCGCGCACCGACCGCGTGCCGCCGCTCGCCGACCTGAACCCGGTCGAATGCCATATCGGCTGGGACGTCGAACTGCTGGGCGACATCTCGCGCGACGCGATCGACGATGTGTTCCTGTTCGTGATGGACGACATGGAGCTGGTGATCGAGGAACTCGGCGGCGCGGCCGAGGTGCCCGCCGAGGTCGCCGAAGCGCCGGTTGCCGCCGCTGCCGCCCCTCCCGAGACCAGCGGCCCGGCCAAGGCCGCGACCAAGACCGGCGAGAGCGTCCGCGTGCCGGCCGAACGGCTCGACGAGCTGATGGACCGGGTGGGCGAGCTGGTCATCGTCCATAGCCGGTTGTCGCAGCTCGCCAACGGCCAGGGCGGCGACATGGTGCTGCGCTCGATCTCCGAGGAGATCGAGCGGCTGGTCAGCGAATTGCGCGACACGATGATGGTGCTGCGCATGGTGCCGGTGGCCACGCTGTTCGGCCGCTTCCGCCGGCTGATCCACGACCTCGCCCGCGAGACCGGCAAGGCGATCGAGCTGTCCACCGAGGGCGAGGCTACGGAAGTCGACAAGACCGTGATCGAGCGGCTCGCCGATCCGATGGTCCATCTGATCCGCAACGCTTGCGACCATGGCCTGGAAACCGCCGAGGCGCGCGTGGCGGCGGGCAAACCCGCCACCGGCCAGGTCCGCCTGTCCGCCCACCAGGCCGGCGGCGAGGTGCTGATCACCATCCAGGACGACGGCCGCGGCATCGACCGCGAGCGCGTCCGCGCCAAGGCGGAATCGCAAGGCCTGATCCAGCCGGGTCAGCAGCTGAGCGACGGCGAGCTGCTCCAGATGATCTTCCACCCCGGCTTCTCGACCGCGGCGGCGGTGACCAACCTGTCGGGCCGCGGTGTCGGCATGGACGTGGTCAAGCGCACCATCGAGAGCCTGCGCGGCGCGATCGACATCTCCTCCAACCCCGGCGAGGGATCGAAGGTGGTGCTGCGCATCCCGCTCACCCTCGCGATCATCGACGGCCTGCTCGTCCGGGTCGGCGAGGGCCGCTACGTCATCCCGCTGGCCGCCGTCGAGGAATGCCTCGAACTCAGCCTGGAAGAGGATCTGCGCTCGCGCGGCCGCAGCTTCATCACCCTGCGCGACCGGCTGGTGCCGTTCCTGCGCCTGCGCGAGATGTTCGACACCGGCACCCGCCCCGATCCGCACCAGAAGATCGTCGTCATCGCCACCGGCGCCGAGCGCGTCGGCCTGGTCGTCGACCAGATCATCGGCAGCCACCAGACCGTGATCAAGTCGATGTCGCCGCTCCACCGGGACGTCGCCGCCTTTGCCGGCGCGACCATCCTCGGCGACGGCGGCGTCGCGCTGATCCTCGACGTCGTCCAGCTCGTACTGGCCGGCCAGCAGCAGGAGGAGCGGCTGCGTGCCGCCGGTTGAGCCCATG
>NZ_AGFU01000083.1 GCF_000226955.1 Sphingomonas elodea ATCC 31461
TGCCGCCGCCGTTATCCCAGCGCTGCGTCCGCCTTGGCGCGCGGGCGCCGCCGCCGGACGGGCGGCGCGACCGACAGGCTGGGCACCACCGGCGCCTCGACACGGTCGAACCAGCCGAGCGCCGAGGAAATCGCTGTCGCGGTCGCCTTGAGCATCTCCAGCGCCTCGTCCTGCGCGACATGAGGTTCGTCGTCGATCGCCGCGAGAAACGGGATGGTCAGCGCGGCGACCACATGGCCGTCGAAGCCATAGACCGGGCAGCTCATGTCGGAGACCCCCGCCATGCGCGCGCTGGGGATCGATTCATGCCCCTGCACCCGCACCGCTTCCAGCCGCTCGGCCAACCCTCTGGGCAGTCCGCGCGGATAGAGCGCCTTGCGCCGCTCCCCTTCCATCGCCGCGAGCAGAACGTGGCCGGAACAGCTGGTCAGCAGGTCGATATCGGTTCCCAGCCGCACCGAGAAGCCGGTAGGGCCCGGGCTTTCCTGCCGCGCGACGATCAGCCCGCGCGTGCCGTTCACCACCACCAGATGGCAGGATTGCTGCGTCGCCGCCGCCAGGCTGTGCATCAGGGGCGTCGCGACATGGGTCAGCTCCTGCGCCGGGGTGGCACGATGCGCGATCTCGAGCAGGCGGTAGGTCACGCGATACCGATCGCTCGCACCGTCCTTGTGCAGCCAGCCGCGGCGATCGAGCACCACGATGATCCGGAACAGCTCGCTGATCGAGCGGCCCAGCCGCTGGGCGATCTCGCTGATGGTCAGGCCCTGCGGTGCGTCGCTCAGCAGTTCGACGACCTCGATGCCCTTTTCGAGCGCCGGCGCTGCATAGGTGGGTTGCCGCTCTTCCGGTGCGGCCGATCCTCTCTCTGTCATGCAGCCAGCCTAGCGGCGATCACCAATTCTGTCATGCCAATCCACGACAAATCGGCGAATTTCCGTCGCAAGGGGGATTGAAATGAAAGTTACTTTGACAGATGAAAGTCACTGTCAACGAAGGGGAGGCCATGCGCTTTAACGACAAGACCGTGCTGGTAACCGCTGCCGCCCATGGCATCGGCCGCGCCACCGCACTCCGCCTGCGCAACGAGGGTGCCCGCGTGTTCGCGCTGGATCGCGATGCTGCCGCGCTCGCGACCATGGAAGGCGTCGAGGCGGTTCCGCTCGACCTGCTCGATCCCCACGCAATCGCTGCGCTTCCCGAGAAGATCGGCGCGATCGACGCGCTCGCAAACATCGCCGGTTTCGTGGCGGCGGGTTCGATTCTCGACGGCAGCGATGCGGATTGGATGCTGTCCTTCGACCTCAACGTCCATGCGATGCACCGCATGATCCGCGCCTTCCTGCCGGGCATGCTGGCGCGCGGCGGCGGGGCGATCGTCAACATGTCGTCGATCGCCTCCAGCGTGAAGGGCATCCCCAATCGCTATGCCTATGGCGCCTCCAAGGCCGCGGTGATTGGCCTGACCAAGGCGGTCGCGGCAGACTTCGTCGCGCAGGGCATCCGCTGCAACGCGGTGTGCCCGGGCACCGTCGACACGCCCAGCCTGCGCCAGCGCGTGTCCGATCAGGCCGATGCGTCGGGCATCAGCGTCGAGGACGCGCACGCCGCCTTCGTCGCCCGCCAGCCCATGGGTCGCCTCGGCCGCGAAGAGGAAATCGCCGCGCTCGTCTGCTATCTCGCCAGCGACGAGGCTGCCTTCACCACCGGCGCGGTCCATGTGATCGACGGCGGCTGGGTCAACTAAGGGACATGATGAACGCGCTCTCCAACGACGTCGCCGCCGCACAGGCCCTCTCTGCCAGGATCACCGGGCTGCGCACGGTCGACCTGCGCTTTCCCACCAGCACCGCGCTCGACGGCTCGGACGCGATGAACCCGGACCCCGATTATTCGGCGGCCTATGTCATCCTCGAAACCGACGTGCCCGGCCTCGAGGGCCATGGCCTCACCTTCACCATCGGCCGCGGCAACGACATCTGCGTCGCGGCGATTCAAGCGATGCGCCACCTGGTGATCGGCCTCGACCTCGCCTGGATCGCCGAGGAGCCCGCACGGATGTGGCGGCACCTCACCGGCGACAGCCAGTTGCGCTGGATCGGCCCGGACAAGGGCGCGATGCACCTGGCGACCGGCGCCGTGGTCAACGCGATCTGGGACCTCTGGGCCAAGGCCGAGGGCAAGCCGGTGTGGCAGTTGGTCGCGGACATGACGCCCGAACAGCTCGTCCGCGCGATCGACTTCCGCTACCTCACCGACGCGATCACGCCGGAACAGGCGCTCGCGCTCCTCACCGAGCGCGCCGCCGGCAAGGCCGAGCGCATCGCCACGCTGCAGGCGACCGGCTATCCCTGCTACACCACGTCGGCGGGCTGGCTCGGCTATCCCGACGAGAAGTTGCGCCGCCTCGCCCAGGAAGCGGTCGATGCCGGGTTCGACCATATCAAGCTCAAGGTCGGCCGCGACCTTCAGGACGACATCCGCCGCGTCACCATCGCCCGCGAGGTGCTGGGGCCGGACCGCAAGCTGATGATCGACGCCAACCAGGTGTGGGAGGTCGGCCAGGCGATCGAATGGGTCAACGCGCTCGCCTTCGCGCATCCCTGGTTCATCGAGGAGCCGACCAGCCCCGATGACGTGCTGGGCCACAAGGCGATCCGCGACGGCATCGGCCAGGTGCAGGTCGCGACCGGCGAGATGTGCCAGAACCGCATCCTGTTCAAGCAGTTCATGGCGGTGGGCGCGGTCGACGTGATCCAGCTCGACGCCTGTCGCATCGGCGGGGTGAACGAGGCGCTGGCGGTGCTGCTGCTCGCCGCGCGCTACGGCCTGCCGGTATGCCCGCATGCCGGCGGCGTGGGGCTGTGCGAATATGTCCAGCACCTGTCGATGATCGACTATCTCTGCTTCGCCGGGACGATGGAAGGCCGGGTGATCGAATATGTCGACCATCTGCACGAGCATTTCCTCGATCCCTGCGTGATCCGGGATGCCGCCTACATGCCGCCGTCGCGCCCGGGCTATTCGATCGAGATGAAGCCGGAAACGCTGGACGCCTATCGCTTCCGCGGATGAGGTGGGAGGGGCTCCGTTCGCGGGGCCCCTGCCGCATCTGGACACCAAGCCGATCAAGCCCAACAAGGGCATCGGACCCCAAGGAGAGGACATATGGCCCGTACGGCCGCCCAACGTTATACCCCCGCCATCCTCCTCACGGTGTCGCTGTTCTTCCTGTGGGGCATGGCGAACAACCTCAACGACATCCTGATCGCGCATTTCCGCCGCGCCTTCACGCTGAGCGATTTCGAGACCAGCTTCGTCCAGCAGGCCTTCTACATGGGCTATTTCCTGCTCGCGACGCCGGCGGCGATGCTGGCGCGGCGACGTGGCTACAAGGCGGCGATCGTCACCGGGCTGACGCTGTACGCGATCGGCGCGCTGCTCTTCTATCCGGCAACGCATTTCGGCGAATATCGCTGGTTCCTGGCGGCGCTGTTCGTGATAGCCTGCGGCCTCGCCTTCCTGGAGACCTCGGCCAGCCCGCTGATCGCCGAGCTGGGCAGCCCCGAAACCGCCGCGCGCCGGCTGAACTTCGCCCAGGCGGCCAACCCGCTCGGCACGATCTTCGGCGTGCTGGTCGGCAAATACTTCATCCTCTCCAGCTTCGCGCAGGACGAGAAGGCGCTGGCGGCGATGTCCGCCGCCGAGCGGACCGCGACGCTGCGGGGCGAACTCGCCTCGGTGCAGACGCCCTATCTGGTGATCGGGCTGGTGGTGCTCGCCTTCGCGATCGCCGCCGCGCTGATCGCCTTCCCGGACAACCGCAAGCAGGGCGACGCACCGGCGGTACCGACGGCCAAGGCGCTCGGCACCGTGCTGCGCGACCGGACGCTGGTCTTCGCGGTGGCGGCGCAGTTCTTCTATGTCGGGGCGCAGGTCGGGCTGTGGAGCTACACGATCCGCTACGCCCAGGTGAACCTGCCCGGCCTCAGCGAGCAGGGCGCGGCCGACTATCTGTTCGCCAGCCTGGTGCTGTTCGGCGTGGGCCGCTTCGTCGGCGCGGCGCTGCTCGGCAGGGTGAAGGCGCCGCAGCTGCTGGTGGTGTTCGCCGGACTGTCGGCGGTGCTGGCGGCGGTGGCGGTGTTCGTCGGCGGGACGACCGGGCTCTATGCGCTGGTGGCGGCGAGCTTCTTCATGTCGATCCAGTTCCCGACGATCTTCGCGATCGGCATCGGCGGGCTGGGCCCGCTCAAGCAGATCGGCGCCTCGCTGATCGTGATGGCGATCATCGGCGGCGCGGTGCTGACCGCGGCGATGGGGCATCTCTCCGACCTCGCGGGGATCAACCTCGCGCTGCTGGTGCCGGCGGTGGCGTTCCTGGTGGTGCTGGGGTTTGGTCTGCGCGCGACCGGGACGGCGGGGGACGTGGAGTTCGCGCCGGCGGGGCATTGAGGCCCTGAAAAAATCCTCCCCCGGAGGGGGAGGGGGACCGCCGCCGAAGGCGGTGGTGGAGGGGTGTCCCGGCCGGAGGCGGAAGTCCGTGCCCCAGCTCCGTCAGCCCTTCGGGCGGCCACCTCCCCTTACAGGGGAGGAATGAAGGCGCAGAACTGCTGTGTCGTTGCTCCGTCAAAGCCGCTAGAGAATAGGCATGCGAACCGCCCTAGATGCACCACTCCAAACGCTAGACGCGTTAGACCGGGACTTTATCGAGAAGGTTCGGGAATATGGCTGGGCGTACACGGCAGTGCTTGCCGACGCCCAAGGCCCGAGTTTCTGTTTCACCACTGGCTTGTGGCTCGCCACCGGCCACCCCGAATTAATCCTCTTCTCGATGAAGCGGGACATCGCACGAGACGTGTTCGCCGATCTGTTCCGAGATGCAAAGGCGGGGAACCGATTGGCGGTTGGTCAGGCGTCCAATCAAGTCTTTTCGAATCTTCCAGCCTATGCTTTTCCTGTCGCCAAACGCTTCTACGCTGAGTATCTGGGGCGAAGCCGGTGGTTTTACGACGGCGACGACTTCCCTTGCCTCCAGATTGTTTGGCCCGATCGGGACGGCGAATTCCCTTGGCAGCAAGGCTTTGATCTGGAGTTTGTCGACGATCAACCGGATCTGACAGAACGTGGGTGGCCACAAGAAGTCAGCGGCTAATCAAGTGGACTAAGCCCCTCCCCTTCAGGGGAGGGGTTAGGGGTGGGGCATGACCGAGAAGCGAGTCCTACGCTTGAAGCGGAGTCCCCCACCCCAACCCCTCCCCTGAAGGGGAGGGGCTTAAGAAAAAGATCACCCCACCAGCACCACATGCAGGTACCGCGGGCCATGCGCGCCGCGGACATAGGTGCCTTCGATGTCGGTCGTGCCGCTGACGCCGGTTACCCAGTAGTGCGCGCGCGGCACCGCGCCGCCCGGCGCGGCATCCTCCAGCCAGCGGACCAGCGCGGCGACTTCCAGTACGACGATGTGCCGCAGCGCCAGGAAGTTGGGCAGCATCGGCGCTTCCGGCGAGGTCTCGAACACCAGCGAGCCCGTCTCCGCCACCCCGGCGCGCGCAAACGCCAGCACCGCGCCGTCGTCGATCGGGCATTCCGCCAGCCGGGTCAACCCGGTCCAGTCGAGCCCCGCCACCCGCGCATCGGGCGGCAGCCACAGCGACGGCGTCGCGCCCTCGGCCGCGAGATACCCGGCCACCGCCCCCGGCAATTCCGCCAGCGACCCGATCCGCGCATGCGTCGCCGCCACGCTCGGCAGCGCAAGTTGCGCCAGGAAGCGCGCCACCAGATCCTCCGGCCCCGTCGGCCGCTCGCGTTCCTCGCCCGCGAGCAGGCTCGCCGCCTCCGCCGCCAGCATCGCCGGGTCGCGCGCCGGCCCCAGCCGCGCCAGGATCGCGTCGCGCGCGCTCATCGTTCACCCTTTCGATAGCGGTCCATGAAGCTCTCCGCCGCGGGTGCGGGAAAGTCGCGCCCGCCGGTCCAGCCGCCGGCCAGCGGCAGCTTCGATATCCAGCCGCGCCCGGCCAGCCGCATCGCCCGGATCGCCCAGCGCACGCCCGCGCGGTAGACCCAAGGCCGCCGCGCCGCCCAGGCCCAGATCCCCAAACCGGAACGCAACGTCACCGGCTCCAGCCCCTCGCGCCAGCTCTTCTCCCGCCAGCCGCGCAGCAAGGTCGGCAAGGGGATCGCGACCGGGCACACCTCCTGGCACTTGCCGTTCATCGTGCAGGCATTCGGCAGGTCGCGGCTCGCCACCAGCCCGTCGAGCGCGGGGGTCAGCACCGATCCCATCGGCCCCGGATAGGTGCCGCCATAGGCATGGCCGCCGATCTGGCGAAACACCACGCAGTGGTTCATGCACGCGCCGCAACGGATGCAGCGGAGCATCTCCGCCAGCCCCTCCTCGCGCATCGCGCTGCGGCCATTGTCGACCAGCACGATGTGCATCTCCTCGGGCCCGTCACGGTCCCCTGCCCGCTTCGGCCCGGCGTAGAAGGTGGTGTACTGGGTCAGCGCCGCGCCGGTCGCCGAGCGGGCGAGCAGCCGCAGCAGATGCACCGCATGATCCATCGAGGGCACAAGCTTCTCGATCCCCGCCGTCACGATGTGCACGCGCGGCGGCACCAGCGAGAGTTCGGCATTGCCCTCGTTGGTGACGGTGCAGATTTGCCCCGTATCCGCGATCAGGAAATTGGCGCCCGAGATGCCGACATCGGCGCCCAGCATTTGCCCGCGCAGCTGGCGCCTTGCGCTTGCCGCCATCGCGACGATGCTTTCCTCGACATGCGGTTCGCGGTGGCGGGCGTGGAACAGCTCGGAGACCTGCTCGCGCGTCTTGTGCATCGCCGGCCAGATGATGTGCGAGGGTCGTTCGCCGGCGAGCTGGATGATGTGTTCGGCAAGGTCGGTCTCGACCCGGCCGATCCCCGCCGCCTCCAGCGCATGCGGCAGCCCGATCTCCTCGCCGAGCATCGACTTGGAGCGCGCGACGCTCTTCGCGCCCGCCTTGCGGCAGATATCCACGACGATCGCGCAGGCCTCGTCGGCGGTAGCGGCCCAGTGGACCGTCGCCCCCGAAGCGGTCGCCGCCGCCTCGAACTGGACGAGATAGGAACCCAGATTGGCGATCACATGGTCCTTGATCGCCGCCGCCCGCGCGCGCGCCGCGGCGAAGCTGGGCCAGGCGCCGATCGCCGCGCCGCGCTTGACCTCGGCGGTGCCGGCGGTGCGCTCGACCGCGACCTTGAGCTGGCGGTCGGCGAGGGCTGCGTCGACCCGTGCGTCGAACGCCCGGCTCACTGCGCTTCCCCGATCGCGGGCCCATCGGCCATGCCGGCCAGCACCTCGATGGTGTGGAAGGCGCGCACCTCCGCCCCGCGCCGGTGGAGCTTGCCCGCCATGTTCATCAGGCAGCCGAGATCGCCGGCGAGCAGCAGGCCCGCGCCGCTCGCCTCGATCGCCGCCGCCTTCTCGTCGGCGATGGCGTTGGAGATCGCCGGGTATTTCACGCAGAAGGTGCCGCCGAAGCCACAGCACGTCTCCTCGCCGGCGAGCGGCACCAGGTCCAGCCCGTCGACGGCGCCGAGCAACCGCCGCGGCTGCGCCTTGATGCCGAGCTCGCGCAGGCCCGAGCAGCTGTCATGATAGGTCGCCGTCGCCGGCAGCGCCACGCCTTCGGGCCGCCAGCCGCGCGCGTCGAGCCAGGCGAGAATCTCCCAGGTCTTCGCCGCAACCGCTTCTGCGCGCGGCCCCCAAGCAGGATCATCGGCGAGCAGCTCCGGATAATGGCAGCGGATCGTGCCGGCGCAGCTGCCCGAGGGGACAATGATCGCCTCGAAGCCTTCCAGCATCGCCACGTTGCGGCGGGCGAAGTCGGTCGCGGTGGCGCGATCGCCGGAGTTGAGCGCGGGCTGGCCGCAGCAGGTCTGCGCCGGCGGCACCACCACGTCGCAGCCGGCATCGGCGAGCGCCCGCAACGCCGCAAAGCCCACGCGCGGCCGCATCGCATCGACCAGACAAGTGACGAACAGCGCGACGCGGGACGGGGGATCCTGGCTCATGGTTTTCCCATTTGCACATTCTGGGAGCGCTTTCCAGAAAGCGCGCTGTTCAGCGTTTGGCGGCCTCGGCCTGCATCTCGGCGACCTCGCGCCGCAGCATCCTCAGCATCAGCGCCGCAGCGCGATCGGTATCCTCGGCCGGACTGAGGAAGCGGTGCTGCATCAGGCCGAGTGCCGTCGCGGTGATGACATCGGCGAGCGCCAGGCGCCGTTCTGCGCAGGCCTCGCCCGGAAGCAGCGCCGAAAGCGCGGCCAGCATCGCGCCTCGCACTTCCTCGCGCGTGCCTTCGAAGATTGCCTTGATGCGATCGTTGCGCGCGGTTTCGGCGACGATTTCGGCAAATAGCGGGTCCGACTCGTCCGCCTCCGGGCGCACGAAATCCGCCAGCCATTTCCATACGAACTCGGAATCACCGCTCTGGATGCCCGCGCTCAGCGACTCGGGCGCGAGGAAATCCATGCAGTCCGCCTGCACGATCTCGGCCACGATCGCCTCCTTCGAAGAAAAATCGCGATAAATTTGACCTACCGCAATGCCCGATTCCTTGGCGATCTGGGCCACGCCGGTAGCGTGAAAACCGTTCGCAATGAACAACCTGCGCGCCGCCGATACGATCTTTTCGCGGCGCAACATGGCCTTTTCGCGGTGTGGAACCCCGCTGCCTTCCGTGGTTTCTGCCATCCAAGCCACCTATAGAATCGTCTTGACCGAGTCACTCGCTTCGCAGTAGCGGCGAATGTGAGCGAACGTTCACTCACATATATCACAACGGCAGGCTGAAGCATGACTTTTCTCCGTCACACCGCGCCGGCTCTCGCGCTTATCCTCACCGCCTGTGGCGGCCAGCCCCAGCAGCAGGGTGCCGGTGGTCCCGGCGGTCAGGCCGCCCCGCCTCCGGTTTCCTATGTCGTCGTCCAGCGGCAGGCGGTGCCGCTGACCAGCGAGCTGCCCGGCCGCCTGAGCCCCTATGAAAGCTCGGACGTGCGCCCGCAGGTCAACGGCATCATCCTCGAACGGCTGTTCACCGAAGGCGACATGGTCCGCCAGGGCCAGCCGCTCTACCGGATCGACGCCGCGCCCTACCGCGCCGCGGTCGCCAGCGCCCGCGCGGCGCTGTCCCGCGCCCAGGCGACGATCGCCTCCACCGAAGCGCTCGCCCGCCGCTATGGCGATCTGGTGAAGATCAACGCGATCTCGAAGCAGGATTACGAAAACGCCGTCGCCAGCGCCGCCCAGGCCCGCGCCGACGTCGCCGCCCAGCAGGCCGCGCTGCGCACCGCCGAGATCGATCTCGCCCGCACCACGATCCGCGCGCCGATCAGCGGCCGGATCGGCCGCTCGATCTACACCACCGGCGCGCTGGTCTCGGCCTCGCAGGCCGATGCGCTGACGACGATCCAGCGGCTCGACCCGATCTATGTCGACATCCAGCAGTCGAGCGCCGACGTGCTCAAGCTGCGCCAGGCGATCATGGCCGGCCAGGTTGCCAAGGACGGCAACGCCAAGGTCGCGCTGAAGCTGGAGGACGGCAACGACTATGGCGCGCAGGGCACGCTGCGCTTCGCCGACGTAACCGTCGACCAGACGACCGGCAGCCAGATCATCCGCGCGCTGTTCCCGAACCCCAACGGCCTGCTGTTGCCCGGCATGTTCGTGCGCGCGCACCTGATCGAGGGCACCCAGCAGAACGCCATGCTGGTGCCGCAGCGCGCGGTGAGCCGCGACGAGCGCGGCAACCCGGTGGTGCTGGTGGTCGGCGCCGAAAACAAGATCGAGCCGCGGCCGATCCAGACCAGCCGCACCGCCGGCGACAGCTGGATCGTCACCGGCGGCGTGAAGCCGGGCGACAAGGTGATCGTCGAGGGCGCGATGATGCTGCGCCCGGGCATGCCGGTAACGCCGCAGCCGTGGAACCCGAACGCCAAGCCCGCGCAGGGCCAGCCGGGCGGCGCTACTCCGGCTCAAGGGAAGTAACCCCCCATGTCGCGCTATTTCATCGATCGCCCCATCTTCGCATGGGTCATCGCGATCATCATCATGCTGGCCGGCATCCTTGCCATCCGCACGCTGCCGATCGCCCAGTTCCCTGCCATCGCGCCGCCCGCCGTCTCGATCACCGCCACCTATCCCGGTGCGGACGCCAAGACGCTGGAAAACACGACGACGCAGATCATCGAGCAGCAGATGAAGGGGATCGACCACCTTCGCTACTTCTCGTCCTCGTCCTCGTCGGCCGGCACGGTGACGATCACGCTCACCTTCGAGCAGGGCACCGATCCGGACATCGCCCAGGTGCAGGTGCAGAACAAGCTGCAGGCAGCGACCCCGCTCCTGCCGCAGGAAGTCCAGCAGCAGGGCATCCAGGTCGCCAAGGCGACCCAGAACTTCCTGGTGGTGATCGGCCTCTATTCGGAAGACGGGTCGCACAGCGGCACCGATCTTGCCGACTATGCCGTGTCCAAGCTGCAGGACCCGCTGTCGCGCGTGAACGGCGTGGGCGACACCCAGATCTTCGGTTCGCAGTACGCGATGCGCGTCTGGGTCGATCCGGTGAAGCTGAACAAGTTCGCCCTGACGATGGACGACGTGACCGCGGCGATCCGGGCGCAGAACGCACAGGTCTCCGCCGGCCAGCTGGGCGCGCGTCCGGCGCCGAAGGAGCAGATGCTCAACGCCACCGTCTCGGTGCAGTCGCGCCTGACCACGCCGGATCAGTTCGCCCAGATCCGCCTCAAGAGCGGCACCGACGGCTCGGTGGTGCGCCTGGCCGACGTCGCTCGCGTCGAGATCGGTGCGGAGAGCTATGGCTTCGATTCCAAGTGGAACGGCAAGCCCGGCGCCGGCATCGGCATCAAGCTCGCCCCCGGCGCCAACGCGCTGACCACGGTCGACCTGGTCAAGGCGCGCGTCAACGAGATCGCCAAGACCTTCCCCGGCGACATCAAGGTCATCTACCCGTATGACACCACGCCGTTCGTCCGCCTGTCGGTCGAGCAGGTGGTGCACACGCTGATCGAAGCGGTGGTGCTCGTCTTCCTGGTGATGTTCCTGTTCCTCCAGAACTTCCGCGCCACGCTGATCCCGACGATCGCCGTGCCGGTGGTGCTGCTCGGCACCTTCGCGGTGATGGCGATCGCCGGCTATTCGATCAACACGCTCACCCTGTTCGGCATGGTGCTGGCGATCGGCCTGCTGGTCGACGACGCGATCGTCGTGGTCGAGAATGTCGAGCGCCTGATCGTCACCGAACATCTCAGCCCGATCGACGCCGCGCGCAAGTCGATGGACGAGATCACCAGCGCGCTGGTCGGCGTCGCCCTCGTCCTGTCGGCGGTGTTCCTGCCGATGGCGTTCTTC
>NZ_AGFU01000082.1 GCF_000226955.1 Sphingomonas elodea ATCC 31461
CCGCCGATTGCGCCCTTCCGGCGCGCAAGGCAAGCATTGGCAAGCCCCGGCCCCACCGCTAACACCCGGGGCCCCTCACGCAAGGACACGGCCATATGGCGAAACTGGGAACCGTCTGGGAACGCGCGACGGAATTTGTCGGCGAACGGATCCGCATGCTGGCGCCTCTCGCGCTGGCGGCGTTCGTGGTGCCGAACGTGGTGAGCGCCTGGTGCCAGGCACAATCCGCGGTCGCGGCGCCGGGCATGCAGCTGGTGCTGTTCCTGCCGGTACTGCTCCTCTCCATCGTGTCGATGGGCGGGTCGCTCGCGGTGATCGCGCTGGCCACGGGCGAGGGCACGCTGGGCGGGGCGACGCGCCTCGCGGTGCGCCGGCTGCCGGCGGCGCTGCTGGTCTCCATCCTGATGGGCATCGCGGCCGCCATCCTCGGCGTGCCCGTGCTGCTCATCCTGGCGGCGCGCGGTTATGACGTGATGGTGATGGCGACAGGGCAGGGGGCCAATGTGGTCGTCGATCCGCAGACCTCGAGCATCGTCGCGCTGTACGCGCTGGTGGTCGTCATTCTCCTCTGCGTGGCGGTCAGCCGGCTGATCCTGGCGAGTGCGGTGGTGCTGCGCGAGGGCGTGGCGCTGGCGTCGCTTCGCCGCTCGTGGCGGCTGACCGCGGGGCACGGCTGGCGCATTTTCGGCACGCTGCTCTTGTTCGTGGTGATCGCCGGGATCGCGCAGCTCGCCGCCCGGACGGTATTCGGCAGCGTCTTCGCCCTGCTGTTCGGCGCGGGCGAGGGCATGACCGCCGCGTTCCTGCTGACCGCGCTGGTCACGTCGTGCGTACAGGCGGTGGCGATGCTGCTGCTCGCCGCCTTCCAGGGCAAGCTCTACGCCGAGCGCGTCGACGAAATGGCGGGCGCTGCATGACCTTGCGCCTTGCCGGCCTGTTTGCCGACGCATCGGCCCTCTGGCGGCGGGAGCGCGCGCTGGTCGTTCCCGTGGCGGGTGTGTTCTTCCTGCTGCCGAGCCTCGGCATGCTGCTGCTCGCCACGCCCTTCTTTCCCGAACTGGCGAATCTGCCGGACCAGGCGGCGCTGCTCGATTTCTACGATCGCTTCGTCCAGGCGAACATGGTGCCGCTGGCGCTCGCCTATTTCGCGCTGGACTATGGCACCTTCGCGCTGCTGAGCCTGTATCTCAACGGCAACGGCCGCACCCTCGGCCAGGTGCTCGCCCTGTCGCTGCGGCGGCTGTTTCCGTTCCTGCTGCTGGAGCTGGCGACCGGCGCCGGCTTCCGGCTGGGCCTGATGCTGTTCGTGGTGCCGGGCCTGTTCGTCTATGCCCGCACCTGGCTGGCGGCGCCGGCCTATGCGGCGAAGCCGGAGGGCGGGCTGGTCGACGCGCTCCGCCAGGGCTGGGCGCGCAGCGCCGGGCTCAACGGCCTGCTGTTCCTGCTGGTCACCGCGATCCTGTTCATCGCAGGACTGGCGCTGATGGTGGTCGGCACCATCGTCAGCGGGTTGATCGGCAGCGCGCTCGGCGGCGGGGTCGCGGCCGACGCGCTCGGCTTCCTGGTGCTGTCGCTGGTCGGCGCGCTGGTCTGGTCGGCACTGGCGATCCTGCGCGTCGCCGCCTACCGCGCCACCGAACCCAGGCAGGGAATGTGAGGCGCCGCCTCCATCGGTAGCACGCCCAGCAGGCGAGGATCGGGGAAGGTCTCGATCGTGCGCTGATAGGGCACGAAGCCGTGGCGGCGATAGAAGCCGAGCGCGGCCGGGTGATCGAGCGTGCAGGTGTGCACCCAGACGCGCTCCACCTCCTTGCGCCAGGCAAGGGCGAGGGCCTGCCCCATCAGCCAGCCGCCATGGCCCTTGCCGGTGATCTCCGGCACCAGCCCGACATAGGCGAGCTCGCAGGTCGCCTGCGCGCGGAAATCGAGCTCGAGCATGCCGACCTCCACGCCCGCGCGATCAACGACGGCATGGACCAGCACCTGCGGATCGTCGAGGATCGCCCGCAGCCGTGCCTCGTCCATCACCAGCCGCGAGAACCATAGCCACGGCCCGCCCACCCGTCGGAACAGCGCGCGGTACTTCTCGCTGTCCGGCGCGGGCCAATGCACCAGCCGGAAGGGCGAGGGCTGCATCGGACGGGGCCGGGGCCGTTCGCGCATCTCCAGCGCGGTGACGATGGTGGCGAGGTGGTCGTTCGCTACCGGCAGCAGGCCCATGCCGTCAGCTCCACGCGGCCATGGGCGGCAGGCTCATCAGGATCGCATCGACATTGCCGCCGGTCTTCAGGCCGAACAGGGTGCCGCGATCGTAGATGAGGTTGAACTCGGCATAGCGGCCGCGCCATTCGAGCTGGCGCTGGCGATCGGCATCGTCGAAGGGCTGATGCATCCGCCGGCGGACCAGCCTGGGGTACACGTCGAGAAACGCGCGGCCGACATCCTGGGTGAAGGCGAAATCCGCCTCCCAGTCGCCTTCCAGATGATCGTAGAAGATGCCGCCGACGCCGCGATGCACCTGGCGGTGCGGAATGTAGAAATAGTCGTCCGCCCATTTCTTGAAGCGCGGATAATGGCCCGCGTCGTGCGCGTCGCACGCGGCCTGCAGCCGGGCGTGGAAATCGGCGGTGTCTTCCTCGTAGGGCAGCGGCGGGTTGAGGTCGGCGCCGCCGCCGAACCAGCGCTTGGTCGTCGTGAGGAAGCGCGTGTTCATGTGCACCGCCGGCACATGCGGGTTGGCCATGTGCGCGACCAGGCTGATGCCGGTGGCGAAGAAGCTGGGGTCCTCGCCCGCGCCGTGGATGGTCTTGGCGAAGTCCCCCTCGAGGGCGCCGCCGACGGTGGAGACGTTGACGCCCACCTTCTCGAACACCCGACCCTTCATCACCCCGCGCACGCCGCCGCCGCCAGGCGCGCCGCTCGTATCGGTCCGGTCCCAGGGGAGGTAGGTGAACGCAGCGTCGGAATCCGCCTCGCGCTCGATCGCCTCGAACTCGGCGCAGATCGAATCGCGCAGGGATTCGAACCAGGTGCGCGCGCGCTGCTGTTGTTCGTCGAGCGGGATCACGGCCTCGATCATGCGGGGAATCCTTCCGTCTGGCGTAGTGCCTCGGCCAGCCCGATGCCCGTTGCGACCGCGAGGTTCAAGGAGCGCAGCGTCGCCCGCATCGGAATCCGAACTGCAGCATCGGCGCGGGCATGGACGAACTCGGGCACGCCCGCGCTTTCCGAGCCGAACAGCAGCGTGTCGCCCGGTTCGAACCGCGCCTCCGGCAGGCGGACGCCGCCGCGGGTGGTGAAGAGCACCAGCCGCGAGGGTATCCGCGCCTCGAAGGCGTCCCAATCGGCGTGGCGAACGACCTCCGCCGCCGCGTCATAGTCCATCGCCGCCCGCTTGCGGGCACGATCGCCCCAGGGAAATCCCATAGGCTCGATCAGGTCCACCGCGGCATCCATACAGGCGGCCAGCCGCAAGATGGTGCCGACATTCCCAGCAATTTCAGGCTGGAACAACGCAATGCGAATGGTGGCGGGAGAAGTCATTTTGCAGTGCAACATTAAGGCCCTGGAGACGAGAATATGAAAAACCCTGTTGGCAAAGCTGCATTGCGCCGTCTATCAAACTTGGGATGGCAGCCGGAATTCCGGCCGGTACCGAGCATCGTTTCGTCCGCGTTCCTCTCTCCGCGGCTCTCTCGCGGAAGTGTTCCGAAGTGCAAGGGCTAGAGCATGGCAACGTTTGAAGAAGGCGTTTCTCCCGGACAGACCGTAGGCCCTGGCGGCGAACTTCTCGAAAATCCTCGTCGTCGCGATTACCTCACCTATGCGGCCGCCTCGGTGGCGGCGGTGGGCGCAGGCGTGGTGGTGCTGCCGCTGGTCAACTCGATGAACCCCTCGGCCGACGTGCTGGCGCTGTCGACCACCGAGGTCAATCTCGACGCGATCGAACCGGGACAGGCGATCAAGGCCAGCTTTCGCAAACAGCCGCTGTTCGTCCGCAACCTGACGCCGGCGGAAATCGCCCAGGCCGATGCGGTGCCCGTCTCCAGCCTGCGCGACCCGCAGACGCTGGAACAGCGCACGGCGGAGGGACACAAGAACTGGCTGATCACACTGGGCGTGTGCACCCATCTCGGCTGCGTGCCGCTGGGCGCGGGCGAGGGGGAGAGCAAGGGGCCGTTCGGCGGCTATTTCTGCCCCTGCCACGGATCGGCCTATGATACCGCCGGCCGCATCCGACAGGGTCCGGCGCCGAAGAACCTCGAAGTTCCAAAATATAATTTCACGTCCGACACCGTCGTCGTGGTCGGGTGAGGAGAGACCTGGATGAGCTTTCCCTGGGCGCGCCATTACGAGCCGAAGAACCCGGTGATGAAATGGGTGGACGATCGGCTACCCCTGCCGCGGTTCGTCTATAACGCGATCGGTGCCGGCTATCCGGTACCGCGCAACCTCAACTATTTCTGGAACTTCGGCATCCTGGCAGGGCTGTCGCTGGTCATCCAGATCGTCACCGGCATTGTGCTGGCGATGCATTTCCACAGTTCGGCCGCGGGCGCCTTCGAATCGGTGAACGGCACGATCATGCGGGACGTGAACGCGGGCTGGTTCCTGCGCTTCGCCCACGCCAACGGCGCCAGCATGTTCTTCATCGTGGTGTACATCCACATCTTCCGCGGTCTGCACTACGGATCGTACAAGGCGCCGCGCGAGATGGTGTGGCTGCTGGGCGTCGTCATCTTCCTGCTCATGATGGCCACCGCCTTCATGGGCTATGTGCTCCCCTGGGGACAGATGAGCTTCTGGGGAGCGCAGGTGATCACCGGCTTCTTCTCGGCGATCCCCGTGGTGGGCGACTGGGTCCGCGTGTGGCTGCTCGGCGGCTATGCGCCGGACGATGCTACGCTCAACCGCTTCTTCTCGCTCCACTATCTGCTGCCCTTCGTGATCGCGGGCGTGATCATCCTGCACATCTGGGCGCTGCACATCCCGGGTTCGAACAACCCGACCGGCGTGGAGGTGAAGGGCGAGCAGGACACGGTGCCGTTCCACCCCTATTACACCGCCAAGGACGGCTTCGGGGTCGGCATCTTCCTGATCCTGTTCTCGACGCTGATCTTCTTCTACCCGGACTATCTGGGCCACCCGGACAACTACATTCCGGCCAACCCGCTCTCGACGCCCGCGCACATCGTGCCCGAATGGTATTTCTGGCCCTTCTACGCGATCCTGCGTGCCTTCACCGCGGATTTCATCCTCGACGCCAAGCTGTGGGGCGTGCTGGCGATGTTCGGCTCGATCCTGCTGCTGTTCTTCCTGCCCTGGCTGGATCGTTCGCCGGTCCGCTCGGCCCATTACCGGCCGATGTACCGCGTCGCCTTCTGGGTGCTGGTCGCGGACGTGCTGATCCTGGGCTGGTGCGGCGGTTCACCTGCCGAACCCTTCTACGTGATCACCAGCCAGATCGCGGCAGCCTATTATTTCGCGCACTTCCTGATCATCGTGCCGATCATCTCGCGGATCGAGACGCCGCGCCCGCTGCCCAACTCGATCACCGAGGCGGTGCTGGGGGATGAAGGCGGCTCGCGCATCACTGCCACCGCGGCGACGGCATAAGGGGGCCGGGGACCATGACGTCGATCTTTCTCCGTTCGATCAAATTCCTGATCGGCCTCGGCTTCGTCTTCGTGCTGCTGCTCGCCCTGCTGAGCAGCATCACCGGGCTGATCAAGGAACCGCCGAAGCAGACTGCCGAGCAGGCGCTGCACAAGCACCCGAAGGAACTGCACCTCGCCTCGAACGGGCCGCTCGGCAAGTTCGATATCGGCCAGCTCCAGCGCGGCTTCAAGGTGTACAAGGAGGTCTGCGCGACCTGCCACTCGCTGAACCTGATCGCGTTCCGCAACCTTGCTGACCTGGGCTATAGCGAGGCCCAGGTGAAGAAGATCGCAAAGGAATGGGCGATCAAGCAGCCGGTGTTCGACGAAAAGGCCGGCAGCTGGGGCGAGCGCGACAACCTGCCATCGGATCGCTTCCCGAAGGTCTATTATGCCGGCACCGGCAACCCGCCGGACCTGAGCCTGATCACCAAGGCGCGGCACGACGGTGCGGCCTATGTCTACTCGCTGCTGACCGGCTATGGCGAGAAGCCCGATCCGGCGGTTGCGGCCAAGTTCCCGGAGGCGATGAAGACGCCCGATGGCATGCACTTCAACCCCTATTTCGCCAACCTCAACATCGCGATGCCGCCGCCGCTGACCAGCGAAGGCCAGGTCCAGTTCGACGACGGGACCCGACCCACTGTCGACCAGATGGCGAAGGACGTATCCGCCTTCCTCGTCTGGACCGCCGAGCCGACGCTGCAGAAGCGCCACGAGGCGGGTCTCGCGGTCCTGATCTTCTTGCTGATTGCCACCGGGCTCGCCTATGGCGCGTACCTCACGGTTTGGCGCGGCATGAAGCATTGATGGACCTCCACCAGAACGAAGACATTCGCAGTCGCATTCGCACGATCCCCGACTTTCCGAAGCCGGGGATCCTTTTTCGCGACATCACCACGCTGCTGCTCGATGCCGAGGGGCTGCGGCTCACCATCGACCGGATGGCCGCGCAGGTGGAAGGCCCGATCGATCTGGTCGCCGGCGTCGAGGCGCGCGGCTTCCTGTTCGGCGCGGCGCTGGCGATGCAGCTCGGCACCGGCGTGCTGCTGATCCGCAAGGACGGCAAGCTGCCGGGTGCGACGATCGCCGAGGACTACGCCCTCGAATATGGCACGGACCGCATCGCCATCCATGCCGATGCGCTGGTGCCGGGCGCCCGGGTGCTGCTGGTCGACGACCTGATCGCCACTGGCGGTACCGCCCGCGCCGCGGTCCGGCTGCTCCGCAAGGCAGGGGCGGAGGTGGTGCAGGCCTCCTTCGTCGTCGATCTGCCCGATCTGGGCGGGGCCGACGCGCTGCGCGGCGACGGGCTCAAGGTCTCGGCGCTGGTCGCCTTCGAAGGCCACTGACCGGCGGCGCCGGCGCGGTCCACGTGCCGGCACCTGTCCCGTGCCTGCGACTCCAAGGCGGCGCAGATAGCGACTCTCCGCCCCCGAAGACGCAATGCGGCCAATGTGGAGCCGCGCGGCATCGATCCCGGTCGGGTGGCGCGGGAACTCCCATCCGTGCCCGCGCGCTTCCGCCAGCGAGGCGCGTGACCGGCATCGCCCGGGGCGTTTCTCCGGTAAGGAGCGTGAACATGCACATCGGGTTGAAAGCGATCATCGGTGCGGGGTTGCTCGGCGGCGCGGCGCTGCTGGGCGGCTGTGCCGACAGCGGCTATGGCTATGGCGGGGGTCGTGTCGCGGTGGGGAGCGGCTGGGGCAGCCCGTATTGGGGCTGGCATGAGGACTATTATTACCCCGGCACCGGCGCCTATGTGTATGACCGCTATCGCCAGCGCCACGCCTGGAGCGACGGCCAGCGGGCCTATTGGGAGCAGCGGCGCGGTACGTGGCGGGGCAATCCCCGCTGGCGCAACAACTGGCGCGATTTCCGCGGCCGCCCCGGCGGCTGGCGCAGACGCTGACGCCGCCACATCCTGTACAGGTCGCGACCGGCCCCGGCGATGTGCGCGCCAGGTCGAGCGGCGCGCCTCCGGCGGTACGGGGCCGGCCTGAGGCAAGGTGACCGAAGGAAGTGGGTTGATATCGTCCTACCAGAGCGAGCAATCCCTGGTTGCGCGCTTGTGCAATCGTGTGGACTGGCGAAGAGGTATTCTCGTTTCCGCTATTGTGCACAGCGCCTTGGATGACCGGCCCAAGTAAAAATGCCCAAAGGTGCATCCGCGCCGGCACCTTGCATCTTCCTCCATGATGACTTGAACAAGGATGAAATGCGGAGGGTGATGTGCACTGGTTCAAGGCGAATGCGCCAATTCGACTGAAGCTGCTCATCGCCTTCGGACTGTTCGTCTGCCTGCTTGCCGCTGCCACGCTCGGCCAGTTGCTGCTGTCGCCCGTGTCGTCGCTCGAGATCGATGGTGGCCTCACGCTGCTGGCCGTGGTCTGTGCCTGGTGGCTGCGCGAGGCTATCGCGGTACCCTATGTCGCCACGGTCGTGCGCATGGAGGGGCTCGCCGCCGGCGATCTCAAGAGCCCGATCGCCTATACCGACTATACCGACTGCGTCGGCCGCCTGACCCGTGCGATGGAGAGCTTCAAGCGCGCGGCGGAGGAGCAGGTCCAGCTCAACCAGCTTGCCCGCGAGCATGCGGCGGTGGTGCGTGGCATGGCGGCCCATTTCCAGCGGCTGGCCGACGGGGACCTCAGCGCCAAGATCATCGAGGCCTATCCGGACGAGTTCCGCGACCTGAAGGACGGCTATAACGGCGCGATCGACCGGTTGCGCGACCTGATCGACGCGTTGATGGACAGCACCCAGTCGATCGAGACCGGCAGCCGCGAGATCGCTCAGGCCTCGGGCAATCTCGCCCGCCGGACCGAGCAGGCAGCCGGCGAGCTCAGCCAGACCGCGGTGGCGGTGAAGCAGATCACCGGCAGCGTGCGGGAGACCGCGGTCGCCGCCGATCAGTCCCTCGCCGCCAGCGACTCCGCGCGCGCCGCGGTGATCGAGGGGCCCAACCGCACCACGGCGGCAACCGTCGCGATGGATGCGGTCACCGAAAGTTCGCGCGCGATCGACGGGGTCATCGAGGGCCTGGAGAAGATCGCGTTCCAGACGCGGGTGCTGGCGATGAACGCCGCGGTGGAGGCAGGGCGCGCGGGCGAGGCGGGCCGCGGCTTCGCGGTGGTCGCGGATCTGGTCAGCGCGCTCGCGCTGCGCGCGGAGACCGAGTCGGCCAGCGCCAAGGAGCAGCTGACCCGTGCCCGCGACGAGATCGGCACGGCCGTCGCGGCGGTGGGCAAGATCGACGAGGCCTTCCAGGTGATCGAAGCCTCGACCGAGGACAGCGCCCGCCGGGCCGACGATATCGCCCGCGCCAGCCGCGAACAGGCCCATGCGACCAACGCGGTCTCGGGTGCGCTCAGCTCGATCGAGACGGGCATCCAGCAGAATGCGGCGATGGTGGAGGAAACTTCGGCGGCGACGACGCATCTGCTCCGCGAGGTCGAGGTACTGAGCGGCCAGACCGGTGCCTTCAAGCTCGAACGGGACGCCGGCCGTCGCCGGAACGCCCATGGCGGGCAGGTACTGGCGATGGCCTGACGCCGGCTGCGCGTCTAGCGCGTTTTCACCATGGGTGAAGACGCTCTAGATGTTTGTTTGCCGCATTGTCCGAGTCGTTGACCGTAAACGGTCAACTTGAAAATGCTCTAATGCGCGCGGACGGCGTTCCAGTTGAACAGGAAGGTGCGGTGCTCGGCCCAGGTCTGGCCCTCCACCGCGTCGCCGCGCAGGCAGGCGGCCGTGTGATACGGCCCGGCGCCGTCGGTGGTGCGGAAGCTGACGCAGGTGCGCCCGCGCGCGGTCTTCCAGCGGCCGTTCTCGATCGCACTGTCATAGAAGCTGCCGGTCACCGATCCGTCCGGCGCGAGGCGGAGCTCCATCGTCTTGCGGTACGGCTTGTCGGGGTCGGCCGAGAGATCGACCGTCCAGGTGCCGGCGAGCCCGCCTTGCGGCTCGGTCTGCGCGCGGGCGGCAGGGGCGATCAGGGCGACGCAGAGCAGCAGGGCAGGACGCATCGGATATCTCCTCGCAGGGTGCGGGGAGGATAGCATTTCGGGCGGGGTTGGCGAGGGTTTCGCCGGGCATGGCGGAGGGAGGGGGCGAAGGACCCGGCCCCCCGGCCTCATCCCTGCTTGCGGCGGGCGATCAGCGCGTTGGCGATGAAGGTGAGGACGGGTTCGTCCTTCTGGTTGAACGTCGTCATCCGGCTGCGGACGATACCCATTTCCGGCCGGCTCTGCGACGCGCGGACTTCGAGCACCTCGGTCTCGCAGCGCAGCACGTCGCCGGGGAAAACCGGCCGCAGCCAGCGCAGTTCGTCGATCCCCGCCGCGCCGAGGCTGGCGACCGGCTCCTGCTCGTGGTGCGCGACCAGCATCGCCATCGTCATCGCGTTGGTATGCCAGCCGCTCGCCGCCAGCCGCCCGAAATGCGTCTTGGCCGCCGCCTCGTCGGAGAGGTGGAAGGGCTGGGGGTCATATTTGCGGGCGAAGTCGAGAACCTCCTCGCGGGTGACCTCGTAGCGACCGAAACTCGCCCGGTCGCCTGGCTGGATATCGTCGAAGGTGCGCATGCAAACTAGTTTCAATCAGAAACTAGTTTCTGGCAAGCGGATTCAGCTGGGGCGAAGCAGTGCGCGGAACGGCGCGTCGTCGCCGTCCATATCGGTGCGCGGCGGCAGGCCGAGCAGATCGCGGAGCAGCGGCGTGACGTCGACATTGTCGAAGGCGGGCACGGTGCCGTGGCGGAAGGCCGGCCCGGCAGCGATGAACAGCGCGGCCATGTCGCTCGACTGGTTGTCATAGCCATGCTCGCCGCGGGTATAGGGCACATCGGGCAGCTTCTCGACGATCATCCAGCGCGGCTCGGCCAGGCAGAAGATCGCCGCGATGCGCGGGTTGCCGCCATAGCGGAAGCGGGCCGGGATCTCGCCTTTCCGCCAGCAGGCCATGTGCGGATGCGGCTTCAGCAGCGTGCTCTCGACCAGCGCTTCCTTGCCCGGCAGCGGATCGAGCGCGGCGAAGGGGCCGGCTTCGATCAGGTGATAGCTGTCCTTGGGCAGGCCGAGCGGGATCACGCGCGTGTCGCTGGTCTCCGACATGCCGTGGTCGGAGACGATGACGAGGTTCGCGGGCTGGCGGAGTGCCGCGAGGCCGTCGACCAGGGTGCCGATCTGCGCGTCCACCTCGGCGGCGGCGCGGGTCACCTCGGGCGAGTTCGGCCCATGGGCATGGCCGACCGTGTCGACCCGGTCGAAATAGAGCGTGACGAAGCGCGGGCGATTGGCCTGCGGGCGCCGCAGCCAGTCGAGCACGGTATCGACCCGCTGGGTGTCGTTCACCGCCTGGTTGTACTGGAGCCAGTCGTGCGGGCGGGCGCCGCCGGCATAGTCGCCATGATCGGGCCTGGTCGCCCTGCTTCCCCAGGCGACGTTGGCGCCCGGCCAGAACACCGTGCCGGTGCGGATGCCGGCCTGCTCGGCCGCGACCCAGATCGGCTGGGCGGCATTCCACCAATAGGGGGCGTCGCTGGCGGTGGTGAACGTCTCGCCGGGATGCCCGGCATCCTCCATCCGGTTGCCGACGATGCCGTGGCGATCGGGCACCATGCCGGTCACCAGCGTCCAGTGATTGGGGAAGGTCTTGCTCGGGAAGCTGGGCCGCATCGGGCCGGTGATGCCCTGCGCGGCGAGGCGGGTGAGGGTGGGGGTGACGCCGCGCTGGAGATAATCGGCGCGGAAGCCGTCGATCGAGATCAGGATCGTGACCGGCGGGCGGGCTTCCGAAAGCACAGCCGGCGGCGGGGTACGCGCCGGCGGCGTGGCACAGGCCTGGAGGAGCGCGACGAGCGCGGCGGCGGCGATACGGGAAGTCCAGCGCATGGGCGGTTCATGCGCCGGATTCCCGGTACGGAAAAGGGGCAAGGCCCCGCCGCTTACCTGCCGAGCGCGAACCGGGCGAACAGCGTGTAGCTCACCGGCGCCTTCCCATAGGCGGCGTCCAGCGCGCCCGGCTTGAGATAGGTCGCCACCGATCCGCCCAGCGCCAGCTCGGTCTGGTTGGCGAGCGGGATGCGATAGGCATAGCCGCCCTCCAGCCGGGTCACCCGGAACTGCCGGTCGTGCAGCGGCGAGTCATGGTCCGGGAACAGCTCGTCATTGGTCACATTCTCCACCCGGCCGAACAGGCTGTGGCGGCGGGTGACGTCCCAATTGGCCTCGGCGGTCCAGGCGCTGAGCACCGGCCCGGGCAGGCGGTGCTTGGCCGCATAGGCGACCATCGCCGACACCGTGCCGTCGCTGTAGTGGACGCTGGCGGTGGTGCGCTGTTCGTCCTCCCCGGCATGGGTCGCCTCGGGGTGCTTGAGCCGTCCGGTCGAGACCTGCGCCACCCAGCGGTCGGTGGGCGACCAGCTGGCGCGCAGGCTCCAGCTGTCGAGCTTGATCGGGTCGATGTCCCAGCGATGCTCGTCCGGTTCATGGCCGTTGAACCAGGAGCCTTCGAGCTGCACCCGACCCGCCTGCACGCCGCCGGTGACGACGCCGTAGGTGATGTGGCTGCTGTCGAACCAGTGATGCGCGATCGGGGACAGCGTGAAATAGCGGGCCGAGCGGCGATGCATGAAGGCGCTGGGGCCGAGTGCGGGCTCGGCGACGGGACCGCCATAGAGGAACAGCTTGGTGCCCGGCGCGACCTGGGTGTCGACGCGGGCGCTCAGCTCCATGAACAGGTCGTGGGGGTGCTGGCGGTCGACCAGAGGCACGCCGTTCGCGGTCTCGCCGCTGGCGAACAGGTTGGGATAGCCGCGCTGGCCCATCGCGGGCTCCAGGCTTCCCATCGCGCGCAGCTGAAGCGTGGTGCCGTTGCCCCAGTCGCGCGTGGCGCTGAGCATCGCCATCGACTGGACGAACGCCTCGTCGCTGCCGCGTTTGCCGCCCTGATCGGTATAGGCGCCCCAGACATAGCCATGCGCCATCACCATCCAGTCGCCATGGCTCAGCATGACGCCGCGCATCGGCCCGTCGGCCAGCGGCAGCAGCGAGGTTCCCGAGCCGCCGGCGGCATGGTCCGATCCGCCCATCCGCATCATCGGCATGGACATGGCCCGATCGGCTTGCGCGGCGGGCATGGTGTGGCCCATCGCCGCATGGTCCTGCGGCGTCGGCTCGGCCGGCATGCTGCCCATGTCGTGCATGCTGTGATCCTCCTGCGCCAGGGCGGGAAGCGGGGCGAGCAGGGCGAGGGCGGGTAGCAGAATACGCAACGGATCAGACTCCCAGTACGGCGCGCATGAGCATCCAGAGGCCCATCGCGATCATCATCAGGTTTTCGGTGAGCGAGACGAAGCCGAGCGGCACGTTGCTGTCGCCGCCGACACAGGCGCATTTCAGCGCGCGGCGATCGACATAGACCGCCTTGAACACGGACACCGCGCCGATCCCGCCGATCGCCAGCGCCAGCGGGGCGGAGACCCAGGTCCACAGGTTCGCGGCCATCAGCAGCCCGGCCGCCGCCTCCGCAAAGGGATAGAGCGTGGCATAGGGCACCCAGCGGCGCGCGAGCAGGTCATAGCCGAGGAACATCGTCGCGAATCCCGACACGTCGCGCAGCTTCAGCATCGCCAGCAGGCACATCGCGAAGCTGGCGAACCATTCGACGGCGCGGACGGTGAACGGCGTGGCATAGACCGCCTGGCTGACGGCGAGCGCCATCAGTGCCGCCATGGCGAACAGCGCGATCACCGGGCGATAGGTCCTGGCCCTGGGATCGCGGACGTGCAGGCCTAGATAGCGGCGCAGGTCGTCATGCCCGCCGATCCGCTGCTCGCCGATAAAGACCTGCGGGGTGGTGGTGACGCCGTGCCGCGCCTTGAAGGCATCGGTCTCCTCGCGGGTGGTGAGGTGGCGATCGTCGACGGTGTAGCCGTGGCGCCGAAGCAGGTGCAGGGCGCGCAAACCCCAGGGGCAGACATGGCTGCCCATCACCATACGGTAAAGAATTGCGCTTTTGTTCGAGGCGGATGGCATGGTCTTCCCTTCGATCCGCCGCCCATATAGGGTCCGTACCATGGTACAGAGTCAAGCGGTGTCGCACTGGACGATCGGGAAGCTCGCCGAGGCGGGCGGCGTGGGGGTGGAGACGGTGCGCTATTACCAGCGCCGCGGGCTGCTCCCCACGCCCGCGCGCGGCGGCGGGCCGGATGCCGGCGTGCGCCGCTACGGCGAGGGCGAACTGCGGCGGCTGCGCTTCATCCGATCGGCGCAGGCAGCGGGATTCACGCTGGAGGAGATCGGCGAACTGCTCGACCTCGACGCCACCGACGATCGTGCCCGGGCGCGCGAGCTGGCGCAGGCGCGGATCGCGGCGCTCGACGTGAAGATCGCCGAGCTGGTCCAGGCTCGGGAGGGGCTCGCCCGACTCGCGCGGGAATGCGGCTCGGGCAGCGCGGGGCCATGCCCGATCCTGACGGCGTTCGAAGGCTGAAGCGCTTTCCGGCGCGGCGGCCTTATCCCGGCTCGGCGTGCAAAAAGCGGAGGAGTGCGCCTACTCCCGAAGGGGTGAGCGGGAACATGGGCCGGTGCACTCCTCCGTCAGGTCGCGCCTCGCTGGGGGGCGCGCGTCAGTGCATCCTCGCAAAGGCACGCGGCGCGGCGTAGCTGCCGGCCGGTGCGTCCTCGTCGATGCGGAAGGCTTCGGCGTTGCGGAGCAGGGTGCCCGTCTCGCGATCCAGCGATCGCGCGGCGGCGGAGGTCTGCTCCACCATCGCGGCGTTCTGCTGGGTCGCGGTCTCCATCTCCATGACCGAGCGGGTAATGTCGGAAATCGCACTGGCCTGGGACCGATTGTCCTCGCGCAGCGCGCCGACCAGCGCCTGCACGCCGTCGACATTCTCGACGATGCCGCCCAGCGCGGTATCGACCGCGCGGACCTCGCTGGCCGCGAGTGCCACGTCGACCTGGGTCTCGTTGATCAGTTCACGGCCGCGCTTCGCCTCTTCCTCGGCGCGCAGGGCGAGCGCGGAGACCAGGTCGGCCACCACCGCGAAGCCGCGCCCCGCCTCGCCGGCGCGCCCTGCCTCCACGGCCGCGTTCATTGCCAGCACGCGGGTCTGAAAGGCGATCTTGTCCAGACCTTCGACCACGGTGTCGATCGCGTCCGCCCGTTCGGAGACGTGGTTCATCGCCGTCGCCGCATTCTGCGCGGTGGCGCGGCCGGCACGGACCGCGGAGCCGGCCTGCTCGGCACGGGTCATCGTCGCCTCGGCCGAGTGGCTGCTGGTCTTCAGCCGGTTCTCGATCAACTGGATCGCGGCGCTCGTTTCCTGCAGCGCATGTGCGGTCGACTCGGTGCGGCGGGCGAGGTCTTCGGACGCGGTGGCGATCTCGCTGGAGCCGGTGCCGATGTTGCGGGCGCTCTGGATCGCGGTGCGAAGCATCTCGGACAGCGCACCGGTCGCGCGATTGAAGCTCAGCCGGATCGGTTCATAGGCGCCGGGGAAGGGGCTCGCGATGCGGTGGCGCAGGTCGCCCTTCTCCATAGCGGCGAGCGCGGCGGCCAGTGCCTGGCTGACGCGTTCCTGCTCGGCGAGGTTGGCGGCGTCGATCTCGGCCTGGCCGCGCGCGGCGGCATGGAACCGGGCGACGGCCTGGGCGATCTCGCCGAGCTCGTCGCTGCGCTCGCGGCAGGGGAGCGACCGGTCCTGCCCGCGGGCGAGTGCGGTGGTGCCTTCGGCGATCTGCGAGAGCGGCTGCATCACCCGGCCGATCAGCCACCAGGCAAAGCCGCCGATCGTGGCGAACAGCGCGAGGCCGAGCAGCGCGAGCAGCCAAAGCGATCGCCCGAGCGAACGCGCCGACTGCTCGCCCAGCGCCGCCTGTTCCTCGGCAGTCGCGCGGACCAGCGCGTCGATCGCCTGGCGGTGGGCGTCATAGTCGGCGGTGAGGGCGGCGTAGCTGCGGCGCGCGGCGGCATCGTCTTTCGCCGCGATCGCCTTGAGGAACGGGCCCTGCACTTCCTCCCAGAAGCGCGTCGCGGGCACGTGCGTGTCGGTGAGCACTGCCCGCTTCAGCCGTTCCGGCAAGGTCGATTCCGCCCAGACGGCGTGGCGATCGGCATATTGCTTGTACAGCGCACCGAGCCGCGTACGGGCGGCGGCCAGGCGCTCGGGATGGTCGAGCAGCAGCGTCGCTTCCAGATAGGGCTCGATCACATATTCGGGCGGCGGCAGGATATCGGCGTTGAGATCGGCGATCTGCATCGAGGCGCGGTGCATCGGGCCGCCCATGCGGATCGCATCGATTCGCCATGCCGAAACGGCAAACAGAATGGCGAGCGACGCGATGAGTCCGGCCGCGCCCGCGCGCACCCGTGCGCTGATGGTCATGTTCACGTTCCTATTCCGACACCCCTACCCCAGCGGATTATAGAAACGTTTGCGACCAATATCGGCAATGAGACGGAATTTCGTATACGTTCCAGATCGTGCAGCTTTTTCACCATGTTGCGACGTAGCTAGACCCGGCTGTCAGGTGGATTTCCGGATTGAACGATTGCGGTCCGGAAACATTGTCCTCGCCGCGAGAGGCTGGTTCGCGGATCCGCGACGAGGAGGGTGCAATGGGTGACGCAGGCTATCCGATCGGCGGGGGCCAACTCGGGCAGATGATCCGGGCGTTCGACTGGTCGCGCACCGCGATCGGCCCGCTCGACCAATGGCCGCAGAGCCTCAAGTCCGTCACCCAGATGCTGCTGCTCTCGCCGGTGCCCATCGTGCTGTTGTGGGGCGAGGACGGCGTGATGATCTACAACGACGCCTATTCGGAATTCGCCGGCAGCCGCCACCCGGCACTGCTCGGCTCCAAGGTGCGTGAGGGCTGGTCGGAAATCTCCGACTTCAACGACCATGTCATGCGGGTGGGACTGAGCGGGCAGACGCTCGCGTATCGCGACCAGGAACTGGCCCTTCAGCGGCGCGGCAAGCTGGAGCCGGTGTGGATGGACCTGGATTACTCGCCGCTGCTGGACGAGTCGGGAACGCCCGCGGGGGTGATCGCGATCGTGGTGGAGACGACGCAGAAGGTGATCGCCCAGCGCCTGCTGCGCGCGAGCGAGGGCCGGCTGCGCGCCTTTGTCGAGGCGACGTCGGACGCGATCTACCGGATGAACCCCGACTGGACGGAACTGCTGCACCTCGACGGGGGCACCTTCCTTGCCCATGCCGATCGCGCCATGGCGAAATGGATGGAGGTCTATCTCCATCCCGAGGATATCGGCCCCGTCCAGGCGGCGATCGACCATGCGGTGGCGACCCGCACCCCGCTGGAACTGGAGCACCGGGTGCGGCGGGCGGACGGCAGCATCGGCTGGGTCGCCTCGCGCGCGGTGCCGCTCACGGACGAGACCGGGAACCTCATCGAATGGTTCGGCGCCGCATCGGACATCACCGCCGCGCGCCGCACCAACGAGCATCTGCGGCTGGTGATCAACGAGCTCAACCACCGGGTGAAGAACATGCTGGCGATGGTGCAGGCGATCGCGATGCGGACCTTCCGCGCCGCACCCGATCTCGCCGTTGCGCAGGAACAGTTCGCCGCGCGGCTGGTGGCACTCGCCCAGGCCAACGACCTGCTGACCGGCGAGCGGTGGGCGGGTGCCTCGCTTCGATCCGCCGTCGAGCAGGCGGTGCGGCCGCATCAGCATGATCCCGCCCGCTGCACCCTGCTGGGGGAGGACCTGCGCGTCTCGCCCAAGACGGCGCTGGCACTGGCACTGGCGATGCACGAACTGTCGACCAATGCGGTGAAGTACGGCGCCTGGTCGAACGAGAGCGGCCGGGTGGAGGTCGCCTGGTCCGCGGAGGGGGAGCGTCTGCTGCTCGAATGGTGCGAGCAGGGCGGCCCGCCGGTGACGGTGCCGGCGCGCCGCGGGTTCGGCTCGCGTCTGATCGAACGTGGCCTTGCGGGGGAACTTGGCGGGAAGGTGACGCTTTACTTCGATCAAGTTGGCCTCCGCTGCACGATCGAAGCGCCGCTGGCGGCCGTAACCGTAGAGTAGGATTGGGTTTGCGCGTCCTGATCGTCGAAGATGAAATGACGATCGCGTTCCTCATCGAGGACATGCTGGAGGATCTCGGCCATCAGGTGGTGGAGATCGCGATGCGGCTGCCCGAGGCGCTGGAGGCGGCGCGTCGCGTCGAGGCCGATCTGGCGATCCTGGACGTCAACCTCGACGGGCACCGATCCTTCCCGGTCGCCGATATCCTGGCGGAGCGGGCGATCCCCTATGCGTTCGCGACAGGCTATGGCGCGCTGGGGCTGGAGGGCGCCTATCGCGAGCGGCCGGTGCTGTCGAAGCCGTTCCTGCGCGAGCATCTGGAGATGCTGATCGCCAAGGCCTGCCGGGGCTGACGGGGGGGCACCGGGCCGCGCGCCCGGGCCGATCACTGGTCGATGACGCGGCTCGCCGGGTGGTGCTTGTCGAGATAGCGGCGGATCAGCTTCAGGTTGCGGGTGTTCGACCGGAAGAAGAAATCGGGCACGGCGCCGACGAACGGGATCATCCCCAGCGCCCAGTCGACGCCGATATTGCCCGCCATGCGCGCGACGGTGCGTTTGGGCATCCCCAGGTTGCGCGCTTCCCAGGCGAGATAGGCGCCCATCGCTGCCGCCACGCTGGGGCCGATCGCAGGCACGAAATCCAGGAGCACGTCCAGACCGACCTTTCGGCGCATGCCCGGGATCTTGACGAGGCCCTCGAGCAGATGCTCCATCGCCTCGATCCGCTGGCGCACCGCCGCCGGATCGGTGCCGGCCGGCAGCCGCCGTGCAAAACCCTCGTTCATCCTCGTCGCCCGTGCCATGCTGGATCCTTACTGCTTGCGCAGGTGATTCAACGGGTGCCAGGCGCGCGCGTTCCCCTGCCAGTTGACCAGCCGCAGGGCGACGATCGACCAGCGCAGCGGTCGTGCGATCGGGATGAAGGCGACGTCGCTCGCGAGCATCGCATCCGCCTCGGCGATGCGGTGCTGGCGGTTGTAGAGATCCGGCGCGTCGCGGGCGGCGGCGATCAGCGTCGCGGTGTCCGGCGAGCAGGCCCGGCATGCCTGATCTAGATACCATCGCCCGCTGTCATAGGGGGCGACCCGGTCGACCAGTTCCAGGTCCGCGCGCGGATCGCCGAGCCCGAGTCGAACCGGCGTGATACCGATGCCGACCATCGTCGCCGCCAGATGCCCCCAGAGCAATGTCGCGCCCGGGCCGCCGGGAAGGGCGATACGGATCTCCACCGGGCCGCGGTGCACCGCCCGCCATTCCCGCACCCGCTGGCTGGCGAGCGCGCGGCGCTGGTCGGGCGCCACCGTCATCCAGCTGCCCGGCGCGGGCGGCGCGGCGGAATCGAGTTGGGCGGGCAGCACGGTCTCCGCCGTTGCCCAATCCTGTGCGATCGCCGCAGTAAGCGCGGCGCGATCGATCGCCATGGCGATGGCCGCACGGTTCTGCGGGGTGGAGAGAAAGCCCTCGCGGTGGAGCACGGCCAGCCCGAACAGACCGATGGCGGAATCCAGCCGAATATTCTCGGGGGCGATTCCCGCCGCTGCCACGATCGGCCAGTCGCCGATCGTGCCGCCCAGCACCAGATCGGATGCGGCGGCGCGGAAGCGGGCGATCGCGGCAGCGGCGGATTCGCCGCGCAGCCGCACATATTCCTGCGGCGCGGGGACGGCCTTGGGATCGTCGCCAGGCTCTTCGGCGGGGCGCAGCAACAGGCCGTCGCGCCGCCCGGGCACGATCCGGAAGGGGCCGGAGCCGGCGAAGCTGCGGGCACGGAACACCGCCAGTTCGGGCTGGGCGAACAGGTTGAGCAGGTCGGGCCGGGGGCTCTTCAGCCGTACCTCGATCACCTGCGGCGTCATCTCGACGATCTCTTCGATCACGGCGAGATAGGGCGCGAGGCGGCTGGCGCGGTTGGCCGCGACCGCCCGGCGCAGCACGCGGACGATCTCGTCGGCGGTAACCGGCTGGCCATCCGGCCATGTCGCCTCGCCGAGCCGGAAGATATAGCTGCGCGCATCGTCGAATACCGCCCAGCGCTCGGCGAGGGCGGGCTCGATCTGGCCGTTGCCGTCGAAGCGGACGAGCCCCTGCGCGGTGGCGGCGAGCGCGACGGCCTGTGCGGTGTCGATCGGCGTCTCGCTGGGGTCGGCCAGCAGCTTCGCCGTGCCGATGGCGCTGACCACCACGGGCGTGTCGTCCCTGCGCTGCCCTTCCGGGCCGCAGGCGGAGACCGTCAGCAGCAGGGCAATCAGGGGCAGGCGCAGGCGTGGCATCGGCTAGTCCCAGGCGGGGAGGGTCAAGCTCTATGGTAGCTGGCCGCCGCTGCCAACCCCGGCGGGTTTCGTGCCGGCCCCGGGGAGCCTAGACCGGCGCCATGGCAAGGCACCGATTCCGTTCGACTCCTCTGGTCGCGCTGGCGATTTCCGCTGCGTTGCGCGGCTATCTGGCGGTGCGGACCGCCGGCTGGTTCGTCACCCGCCCGCGCACCCGTGGCGTGCGGGCGATCGCGGTGACGCCGGAGGGGCGCGTGGTGCTGGTCCGTCACAGCTATATCGCCGGCTGGCATCTGCCGGGCGGCGGGCATGAAGCGGGCGAGACGGCGGAGGCGGCGATCCTGCGCGAGTTGCGCGAGGAGGTGGGGATGACGTCGCACGGGGCGGTGCGCCGGATCGGCACCCTGCAGCACCGGCCGAACTTTCGCCGCGACACGGTGACGCTCGCGGTGGTGGAGCAGGTGGCGTTCGCTTTCCGCCCGTCGCTCGAGATCGTTGCGGCTGCGGCGTTCGACCCTGCGGCGCTGCCGGAGGGCGTGACGGCAGGCACCGCCCGTCGCATCGCCGAATGGCGGGAGGGCCGCCCGGTACCTGAGGCTTGGTGACGCGCGGCCGAATCCGGGCGGCGGAAGATAAGGTGCGGGACGCGACCTTGGCCATTTCGGTCCGCTGCCGCGCCGATCGTCCATCGCCGACCTAGGGCGTCGGGTCGATCGGGAGAAGAGGGGCGGGATCGTGGAACGCGACGCCGTTGCCCGTCCGCCGCGTGCGCAATTTGGCGGTTAGGGTAGGGGTATTGCCAGCGATCGATGCCGCCAGTGCGGGCGTTCGCGCCGCCCGCGATCGGCCCTCGGGTCTTTCCAACATCGTGACCGGGAGCATGCGGTGCAGGGCCGGCACCACCGAACAGCGCGAAATCGCTCGACGGATCAATCTGATCTCCATCGAAGACCCTGCGCCAGTAGGACGGGATGGGCGGGCGGGGTGATCCATCCGCACCCCCAAATGGGCCGGTGTCGTTCCCGCACCGAGCGGCTATTCCCGACAAGGCCCCCTGTCGAACAGGTCAACGAAGAACCGGACCCTCATGGGGGTTCCCGCACGCAACAAGGCCGCGGGTATCGACCGCCGCGGCGCCCGAGGGGCGTGGGCGGCCGATACCCGCGGCCTGATGTGTAGCGACGAAACTGGTGCGGACGGCGGGACTCGAACCCGCACGCCCCGAGGGGCAGAAGATTTTAAGTCTCCGGCGTCTACCGGTTCCGCCACGTCCGCGTGGGCGGCAGCCAAGACGCTGCCGCACGCCGCGTGTCAAGCGCGCATCACATGTTCAGCCGAACGCGCATCTCCTTGCCGGGCTTGAAATACGGGACGCGCTTGGCATCCACCTCCACCGCTTCGCCGGTGCGCGGGTTGCGCCCCAGCCGCGCTTCGCGCGCACGGGTGGAAAAAGCCCCGAAGCCGCGCAGTTCCACGCGACCATCTTCACTCAGCCTGCCGACGATTTCGTCGAAAAAGATCGAGACGATCTTCTCGACTTCCCGGACCGAAAGGCCGGGATTTTCTTCTACCAGCAACTGAACCAACTCAGAACGGATCATTCGCGCCCCTCCCTTGGCGACCGCGCCCAACCTGGCCGCGAACGGCTATCCCCAAGGAAACCTTAGCGCTTTTTGCCAATCTGCATCAACCAGAAGATGTGGTTGAGGAGGTGCCAAAATCAAAAAAGAAGGGCCCGGGAACCGCTTTCGCGGCGCCCGGACCCCTTCTTAGACAACCGGATTAGTTGTTCTGGCTGCGCGCCTTGAGGGCCTCACCCAGAATGTCGCCCAGCGACGCGCCCGAGTCGGACGAGCCATACTGCTGCACGGCCTGCTTCTCTTCGGCGATCTGCATCGCCTTGACCGAGAAGGTCGGCTTCTTCGAACGATCGAAGCCGGTGACCATCGCGTCGAACTTCTGGCCGACCTGGAAACGCTCCGGACGCTGTTCGTCGCGGTCGCGGCCGAGGTCGGTGCGCTTGATGAAGCCGGTCGCGCCATCGTCGCCAACCTGCACTTCGAGGCCCGCGTCGCGGACTTCGAGAACGGTGACGGTGACGATCGCGTTCTTGCCGAGGCGATCCGCACCACCGGTCGAACCGGCAGCGGCGACGCCGCCACGCTCGAGCTGCTTCATGCCGAGCGAGATGCGCTCCTTGTCGGCTTCGACGGCCAGAACGATCGCCTTAACGGTCTCGCCCTTGCGGTGCAGGGCCAGCGCGTCCTCACCCGAGATGCCCCAGGCGATGTCGGACATGTGGACCATGCCGTCGACGTCGTTGTCCAGGCCGATGAACAGGCCGAACTCGGTGGCGTTCTTGACTTCGCCCTCGACGGTCGAACCGACCGGGTGCTCTTCGGCGAACTTTTCCCACGGATTCTGCTGGGCCTGCTTGAGACCGAGCGAGATGCGGCGCTTTTCCTGATCGACCTCGAGGACGACCACATCGACTTCCTGCGAGGTCGAGACGATCTTGCCCGGGTGGACGTTCTTCTTGGTCCAGCTCATTTCCGAGACGTGGACCAGGCCTTCGATGCCCGGCTCCAGCTCGACGAACGCGCCGTATTCGGTGATGTTGGTCACGCGGCCCGAGAGCTTCGCGCCGACCGGGTACTTCACGCTCGCGCCATCCCACGGATCGCTCTCGAGCTGCTTCATGCCCAGCGAGATGCGCTGCGTGTCACGGTTGATGCGGATGATCTGAACGCGGACGGTATCGCCGATGTTCAGCACTTCCGACGGATGGTTGACGCGCTTGTAGCTGAGGTCGGTGACGTGCAGCAGGCCGTCGATGCCGCCCAGGTCGACGAACGCACCGTAATCGGTGATGTTCTTGACGACGCCGTCGATCACCTGGCCCTCGGCGAGGCTCTGGATCAGGCCCGAGCGCTGCTCGGCGCGGGTTTCCTCGAGCACCGCGCGACGCGACACGACGATGTTGCCGCGCTTGCGGTCCATCTTGAGGATCTGGAAGGGCTGGGCGATGTCCATCAGCGGGGTGACGTCGCGCACCGGACGGATGTCGACCTGGCTGCCCGGCAGGAAGGCCACGGCGCCGTTGAGGTCGACGGTGAAGCCGCCCTTGACGCGGCCGAAGATGACGCCTTCGACGCGGGTGTTCTGGGCGAATTCCGCCTCGAGCTTGTCCCAGGCGGCTTCGCGGCGGGCGCGGTCGCGGCTGAGCATCGCTTCGCCGTTCGCGTTCTCGACGCGATCGACATAGACTTCGACTTCGTCGCCGACCTTGAGGTCCGCCTTCTGACCCGGCGCTGCGAATTCGCGCAGCGGCACGCGGCCTTCGGACTTGAGGCCCACGTCGATGACGGCGAGGTCGTTCTCGATGCCGGTGACGGTGCCGATCACGACGCGGCCTTCAAAGCCGTCCGCCTGACCGAAGGTTTCGTCGAGCAGTGCCGCGAAATCGTCGCGGGAGGGGTTTGCCGTAGTGGCCATAAAAAAGTGGTTCCTAACGTTCGTTTTTTCCGGCCAACCGGTTGGATCCGGCGGTCTTGAGGGCCAGAAATGCCGCGGCGGCCGAATGCCGGTCGCGACATCCTTCGCGCGGGTGCAGGTGGAGGACGGGCAGCTCGCGCCGAAACGCGAAAAGGGCGCATGGAAGCGGAACTCCCAGCGCCATCCCCCACGAGCAACCGCTCGCAGGACGCGCGCGCCTTACCCGGAATGCACTGCCAAAGCAAGGTTTGCGGGCTATCCTCCGATGCGGCGACGCTTGCTTCCATTTCGGAGCGGATGAAGATTGGCGACGATCCCTCGCACGTCTATTCATTTAACGACAGGTAAACGAATATCGTTTTCTTCGAACGGGGAGGGTGGCCATGCCCTATTTACTGAAGGAGTATTTGAGCGGGGCGACCCTCGCCGCCTCCAGTCACGCTCCCGAAGCCACCGACGCGGCCGAACGCTTCGCGCAACCCGGCTGGAGCCCGCAGGCGGCGCGGCTGCCGCTGCTCGAGGGGGCCGTCTATCGCCTCGATGACCCGCGCACCCCGGGACTCCGCCGCCGCGTTCGGGTGGACCGGGTGAACGCGGACGATAATGCGATCACCTATACGATCGAGGGGGAGGTCTGCACCAGCTGCTGCCTCCATCAGCACACGGAACCAGTCGCCGCCTGATTGGGGCCAGGCGCGACGACATGGTGGGAAAAATGGGCTCTCGCGCGGCATGTCGGCGTCGGGTAGCCAAGGTGATGGACCAGCAACGGAACAGGCTCCTTGTTGCGGGCGCCCCGACCGCGTGCTGGTTGCCCTGCCCTGTGCCATTACAAGGTGACTTGTTGGCGAGACCGCTCGCCGACCATTCACGAATGGCGGATGGCGCCGATGCGGCGCTGACGAGCAGGGGCCGCCTCAGAGCGCCAGCAGGGCGAGGCTTGCCGGCTTCACGCCGTCGCCCTCGGCGGTGAACCGGACGATCCCTGCCGCCCCGTGATGCCGCAGGATGGCCTGGGCGAGGCCGTTGAATGCGCGGCGGGCGGGGGCGTGATCGCTTTCGTGGCTGGTCGGGTCGCCATTGCCGACCCCGATCAGCTCGGCCGGTCCGTCGATCGTGAAGCGCAGCGGCGTATTGGCGGTGGGGACGGGGCGCCCCTTCGCGTCGACGATCTCGGCGGCGAGAATGGCGAGATCCCGGCCGTCGGCGGCGATCTGCTTGCGATCGGCGGTCAGGCGGATCGCGGCGGCGGGACCGCTGGTCTCGCGCATGCTGGTCGCGACGACGCGGCCGCCGCGGATCGCCCGCGCCTCCAGCCGGCCGGGCGCATAGGGCACGCGCCATTCGACATGACCGCCACGCTCGACCGGGCGGCGGCCGAGGCTGCGACCGTTGAGCAGCAGCTCCACCGCCTCGCCATTGCTATAGGCCCAGACCTCGATGTCTTGCCCCTCGCGGCCCGCCCAGTTCCAGTGCGGCAGCAGGTGGACGAGCGGCTCGGGCCGCCACCAGGCGCGATAGTACCAGTAATTGTCCTTGGGGAAACCGCACAGGTCCATCACCCCGAAATAGCTGGAGGCAGCCGGCCATAGCGCGTGCGGGGTCGGCTCGCCGCGATAGTCGAAGCCGGTCCAGATGAAGCCGCCGGCGACATAGGGATGCGCATCGGCGACCTTCCACCATTGCTCGGCGGTGGAGGCCCAGGCCGGATATTCGGTGTCATAGGCGCGCACGATCTGGCGCGGCCTGTCGTTGAAATACTCCCCGCGAGTGGAAACCGTGCTGCCGGTCTCCGTGCCGATGATCGGCTGGTTCGGGAAGCGTGCGTGAAAGGGAATGGTCTTGTCCGTATGGTAGTTGAAGCCGATCACGTCGACTTCCCGCGCCGCGGCCTCATACTGCCCGCGGTCGAACGCCTGGGTGGTGGGGCGGGTCGGATCGAGGCGGCGGATATGGGCGACCATCTTGTGGCTCACCCGGCCGCCGCGCGCGTTCATCGCCTGCGGCTCCTCGTTGCCGACCGACCAGAGGATGATGCTCGGATGGTTGCGGTCGCGCCGCAGGATGCGCTCGAGCTGGCTCGTCGATTCCGGATCGGTGCTGTTGCGCCGGGCCTCGTCGATCACCAGCATGCCGAGGCGGTCGCACGCGTCGAGGAAGGATTCCGAGGGCGGGTTGTGCGCGCTGCGCCAGGCATTGGCGCCCATTTCCTTGGTCCGCGCGATCCGCCAGGCATCGAGCGCGGGCGGAATCGCGGTGCCGACGCCGGCATGGTCCTGATGGTTGCACACCCCCAGCAGCTTGACCGGCTTGTCGTTGAGGAAGAAGCCCCGCTCGGCATCGAAGCGGATCGAACGGATGCCGAAGCTGGTCTCGTACACATCGATCGGCGCTTCGTTCACGAGGAGCCGGCTCACCAGCCGGTAGAGCACCGGCGTCTCGATGGACCACAGGCGCGGGTTGGGCAGGGTGACGCTCACCTCGTGCGTCACGAGCGTGTTGGCCGCGGGGGTGAGGGTCGCGTCGGGCAAGGCGGCCACCATCGTGCCCCCCGCATCGACGATATACTGGCGCAGCGTGGCCTTGGCAGGAAGCTCGGTGGCGTTGCGCACTTCGATCGAGGCGGTGATCTGCGCGCCTTGCGGCGTGATCGTGCTGCGGACGAAGCTTCCCCATTGCGGCACATGTACGGGCGCGGCCTTGACCAGCCACACCGGCCGGTAGATGCCGGCGCCCTCGTAGAACCAACCCTCGCCGAAGCTGGCATCGGCGCGCACCGCCAGCTGGTTGGGCTTGCCGTCGAAGTTCAGGAAATCGGTGATGTCGGCCTGGAAGGGCACATAGCCGCTCTCGTTCCGCGCGACGACATAGCCGTTGACGAACACGATCGCGTCGCGGAACACGCCGTCGAACTCCAGCCAGATGCGCTTGCCGGCATCGCCGGCCTCGATCGGCAGGCGGCGGCGGTACCAGCCGACGCTGTTGGCGGGAAAGTCGCGGCCGATCGCCTTGAAGCCATGCGAGGCGACATCGTCCTTGGTGTCTTCCGCCTTCATCCCCGGCGGGATGGCGTAGGACAGGTCGACGGCCCAGTCGTGGGGCAACTGCACCGGGGCCCAGCCCTTGTCGTCGAATTCGGCCATGGCGGCATCGGCGGTATCGGCGCCGGCCTTGGCATAGGTCCGCTGGTTGAGGCCGAAATTGAAGTCCCTGGCCAGATCCGACGCGTGACCCAGATGGAAGCGCCAGCCCGTATCGAGTGCGAGGCGCTGGCGGGGCGAGGGGATCACCGGGCTGGTCGCCCCGGCCGCAATTGGCAGCGCCGCCGCCAGACCTGTGCCCATGGCTCCGGTCAATATGGTTCGACGCTGCATGCTCCGCTCCCCTCCCTGCGGTGTAATTTATACGATTAATGCCAGCAGGAGGGGCGGGTGGCAAGGCGGCGCGGTCAATCGCGCGGGGAAACCGGCTCTCGCTGGTCGAGATCGAAGCGGTCGCCATGGCTCAGCACGTGCAGGCAGACATGGTGCATCGACAGGGTGCGCTCTGGGCTGGCCTCGGCGATGTTGGAGCGGGTGACGCCTGCGCCGTCGACGATAGTGACCGCGCCGGCGTCGACCACGCGGAAGCAGCAGCCCTCCAGCACGATGGCGGTATCCTCGTCGATGCCGATGCCGAGCACGCGGGGGTTCTGGGCCACGGCACCCAGCAGCTGCCCGATCCGGCCGCGCTCGGCAAAGTGCTGGTCGATGATCACGTCGCGGACCAGCCTCAGTCCCGGCGCCATGTGGAGATCGCCGATGCGGTGCGATTCCGCGCTGCTGCCCTTCACCAGCATCGTCTCGCTCATCACCGAGGCGCCGGCCGAGGTGCCCGCGACGACGCCGCCGCGCGCATGGATGTCGCGCACCATCCGCTCCACCGGCGTGTCGCCGATCTGGCTGGAGATGCGCAGCTGGTCGCCGCCCGTGAAGAAGATGCCCGCCGCGCCCTCGAAGACCGACTGGGTTTCCTGCTCCAGCGTCTCGCCGCGCTCGTGGACGTAGAGCTCGACGAGGTTATCGACGCCCAGCGCGCCGAACGCCTTCTGATAGGCCTCGAAATAGCCGTCGGGCTGGTGGCTGGCGACGGTGGCGATGACGAGCTTGCCGTCCTTCACCCGCGCCGCGACCTCCTTCAGGATCGTCCTGTCGCCGTCCTTGTCCTCATGCCCGCCGATGATGATCAGCGGTCCGCCCCGTTCAGCCATGCAATAGATCCTAGAGTTCGTCGCGGTGGAGGCCCGCGCGCGGCGCATCGAGCCCGTTCGAATGCAGGGCGAGAGCGAAATGGTCGCTGTTATGGGCGATGCCGAAGGCGCCCGAGCGTTCGATGACGATCGCGCCCGCTTCGCCGCCAACGCGGCCGAGCCGGGCGATGGCGTGTTCCGCCGCCTCGATCGCGGAGCCGCCGCGTTCGAGCGCGTGCATCACCTGGGCGGCCAGCAGCGTGCGCAGGATGGCCTCGCCGTCGCCGGAAAAGGCGCAGCCGCCCAGCGTGTCGTCGGCATAGAGGCCGGCGCCGGCTATGGGGGAATCGCCGATGCGGCCGGGGTGCTTGCCGGGCAGGCCGCCGGTGGAGGTGGCAGCGGCGATCGCTCCCGTCACATCGATGGCAACGCAGCCGACCGTGTCGTGCGCCTTGGCATGTTCGGAGGCGAGTGCTTCGCTCGATACCATGGTTTCCGGATCAACCAGTGTGACGCCGTGTTCGCTGGCGAACCGTTCGGCTCCCTCGCCGGCAAGCAGCACCGGGCGCGCGGGGAGCATCAGCCGGGCGACGCTCACCGGATTGCGGATACGCCGCACGCCCGCCACCCCGCCCAGGGTGAGGCCAGTGCCCTCCATCATCGCGGCGTCCATTTCGACGGTGCCGTCGGATGTCAGTACCGAGCCGAAGCCGGCCTTGAAGACGGGATCGTCCTCCAGAACCCGCACCGCCACTTCCGCGGCGAACACCGCGCTGCCGCCAGCGCGCAGTATCGCCGCGCCGGCTTCGGCCGCAGCGGCACAGCCGGCACGGTTGCGGTCGTGAAGACCGGGGTCGATGGTCTTGGCGCCGCCATGGACGATCAAGGCCCAACGGGTCGCCTCAGGCATGCACCGGCTCCTGCTCGGCGGGTTCAAATGCGAGGATCCGGTCCCAGACAGCCTGGATGGCGCTGGGCATGATCACCAGCAGATCGCCGCGCCGGCCGAGGTTGAGGACGGTATCCACCGCCTCCATCTCGTCGACGATGCGGTGGAGGCGATCAGGCGCCATGCCCGCCTGCATCGCCCCCTGCGACATCAACCCGTTGGTCTCGCCGCGCGGGCGGCCGCGGCCGTCGGGCGCCTCGCGGAAGACGATCTCGTCGAACAGGCTGGCGGCGAGCCCTCCCATTTCGATGATGTCGCAGTTGCGTCGGTCCCCTGGGATGCTGACCATGCCGACGACGCGGTTGTAGCGCCCGCGCATCCGCTCGATCACCTGTCCGAGCGCGCGCAGCCCTGCGGGATTATGTGCATAATCGAGGATGCAGCGCATGCCGTGCGCGTCGTGGATGTTGAGTCGGCCGGGCGAATCCTCGAACGAGGCGGTGAAGGCGCGCAGCCCATCGCGGATCGCCTCCAGCGGCATGCGTTGCGCCGCGCACATCGCGACGGCAGCGAGCGCATTGGCGATGTTGAACTCGGCGATGCCGCCCAGCGTCGTCGGGATGTCGGCGGCGGGCATCAGCTCGATCCGCTCGCCGGCCCGGTGGAGCACGATGCAGCCGCCATAGCTGCCATGCTCGCGCACCACCGCCATGCCGCCCTCGGCGATGTGGCGGCGCGGG
>NZ_AGFU01000081.1 GCF_000226955.1 Sphingomonas elodea ATCC 31461
CGGTCTCGGCATTCCTGCTGAACCGCTCTTCCGATCTGTCGAAAAGCTGGTGGCCACGCTGGACGAGGAAAGCGGCGATACAGCGAAAACGCCGGACCCCAGCAAGGATCCGGCGCGATAAGATCCAACGGTGCGGGCGCGACAGGTGCGCCCGGCAACGTTACTTGATCTTCGCTTCCTTGAAGTCGACATGCTTGCGCACGACCGGGTCGTACTTGCGGAAGCTCAGCTTCTCGGTCTGCGTGCGCGGATTCTTCTTGGTGACATAGAAGAAGCCCGTATCCGCCGTGCTGACGAGCTTGATCTTTACGGTGGTCGGCTTTGCCATGACCCGGAACCCTTGATTCGTGCGAAAAAGAAAGAGCGGCGCGCTTGTGAGCACACCGCTGACAGGGGCAGGCGGATGCGCGAATCGCCAGGGAAAGTCAAGTCTGTTGGAGGAAGAGGCCACCCCAATGCGCGCAATCAGGCGATCAGGTTGATCGGGATAATCCATGGGTATGCCTGTTCCGCACAGGGAACCCGACCCTATATCCCGATCGTTAGGGCGCCGAATCGACCGCTTTCAGGAGGAAAGACCCAATGGCTGAAAATCCCGCACTCGCGACGCCGACCGACCTCAACCGCAACGACACCAAGAGCGTTGCCGATGCCCTGAACAGCGCGCTGGCGGACTGCTTCACGCTGTATCTGAAGACCAAGAATTTCCACTGGCACGTCTCGGGCCCGCACTTCCGCGACTATCATCTGCTGCTCGACGATCAGGCCGCGCAAATTCTGGGCGTGACCGACGCGATCGCCGAGCGCGTCCGCAAGACCGGCAACACCACGCTGCGGTCGATCGGCGACATCGCGCGCCGCCAGACGATTTCCGACAATGACGCGGACTTCGTGGCGCCCGGTGACATGCTCGCCGAACTGCGCGACGACAATCTCAAGCTCGTCGAGAGCTTCCGCGCGGTGAAGGACGCGGCGGAGGCCGCGAAGGACAATGCGACCAGCGGCATCGTCGACGAATGGACCGACCAGGCCGAGGAGCGCGCCTGGTTCCTGTTCGAGGCCAGCCGCAAGGGCTGAGCCGAATCGGCCGGCGCCACCCAGCGGGGCAGGCGCCGGCCTTCGCCGCTTACTTGATCGCGGCCAGATCGGTTTCGACCTTCTTCAGCATTTCGTCGGTGAGCGCCCCCTGCGAGAAGGGCTGTACCGCCCGCAGGCTCATCGACTTGAACTGGTCGAGCGCCGGGTGCGCGGACAGGCCCGGAATATCGGTATCCAGCACCGCCTTGGCCTTCTCGTCGGCGATAAGCGTCTCGATCGGCGTGTCGAGGTTGAACTTGGCGGCGGCAGCAGGTGCTGCGGCGGCAGGCGCCGGGGTCTGCTGCGCCATGGCAGGGCTGATCACGGCCGCGGCGATCGCGCAGGCGACAAGAAGCTTCATTGAAAACGCTCTCCCTCGTGCGGGTGCACCACTGCGCCCGCGCGCGGAGGCTAGTCACGAATTGCGGCAGCTTTGCGAATCCCGTCGGAAGCCGCGCCGTCGAAGGTCAGCACCCACAGATCGGGCACCGCCCCATAGCGCAGCGGCACCCCGCTGGTGCCGATGCCGGCGGTGACCAGCACGTCGCGCCCCGGCTCGCGGATGAGCCCGCACAGATAGCGCAGGCCGTAATGGGAGGAGGCGGTGACCGCGCCGATCAGCGGCAGCACCACCTGGCCGCAATGGGTGTGCCCCGCCAGCACCAGCGGAAACTGGCGCGGAAGCGTCGGCGCCACGTCCGGCGTATGGCTCAGCACCACGACCGGCCCCGGCAGCGCCGCCGCCGCCCGCGCGAGGCGCAGCGGGTGAAACTTGCCATGGTAGAGATCGTCGGCACCGGCGATCGTGAGCGCCCCCCGCCGAACCGCCGTGTTGCGCAGCAGGGTGATCCCGTTCTCCGCCAGAGGTCCGGGCAGGTCCGTGCGGTTGCGCCAGCCATAATCATGGTTCCCCAGGACGGCGAGCACGCCGTAGCGCGCCCGCAGCGCCTTGAGCGGCGCGCTTGCCGCTTCGCCCGCATAGACTTGCGTCGAAAGGCGACGATCCTGCTCGATGTCTCCTGCGATCAGCACCAGGTCGGGCCGGAGCGCATTCACCTGCGCCACGATGCGGGCGAGTCGCGACGGCGGCGTATCCGGCCCGGCGACGTGCAGGTCGCTGATGAGCACCACCCGCATCGGCGGCGCGCCTGCCGGCCAGTCGCGCAGATGCACGGTCAGGCGGCGCACCGCCGGATCGCGGGTCGCGGTGTAATAGCCGAAGCCGAGGATGCCGATGGCCATGGCGGCGAGCAGAAGGAACAGGCGCTTCATCATCTTCCCCCTAGCGCGGGCAAGGCGGCGCGACCATCTACTTGGCCATGCGCGCTTTTGCCGACCTGCTCGACCGGCTGATCTACACCCGCTCGCGCAATGCCAAGCTCCGCCTGATCGGCGACTATCTGCGCGCGACGCCGGATCCCGATCGCGGATGGGCGATGGCGGCGCTCACCGGCGCGCTCGATCTGCCTGCGGTGAAGCCCGCGCTGCTGCGGGCGCTGATCGAGGCGCGGGTCGATCCCGTGCTGTACGGCATGAGCCGGGATTTCGTGGGCGATTCGGCCGAGACGATCGCGCTGCTCTGGCCCGAGCCGGCGGTGCCGCCGCCGGCCGCCGGGCCACTCACCCTCGCCCAGGTGGTCGACACGCTCGGCACGCTGTCGCGCTCGGATGCGCCGGCGGTGCTCGCGGCGATGCTCGATCGGCTGGAGGCCGACGAGCGCTATGCCCTGCTCAAGCTGGCGACCGGTGCGCTCCGCGTGGGCATTTCCGCGCGCCTCGCCAAGACCGCGCTGGCCCAGGCCTTCGGGCTCGAGGTCGATGCGGTGGAAGAGGTGTGGCACGGCCTCCACCCGCCCTACGCCCTGCTGTTCGACTGGGCGGAAGGGCGCGGCGAGCAGCCGCGAACCGAGGATGTGCCGGTGTTCCGCCCGTTCATGCTCGCCCATCCGCTGGAGGAGACCCAGGTCGATCTGGCGGACTATGCAGCGGAGTGGAAATGGGACGGGATCCGCGTCCAGCTCGTCCACGCCGGCGGCGAGACCCGGCTGTACAGCCGCGCCGGCGACGACATTACCCGCAGCTTTCCGGAGGTGGCGGCGGCGTTCGCGACACCGGGCGTGCTCGACGGCGAACTGCTCGTCCGCGGCGAAGTGCAGGGCGGCGAGGCCGGCAGCTTCAACGCGCTGCAACAGCGGCTGGGGCGCAAGGTCGTCTCGGCCAAGACGCTGGCCGACTTTCCCGCCTTCGTCCGCCTCTACGACATCCTGTTCGACGGGTCCGAGGACCTGCGCGCGCTGCCCTGGCATGCCCGGCGGGGCAGGCTGGAGGCGTTCGTGCCGCGGCTCGATGCCGGCCGCTTCGACCTGTCCTCGGTCATCGACGCCGCTGATTTCGCCGCACTGGAGGAGATTCGCGCCGGCGCCCGCGACGCCGCGATCGAGGGCGTGATGCTGAAGCGCCGCGATTCCCCCTATGTCGCCGGACGCCGCGTGGGACTGTGGTACAAATGGAAGCGCGATCCGCTCACTGCCGATTGCGTGCTGATGTATGCGCAGCGTGGCTCGGGCAAGCGGAGTAGCTTCTATTCGGACTTCACCTTCGGCGCCTGGACCGAGACGGGCGAATTGCTGCCGGTGGGCAAGGCCTATTTCGGGTTCACCGACGAGGAGCTGAAATGGCTCGACCGCCATGTCCGCACCCACACGGTCAACCGATTTGGCCCGGTGCGGGAGACCGACAAGTCGCTGGTACTGGAAGTGGCCTTCGATTCAATCCACGAATCGAAGCGGCACAAGTCCGGCCTCGCCATGCGCTTCCCCCGCATCGCCCGCATCCGTACCGACAAGCCCGTCGCGGAAGCCGATACCATCGCGGGTTTGCGGCGGCTGGTGACGTGACGGACAAATTTCTCGGGGTCCCGGCACGAAGGATAGCACTGGCGGGTGGCGCTTCGTACAAGCGGGCATGGGCATGGGGGAAGCAACGCCAGGGCAGCGCGCGGACGCATCACTGACCGAGCGCGAGAAGGTCACGCTGCGACTGCTGCTCGCAGGGCACGACGCCAAGTCAATCGCACGGGAGCTGGGCCTGTCGGTCCACACCGTAAACGAACGCCTGCGCGACGCTCGCCGCAAGCTCGGGGCCGCGAGCAGCCGCGAAGCCGCCCGCCGGCTGGCCGACTATGAGGCACATGCCCCTCAAAAACTGAGGGACGACGCGTTGGGGGTGTCGACACCCCCGCCCCCCGTGGCTTCTTCCCATCAGGCAGAGCGTCGGCCGCAACGGTTGCACCGGCTCGCCTGGTTCAGTGGAGGAATGCTCATCATGTCGCTGCTTATCGCCGCCGCAATCGCCGGCTTCGTCGCGCACCGCCCCGCGCCCTCGCCCGTCCAGGCTCCGGCCGCCCCCGTCGCGGCGGTCGCCGCCGAGGCGGAGAGCATGGCGTCCGCCCGGGCCTGGCTGGTGCTGGTCGATCAGGGAAAATGGGAGGACAGCTGGCGCACGGCATCGACGCTGTTCCGGCAGCAGGTCTCCGCCGAGCGCTGGGCCGGCATGGTCACGCCCGTCCGCCAGCCGCTGGGCACCGTCGTCTCGCGAACGCTGAAAGGCGTGGAGAAGACCAAGGCCCTGCCCGGCGCCCCCGCCGCCGACTATGAGGTGCTGAAGTTCAGGACCAGTTTCGCCCAGCGCGCTGATGCGATCGAAACCCTCGTCCTGGTCCGCGAAGGGACTGGCTGGGGCGTCACCGGCTACCTCATCCAGTAAGCCGGCCGGGCGGGCGCGCGCCGGGGGGGCCGTGCGGCGCGCGCTCTCCAGCCATGGTCGCGACGGATCGAGCCCGGGCGGTTGGACAAGAGCGCGAAAATGCTGGAAAAGGACCGGTGGAGCTGTCGCGCCGCCGCCGGAAAGTGGCGGCATCCCCACGACGGTATGGCGGTGATCGGGGAACCAATGTGCCGACGATTTCCGGCTTCGATCCAGATGCCCTTTCGGAGGGCTTCACCGGCCGGGACGCCCTGTTGCGGCTAGTTGCGGAGAGCGACACCCGCGAGGACTGGATCCGCAAGGTTGCCGATCATAGCGCGCGCCAGAGCGACATCTTTCTCGAACTGATCAACAAATGTCCCGTCGGCATCTATCTGGTCGATGACAGGCTCACCATCGTCGCGATGAACGAGCGCAGCCAGGAAGGCGCGTTCCGCAACGTCCGCCCGGTGATCGGCCGCGCCTTCGAAGACGCGATGCGGATCCTCTGGCCCGAGCCGGTGGCGCAGGAGATCGTCGGCAGTTTCCGCCACACGCTGGGCACTGGCGAGTCCTATCGCTCGCGCGAGTTCGTACGGCCACGCAGCGATATCGACCAGGTCGAAGGCTATGAGTGGGAGCTGCACCGGACGCGGCTGCCCGAGGGCCGGTTGGGCGTCATCTGCTATTATTTCGACTCGACCGAGCTGCGCGAGACGCAACGCGCGCTGGTCGAAGCCACGCGGCGGCAACGGCTGCTGATCGATGAGCTCAACCACCGGGTGAAGAATACGCTTTCGGTGGTCCAGTCGCTCGCCCGGCAGACGATCGGCCGAAACCCCGCCCCGGTCGCCGCGCAGCGTGCGTTCGAGGGGCGGCTCGCCGCCCTGGCCCGTGCCCATGACACGCTGACGCGGGTCCATTGGGAAAAGGCCGAACTGGCCGAAGTGACCGAAGGCGCGCTCGATTCGTGCGGCGTCGCCGATCGGGTGCGGACCGGCGGCCCGACGATCTGGCTCGATTCGCGCATTGCGGTGACGATCGCGATGGCGCTGCACGAGCTGTGCACCAACACGATCAAATATGGCGCGCTCTCCACGCCCGGCGGCCAGGTGGATTTCCACTGGTGCCTGGCCGAAGGGCCGACGCCCCGTCTGACGCTGGCATGGCGAGAGCTGGGCGGACCCGCAGTGACCCCGCCGACGCGACGCGGCTTCGGCACGCGCATGCTGGAGCGGGCGCTGGCCGGAGACCTGAAGGCGCAGGTGCAGCTGGAGTTCGCACCCGAAGGATTCGTCTGCACGATCGAGGCCGAAGCCCCTGCGCTGTTCGACGGTCCCGCACCGCCGAGCCCTGACGAACGGCCATGGCGCCCGGCCTGATCCTTGCCTGGGCCTTGCGCCAGGCCGCCGCGCCGCAGGCGCTGCGCTTCGACGACACGGTGTTTGGCCCACGGCGCATGCTTCGCTGCACCTGGTTCACCACTTTCGAGAACAGCCGCTTCCACGACTGCAGGGATGTCGACAGCCCCGTGCTGCGGGCAGGAGAAGCGGCGTCGATCCGGTGCCTGCCCAAGCAATGTGCCCGGCTGGATGGCGCCGCACGCCGATGGTCGGGCGGCAAGCGCGGCGAGCCACCGACGGGCTTCTACACGGTGCGCTTCGTCGGGCGGGTCGCTGCCGACCGGCATGCTCCGCGCTTCCTGGGCGACGGCACCCGAACCATCCTGGTCGAGACGGTCACGGCGGTTCGCAGGGCAGACTAGCGCTCGAGGATCCGGCGCCAGGACGGCGGCCGGCTCGCCCCCCTTGGCAGCGCCCTCCTCACTCTCCGCATCGATCGGATGCCGAAAACGATAAGGGCCGGACGTTTCCGCCCGGCCCCTTCGCGTTCGTATCCCTTGGAAGGGTTACTGCTGCGGCGTCAGGTTCACCGCCGCGTACTTGCCGCGACGATCGACCTCCAGTTCGAACTCGAGCCGGTCGCCTTCATTGAGCGTAGGCATGCCTGCGCGCTCGACGGCCGAGATGTGCACGAACGCATCGGGCTGTCCGTCATCGCGCTGAATGAAGCCGAAGCCCTTCATCGCGTTGAAGAACTTGACCGTGCCGGTCGCCTTCTCGCCGGTCAGCTGGCGCTGCGGACCACCACGCGGTGCACCGCGATCGCCGCCGAAGCCGCCTGCGCCTGCGTCGCGCGGCGCGCGCTCGACGACTTCCATCGGCTCACCGTCGATCTTGAGCGTGGTGGCCGAGATACGGCCACCGCGATCGACGAGGGTGAAGCCGAGGGGCTGGCCCTCCGCAAGCGCCGTCAGGCCAGCCTGTTCGACTGCAGAGATGTGCA
>NZ_AGFU01000080.1 GCF_000226955.1 Sphingomonas elodea ATCC 31461
CCCCCCCCCCCCCCCCCCCCCCCCAGCCAATATTCCGCAATTCCAGCGGCTAAAAGGGCAACGGCCGCCATCCCCCAGAGGATGCGGCGGAACCGCCCCCAGGCGAAGGCGGCATAGTGGGGGTCGTCGAGTCCATCGGGCTGTTCCATGTTTTTGCAACTTGGGCCGAATCGTGGGATACACAACGCCTAAAAAATGAAAGCCAAGGAGAGAATGCGATGACCATCGCGACAATCCTCGAAGGCAAGGGGCGTGACGTCGTGTCGATCGCCTCGAACCGCACCGTAGCCGAGGCGGTGGCGCTGCTTGCAGCACGTCGGATCGGCGCGGTGCCGGTCCTCCAGAACGGGCAGGTGGCCGGGGTCTTTTCCGAGCGGGACGTGATCCACTGTATCGAGCGCGAGGGTGCGATCGGCCTTGAACTGCCGGTCTCGCAGGTGATGACGGCGCCGGCGATTACGGTGACGCCGCAGGAAACCGTGCTCGGCGCGCTGGCGCTGATGACGCGGCGGCGCATCCGCCATCTGCCGGTGATCGAGGGGGAGGCGTGCATCGGATTCATCTCGATCGGCGATCTGGTGAAGTATCGGATCGACCGCATCGAATCCGAGGCCGAGGCAATGCGCGCCTATATCCAGGCGGCGTGAACGCTCAGCCGGCGCGGTTACGGACCAGGGCCACCGCGCCGGTCAGCGTCTCGCGGGCGAAGAAAAACAGCAGCGCGACATAGCTCGCGCCACCGACGGTTACGAGCAGGCCCAGCCGGGGCAGGGGGGCGATCGGTGGCAGCTCGCGGTCGACCAGCGTGACGATCAGGCCCATCGCGAGGGCCGCGAATACCGGCGCGGCGATCGCCCGAACGAGCCGCGCATAGCCGACGCCGATCGCCGGCAGCGTGCGGTGCGCCGAAAAGGCGAGGTACAGCGGATAGGCGACGTACCAGGCGGCGACCAGGCCCAGTATCCCCCAATGCACTCCGATCAGAAAGGCGATCGGCAGGAAGATCGCGCCTGTCGCCCCGTTGCGTGCGCTGATCCCCGGCCGTCCGCGCGCGTCGCTGGCGGGAGCGAACAGTACCTGCAGCGTCATCAGCGGCATCACCAGCGCCAGGCCGTGGACCACCGGTGCCGCCTCCGCCCATTTCGGTCCGAGCACGACCGCGACCAGCGGCTCGGCGGTCGCGGCCAGCCCGATATAGAAGGGCATGGCGGCAAGCAGGATCAGCTGCGCGCCCCGCACGAAGGCGGCCGCTACCGCCGCAGGATCGTCGCGCATCTTGGCATAGGCGGAGAAGGCGACTTCGTTGAGCGGCGGCACGAACTTCGAGACGAAGATCTGGGTGAGGAATAGGCTGGTCGTATAGATGCCGAGCAGGTGCGGGTCGAACATGCGCCCGGCGATGAACACATCGGCCTGGCTCTGCAGGAACCAGAAGACCTGCCCCGCCGCCATCACCCCGCCATAGCGCGCCATGTCGCCCGCGCCGCGAAAGTCGAAGCTCGGCCAGACCAGCGCCCGTGCTGCAATCGTCATGCCGACGGCGCGCGTCGCGAACAGCATGATCGGCGCGGCGACCAGCGTCCATACGCCCCAGCCGCAATAGGCGCCGGCCAGCGCGGTGATTGCTCCGGCGAGCGCGGAAACGAAATTGACCTGCGCCTGCTTGGCGAAGTCCATGCTCCGCGCGAGCAGCGCATAAGGGAGCGCTATGAAGGGTGTGGTCAGGTACAGCACGGCCTGCACCCGCAACAGCTCGGCTACCATGGGCTGGCGATAATAGGCCGCGGCGAGCGGCGCGGCCACGAACTGCAGCAGCGCCAGCCCGCCATTGAGCAGCAGCAGCATCCCGAACAGCTGGCGCTGCGCGCGGGGCCCGGCATCCTCGCGCTGGATGAGCGCGCTCGCCAGCCCATAGCCGTTGAGCATGTTGAGCAGCACCAGCACCACCTGGGTCATCGCGAACAGCCCGTAATCGGCGGGTGCGAGGATCCGGATGACCAGGAAAGTGGACGACCAGGTGAGCAGCTGCCCGAGAATCTGCGTGCCCGAACGCCAGATCACGGCCTTTCGCACCTGATTCCGGAGCGATTCCGGGGCCTGATTCGGCGATTCGAGCGTTGATTCGGTCACAATCGGCATATCGCATGCCCCTATTGAGAAGCCGTAAACCGCAGATTTCTGCGGGTTTCAGGGGTTCCTGTCACGAAAACGCCAGAAAGTTTCATTTTCTCGTTGACGGGT
>NZ_AGFU01000079.1 GCF_000226955.1 Sphingomonas elodea ATCC 31461
GGGGGCAGCGCCGACCTGATGCGCCTGAAGGGGAGGGGCTTATTGTTGCTCGGTCCGCTCCCCCCTCCTATGACCAGCCGGTGGACGGGGGCGACGACATCCTGAAGATCGAGGTGGAGGGCTGGGAAGGCCCGCTCGACCTGCTGCTGGCGCTCGCCCGCACGCAGAAGGTGGATCTGCGCCAGATTTCGATCCTGGAGCTGGTCGAGCAATATCTCGCCTATGTCCATGCCGCCCGCGAACTGCGGCTGGAGCTGGCCGCTGATTATCTCGTGATGGCGGCGTGGCTCGCCTACCTCAAATCCGCGCTGCTGCTGCCGCGCAACCCCGCCGAAAGCCCGAGCCCCGAGGAACTGGCGCTGCGCCTGCAACTCCGCCTCGAACGGCTGAGCGCGATGCGCGAGGCGGGCGCCCGGCTGGTCGCGCGCGACCGGATGGGGCGCGACGTGTTCCCGCGCGGGAGCCCGGAGGGCCTGCGCGTCCAGCGCCAGGCCAAGTGGGAAGTGGAAATCTTCGATCTGATCGCCGCCTATGGTAGGATCAGCGCGCGCACCCGGCCGGTGATGCACGTCGTCGCCCACCGCGACGTGATGACGCTGGAGGCGGCGCTGGAGCGGCTCTCCACCCAACTCGGCACGCGCATCGACTGGTCGGTGATCGAGAGCTTCCTGCCCGATGGCGTCAGCGATCTCTATCGCCGCTCGGCGCTCGCCTCCTCGTTCGTCGCGGCGCTGGAGCTGGCGCGCCAGGGGCGACTGGAGATCCGCCAGGAGGCGCCGTTCGCGCCGCTCTATCTCAAGGCGATCCCGCTGTGATCGATGTCGGCGATCCGCTGCGCGCCGTGGAGGCGGTGCTGTTCGCTTCCGAGACGCCGCTCAGCATCGACGAGATTCGCGCCTATGTCGGGCCGGACGTGGACGTGCGCGCCGCCCTTGCGGCGCTGGGCGACTTCTACGCCGGGCGCGGCATCGAACTGGTCCGCCGCGGCGATCGCTGGCACTTCCAGACGGCCGCCGATCTCGCCCATCTGCTCCGCCGCGACCGCGAGGACAGCCGCAAGCTGAGCCGCGCGGGCATCGAGACGCTGGCCATCATCGCCTATCATGAGCCGGTCACCCGCGCCGAGATCGAGGCGATCCGCGGCGTGCAGATCTCCAAGGGCACGATCGACGTGCTGATGGAGGCGGGCTGGGTCCGCCCCGCCGGGCGGCGCGAAGTGCCGGGGCGCCCGCTGATGTATGCGACCACGCCGGGCTTTCTCAGCCATTTCGGGCTCGCCAGCCGCCGCGACCTGCCGGGGATCGAGGACCTCAAGGCGGCGGGGCTGCTCGATCCGGTCGATCTCGCCCTGGAGCAACTGGATGCGGCCGAGGCCGCGGCCGATAGCGAAACTGTCATGGACGAGGAATAGGGACGGCGCCTTCAATTCGTTCGGCTTCCTCGCGTGCCGGAGGATCAACCGTTGCCGTAGGGGGCTGCGGGCCTTAGATAGGTCCGGATATCAAGGAGAATTCTCATGGGTAGCTTCAGCCTGATGCACTGGCTGGTCGTCGGCATCATCGCCATCCTGCTGCTGGGCGGTGGCCGCTTCTCCAACATGATGGGCGACGTCGCCAAGGGCATCAAGAGCTTCAAGAAGGGCATGGCCGAGGACGATACGCCGACGCCGCCGACCCGCATCGAGGGCAAGGCCGCGCCGGAGCCGGGCTATACCCCCGAAGCCGAGCGTGCCCGCGAGGAGCATCGCTGAGCCCTGCCGGGACGCCCTTCCCGGGGCGCCCGGATGTTGATCGCAGTGCGCCGGATACGCCGGCGCATGCCGTGCGAGTGGATACGCCGAAAGAATGTTCGATATCGCGCCCAGCGAGTTTCTGCTCGTGGCCATCGTAGCCCTGGTGTTCATCGGCCCGAAGGACCTGCCGCGGGCGATGCATTTCGTCGGCAAGTGGGTGGGCAAGGCGCGCGGCGTCGCCCGCCAGTTCCGCTCGGGCATCGATTCGATGGTCCGAGAGGCCGAACTCGCCGAGCTGGAAAAGCAGTGGGCGGCGGAGAATGAGCGGATCATGCGGCAATATCCGCCGCAGCCGCTCGCGGCGCCCGACGCACCGGCCGCGCTGGCCGCCATCGAACATCAGCCGCACGATCCTGCGCTCCACGGCGACGACGCCCCGGTGATGACGCCACAGCCCGACCTTCGGCCCGATCCGGCCCCGGTCGAGGTTTCCGCGCCCAAGCCGGTCGCGGCCGAGCTCGCCGCAAACGAACCCAAACCCGTTCCCCCGACCAGCGAAGTGCATCCGTGAGCGAGATCGACGACACCCAGGCCCCGCTGCTCGACCACCTGATCGAGCTGCGCCGCCGGCTGATCTGGTCGATCCTGTCGCTGATCGCGGCATTTGGCGGCTGCCTGTACTTCGCGCGCGGCATCCTGGGGTTTCTGGTCGCGCCGCTGAAGACGGCCGGGCAGGTGCGGATCATCAATACCGAGATTTTCGGGGGCTTCCTCGTGGAAGTGAAGGTCGCGTTCTTCGCCGGCCTGATGATCGCCTTCCCCGTGATCGCCAACCAGCTGTGGAAGTTCGTGGCACCCGGGCTGTACCGCCGCGAAAAGCAGGCGCTGCTGCCGTTCCTGCTGGCGACGCCGGTGCTGTTCACCGCGGGCGCGGCGATGGCCTATTTCGTGGCGATCCCGGTGGCGCTGAAGTTCCTGCTGGGCTTCCAGGGCAATCTGGCGGGTGTGCAGCAGGAAGCGCTGCCGGACGTGAACAGCTACCTCAAGTTCATCATGCAGTTCATCTTCGGCTTCGGGATCTCGTTCCTGCTGCCGGTGCTGCTGATGCTGCTCGAACATGCGGGCATCGTCACTTATGAGCAGCTGAAGGGCGCCTGGCGTTATGCCATCGTCGCCTCGGTTGCGATTGCCGCGGTGCTGACGCCGCCGGATGTCGGCTCGCAGCTGCTGCTGGCTGGCCCGCTGGTCGGCCTGTATTTCCTGTCGCTGGTGGCGATCTATTTCACCCGCCGGCGTCGGGAGCGCACGGCCGAGGCGGAAGCAGAGGCGCAGACCGCCGAATGAGCGACGCCCCCGCCGCGATTGCGGCAGGGGCGCGCTGAATGGCTTACTTCGACTTGGCAGCCGCGTTGGCGACGGTGTCGCCGGCCGAAGCTACGTCCTTGCCGGCGCCCTCCACGGTGTTGCAGGCGGCGATCAGCAGGGTGCCGGCAATGGCGGCACAGGCGAGCAGTTTACGCATCGAACATCTCCAGATTTTCCCGTTTTCGGGACGCTGGTTCAATGCCGCGCCGCGCGAATCGTTCCTGCGGCGCGCCGTGTCGCGGCTGCGCTGCGGTGAAGCTGTCGATGTGCTGGAACGTAGTAGGCCCGGAAGCGCCACCGGGGGGGGGAGGGGTAGACGCTTCCGGGCCCATGTCGTGGATAGCGAGAGCGGGGGGGCAAAAGGTCACTATCCGAAGATCAGAACGCCGCCCGCCGCATCGGGTTCCCGGCAAACCGAACTTTTTGCCAGGCGCGCTCAGGGGCGACCGTTGAACGCGATGCTTGTCTCATAGGCACCGACCAGCGGATCGTGGTGGAGCTGGGTGCGCAGCTGCCGTGCGAGGCCCTGCAGCACGCGGCCATAGCGCTTCTCGACCAGCGATTCGAAGGTGGGATTGCTGACCAGTGCCGGCGAGGAGACGCGCAGCACTGCGCGCTCCGCATTTTCAGGCGCCCGGATCGAGATGCGGACCTGCGCCGCCTCGTTGCAGGTGATCGCCAGCTCGACCATCTCGGTCAGCAGAAACGCGATCGCGATCGCCACGTCCTGAGTCACGAGCAGCGATTCGACCTCGAGGGTGATGCCGATACCCTTGGCCTGGGCGGGTGCGGTGGCGCGCAGGTTGGCCGCCAGTTCGCCGATCACCGAGCGGAGCTCCAGCCCGCGATTTTCCTCCATCTCGGCATAGTGGTGCCGGTGGACGACGGCGAGCGCATCGACGCGGCGCTGGATCGACGCATAGGCATCGGCCGCCTCCTGTCCCTTGGCGGCTCGGGCATGGAAGTTGATCAGGCTGGAGATCACCTGAAGGTTGTTCTTCACCCGGTGATGCACTTCGCGGGTGAGCTTGGTCTGCTGCACCAGTCCCTTGGCAAGGTCGGCCTCGTGCGCCTGCACGGTGCGGCTGATATCGCTGAACGTGTCGCCGAGTTCGCGGATTTCCTGCGCGGGGATGGGGCCAAGCCGGGCGGTGTCGATCACGTCGCCGGGCTGGTAATGGGCGACGCTGCTGCGCAGCCGGCGCAGCGGGCGAATCAGCAGGATGTCGACGACGAACCAGCTGATCCCGGCGGCGGCGATCCACATCAGCACCAGCAGCACGGTGGCGATGACCAGCGGCGAGGTGATCGGGGCACCCGGTATCGTCGTCTCGAGCGCGAGATCGTCCACACCCAGGTTGCTGCGCAGGCTCTTGCCGCGATCCAGCGGGCCGCCGTCCTTCAGCGCACGCAGCGTCAGCCGGTCGCCATGGCCGATCAGCGCGGCGCCATATTCGGGGACGAAGCCGCTCGGCCGGGCGAGGCCCGCGAGCAGGTCGTGCGGATAATAGGCGGTAGCCGCGCTGCCGCCTGCCCCGCCGATCCGCAGCACCAGGCCGCCGGGCACGATGCGAGCGGCGACATCGCCGGCTTGCGTCTGGACCATGCCGGCCTGCTCGAAGGGGCGGCCGCAGAGCACGCGGCCGCGCCCGTCGCGCACGACGAACCGGGATCTTGATTCGGCGGCATAGGTACCGGCAAGCCGGGTGCAGCTGGGTGCATCCTGCGGGTCGCGGGACAGGGCCGACAGCGCCTCGCCAAGCTGGGCGATATGGTTGGCCAGCAGGTTCTCGAGGTTGCCCGCGCTTTCCTGCGCGGTGACGGTGAGGCGTTCGCGCGCCTCGTCATCGGCGCTGCGCGTAGTCTGCAGGGTGGTAAACAGCGCAATGAGCGCCAGCGGCAGCAGCGCGCCGACCAGGATGAGGAATACTTTCGCGCCGGTGGGCAACCGTCCCAGCGCTGCCGAGAGGCCTCGGCCGCGGGTAGGGGAATCCAGACCGTTCATGCGCTGAGTCGTTTAATCCAGCTTCTTCAACAGGTCGAGAAGGTCGTCCGGCACGGATTCGTTCAGCGTCTCGTCATATGCGCGGCGCAATGCATCGCCGACATCGGCGCTGGGTCGCGGCTTGTCTCCGCTGCCCTGCGCCGGCGGCTGCTTGGCGTGATCATCTTTAGCGGAATGCACCAATTCCCCCCTAAGGGCCCGGATCGTCCGGGCACCCGGACCAAATGAACGATGTGACCGATACCGCGAATACCGCGAACGACGCCGAGTGCAAGCACCCGGCGCCGCGGCAGCCATTCACGCAGTCCGGACGATGAAACCAAAGAGCGCCTCGATTGTTCCACGTTCGATGCGAAATCCGGGGAGGGGCTTCTTCGGGTGACGGAATCGATTGAAACAAGGCCCGTCGGGAGCGACAACGGCTCCCGAACCTGATGGAGAAACAACAGCTCATGTCGCTTGGTCAGCAACTCGCGCCGCACCTTCCGCTCCTGCGGCGCTATGCCCGTGCGCTCACCGGCAACCAGGCCGAAGGCGACCGCTATGTCCGCGCCGCCCTGGAAGCGATCGTCGAGGCGCCGGACCAGTTCCCGCGCGACGTGGATGCGCGCCTGGGCCTGTATCGCACGTTTCAGGTCATTTGGCAGTCGAGCCAGTGGGACGACAGCATCGACGCGGTCGAGCAGGGCACCGACGCCGAATCGATTGCTCGCAAGCGGCTTGCGCGGCTGACGCCGCTGTCGCGCCAGGCGCTATTGCTCACCACCGTCGAGGGCTTCCCGCCGGAGGACGCCGCCTATCTGATCGGCGAGGAGCCGGGCCGCGTATCCGAACTGGTGACCGAGGCCGTTGGCGAGATCGAGCGCCAGACCCGCACCCGCGTGATGATCATCGAGGACGAGCCGCTGATCGCAATGGATCTCGAGCAGATCGTTCGCGACCTGGGCCATGACGTTACCGGCGTCGCCGTCACGCGCGACGAGGCCGTGGCACTGGCCATGGAAGACCGCCCGGGCCTGGTGCTGGCGGACATCCAGCTCGCCGACGACAGCTCGGGCATCGACGCGGTGAAGGACATCCTCGCCGAGTTCGCGGTGCCGGTGATCTTCATCACCGCCTTTCCGGAACGTCTGCTCACCGGCGAGCGCCCTGAGCCGACCTTCCTGATCACCAAGCCGTTCCAGCGCGAAACGGTGAAGGCGACGATCAGCCAGGCGCTGTTCTTCGACGAGGCGACCGTTCCGGCCTGACGTAAATCGAGGCGGGTTCCATATGGTACGGACCTAAAACGGTTCTCGCGTGTTTAAGCAGCATGGCTGAGAATGATGAACCCGCCTCCATCAGCAAGGATCGTGCCCGAGCGGGCACGACCCCCGGCGTAACCCGCTACGTGCTGGGTATCGGCCTGGTGCTGGTAATCGTGATTTTCGCCATCATCCTCTTGGTTTGATTGGTATGTTTCACGAGGCAATGCTTGTAATAGCCCCCGTGGACCCCAGCTTCGCAACGAATGACGCCCTGCGCGCAACTGATCGGGAATGCATGACGACGGAAGCCACCCACACGGATCATGAGGAGCCGGGCACGACCGCCGCGCCGGTGGAACATGTCTCGCTCTCGGACCCCGAGTTCAAGACGCAGCTCGCCCAGGTGATTCCGCATCTTCGCGCCTTCGGTCGGTCGCTCTCGGGCAGCCGCGACCTCGCGGACGACCTGGTGCAGGAAACGCTGCTCAAGGCCTGGGCGGCGCGCAAGCGCTTCCAGGCCGGCACCAACATGCGCGCCTGGACCTTCATCATCCTGCGCAATCTGTATCTGAGCCAGATGCGCCGCGCGCGGTTCAAGGGCGAATGGGACGATCTGGTCGCCGACCGCCTGCTTGCGGCACCGGCGAGCCAGGACCGCCATGTCGAACTGGCAGACATGCAGCGCGCGCTGCTCCACCTGCCGCAGCCGCAGCGCGAGGCGCTGATCCTGGTCGGGGCGGGCGGCTTTGCCTATGAGGAAGCCGCCGAAATCTGCCAGGTGGCGGTGGGCACGATCAAAAGCCGCGTCGCCCGTGGGCGCGTCGCGCTGGAGGCGCTGATGTCGGAAGGGCAGTTGCCCTCGCGTCGTTCGACCTCGCTCAACGAGGACGGGCGCACCGCGCTCGACACCATCATGGGTGAAGTGGACGACCTCAGCCGCGAGCGGTGATCGATAACCATTTTCCGTGATGCGCCGTTGAGGAAGCCTACGGATTTTTGTGAGAGCCTCCGCGTGACAGTTCCTGTCGCGTGGAGCCTTTTATGCGACTCGACCGCTTCGATGACCATCAGACCGGGTTCGGACCCTGCATCGCCACGATGCTCGCGCTGGCAGGATTGGGCGCGCTGGTAGGCTGCATCCTCGCCCGTATCGCGGAACTGATCCGCTAACGCACACAGGCTCTTGCGCCGCACGCCGGCTTCGCCCATATGCGCCGCGGGAGTCGGGCGGACGGGATCGTCGCCAACCCGGTCAGGTCCGGAAGGAAGCAGCCGTAACGATTTCGTCCCGGGTCGTTCCGGCTCCCACCCATCACCCAACATCGCTATCCACAGGCCATCGCGCCGCGCGCTTCGACAAATGTCGCGCGGGTCCCTAGATAGGATCGTGATGTCCGATTCCCTGCTTGGCCTCGACGAACCCCCGCAGCCCCAGCGCGGCGAAGCGTACCGCGTGCTCGCCCGCAAATACCGGCCGCAGACGTTCAGCGCGCTGATCGGGCAGGATGCGATGGTCACCACGCTGGGCAACGCGATTCGGCGCGACCGGCTGGCGCACGCCTTCCTGCTGACCGGCGTGCGCGGGGTGGGCAAGACCTCTACCGCCCGCCTGATCGCCAAGGCGCTCAACTGCATCGGTCCGGATGGGCAGGGTGGTCCCACGATCGACCCCTGCGGCGTCTGCGAACCCTGCCGTGCGATCGCCGAGGGGCGCCATATCGACGTGATCGAGATGGACGCCGCCAGCCATACCGGTGTCGACGACGTGCGCGAGATCATCGAGGCGTCGCGCTATGCCGCGGTTTCTGCGCGCTACAAGATCTACATCATCGACGAAGTCCACATGCTGTCGAAGAACGCGTTCAACGCGCTTCTGAAGACGCTGGAGGAGCCGCCGGGGCATGTGAAGTTCCTGTTCGCCACCACCGAGGTCAACAAGGTGCCGGTGACGGTGCTGTCGCGCTGCCAGCGCTTCGACCTGCGCCGCATCCCGGCCGAACTGCTCGCCGAGCATTTCGCGCGGGTGTGCGAAGCGGAACATGTCGAGGCGGAGCCCGAGGCGCTGGCGCTGGTCGCCCGCGCGGCCGAAGGATCGGCGCGCGACGGCCTCTCGATCCTCGACCAGGCGATTGCGCATGCCGGGCTGGAAGGCGAGGGGGTGAAGGCGGAGGCCGTGCGCCAGATGCTCGGCCTGTCCGATCGCGGCGCGAACCGGGCGCTGTTCGGTATGCTGGTCGAAGGCCAGGCGCAGCAGGCGCTGGCGGGCCTGCGGGCGCAATATGACCTGGGCGTCGATCCGCTGGCGGTGCTGCGCGCGCTGCTCGAGACGGTGCACGGCGTGACGTTGGTCAAGCTCGGCACGCACCGCCTCTCGGGCCAGTCGACCGAGGAGCGCGAAGCGATGGAGGGCTGGGCGAGCCGACTGTCCTTCCCGGCGCTCCACCGGCTGTGGCAGCTTCTGCTGCGCGGGCATGACGAGGTCGCCAAGGCAGCGCTTCCGATCGAGGCGACCGAGATGGCGCTGCTGCGCGTGATCCATGCGGCCCAGCTCCCCGATCCGGGCGATCTGGCGAAGCAGATCCTGAGCGGCAGCATTGCGGTGCCTGCTGGTGCGCCGGCCGCCGCGGCTGCGATGTCGACCGCGCCTGCACCCGCCACGGTGCAGGAAAGCGGGCCGGTGCTGCCGACCAACCTCGCCGAGCTCGCCGAGCATCTGGAAGAGCATCGCCGGCTCCAGCTCGCGATGTTCGTGCGCGATTACATGCGACCGGTGCGGTTCGAAGGCAGCGAGATCGATTTCGGCGCGGCGCGGCCGCTGCCGCAGGATTTCGTGCGCGAGTTGGGCGGTGCGCTCAAGGACAGCACCGGCGTGCATTGGAAGATTACCCTCGTCGACGGCGCCACGGCAATGACGCTGCGCGAGGAACAGGCGGCCCGGCAAGCGGCCGAGCGCGAGGCGGTGCTCGCCTCGCCGATCGTTGCCGCCGCGATACAAGCTTTTCCAGATGCCGAGCTGATCGGCTGGACCAAGACCGGGAGTGACGGATGAAGAGTCTCGAAGACATCATGGCCATGGCGCAGAATGTGCAGGCCGAACTGACCAAGGCGCAGGCGAGCCTCGATTCGGTCGAGGTCGAGGGCGTTTCGGGCGGCGGGCTGGTGAAGGTGAAGGCCAGCGCCAAGGGGCGCATCATCGGCATTGCGATCGACGATTCGCTGGTGAACGTCGCCGAAAAGACGATGCTGGAGGACCTGCTGGTCGCCGCGTTCAACGATGCGCGGCTGAAGGCGGACAACGCCTCATCGGAGGCGATGAGCAAGATGACCAGCGGCCTGCCGCTGCCGCCGGGCTTCAAGCTCCCGTTCTGAGACAGGGGGCACCAAGCAAAGGCCGTCATCCCGGCTTTCGCCGGGATGACCGTTAACCGGGATGCCAGTCAATAGGCGCGGCTACCTCAGGCAGCGATCCAGCCCGTTGCCCGCGACCACGTTGATCCGCGCGTTGATCTTGTTGCCGTATTTTCGGGTGAAGCCGCGCGGGTCGATCGCCGCACGCTTCTTGGGCAGCGGCAGCACCGCGGCGATCAGCGCGGCCTCGCGGTCCGAGAGCCGCGATGCGTCGTGGTGGAAGTAGCGCATCGCCCCGGCGTTGACGCCGTAGGTGCCGATGCCGGTCTCGGCGACGTTGAGGTACACCTCCATGATCCGCCTTTTGCCCCAGACATTCTCGATCAGCACGGTGAACCAGGCTTCCAGGCCCTTCCGGAAATAGCCGCCGCCCTGCCAGAGGAACACGTTCTTGGCGGTCTGCTGGCTGATCGTCGAGCCGCCGCGAATCTTGTGATTGCCCTGCGCGTTGCGCTGATACGCCTTCTCGATCGCCGCGAAGTCGAAGCCATTATGCTGGCAGAAGCGCGCATCCTCGGCGGCGATCACCGCGCGCGCCATGCTCGGGTCGATCTGGCGCAGCGGCATCCAGTCCTTGGTCGCGCCGTGGCCGGCGACCACATCGCCGAGCATCGTCCAGGTGATCGGCGGCGGCACGAAGCGATAGACCGTCACCATCAACAGCGACAGCAGCACGAAGCCGAGAACGAACTGGATCCCCAGCACGATCAGCCGGCGCCACCAGGGCTTGCGCGCGGTGGTGGAGGAGCGGCGGGGGGAGGAGGGGCGGGCGCGATTCTTCGTCACGAAACCGCCATGCCCCAGTCGGGGCGGT
>NZ_AGFU01000078.1 GCF_000226955.1 Sphingomonas elodea ATCC 31461
CCCCCCCCCGCCCCGTCAGCCGGCCTGCGGGTCGAGGATGTCGAGCGCGGCCTGGGCGAACTCGTGGAAGACCCGCTGCCAGTGGGCCGCCGCCTGATCTAGCGGTACGTCGTCGAGCGTGCCGCTGCGCCTGCTGTCCCACAGCGCGCGGGCGAGATCCTCGACCAATGCCTCACGATCGTTCGCGGTGCAGATCCTGCAGCGGCCGGTTGGATGATCGTGCGGGTTGTCGACTCGGGAACGCATGGCCTAATAGTGTTCTAGTTATGTTCCATTCACAACCCGGTCCATTCGGTGCCCGCCCATGAGTGCCAACCATCGCTATGAGACGCTGAGCGACATCACGCGCAGGGGCTTCAACGTGCTGGTGCAATGTGGTTGCGGGCATAGCGCGGTGATCGATGCGCGGCGCCTTGAGCGCTGGTATCGATGCCATCGCTGGTCGACGTCTCTGCACCTGCTCCGCGATCACCTGTACTGCCTCGCGTGCGGCGGCAGGCCAGCCGGCGCGAAGGTGCGCCCCTGCGCCCAGGAGCCGACTGCGCCAAACCGCTTCCCGAATACCGAGGAGCAATGGGAGCGGCTAGTTCGTGGCTTGCGATCCTGAGGGATGGGGATCGACATAGATCGCGGAGCAGAATAGTTTTGTTAACGAAGGGAGAGTTTAATGAGCAACGACAGACGCGAGCAACGGAGTTCCCGCCCAACGATGCCGCCTGCACGGGATGACCAAGCTTCAACGCGCCCGATCACGCTGCCGCCCACGCAAACGACTGAACGCCCTGCGCGTCCGCCGAAGTGAACATCATGAGCGACAAGCCCAGATACATTCCGGATTCAGTCAATCCGAGAATTCCGCCGCCGCCGCCGCCAAAGCCCTCGGAAGCGCCGCCACCAGCGCGACCGCCCGCTTGAGCTGGGTGTCAGCCTCAGCTGAACACGCTTGATCGCGGAGGCGGGGACATAGGTGAGCATGTCCCCGTCGACATGTAGAACGTCCGTTCTGTCGACCCATTCGCCACCTGCTGGCCTTTCAGCGGTCACGTAGAATGCGATGCTGCCATCTAGACCATAGATGCAGGGCGCAAAGGGCGAGTGCTCAAACAGTCGCGTATCTTCGCACATAAGCGTGCGGCCTCCATCTAGATCGACAACGATCTGTGTAGGGGCGATATTGGTTTCGGTGGCGGTCACCGTGAGCCACGCTGTTGGGATATCGTCCGTCCAGCTGACATTCAGCTCTCGCAAGGCTACGCGGCTCCAGCGCATGCCGCGCCATCTCCAGAACGCACCAATCAGCACAGTGCTAGCCACCGCCGTGGTCGGTCGCCAGAACGGGTGCTTCCATGCGACGAGGAAAGCTGGAGCGTCGGGTGCCCAAAGCATAACCGCGGTTGAGACCAGACCAAAAGCGATTGATCGGAAGAATACTTCCAGCGGCGTATGATGCTGCCTTATACCAGCATACGCTACTAGATACGCGAGATACCCGCCACCCAGCGCTATCTGGATGTGCAGCGGCAGTCCAAGCAACTTTTCGTCCATAATTGGACTCTAACGATCAACTGCATGACAGCAAGATCCGGGGCGTCTTGGCACGTCGACGCCCGATCTTTGGCCATTGCAGCCTTATGCGGCCGACGCCATCGGCTGCCGCTCGCGGAACCGGATCACCTCGCGGCCGGTCAGCTCGTTGATCTGCAGCAGCCGCACCTGCAGCGGCACGATTTCCAGCTGGAAGAACATGTCGACCGCCTGGAGCGGATTGCCGAAGCCGCTGGAGCCCTGCGCCGGCACGATGCCGAGCACCTGGGGCGGCGTGCGGTGCGCGGCGAGCACATCGTCGCGCGTCGCGTTCTTGATGCCGAGGAACTCGTCCTTCGCGCCCACCTCGGCGATCGGCAGGATCTTGAGGCTTCCTTCCTTGCCGTTGGGCGCATGCACGAACAGGTTGCGGAAGTTGCCCGGCCCCCGTGATGCCTTGAGCGCGCCCTTCAGCGCCTCGGTGTCGTTCTGGTCGATCTCGCCGGTGGCGTAGAGGATGTACCCGGCATGGCTGCCGTTCAGATAATAGCGGCGGCGGAACAGGGTCGCGGCCTCGTTCAGCAGCGCCGACTGCAGCGCGCTGAGATATTCCGGCACGCCGTAAATCTCCTGGTTCACGTCCGGCTGGCGGACCTGCACCACACTGCCAGGCATGAACTCGGTCTCGTCGCGGTTGCCGGGCACATAGAAGAACCGCCCCTCCTCCACCCCGCGCCGGGTGTATTTGGCGATGGCGTGCTCATAGCGCAGCACGCCGCCCAGCACGTTCCGGCGCTCCTCCAGATAGCCGTTGCCGAAGACGAGGAAATCCTGCGCCATCGCTTCGAAGGCCGCGGTGCTGAGCAGCGGCGACGGCTCGAAGGATGCGACCAGCAGGTTGCGCTTGAGCATGATGGCGCTGCTGTGGTGCGGCGAGACGCGGAACGCGCGCGCCAGGCCGTCGAGCGGCACCGGCGGCTCGTACCAGCGGCCATTGTGCCAGCATTCGGCCATGTCGAGCAGCTCGCGCCGATTGAGCACCGGCTCCGGATCGCCGAAGCTGAACGCCATGCCCGCCGAGCTGCGCTCCGCCGGCATATGGTCGTTCGCCGGCACCAATGCCCCAGACGAGGCCGCTCCCGCTTCCTGCCGGGACATTGCCCGCGTCCGGTTCCGCTTCGCCATCGACAATCTCCATGCGCGTCTTCGGCCGCGCGCTGCCGTCCAGAGGTTCGTTGATCAGGATGTGCATCACCGCCCAGGCCAGATCGCCGTGGCCGATGTCCTCGTCGCCGCGGCTGGTCTTGAAGGTGAGCGCGCGGCCCGAGCCGGTGAGCGCCTTCTTGATCGAGAGGAACGACGACTGCACGTCGATCCACCCGGCATCGAACTCGATGCGGCCGCGCGCGAAGCTGTGCTGCGCCTTCATCACCAGCGCCGATTTCGTCTCGAGCGAATATTCGATCTTGGTGCAGCCGCGCACCTTGTCGCGCAGCAGCTGATAGACCGCGGCGCCCACGCCCGTGGCGTCGATGCCCAGATAGGTGCAGTTGTACCGCGCCAGCCTGGCCTGGATGAACTCGGCCTGTGCCTGGAAGTCGAGCCCGCGCAGCTGGTATTTCTCCAGCAACCGGAACTTGCCCGCCGGCCCCTCGGGCGGCAGCGCGATCACCAGCGCGGCATTGTCGCCGTTCTCGCTCTCCTGCGGATCATAGCCCGCCCACACTGCGCGCGTGCCCACGGGCCGCGCGGCGAGCAGGTTGATGTCGGTCCAGTCGACATCGGCGTCCACGGTCGCCTTCTGCAGTTCGTTGAACTTGAACGCCGAGAGGCTGTCGTCGACGAACTGGCACATCAGCAGGTTGGCGAATTCGTCCGGCGCATATTCGATGCGCAGCTCGTCCAGATCGAACAGGTCGCAGCCGCGCGCCTCCGCGTCCTCGATCGTCACGATCTGGCGCCAGATATTGTCCTCACACACCACGCCCGCCTTCAGCCGGGCATGGCCGGTGTCGATCGAGATCCGGTTTTCCTTCTTCACCCGCCGGTTGCGGCGCTCGCCGGTCCAATAGGGGTGCGCCTGGTGCGCGACGGTGGACGGCGTCGAGAAATAGGTCTTCCGCCACTTCTTGTGCATCGCCATGCCGCTGGCGACCTTGTTCAGTTCCTCGAAGCCATAGGTCCAGAAGAATTCGTCGAAGTAGAAATTGCCGTGATAGCCCTGCGCCGTCCGCGCGTTCGTGCCCAGGAAGATCAGCTGTGGTAGATCCTCGCCCTCGGGCAGCGTCTCGGCGCTGAGCACGATCGGGTCGCCCTGCAGCTTCACGCCCACGCGCGCGGCGAACTGGATGATGTAGTTGCGGAAAATGTGCGCCTGGCTCTTCGAGGCGCTGAGGAAAATCATGTTGCCGCGCCCGCGCAGCGCATCGAGCAGCGCCTCCCGCGCGAAATACCATGTCGCGCCGATCTGGCGGGATTTCAGGATCATGCGGGTGCGCTGGTCGCGCGCGTCCCACCAGTCCTGCTGATAGCCGAACAGCTCGTCGTGGAAGATGCGCTCCAGCTCCTCCACCTGCTCGCGCGTGAAGTGGTTGGTCTTCGCCTTCTTCTTCTCGCCCGCGTTGCGGTTGCCCACCTTCTCGTTCAGATCGCCTTCGTGGCCGCCCGGGGCCTCGTAGCGCCGCACGCGCGCCGCAGCGGTCACCGCGCGCATCAGCAGGTCGATTTCCTTGAAGTCGCCGGGGGTCTTCCTGTCCTTGTCGATCAGGCCGACGATGCGCGCCTCGATCGCGTCCTCGATCTTGGTGAGCGCAGGCGCGTCATCCCACCGATCGCGCTGCCGCCACGATTCCACCGTCGCGCGCGATAGCGCCAGCTCCTCGGCGATCTGGGTGACGGTCCAGAAGCGCCAGTACAGGCTGCGCGCCTTCCTGCGCGCATCCACGGGGATGGGCATCGTCGATGCTGGCAGCGGTTCGTCGGCGGGATGCATGGCGCCGCGAACCTAGCCACGCGCGCGGCCCGCCACTCAGCGGCCCGGCTTGTAAAACCCCGATTTACAAGGCCGCTCGCTTGAGAAGATGCCGGGATCCGGTCCCTGTTCGCCTGGTCAAACGCCGCACTGCCGCGATCATCAAGGGACCAGCATCGCCATGGCCAAACTCTCCAAGTTCTTCCGCGCTCTCGTCGCCGGTCAGACGATCAACGACGGCCGCACGATCACGGACGAGATTATCGACCAGGTGGTCGAGACCTTCAACCGCGACGTCTATTCGCCTCGCATCAACATCGAGCACCTCAGCGGCTTCAGCCCGGAACCGCCCTTCAACGGCTATGGCGATGTCGTCGCGGTCAAGGCGCAGGACGACACGTTCAAGATCGCCGGCAAGGACGAAACCCGCCGCGCGCTCTATGTGCAGGTCGAGGGCAATGATCAGCTGGTCAAGCTCTCGGCCGCCGAGCAGAAGCCCTATCCCTCGGTCGAGCTGACCCCCGACTATGCCGGCACCGGCAAGATCGGCCTGGTCGGCCTGGCCTTCACCGACACGCCGGCCAGCATCGGCACCCAGAAGCTGCAGTTCGCGCGCTCGGCACCCGGCACGCTGTTCAGCGCCTCGACCGAGGCGGTCGCGATCGAATTCGAAGCGGGCTCGGCCGGCATCGCCGAGGCGATCGTCGCCGGCTTCGCGAAGGTGGCCGACATGTTCAAGCGCACCACCGAGGATCCTGCCACGCCGCCGCCGCCCCCGCCGGCCCCGGCCAACCCGCCCGCGAACGACAATATGGACTTCGCGGCCTTCACCAAGGCGATGGGCGATGCGGTCGCCGCAGCGGTGAAGCCCGCGCACGACGCCATCGCCGCCACCCAGGCCGAGCTGGCGAGCCTGAAATCCCAGCTCGAAGGCACGCCCGCCGGGTTCAGCCGTCCGCCGGCCACCGGCGGCACCGGCCAGCACCTCACCGACTGCTGACCGCTTCCCTGCCCGCTTCCCTGCCCGCGCCCCTACCCTCGCATCCCCGGAGCCTCCCCATGCAGAACCAGACCCGCGTGCTGTTCAACGCCTATCTTGGCCAGGTCGCCAAGCTGAACGGCCTCGACGGCAATTTCTTCGCGAACGGCTCGACCGAGATCAAGAAGTTCGCCGTCGCCCCGGCGATCGAGCAGCGCCTGCAGGCCAAGCTGCAGACCACCAGCGACTTCCTCTCGCGCATCAACGTCATCCCCGTGGTGCCGCAGATGGGCGACCGCGTCGGCGTCGGCGTCACCCGCACGCTCGCAGGGCGCACCAACACCGCCGCAGGCCAGCGCCGCACCCCCACCAGCCCGTTCGGCAGCGACACCATCGACCAGTACATCTGCAAGAAGACCGACTACGACTATGCGTGGCCCTATGCGCTGCTCGACGCCTGGGCGCATCGCCCGGAATTCCAGCAGCTCTGCCGCGACGCGGTGATCGTCCAGAAGGCGCAGGACATCATCATGATCGGCTTCAATGGCGTTGACGCCAAGCCCCAGACCGATCGTGCCGCTTACCCGCTGCTGCAGGACGTCAATTTCGGCTGGCTCTACAAGATGCGCACCTATGCCCCGGCGCGGGTGATGTCGCACGGCGGGCTGGATCAGGCGAAGGTCTATGTCTCCGAAACCGGCAATGCCGATTACGAGAATCTCGACGCGCTGGTCTTCGACGTCACCCATAACCTGCTCCACGAGCAGTTCCGCGGCTCGACCGATCTGGTGGTGATCGTCGGCAGCGACCTCGTCCACGAGAAATATTTCAAGATCGTGAGCGAGGCGGGCAACACCGCGACCGAAATGGTCGCGCGCGACGTGCTGATGTCCAGCCGCCAGCTCGGCGGCAAGCCGACCATCATGGTCCCGCACTTCCCGGCCAACGCCCTGATGGTCACCAGCCTGAAGAACCTGTCCTATTACTGGCAGGTCGGATCGGCGCGCCGCAACGTCGTCGAGGAATCGAGCCTCGACCAGATCGCCAACTACGAGTCGGTGAACGACGCCTTCATGGTCGAGGAATACGGCAAGGCCGCCCTGGTCGAGAACATCCAGCTTGGCCCGAAGAGCTGAGGCTCTGCGCCAAGCCTGCCCGCCCTTTCCCGAACCAGCACCGGAACGCATCATGAGCCCCGCTCGCCAGCACCGTGAACGCTTCGCCCAAGCGGCCAAGCCCGATCACGCCAACCCGATCGTTGCCGCGCCCCAGGGAGAGGGCGGGCAGGAGCCCGCGCTCGCGATCGTTACCGCCAGCCCCGCGCGCCTGCATGCCCTGCAGCACGCGGCGCTGGCCGCGGTCGACGATCCCGGCACAATTGACCCCGCACTCGGCGACGGGCCGGACGCGCAGATCCAGCTGCGCCTGGTCCACGACATGCGCCGGCTGAAGGGCATTCAGTCGATCGAGAAGAAGATCGAGGCAAAGCGCGAAATGCTGCCGGCCTATCGCAATTGGGTCATGGCGCGCGTGACTGCCGCGCGCGAGACCGGCAGGGCCGTGGCAGATGGCGTGATCCCCACCATCATGGTCTGGCTGATCGACGTTGGTGAGTATCGCGGTGCACTCGAGCTGGCGGAATACATGCTTCGCCACGATCTGCCGATGCCGGCGCGCTACCAGCGCACCACCGCCGCCCTGGTCGCGGAGGAAATCGCCACCGCCGCCGCCAAGGCGCAGGCCGCAGGCAGCCGCTTCGATCTTAACATCCTTGTCGATACCAAGATCCTGACCGCCGACGCGGACATGCACGATCAGATCCGCGCCAAGCTGTTCAAGGCGATCGGCATGGAGACGGCGCACGATGCGGAAGCCGGGAAAATCGACGCCTTCGGCACGGCGCTCGAAGCTCTGCGCCGTGCGCAGCAGCTTGACGATCGCGTCGGCGTGAAGGGCCGCATCAAGCAGATCGAGAAGGCGCTCGAAGCCGTCACGGCTGAGACCGCCCAGAACACCCCGCCCGCCCAGGGCGCCTGACCAGCTCGCCCCCCGGCGCTCGGGGGCGGATCGCGCGCGACGGGAGGGCCTTCGGGCTGAGGGCCGTCGCGGACCCGGTCCCCACCCCCGTTTGCCGGGGGCGCCACCCACGGAGACCAGCCGATGCTCATCATCTACATGCTGCTTGCCATCGGGTTGGCGCTCTGCACCGCTGCGGTCCTCTTCGCGTCGATCTACTTCCTCTTCGCTGAAAACATCCGCACCCGCCTGCAAACTGCCTCGGTGGTGGTTCTTGGGGCTTTCGGCTTCGTGCTCTGCATGAAAGCCGCCGCGTCGTCGGTATTGGCATGAACGGCTTCGCCTGCGGCCCGATCCTGACGCCGCCGCCTGCGGCCCCCGATGGCGCGCCGATCGTCAATGACGGCTGGTTCCCGAACGTCGATCCCGTCGATCTGCGCAAGGCCCGCCGGATCCCCGGGGACATGCCCGCCGAGCGTCTGCGCGACGCCGTGCGCGAAGCGATGATCTGGGCGAACGACCAGCTCGAAGGCTGGCGCGCCATGCAGACCGCCGCCAGCTTCGCCGAAGTCCCCTCGCCGCCCCTCGACGGCGCCACCCGCAACATCGTGCTGTATCAGCTCGCCGTCGGCGCCTGGACGAAGGCGCTGCTGGTCGAGCGGCAGCGCGACGTAGATCTCACCGGCGCCGGCCAGCGCAAGGTGGAGGAGCTGGACGCCTCGGTCGGCGAGCTTCGCCGCGACGCGCTGCACGCGGTGCGCGGCATCCTCGGCCAGACCCGCACCAACGTCGAGCTGCTCTGATGGCGGACATGCTCACCGCGCGCCAGGGCGACACGCTGGACGAATTGCTGTGGCGCGAGCGCGGCCTCGGCCCCGAGGCGCTCGATGCCGTGCTCGCCGCCAATCCCGGCCTTGCCGATCACGGCCCCATCCTCCCGATCGGCACGCCGGTCACCCTCCCCGTCATCGCCGCCCAGGCACAGCCGGTGCGCGAGACGGTCCAGCTCTGGAGTTGACCATGGAACAGAAGATCGCGGCCCTGCTCGATGCGTTCCTCGCCCTGCTGTCGGGCATTGCCCCCGGCGCGATCGGCGCGGCGGTGGGCCTCGCCTGGCGCAAGGGCCTCACCTGGGGCGAACGCTTCACCCAGCTCGCCGTGGGCATCATCGTCTCATGGTTTGCCGCTCGCGCGATCGGCGCCCTCTGGCCGCTCGATCCCTTTGTGCTGCAGGGCATCGCCTTCACCATCGGCATGATCGCCTTCGAGGCCACGCCCCGCTTCATCGCGGCGGCGGCCGACGTCGCCGGCACCATTCCGGCGACGCTGCGCGACCGCTTCTTCGGCAAGGGAGGCGATCAGTGACCTATGATCGCGAAGCGCTTGCCGCCGAGCTGACGCGGGACGAGGGCGAACGGCTCAAGGTCTATCGCTGCACGGCGGGCAAACGCACGATCGGCATTGGCCGCAACCTCGACGATGTCGGGATCTCCAAGGCCGAGACTGCCGCGCTCGGCATCACGCTCGCCAGCGTGCTCAGGAACGGCATCACCCGCGAGCAGTCGCGCGCGCTGTTCGCCAACGACATCGCCGAATGCGAGCGCCAGCTCGATGCCAGGCTGCCCTGGTGGCGCACGCTGAACGGCGTTCGCCAGCGCGTGCTGCTCAACATGTGCTTCAATCTCGGCATCACGCGACTGCTCGGTTTCAGGAACACGCTCGCCAAGATGAAGCGCGGTGACTTCGCCGGCGCCGCCGCCGGCATGCGCGCCTCGCTCTGGGCACGGCAGGTCGGAGACCGAGACGAACGCCTCGCCGCCATGATGGAAAAGGGAACCGTATGATCAAGCTGATCACCGGCGCCTGTCGGGCGCTGCATGCGTGGGCCGGCAACAGCTGGCTGGTCTTGATCGCCCTCGGTGTCGCCACCGCTGCGCTGTACGTCGACGCGCGCCGCACCCGCGCCGATCGCGACGCCTGGGCGAGCTGGGCGCGCGATACCTGCGCCCATGCGGGGGCGCAGACCGCCGCCGCCACGATCGAGCGCACCGACGCCGCCGGCAAGCGCCACAAGGTGGCCATGCCCCGCGGTGCCCTGTGCCGCGAAGCGGTGCAGGACCTGGCCAGGTTCCGTGCCGACACCCTCGCCGCGTCTGCCCGCGTGCTCGGCGCCGCCGCCGCCGAACGCGAAATCAAGGCGGGCCGCGACCGCGCTGCCGCCCAGGCCGAGTCCGGCCAGCGCGCCGCCCTGCGCGCGCTGGTGATCCACGATCGCGACCAGCGCGTCCGCTTCCGCCGCCTGGTCGAGTGGATCGCACCCGGAACCTGCACGCCCGAACCGGAGACCCGTTGAAATGAGCAAAGTCGCCACCGCCGAACTGCAGCAGTCCCAGCTTGATGCCATTGCTGCCCAGGGCGCTGCGATCGACGTGGTGCCGATTGTCCAGGGAACGCCGCTTCCCGCCCCCTCGCGCGCGATCCGCTGCCTCGGGACGGGCGGCACCATTCGAGTTCTCATGGCCTCCGGCGAACAGCGCGATAGCAAGATCGCCGCGGATCAGGTGCTCCCATGGTCGATCACTAAGGTGATCACCGCAGGGACCACCGCGACGCAGCTGGAGGCATGGCTGTGAAGCTGGGCCTTGGTCTCTCGCCGATCATGTTCGCGCTGAAGGCCGCGTTTGTCGCGGTCCTGTCCCGCACGGTTGATCGAACCACCAAGACGACGGATTCCACCCTTTATACGACCGACAGGAGCTGAGCGATGGCGCGGGCAATCATCGGCGTTGGCGACAAGCCCAACGACAACAAGGGCGACACTGATCGCGATGCCTGGATCAAGGCGAACGACAATTTCGAAGAGCTCTACGCGGGGCGCTTGGCATTGCTGGTCAAGACTATGGATTACGTCCTGGCCGCCGCGGATGTCGGGCAACTGCTGATCGCCGATGCCAGCGCGGGTGCCATGCTGTGCACCCTCCCGACGGCCGGCCTCAAAGCCGGCGACCGGCTCTGGATCCGCAAGTTCGATGCGACCGCGAACCGCGTTACCGTCCGTTCCGGCGCGACCGATCTTGCATGGCTCTCCGCCCGCAACGATAGCGTCAGCCTGCTGTGGACCGGTAGTGCTTGGATCCCGATGCACTGGAACATTGCGCCGCTGAGATTCGTCATCACCGGCTCTGGATCCGCCGCCAGCGTCAAACCGCCGCTTGCAACGTCCTTTGACGCGCTGCTGATCGGCGGCGGCGGCGGCGGTGGCAGCGGGCGGTGCGGCGCGCTCTCCACCATCCGTACCGGCGGCGGAGGAGGTGCAGCAGGTGCCGTCCATTATCGCAGCTACCCTGCTAGCATCCACGGCACGACCGAGCAGGTAACGATCGGCGCTGGCGGCGCTCGGGGGGCTGGTGTGGGCACGGCGGCCGCGAACGGGAATCCTGGCACAGCGGGCGGCACGACATTGTTGGGCACTTTCGCCCGCGCAGATGGGGGCGCGGGAGGAGCGGCTGGCAGCGGAGCAAGTGGTGCCGCGGCTGTGGCGAGCCCCAATGGCACCTTTGGCGCCTCCGGTAACGGCTCCGCCGCATCCTCGACTGCGAACGCGGCATCGGGCGGCAGCGGCGCTGCCGGCGGTGGCGGCGCGGGCGGCAGCATGGATGCCAGCAATGTCATCCGCGCAGCAGCGTCCGGTGGTGCTGGATCTGGCAGCGCGGTCAGCGGAACAGCTGCCGGCGCGAACGGCACATGGTCTGTCCCCGCCGGGGGCGCTGGCGCATCGGTGGTCGACACCATCGTCCAGACTGCCGGCGGCGGGGGCGGCGGCGGCGCGGCCCTGACCGGTGCAACGGGCGCTGCCGGCGGATCCGGCGGCACGCCAGGCGGCGGCGGCGGCGGTGGCGGCGCGTGCGACGCCGGCTTCGTTTCGGGTGCGGGTGGGGAAGGCGGGCGCGGCGAAGCGCGCGTCACCTGGTATTTCTGAGGGGGTCTATCGTGGCTGTGTATCTGGTAGTCGATGACCGCGACAATGTGGTCAACCGCGTCGAATGGGACGGGGTCACACCCTATGATCCTTCCCCGATTTTTGGCGAGAATGCGCGCCTCGTGCCCGAACCCCAATCGTCGGTGGGTGAGCATGAACAAGCCGGATAGTCTCCGCTGCATCCTGCTCGCCCATGTGCCGCAGCTGCGCGACGATCCGTCGAAGCTCAGCATGTTCGTCGACCGGGGCCGCGTCGCCGCGCGGCCCGGCTCCTTGGCCTTCGAGTATCGCTATACCCTGAACATCGTGGCGCAGGACTATGCGGGCTCGATCGACGGGCTGATGGTGCCGATCCTCGCCTGGATCTCCGAAGCGCAGCCGGATCTCCTGCAGACGAACCCGCAGGAGCCCTTCCGCTTCGAGTCCGAACTCCTGAGCGCCGACGCGGCGGACGTGTCGATCTGGATCGAGCTGACCGAAATCGTCACCGTGCAGCCGCTCGAAACCGGCGGCTTCACCACCAGCCACCCCGCGCAGACCGGGCTGGTCGACGCCTTCGACGGCGTCGGGTGCGTGTCGCTGCTGCAGTTGCTGCTGCGCGACGTGCCGGCAGACGAGACGCGCCTGGTCGCCGAGCACGCCCAATGAGCGAAGACCTGGCGGAGGTGGAGCGGATCGCGGGCGCGCTGCTGCGCAGCATCGCCCCTACCGAGCGCCGTCGGCTGCTGCGCGTGATGGCCAAGGATCTGCAGCGATCGCAGTCGGACCGGATCGGGCGGCAGCAGAACCCCGATGGCAGCGCCTATGCGGCCCGCAAGAAGAAGCCGGCGCCGCGTCCCGGCAACTATGCGGTGAAGTTCCTCTACCCCAAGAGCGCGCCCGAGCCGCGCCTGGTGCTGATGAAGAGCTGGGTCCACGAAGGCAATCTGCTCACCGGCTTCGACGTCGAGGCCGGCGGCATCCGCAGCTTCTTCTGGGACAAGGTGGACCGCTGGCTCCCGCTGGAGCCGGAGGAGCAGAACAAGGGCGCGGGCAAGTTCCGCCGCAAGGGCAGCATCCGCCGCGCCGCCATGTTCCGCAAGCTGCGCAATGGCCGCAACCTGCGCGCAGGCGCCACCGATCGCGAGGCATGGGTCGGCTTCGCGGGCCGCGTGTCGGAGATCGCCAGCGTGTCGCAGGAGGGGCTTATGGATCGTCCTGCTGCCAAGGCGAAGCCGGTGCGCTATGCGCGTCGCACCTTGCTCGGCGTCACCGACGCCCAGGCCGGGGCGATTCTCGACCTGCTGCTGCGCCACCTCAACCCCTGACCTTGTAAAGCGGGCATTTACAAGGCTTGCCGCTGGCATGTGCTGCCGCCGCGCCCCGACATGGCGGCCATGGCCGATACCTCCGTCACTTTCACCGCGGTCGATCTGTCGCGCCTGCCCGCGCCGAACGTGATCGAGCCGCTCAGCTTCGAGCAGATCTATGGCGAGATGCTCGCCAGCCTGCGCGCGTTCCTGCCGGACTTCGATGCGTCGGTGGAATCCGATCCGGCGGTGATGCTGCTGCGCGTCTGCGCCTATCGCGAGCTGCTGCTGCGCGGGCGGATCAACGATGCGGCCAAGGCGGTGATGCCGGCCTTCGCCACCGGCTCGGATCTCGACCATCTGGCCGCGCTGATGTCGGTGACCCGGCTCGTGCTCGATCCGGGCGATCCGGCGAACAATGTGCCGCCGACCTATGAGGATGATGCCGCGCTGCGCGCCCGCCTGGTCCTCGCCCCCGAGGGCTTCTCGGTCGCAGGCCCGGAGGGCGCCTATATCTTCCATGCCCGCTCGGCCGATGGCGACGTGCTGGACGCGAGCGCCACCAGCCCGGCAGCCGGCCAGGTGCTGGTCACCGTGTTGTCGCGCATCGGCAACGGCACCGCCGCGCCGGACCTTCTCGCCAAGGTCGCCGCCCATGTCTCGGCCGAGACCGTGCGCCCCCTCACTGACGCGGTCACGGTGCAGTCGGCCATTATCGTACCCTACCAGATCACCGCCTCGCTCACGACGTTCAGCGGCCCGGATGGGTCGATCGTGCTCGCCGAGGCGCAGCGGCGCATCGAGGAGTATCGGGCGCGCCAGCACCGCCTGGGCGTCGATATCACCCGCTCCGGCATTTTCGCGGCGCTGCACGCGGAGGGCGTGCAGAACGTCAACCTGTCGTCTCCGGCGGCGGACATCGTGGTCGACCGAACGCAGGCGGCATACTGCACCGGCGTCACCCTCACCTATGCCGGCACCGGCGAATGAGCGGGAGCCTGCTGCCCCCCAACGCCACCGCGCTGGAACGCGCGATCGAGAGCGCCGCGGCGCGCATGGGCGATCTGCCGGTGCCGCTGCGCTCGATCATCGATCCGGAAACCTGTCCGCTGCCGCTCCTGCCCTATCTAGCCTGGGCGGTGTCGATCGACGCCTGGTCGAGTGACTGGCCGGAGGAGGTGAAGCGCGCCCGCGTGCGCCGCGCCATCGAGATCCAGCGCCGCAAGGGCACGGCATCGTCGGTGCGGGCCGTGGTCGAATCGTTCGGCGGCGCGGTGGCGCTTCGGGAATGGTGGCAGCTCACACCGCCCGGGCCGCCCCACACCTTCACCATGGCGGTGGAGTTGAGCGGCAATGACGGCGCGCCCGCCACCGCTGCCTTCGCCGATGCCGTGATCGCCGAAGTGCGCCGCACCAAGCCGGTGCGCTCTCAGTTCACCTTCACCCAGGGGCTCCGCTTCAACGGCTCGACCAGCCTGGTCGCCGTGGGCCGTCCCGTCCTCTTCAACCGTCTCCAGTTCGACGCCTGATCGGAGCCCGCGATGCCGTTCACCCTCACCGTCACCAATGCCGGTCGCGCTGCGCTGGTCAATGCCGCCAGGGATGGCACCAATGCCGTGCGCATCGCCTCGGTCGGCGTGTCCGCTGCCGCCTGGGGCCTCTCCGCGACCAGCATCAGCATGCCGGCGGAGATCAAGCGGATCACGACGATCGCGGGCGACGCCGTGGCGGCCGATACCATCCACGTCACGGTGCGCGACGAAAGCAGCGCCGCCTACACGGTGCGCTCGCTCGCCCTGTACCTCGCCGATGGCACGTTGTTCGCCGCCTACACCCAGGCAGCGCCGCTGGTGGAGAAGTCCGCCCAGGCGATGCTGCTGCTCGCCCTGGACGTGCGCTTCGCGGACATCGCCGCCACCAGCCTGACCTTCGGTGCCACCGACTTCCTCAACCCGCCCGCCACCACCGAGATGCAGGGCGTGGTGGAGCTGGCGACCGACGCGGAGGCGAATGCCGGCACCGATGATCGCCGCGCCGTCACCCCCAGGGGGCTGAGCTTCGCGCTGTCCGCGCGGCTGTCGAGCTGGGGCAGTGATATCTGGCGCGCGAGCAACGACGGGGCAGGCTCCGGGCTGGATGCCGACCTGCTCGATGGTCAGCAGGGCAGCTTCTATACCAACATACCCGCGCGGCTCGGCTTCTGGCCGGTGCGCCAAGGCACGGGCGCGGGGCAATTGCCGAACACCATCCATATCGGCTGGTCGGGCACGCGCCTTAAAGCGACGGTCGACACGACGGATATCGGCAATATCGTCTTCGATCAGCACATCGCCGATGTCTGGCGCGCCTCCAATGACGGCGCGGGGTCCGGCCTCGATGCGGACCTGCTCGACGGCCAGGACAGCAGCTTCTACATCAATATCCCGGCCCGGCTGGGCTACACACCGGCCAATCGCGCGGGCGATACCTTCACCGGCAACATCGCGCTGGCCGGAGCCGGATCGAACATCTTCTACTTCGAGAGCGTCGCCGGCGCCTTTTCGTTCCTCCGCTTTCAACGGAGTGGGCGCGTCCGGTGGGACGTCGGCATGAACGCAAGCGCGGAGGCAGGCGGCGCCACCGGCAGCGATTTCTTCATCAATCGCTTCGACGACGCCGGCAACGTGATCGACACCCCCTTCCTGATGTACCGCGCGACGGGCGAGCTGCGCCTGCAGGGCGGCCGCGCCTGGCATTCGGGCAACGATGGAGCCGGATCTGGTTTGGATGCCGACCTGCTGGATGGGCAGGACAGCAGCTTCTACACCAACATCACCGCTCGCCTGGGCTACACGCCGGCCAATCGGTCCGGCGACACCCTCGGTCGAATGACCTTCGCCTCCGGAGCCACAGGCAATAACGGCATCGGAACAGTCACGCCGTTCCTCGGAGAAGTGGAAATCAAGGGGAATGGGACAGGGGCCGCGATGCTCTCGTTCCACCGCACTGGCGCATTCGCAACATACCTTGGGCTCGACACGGACAACGCCTTGAAGATCGGCGGCTGGAGCCATGGAGCGAACGCCTACACGATCTGGCATGCCGGAAACGACGGCTCCGGCTCAGGGCTGGATGCAGACGCGCTCGATGGTCAGGACGGCAGCTTCTATACCAACATTCCCGCGCGCCTCGGCTTCTGGCCGGTGCGCCAGGGCACAGGCGCAGGGCAACTGCCGAACACCATCCATATCGGCTGGTCCGGCACGCGCCTGAAAGCGACCGTCGACGCGTCGGACATCGGCAATATCGTCTTCGACCAGAACATCGCCGATGTCTGGCGCGCCTCGAATGACGGCGCGGGCTCCGGCCTCGATGCGGATCTGCTCGACGGACGGCAGGCCAGTGACTTCGTCCTGCAGAACGATGGCGCTCGCTTTGGATCGAACGCGAACGGCTATTGGGAGCGGCGCCCGAACGGCGTGATCGAGCAATGGGGAACGATCAACGGCCCGTTCACCGAGGGGCAGCAGTTCGTCACCTTCCCGATACCGTTCACCAATGCGGACTCGGTCAACATCTCGGCCACAGGCGTGAACAACTTCGCCAACAACCGCTTCGACATCACCATCCAGCGCGTATCCCGGTCGGCCGAAGGGTGCTCGCTGATGGTCCAGTACACGGCCGCTTCGACCTCGATCAATCAGATCGACGCGATCGACTGGCGCGCCGTGGGCATTTGAGCAGGAGGAACTACCCATGAAGTGGACGATCAACAGCGTTGCGCTCCCGACCGTCAGCGTCACCTTCGAGCATGCGGGCATCACCCATACCCGCGACGTCAACGCGGTACTCAATGCCCGCGGCAAATATGACGCGGCGGCTACCGAGGCGCGGATTGCCGACGTGGCCGCCGGTGTCGAGGTGAAGATCGCAGCCGGCGCGATCACCAATCCGCCGCCCGCGCCGGACACGACGCCTGCCGCCGCGAAATAGCCTCGCCTTGTAAGTCGGGCATTTACAAGCCCGCACCCGCGCATGTTCGCGGTGCCGGCGGCACAGTCCGGCACCGTGAACGATCTCAACGATCCCCGCCGCCTGATCGGCAACCTGATGCGCCTGGGCACGATCGACAGCCTCGATCTTGCCCAGGGCACGGTGCGCGTCCGCGTCGGCGATCTCCTCACGGACGATATCCCCTTCGCGGCGCCGCGCGCGGGCGCGGTGCGGATCTGGTCGCCGCCCAGCATGGGCGAGCAGGTGCTGCTCTTCTGCCCGGAAGGCGATGTTCAGGCCGGCATCATCCTCGGCGCCCTGTTCAGCGACGCGCACCCCGCCCCCGCCAGCGATGCTTCGTGCCTGATCGACTTCCCCGATGGCACGCGGATTTCCTACGATCCCCAGGCGCACAAGCTCGCCATCACGATCGCAGCCGGCGGCGCGGCCGAGATCACCGCCCCCGGCGGGCTCACCGTCAATGCCGACATGACGCTCAACGGCAAGCTGTACGCGACGGGCAAGATCACCAGCACCGCAGACGTGGTGGGCGGCGGCAAGAGCCTTGCCACCCACAAGCATATGCAGGTGCAGCCCGGCGGCGGCGTCTCGGGGGTGCCGCAATGAGGGGCATGTCCTCCGCCACCGGCAAGCCGCTCGAAGGCGACGCGCACCTCTCGCAGTCGGTCGGCCGCGTGCTCAGCACCCCGATCGGCTCCGTACCCTGCCTGCGCGACTTCGGCTCGCTGCTGTCCGAGCTGGTCGACCAGCCCGCCAACCCGGCGAGCCGGATTCGGATCTTCGCCGCGACCGCACTGGCGCTCAAGCGCTGGGAGCCGCGGATCAAGGTGACCCGCATCGCGCTCGAACAGCCGGCCCCCGGTAAGGCGACCGTGATCGTCGAGGGCACCCGCACCGATCAGCCGCGCGCCACCCTGCGCACCCGCATCACCGTGCCGCTCGCCTCCCGCAGCGGCCTCACCGTCTACGCTTAGGAGACCGCCCATGGCATTTCAGCACGGCATCAGCATCACCGAAGACAGCACCGGCACGCGCAGCCTGGTCGCCGCCGCGACGGCGGTGATCGGCATGGTAGTGACCGCCCCTGCCGCCAAGGCGGACGTCTTCCCGCTCAACAAGGCGGTGCTGGTCACCGATCCCGAAGCGGCGCTCGCCGATGCCGGCACGACGGGCACGCTGCCCAATGCGCTGCGCGCCATCGCCGATCAGGTGCGCTGCCCGATCGTGATCGTCCGCGTGGCCGAAGGGGCGAATGCCGGCGAGCTGGCCGCCAATGTGATCGGCACCACCACCGCCCAGGGCATCAAGACCGGCATGCAGGCGCTGCTCGCCGCCGAGGCACAGCTAGGGGTGAAGCCCCGCATCCTCGGTTGCCCCGGCCTCGATACCCAGGCCGTCACTACGGCGCTGGTGGTGGTGGCGAAGAAGCTGCGCGCGATGGTCTATGCCGCGGCGATCGGCGGCGACATCAGCGCGGCGAAGGCGTACCGCACCAACTTCTCGGCGCGCGAGCTGATGCTCATCTATCCCGACTTCTACGCGACCGACGCCGTCAACGGCACGCCCGTGGTGAGCTACGGCGTCGCCCGCGCACTCGGCCTGCGCGCCCGCATCGATCTGGAGCAGGGCTGGCACAAGACGATCAGCAACGTGCCGGTGGACGGCGTGATCGGCCTCACCAAGGATATCCAGTTCGACATTCAGGATTCCGGCAGCGAGGCCAATCTGCTGAACGAATCGCAGGTCTGCGCGCTGGTGCGTGCCGGTGGCGGCTTCCGGATCTGGGGCTCGCGCACCTGCTCCGAAGATCCGCTGTTCGCCTTCGAGAGCGCGACGCGCACCGCCCAGGTGCTGCTCGATACGATCGGCCGGGGCATGATGTGGGCGATCGACAAACCGCTGCGCCCCAGCCTCGCCAAGGACATCGTCGAGACGATCAACGGCGAGCTGCGGCAGATGACGCTGGCCGGCCAGCTCCTCGGCGGCAAGGCGTGGTTCGACGCGACCCGCAACCCGATCGACCAGCTGAGCGCCGGCAAGCTGCTGATCGACTATGATTACACGGCGGTGCCGCCGCTCGAAGCGCTCGGCCTCAATCAGCGGATCACCGACAGCTATTTCGCCGATTTCGCGGCGGCCGTCGCCGCCTGACCGCCTTCCTTCCCGCTCTCATCGAAAGGCTGAACCATGGCCCTCCCGCGCAAGCTGAAAGACATGAACCTGTTCTCGGAAGGGAACGAGTATAAGGGCACCGCCAGCAGCGTCACCCTGCCAAAGCTCACCCGCAAGCTCGAAGACTATCGCGGCGCCGGCATGGACGGCACGGTCAAGCTCGACATGGGCGCCGAGGCGATGGAGATGGAATTCACCCTCGGTGGCCCCGAACTCTCCATCCTGCGCCAATATGGGCTGCCCGGCCTCGCCGGCACCTTTCTCCGCTTCTCCGGCGCGTGGCAGCGGGAAGATACTGGTGATGTCGACGTGATCGAGGTGACCGTGCGCGGCCGGTACGAGGAACTGGACTTCGGTGAAGCCAAGATCGGTGAAGGCGGCGAGTTCAAGTGCAAGTTCGCCCCTGTCTATTATCGGCTCGACTGGAACGGCCAGGAGGCAATCGAGATCGACGTGCTGAACGGGGTGTTTCGTATCTTCGGCGTGGATCGCTTCGCCGCCATTCGCGCCGCGGTCTCCTGACCCGCGCGCCGCTCCATCCCCTCTGATCGAAAGGCTTTCCCATGTCCGCAATCACCAGCAGCTTCACCCTGGACGAAGCGATCATCGTCGGCGGCGAGGAGAAGATCGCCGCCGGTACCACCATCACCGTGCGCAAGCCCGGCTCGGGCGAGCTGCGCGGCCTGGCGCTGCAGAACCTCCTGCAGCTCGACGTCGCCTCGCTGCAGACGCTCGCGCCCCGCATCACCGCGCCGGTGCTGCTCAAGCCGTTCGTGGATGCCATGGCGCCCAGCGACCTTCTCCAGTTCGGCACCGAGGTGGTGGATTTTTTGCTGCCGAAGGCAGCGAAGCCGGCCTCCCCAACCGCGTAGACGATGTGATGGCAGACGTGGCGGCGGTCTTTCACTGGCCGCCGCCCGTCATGGACGTGATGGGGCTCGCCGAGCTGATGGGCTGGCACGCCCGCGCGATCGAGCGGCTGAAGGCCCTCAACGGGATTGAGGACTGACGATGGATCGCAATCTCCGCATCCGCATGCTGCTAGAAGCGGGCGACAAGGTCTCCCGGCCGCTTCGTGACATCGCGGGCGGCTCGGGCCGCGCCTCCCGCGCGCTGCAGCAGACCCGCGACCAGCTCGCCGGCCTCAACCGTGCCCAGGCCGATCTGGCATCCTTCCGCACGCTGAAAACCGGCCTGCGCGATACCGAACAGCAGCTCGGCGCCGCGCGCACCCGCGTGGCCGAGCTGGCCCGCCAGATGCAGGCGGCCGAGAACCCCACGCGCAAGCTCGCCCGCGACTTCGAAGCCGCCAAGCGATCGGCGGCCGAGCTGAAGGCCCGCCACGAAAGCGAGAGCGCCGAGCTGCAGCGCCTGCGCACCCGCATGCGCGAAGCCGGCCTCGGCGCCGGCGGCCTCGCCCAGCACGAGCGCAACCTGCGCCAGGCCGTTGCCCGCACCAATGACGAGCTGGCCGAGCAGACCCGCCGGCTGCAGCAGTCCAGCGACCGCGCCCGCCGCATGTCCGCCGCGCGCGAGCGCTTCGGCGCAGCGCAGGGCACCGCCGCCGGCATGGCGGCCAGCGGCTTTTCCGCGATCGAGACCGGCCGCGCCCTGGGCGCGCCGCTGGTCGGCGCCGTCGCCGCTGCGCAGCAGTACGAAGCCGGCATGACCAGCATCGGCCAGAAAGCGGATCTCAGCCGTGGGCAAGCGGCCCGGCTAGGGGAAACGCTCCTTGCGGCCTCGCGGGCCGCAAACCAGATGCCGGAGGCAATTCAGGCCGGTGCTGATGCGCTGACTGGAATGGGCGCGTCCGTACCAGATGCCGTAGCGATGATGACGCCGATCGGTCGCGCGGCGACCGCCTATCACGCGGAGATCGAAGATTTGTCTCGCGCGGCCTTTTCGGCGACTTCGAACCTCAAAATCCCGGTAGCTGAAACCTCGCGCATTATTGATGTGATGGCGCAGGCTGGAAAGGCTGGCGCTTTCGAAATCAAGGATATGGCACAGCATTTCCCGATGCTAACCGCCGCCTATCAGGGGCTCGGACAGACCGGGGTCAACGCAGTTGCAGACCTTTCGGCCGGACTTCAAATCTTCATGAAAGGGACGGGCGACGGCGCCACCGCAGCGACGAACATGAGCAACGTCCTGCAGAAGATTAGCTCGCCCGCAACAGTGCGCGCCTTTGCCAAGATGGGCGTTGATCTCCCTAAATCACTGAAGAAGCTCTACGCCGAAGGTAAAACGCCCCTCGAAGCCATCGCAGAACTGACCAATAAGACGCTGAAAGGCGATCTTTCGAAGCTGGGCAACCTGTTTGAAGATTCCCAGGTGCAGCAGGGCTTGCGCCCGCTGATCCAGAACATGGACGAATATCGCCGCATTCGCGCGGAAGCTGCCAAGGCGAAGGGCGTTACCGACACCGACTTTGCGCAGCGCATGAAGGACTCCGCTGAACAGACGAAGCGGCTGCAGGTAAACACAGCAACACTGGGCATTACGCTCGGCGCCAAGCTGCTGCCCACCGTCAACGCGGTGCTGGAGCGGGCAAACGCCTTCACGGATCGGGTGGCGAAATGGACGGCCGCCAATCCGGGGCTCGCCAAGGGACTCCTATTGGGCGCAGCCGCATTCGCAACGCTGTTCTTGGTGCTGGGCGGCGGAGCCATTTTGATCGCGGGTTTGGCTGCACCGTTCGCCGCGCTTTCGGCGACCGCCACGCTGCTCGGAGTGGGCATGTTGCCGCTGATCGGCATCGTTGGCGGCGTGGTGCTGGCCGTCGTCGGCTTGATCGCCGCTGGATACGCAATCTACGCCAACTGGGATAAAATCAAAGCGTGGTTCGGAGGGCTCTGGGAAGGGTTCAAATCCGCTGTCTCGCAGGGCGTGCAGTTCATGGGCCGGATCCTGCTCAGCTTCACGCCGCAGGGCCTGATGGTGCAGGGCTTCATGGCCCTGCTCGCCTGGATGCGCGGGCCGCTGGGGCAACGGATGATCACCGCCGGCGGCGATATCGTGCGCGGCATCATCACCGGCATCGTGGGGATGCTCGGGCAGCTCAAGAACACGATCGTGGGTGCCGCCTCGTCGGCAGCGAGCTGGTTCAAGAGCAAGCTCGGCATCCACTCCCCGTCCCGCGTCTTCGCGTCGTTCGGCGGGTTTATGATGGAGGGCCTCGATCAGGGCCTTGCCCGCGATCAGGATCGTCCGGTGGAGCGGATCGACCGGATCGCCAACAGTCTCACCGCCGCGATGGGGCGAAGCCGCGCGCCCATGCTGCAAGCGCCGCCGCCTGCCGCGTCGTTGGCGCGAAGTCAGGACGGTACGCTTGCGCGGCTCGCGCGCGGG
>NZ_AGFU01000077.1 GCF_000226955.1 Sphingomonas elodea ATCC 31461
TGAGACACTGCCCCACCCCAACCCCTCCCCTGAAGGGGAGGGGCCTAGATATATCAGATCGCGTTCTCTTCGCCGATCGCCTGGGCCGTCCCCATCAGCGCCGGGAAGAAGCCCTCATGCGCCTTACGGAGGTCGTCGAGGCTCACGCAGAAATCGCCTTCCTCCATCTCGAAGATGATGCGGTTGGCGATGGTGCGGCCGATCGGATCGGCGGCGAGGCCGGCCTTGTCGGCGGCGACCAGGAAGTCGGCCAGCGCCTCGTCCTTCACGGTCACCACATACAGGCCCTGGTCCTCGCCGAACCAGCTGCCGGCGACGCCGAACGGCTGGGGCTGATCGAGGATCGCGCCGATGTTCGAGGCCAGCGCCATCTCGGCGACGGCAACGGCGAGGCCGCCGTCCGACACGTCGTGGCAGGCAGTAACCGCGCCGCCGCAGATCGCCGAGCGGATGAACGCGCCGGTGCGGCGCTCCATCATCAGGTCGACGGGCGGGGGCGGGCCTTCCTCGCGGCCGCAGATCTCGCGCAGCCAGATCGACTGGCCGAGATGGCCGCCGCGCTCGCCCACCGCGATGATCACGTCGCCGGTGCCCTTGAAGGCGATGGTGCAGTTCTTCTGCCAGTCCTTGAGCAGGCCGATCGCGCCGATCGCCGGGGTCGGCAGGATCGCCGAGCCGCCGCCGGTCGCCTTGCTCTCGTTGTAGAGGCTGACATTGCCCGAGACGATCGGGAAGTCGAGCGCGCGGCAGGCGTCGCTCATGCCTTCCAGCGCGCCGACGATCTGGCCCATGATCTCCGGGCGCTGCGGGTTGGCGAAGTTGAGGCAGTTGGTCACCGCCAGCGGGGTCGCGCCCACCGCGGAGAGGTTGCGCCAGGCCTCCGCGATCGCTTGGCGGCCGCCCTCTACGGGATCCGCGAAGCAATAGCGCGGGGTGCAATCGGTGGTGATCGCCAGGCCCTTGTCCGTCCCGTGGACGCGTACGACCGCGGCGTCGCCGCCCGGGCGCTGTACGGTGTCGCCGCCGACCATGTGGTCATATTGCTCCCAGATCCAGCGGCGGCTGGCGATGTCCGGCGAGCCCATCAGCTTGAGCAGATCGGCGGCGGGATCGGCGCATTCCGGCACGTTCTGCAGCTCGGGCTGCTTGGGCGTCGGCACATGCGGGCGATCGTAGAGCGGCGCGTCGTCGGCGAGCGGGGCAAGCGGGATGTCGCACACCACGTCGCCCTTCCACTTCAGGACCATGCGGCCGGTGTCGGTCACATGGCCGATCACGGCGAAATCGAGCTCCCACTTGCGGAAGATGGCTTCCGCGAAATCCTCGCGACCGGGCTTGAGCACCATCAGCATGCGCTCCTGGGACTCGGAGAGCATCATCTCGTAGGGCGTCATGCCGGTTTCGCGCTGGGGCACGTCGTCCATGATCAGCTCGATGCCGACGCCGCCCTTGGACGCCATCTCGACGCTCGAGGAGGTGAGGCCGGCGGCGCCCATGTCCTGGATCGCGACGATCGCGTCCGAGGCCATCAGCTCGAGGCAGGCTTCGATCAGCAGCTTCTCGGTGAAGGGATCGCCGACCTGGACGGTGGGGCGCTTCTCCTCCGAATCCTCGCCGAAATCGGCCGAGGCCATGGTGGCGCCGTGGATGCCGTCGCGGCCGGTCTTGGAGCCGACATAGACGATCGGATTGCCGACGCCCGAGGCCGCCGAATAGAAGATCTTGGTCGTTTCGGCGATGCCGACGGTCATCGCGTTGACCAGGATGTTGCCGTCATAGGCCGGGTGGAAGTTCACCTCGCCGCCCACGGTCGGCACGCCGACGCAATTGCCATAGCCGCCGATGCCGTGGACGACGCCGGCGATCAGATGCTTCATCTTGGGATGATCGGGCCGGCCGAAGCGCAGCGCGTTCATGTTGGCAATCGGGCGCGCGCCCATGGTGAACACGTCGCGCAGGATGCCGCCCACGCCGGTCGCCGCACCCTGATAGGGCTCGATGTAGGACGGGTGGTTGTGGCTCTCCATCTTGAAGATCGCCGCTTGGCCGTCGCCGATGTCGACCACGCCGGCATTCTCGCCGGGGCCGCAGATCACCTGCGGGCCGGTGGTCGGCAGCTTCTTCAGGTGGATGCGGCTGGACTTGTAGCTGCAATGCTCGGACCACATCACCGAGAAGATGCCGAGCTCGGTCAGGTTCGGCTCGCGACCGAGCGCCTTGAGGACGCGGTCATATTCTTCGGGCGACAGGCCGTGCTCGGCCACGATCTCGGGCGTGATCTGGGTCATGGCCGGACCCCTTAGCGACGTGTTGCGCGCGCGTCACCCCGGGAGTTGCGGGACACCGGCAAACGCGGCGTTAACGATGGGTGCGGTAGAAACGCCTATGCCCATCCTGCCGCTCCTCAGCCATGGACTGCGCGCCGGCGACCCGCTCGCGCCGCTGCCCGCCGCGTGGGAGTGCGACCTCGCGACGAACGCGCTACGCTGGTCGGCGGGGGTGTACGCCTTGTTCGGCTTTCCGCCCGGATCGCAGGTGACCCGCGAGGAGGCTGTGGCGATGTACATGCCCGAATCGGCGGCGCTGCTGGAGCAGGTGCGCAGCCGCGCGGTGGCGGAGGGCAGCAGCTTCACCATCGACGTGACGATCCGCCGCCACGACGGTGCGTTGCGCCGGATGCGGCTGACGGCGGACGTGGAGTGCGAGAATGGCCGCCCGGTGCGGCTGTATGGCACCAAGCAGGACGTGACTGACGAATAGGCCTACAGCAGCGCCCAGAGCGTGAGCAGCAGCGCGGTCATCGCGGCGTTGAGCGCCATGCCGACGCCGGCGAAGGTGCCGCCCAGTTCGGAGACCTGAAAGGCGCGGGCCATGCCGATGCCGTGCGCGGCGACCCCGGCCGCGAAGCCGCGTACCCGGTAGTCCTCGATTCGCATCAGGTTGAGCAGCGGCGAGGCGACCATCGCGCCGAACACGCCGGCGATCAGCACCACTACGGCCGCCAGGGCGGGAATGCCGCCCAGCTGGGATGCGAGCGCCATCGCGACGGGAGTCGTAACCGAGCGCGGGGCGACCGTGGCGAGGATCTGCGCGCTGCCGCCGAACGCCCAGACGATGCCGGTAACGCTGAGAATCGCGGTCAGCGACCCCGCGAACAGCGCCAACAGCAAGGGGCCGGCGGCGCGGCGGACCAGCGCGCGGTTGCGCCACAGCGGTACGGCCAGGCCCACCGTCGCCGGGCCGAGCAGGAAGCCGAGCATCGCGGTGTTCTGCGTATAGACCGGGTAGGGCGTGCGCGTGGCGAGCAGGATGCCGATCAGCATCGGCGTCGCCGTGAGCACCGGGTGGCACAGCGGGTGGCGGTTGCTGCGCTTCGACAGGCGATCGGCGCCCTCGAACACCAGCAGGGTGACGGCGAGCCAGAATAGCGGCGTCGCCTGGAGTGCGTGCCAGATGCTGCTCATGCGCCGCGCTCCGTCCGGGCGAGCGCCCAGCGGAAGACGAGCGCGGTCACCGCCATGGTAAGCAGCGTCGAGGCGAGGGTGGCGACGATGATCGCCACGCCGTTGGTCGCCAGTACCGGGCCTTCCTCGATCAGCCCGACGGCGGCGGGCACGAACATCACCGAGAGGTGCGCGGTCAGCCAGGCGGAGACCTGGACGAGGCCGGGCCGCTCGCCGGGGCGCAGCAGCAGCCAGCCGAGCAGCAGGAACATGCCGATCACCGGCCCTGGCAGCGGCAGGCCCGAGAGCAGGTGGATCCCCTCGCCGAGCAACTGGCAGAGGAGCAGGGTGGCGATGGCGGCGATCATGGCGCCCGCCCATGCCATGCGGGGGCGGCAAGGTACACTGCGCGGCGGGGTGAGGCGGACCCGTAAAACCCTTGGCCCGTCCATAATCGTCATCCCGGCGATGGCCGGGATCCATCGGGTTCACCGTGTCGGCTCTTGCTGAAACCGAGAGGCGACTGGATTCCGGCTTTCGCCGGGATGACAAAGGGAGCGCCTATTCCGCCGCTTCGTCCAGCGCCACCGGCATCAGGTCGCCCAGATGCGCCTGGATCCACTCGACCAGATCCTCGACCTTCGCCGCCGCCTCGTGGCCGAGCGGCGTCAGGCTGTACTCTACATGCGGCGGCACCACCGGCAGGCTGCGGCGCGTGACGAGCTGGTGCGCCTCCAGCTGCTGGAGCGTCTGGGCGAGCATGCGCTCGCTCACCCCGTTCACCCGGCGGCGCAGCTCGCTGAAGCGGCGGGTGCCGCCCTGCAGCGCGACCAGCACGAGCAGGCCCCAGCTGCTGGTGATCCGCTTGAGCACCGCGCGCGACGGGCAATCGGTGGCGAACACGTCGCCCCGATCCATCATCGCGGCGAGGGTACGGGGGCGATCGGCAGACATTTTTGATACTTACCTTTGTGTGCGTACTTACGATTCGTAAGTGGGGCGCTAGATCAGCGGCGTCAATCCATCACGGAAGGAACTGCCATGTACGCCGTTACCGGAGCCTCGGGCCAGCTGGGCCGCCTCGTCGTCGAATCGCTGCTGGGCAAGGTCGCGCCCGGCGAGATCGTCGCGCTGGTGCGCAATCCCGACAGCGTTGCCGATTTCGCCGCCAAGGGCGTGGCGGTGCGTGTCTTCGATTATGATGCGCCCGAATCGCTGGCGCCAGCACTGGCGGGCATCACCCGGCTGCTGCTCATCTCCGGCAACGCGGTCGGCAGCCGCGTGCCGCAGCACCAGGCGGTGATCGACGCAGCCAAGGCGGCAGGCGTGCAGCTGATCGCCTATACCAGCATCCTGCGCGCGCAGACCTCGCCGCTGCTGCTCGCCGCCGAGCACAAGGCGACTGAAGACCTGCTGGCGGCAAGCGGCGTGCCGCACGCGCTGCTGCGCAACGGCTGGTATGCCGAGAATTACCTGATGGGTGCGGGTGCCGCGATCGCGCACGGCGTGCTGATCGGCAGCGCGGGCGACGGCGTGGTCTCCGCAGCCTCGCGTGCTGACTATGCCGAGGCGGCGGCGGTGGTGCTGACCCGCGGCGAAGCGGGCACCTATGAGCTGGCCGGCGATATCGGCTTCACGCTCGCCGAACTCGCGGCGGTCGTCTCGGGCATTGCGGGCAAGCCGGTGCCGTTCCAGAACCTGCCCCAGGCCGACTATGCCAAGGCGCTGGAAGGCGCGGGCCTGCCGGCGCCCTTCGCAGCGGTCCTGGCGGACAGCGACGCGCGGGTGGCCGAGGGCGCGCTGTTCGACGATTCGAAGACTCTGTCGGGGCTGATCGGCCGCCCGACCACACCGTGGCGCGAGACGATCGCGGCAGGGCTTAAGGGCTGAAACATTCCTCCCCGTACCGGGGAGGCGCTTTTTACAGGATTTCCCGGATCTTTTCGGGCGGGCGACCCAGCCGAACGCCGCGCTCGGTGACCACCAGCGGGCGTTCGATCAGGATCGGGTTGGCCGCCATCGCGTCGAGGATCGTATCGTCGTCCGCGCCTTTCAGCGGCTTGGCGGCGTCCTCGGCGATGCGCAGGCCCTCGCGGGCGGTCATGCCGGCCCGCTTGTAGAGCTCCGCCAGAACCTCGCGGCTCGGCGGGGTCTTCAGATATTCGATCACCGTCACCTCGGCGCCGGCGTCCTTGAGGATCGCCAGCGCCTCGCGCGACTTGGAGCAGCGCGGGTTGTGGTAGATCGTTGCCTTCACGCCGACGCGGCCTCGTCCTGGCGAGCGAGCCACTCTTCGAGCCACTTGATCGTATAGTCGCCCTTCAGGAATTCGGGATCGTCGAGCAGCGCCTGGTGGAGCGGGATCGTCGTCTTGATGCCGTCGACCACGAACTCCTCGAGCGCGCGCTTCAGCCGCAGGATGCAGCCCTCGCGGGTGCGGCCATAGACGATCAGCTTGGCGATCATCGAGTCGTAATAGGGCGGGATCCGGTAGCCCGAATAGATGCCGCTATCGACGCGGACGTGCATGCCGCCCGGCGCGTGGAAGTGGGTGATCGTGCCCGGCGAGGGCGCGAAGGTCCGCGGATCCTCGGCGTTGATGCGGCATTCGATCGCGTGTCCGCGGAACTCCAGATCCTCCTGGCGCACCGACAGGCCATGCCCTTCGGCGACGCGGATCTGCTCGCGGACCAGGTCCATGCCGGTGATCATCTCGGTCACCGGATGCTCGACCTGGAGGCGGGTGTTCATCTCGATGAAGTAGAACGCGCCATTTTCCCACAGGAACTCGATCGTGCCGGCGCCGCGATAGCCCATGTCGGACATCGCCTTGGCGACGATCGCGCCCATGCGCGCACGCTCTTCGGGCGTGATCACCGGCGACAGCGCCTCTTCGAGCACCTTCTGGTGGCGGCGCTGGAGCGAGCAGTCGCGCTCGCCCAGGTGGATCGCGTTGCCGTTGCCGTCGCCGAACACCTGGAACTCGATGTGGCGCGGATTGCCGAGATACTTTTCGAGATAGACGGTGGCGTCGCCGAACGCGGCCTTCGCTTCCGAGCCCGCCTGCTGCATCAGCGTCTCGAGCTGGTCCTCGCTGGTGCACACCTTCATACCGCGACCACCGCCGCCCGAGGCGGCCTTGATGATCACCGGATAGCCGGCCTTGGCCGCGATCGCCTTGGCTTCTTCCAGGTCGCTGATCGGGCCGTCCGAGCCCGGCACCAGCGGCAGGCCGAGCGCACCGGCGGTGCGCTTCGCCTCGATCTTGTCGCCCATCGTGCGGATATGCTCGGGCTTGGGCCCGACGAAGATCAGCCCGTGCGCCTCGACGATCTCGGCGAACTGGGCGTTCTCCGACAGGAAGCCATAGCCCGGATGGATCGCGTCCGCGCCCGAAATCTCGGCCGCCGAGATGATGTTCGGGATGTTGAGATAGCTTTCCGATGCGGCCGGCGGGCCGATGCAGATCGCCTCGTCCGCCAGGCGCACGTGCATCGCATCGGCATCGGCGGTGGAGTGCACCGCCACCGTCTTGATGCCCATTTCGTGGCAGGCGCGGTGGATGCGCAGCGCGATCTCGCCGCGATTGGCGATCAGCAGCTTCTTGATCTCGGGCATGGCCGTTCCGTTACTCGACCACGACGAGCGGCTGGTCGAACTCGACCGGCTGGCCGTTCTCGACCAGGATCGCCTTGACCGTGCCGGCGGTGGGGGCGTGGATCGGGTTCATCACCTTCATCGCCTCGATGATCAGCAGCGTGTCGCCGGCGGCGACCTGCTGGCCCACGGTCACGAAGGTCTTCGCTTCCGGATTCGGCTTGAGATAGGCGGTGCCGACCATCGGCGACTTGACCGCATTGGCGGCCGGCTGGGGTGCTGCGACGATCTCGACCGGGGCAGCGGCTGCGGCGGCCGGGGCGGCGAGGATCGGTGCGGGCTGCGCATATTGCATCGGCGCGGCCGGCGCGGCGGTCATGGTGCGGGCGACGCGGACGCGGCGTTCGCCGTCTTCCACTTCGATCTCGGTCAGCTGGGTATCATCGAGCACGGTAGCGAGCTGGCGGACCAGCTCGATATCGACCTGCATTGCACCCGTCTTGGATTCTTCGGCCATACGACCCTTCTTTTAAATTCCGTAAATGAAACGCCGCCCTCTGTCAGAGACGCGCGGCGGCTTCAAGCGCGAGAATGTAGGAAAGCGACCCGAACCCGGCCACTGTACCCTTCGCCGCCCGGCCTACGAAGCTGGTGTGGCGGAAGGATTCGCGGGCGTGCGGGTTCGAGAGATGTACCTCGATCACCGGCGTGGAGATGCTCTTGATCGCATCGTGGAGCGCCACCGAAGTGTGGGTGTAGCCACCCGGATTGAGGAGCACGGCGCGCGCGCCATCGGCCTGCGCCTCGTGCAGCCAGTCGATCAGGTGCCCCTCGTGGTTCGACTGGCGCACCTCGACTTCCAGGCCCAGATCGCGGGCGCGATCTTCCAGCATGCCGGCAATGTCGTCCAGCGTGTCCGACCCATAGATTTCCGGCTCGCGGAGCCCCAGCAGGTTGAGGTTGGGACCATTCAAGACGAAGATCGTATCGGCCAATGCAGGCGCCTTTCGGTTGCGGGCAGGATGCGGTCCTCCCTATATGAGCCCGCGTCTCCGATCAAATCCAAGGCTCTTCATGCACAGCGACGGCACCGTCTCCATCCGCGTCAATGGCGAACACAAGCGCATCACCGCCGGGCTCACGCTCGCGCAGCTCGCAAGCGAGCTGGGGCTGGTGCCCGAAAAGCTGGCGGTGGAACGCAACCTCGAGGTGGTGCCGCGCTCGACGCTGGACCAGGTGATCGTCGAGGATGGCGACGAGCTGGAGATCGTCCACTTTGTCGGCGGCGGCGACCATGCCGGCGCGCTTGCGGACGACAGCTGGACGGTGGCGGGCAAGACCTTCCGCTCGCGCCTGATCGTCGGCACCGGCAAGTACAAGGATTTCGAGCAGAACGCGGCGGCGGTGGCGGCTTCGGGCGCCGAGATCGTCACCGTGGCGGTGCGCCGGGTGAATGTGAGCGACCCCAAGGCGCCGATGCTCACCGACTATATCGACCCCAAGAAGATCACCTACCTTCCCAACACCGCCGGCTGCTTCGACGCCGACTCGGCGATCCGCACGCTGCGGCTGGCGCGCGAGGCGGGCGGCTGGGAGCTGGTGAAGCTGGAAGTGCTCGGCGAGGCGCGGACGCTCTACCCGGACATGGTCGAGACGCTGCGCGCGACCGAGGTGCTGGCCAAGGAAGGCTTCAAGCCGATGGTCTACTGCGTCGACGATCCCATCGCGGCCAAGCGGCTGGAGGATGCGGGCGCGGTGGCGATCATGCCGCTGGGCGCGCCGATCGGCTCCGGCCTCGGCATCCAGAACCAGGTGACGATCCGGCTGATCGTCGAAGGCGCCAAGGTGCCGGTGCTGGTCGATGCGGGCGTCGGCTCGGCATCGGACGCGGCGGTGGCGATGGAGCTGGGCTGCGACGGCGTGCTGATGAACACTGCGATCGCCGAGGCCAAGGATCCGATCCTGATGGCGGCGGCGATGAAGGCGGCGGTGGAGGCCGGGCGGCTTTCCTACCGCGCCGGCCGGATGGCCAAGCGTCGCTATGCCGATCCGTCGAGCCCGCTGGCGGGGCTGATCTGATGCGCGCGGCCGGGCTGGCGTCGCTGGCGCTGCTTGCCGTCGCTGGCTGCCACCCGCGGCCGCAGGCGGACCCGGTGGAAAATCAGGGGCCGATCTCCGCCGAGCCGGTAACACTCACGGCCGCCGACGGGGTGAAGATCGCCGGCGTCTATACCCGCGCAGCCAAGCCCAGGGCGCTGCTGCTGCTGTTCCATCAGGCCGAATCGGGCAAGGACGAGTACGCATTGCTCGCGCCGCAGCTGGCGCAGGCGGGCTATTCCTCGTTGCGGATCGATCAGCGCGCGGGCGGCACGCTGTACGGCGTCAACGAGACGGTGAAGGCGCTCGGGCACTCGGCGGACTATGCCGCGGCGAAGCGGGATCTCGACGCCGCCTTCGCCTGGGGGCAGGCGCAGAAGCTGCCGATCATCCTGTGGGGCAGCAGCTATTCGGCGGCGCTGGTGTTCCTGCTGGCCGCCGAGCATCCCGGGCAGGTGCAGGCGGTGCTCGCCTTCTCGCCGGGCGAATATCTCGACGACAAGGGCGCGGTGGCGCGGGCGGCGGCGAAGGTAACGGCACCGGTCTTCGTCACCTCCGCGCGCGACACCCGGGAAGCGGATGCCGCACGGACCATTCTCAAGGCCTCGCCCGCGGCGATCAATACGCAGTTCTTCGCCACACAGGGCGGCGTGCACGGCAGCTCGACGCTACTGCGGATGAAGAATCCCGACGGTGCGCAGGACGCGTGGCGGGCGACACTGAAGTTTCTCGGCGACGTGACGAAGCACTGAGCGGGAACCTGCGTACCCCAACACACGTTATTTCCTGCAAGTCGAAGGTGCCGCGTACCGAGGTATCCGACCGTAGCCAGGAGTATCGATCATGGGCGAGCTGACCGACAAGATCAAAGGCAATATCAATGAGCTGGCCGGCAAGCTGAAGCAGCACAGCGATAACCCCGAGACCCGCGACGAAGGCGCGGCGCAGGAGATGAAGGGCAAGGCCCAGCAGCTCGGCGGCAAGGTGAAGGGCGCGCTCGGCGACGATATCTGATCCGCTGACCGATCGGATGTGAACGGGTCGTGCCGCAAGGTGCGGCCCGTTTTCGGCCTCTCCAAGCCCCTCCTCCTTGGAGGAGGGGTCGGGGGCGGAGGGTTTCCAGAACCTGCGTTGGTCTCGGTGCGACCCAGCCCCACCCCAACCCCGCATCAGGTGAACAGCGCCCCGCGCTGTTCAGGCGCTGCCGGGGGCAGCGCCGACCTGATGTGCGTGAAGGGGAGGGGCTTGGAGGGGTCGGCTCAATCCGGGACGTAGAACGCCCACATGTCGGGCTCGATCTGCGCCGCGGCGAAGCGGATCGGCGCGTTGGTGGCGCCGATTTCGCAGATCATGAACGAGAAAGTATCACGGGTGTTGAGCGGGTGCGGCAGGCGCACCGTCGCCTTGTTGATCCAGCGCCATTCGCGCTGCCAGACCGGCTGTCCACCGATCCGGGCCCTGTCCCCGCGCTTACCGACATGCGCCGTACGCCACCGTTCTACCGTCTGCTGTACCATGGCGCGAGAATAGGGCCGGAGAGGTTAACGCCCTCCTAGTCTTTCACCGATTTCGCAGTTTTGTGACCGTGGTCGCCGGGCTGATCACTTCGATATCCGTCTTGCAATGCAAGAGCTTGAGGCCCGGTTGTGCCAAGGCCAGCGCGAGCGCGGGGGCAAACGCCTCGGTCGTCTCCACCGTGGTCGCCCAGCCGCCGAACGCACGGGCCAGCGCCGCGAAATCGGGGTTGCGGAGCGTCGTGCCGGAAAGCCGCTCGGGGAACTCGCGCTCCTGGTGCATGCGGATCGTGCCATAGGCGCCGTTGTCGACCAGGATCACCAGCATGTCCGCACCGTGCTGGACGGCGGTGGCGAGCTCCTGCCCGTTCATCAGGAAGTCGCCGTCGCCGGCGACCGCCACCACCTTGCGTTCGGGAAAGCGGAGTGCCGCGGCGACCGCCGCCGGCACGCCATAGCCCATCGCGCCGGCGGTGGGGGCGAGCTGGCTCGGCTGCACGGCATAGTGCCAGTAGCGGTGCCACCAGCCGGAGAAATTGCCCGCGCCGTTGCAGATAATGGTGTCCGCCGGCAGCGCTTCCCGCATCGCCGCGACGCAGGGGCCGAGATCGAGGGCTACGCCCTCGCGCGGCTTCGGGGTCGACCATTCCAGCCATTCGGCATGGGCGGCAGCGGCGTCGAAGCGGGGAAGGCCTGCCGCTTCCACCGTGGCGGCTGCGGCGACGGCGAACTCGAACGGCCGCGCGCAGATCGGCAGGTCGACGCGGTACACGCGGTGGAATTCGCCGGGGTCCGGGTGGACATGCACCAGCGTCTGCCCGGGATGCTCGGGCGTGATCAGGCTGTAGCCGTCGGTCGTCGCCTCGCCGAGCCGGGCGCCGACTACCAGCAGCAGGTCCGCCGTCTTGATCCGCTGGACCAGCTTGGGATTGGGGCCATAGCCGAGATTGCCCGCCCAGACCGTTGAGGCGTTGTCGATCGCGTCCTGGCGCCGGAAGGCGCAGGCGACCGGCAGCTCGATCAATTCGGCGAAGCGGGCGAAGTCCTCCGCCGTATCCGAATCCCAGCCGCCGCCGCCCACGATCGCGATGGGCCGTTCGGCACCGCGCAGCAGGTCGTACAGCTGGTCGAGATCGAAGGCGTCGGCCGCCTGGATCGGCTCGGTAATGGCGGGGGGGGG
>NZ_AGFU01000076.1 GCF_000226955.1 Sphingomonas elodea ATCC 31461
TCAGGGGAGGGGTTGGGGTGGGGCAGTGTCTCACCGAGACCAACGGACGCTCTGGAATCCCTCCACCCTCAACCCCTCCGCCGGGGAGGAGGGGCTAAGAAGGGCGCACCGTCGCGCAGAACCGCCCCCCAACACCCCCCAAATGGGGGGTAGCCTGCGGCTCGCCTTGGGCTGGTGACTGCACAGCCCCAACGGCATCCTCCCCCCATGTCGACGATCGTGGATCAGGCCGCCGAGCACGCCCTTGCCGTGCAACGCGATGCCGCGCTGGACGGCACTCGCCTGCGCCCGCTCGCGGCGGGGCTGCTCGCGCTCGGCATCTTCTGGGTCGACAGCTTCACCAGCTTCCACAGCGCGATCGCGACGCTGTACGTCCTCGTCCTGCTGCTCGCCGCCACGCGGCTGAGCCGGCAGGCGCTGACCGGCTGGTCGCTGGCCTGCGCCACCCTCACCCTCGCCAGCTTCGCCATCGCGCACGCCCGCGATCCCAGCCTCGAGGCGGCGCTACGCCTGCTCGTGAGCCTCGCCGCCAACGCTGTCACCACCGCGCTCCTCCTCCACCGCGCCGCGCTCGACGCGCGCATGGCCCGCGAGGAACGGCGCTATGCGACGATGACCGACACGCTGGCGATCGCGATCTGGGAGCACGACTTTCGCCCCGTCGCCGAGGCCGTGGCCGGGCTCCGCACCGCCGGCATCACCGATCTCGCCGCCTATCTGCGCGCGCATCCGGAGTTCGTCGCCGAGATCCGCCAGCGGGTGCGCATCACCGACGCCAACCGGACCGCGCTCGACCTGATGGGCGTGCCGAACAAGGCCGCCTTCTTCCGCAGGCTGGGCGACTTCCTGCCGGACACCGACACCAGCTTCGCCGACTGCATTCTCGCCATCGACGAGCGGCGGCCGATGTTCCAGGCCGAAACCCAGGTGCTGGCAGCCGACGGGACCCCGATCGACGTGATCGTCGCGTTCAGCCTCTCCCCCGGCGCCTGCCTCGCCCGCGTGCCCGGCAGCATCCTCGACATCCGCCAGCGCAAGCGGCTGGAAACGACCGTTGAGCGCACCCGGATCGAGCTGGAGCGCGTGCAGCGCACCGCCGCGATCGGTGCGATGTCCGCCTCGATCGCGCACGAGATCAACCAGCCGATCTCCGCCGTGCAGAGCTATGCAGATGCGGCGGTGCGCTGGCTCGTCCGCCCCCAGCCCGACCTTGCCGAGGTGCGCCTCGCGCTGTCCGGGCTAAACCAGGCGGTGGCGAACGTGCATGAAGTGATTCAGCGGGTGCGCTCGCTGGTCGGCGGCGGGCAGGCGAAGCTGGTGCCGGTAGGCCTCGGCACGCTGGTCCGCGAAACGGTGGCGATCGCCGCCCGCGATCTCGACGCGCACGGCGCCCGGCTGCTCTTCTTCCCCGGGGGCGAACCGCAGGTGCGCGGGGACGCGATCCTGCTCCAGCGCCTGCTGCTCAACCTGATCACCAACGCGCTGCAATCGATGGAGGCGGCGGGCATTGCCGACAAGCGGATCGAGCTGCACCTGCATCTGGCCAAGGACCGCGTGCGGCTGTTGCTGCGCGATCACGGCCCCGGGCTCGATCCCGGCATGGCCCGGCCGTTTGAGACCTTCGCTACCACCAAGCCCGGCGGCATGGGGCTGGGGCTGTCGATCTGCCGCTCGATCGTCGAGCTGCACGAGGGCAGAATCGGCCTGAGCAACCACCCCGATGGCGGAGCACTGGCGACGATCGAGTTGCCGCTGGCGGCGTGACTTCCGGGTTCATCCGCCGATCGCACGCGCCAGCGTGCTGCTCAGCAAGCCCGGATCCACCGGCTTGTCGAGCAGCCCGGCCAGGTCGAGCGCCGTCGCCCGGGCCCGGAGGTCGTCGGTGGGATAGGCGGTCATCAGGATCACCGGTACCGCGGATCCCCGGGCCCGCAGTGCCGCGCGCAGGTCCAGCCCCGATCGGCCCGGCATCTGCAGGTCGGTAAGCACGCAGTCGGGCGCGGCGTCGTCCGCGGTCAGAAAGGCGTCGGCGGAAGGGTAGAGCGCAGTGCGATAACCGAGCGAGCGGATCAGGCTCGCCGCGGCGTCGCGCACCAGCGCATCGTCGTCGATCACGGCAATCAGGCACTCGCGCACGCTTGCTGCTCCCGGGGCGGGACCGGGCTATCCGGTTCCCGTGCCCACGCTAGGGAGGGGCGCCACCGCTGTAAGCTATACGCCTGTTTATGCGGGAAACTACGCGGCCGCCTCGGCAGGGGCGAGCGCCTCGGCGGCGCGTACCAGATCGGGAACGGTGCGCAGGCCCATCTTGCGCATCAGGCTGGCGCGGTGAAGCTTCACCGTAATTTCGGCGATGCCCAGATCGCCGGCGATCTGCTTGTTGAGCAGTCCGCGCACCACCCCGTCCATCACCTGCCGCTCGCGCGCGGTGAGCGTCGCGAACCGTTCGCGCAGCGCCGCACCGGCGCGCTGCGCATGGCGGCGCTCGGCGGCGCGGGCGATCCCGGCATTGACTGCATCGAGCATGTCCTGATCTCGAAACGGCTTGGTGAGGAAGTCGACCGCCCCACCCTTCATCGCCTTGACCGACATGGGGATATCGCCGTGCCCGGTCAGGAAGATCACCGGCAGGTCGATGCCCCGCTCGGCCAGCCGCTCACGGCATTCGAAGCCGCCGATATGCGGCATGCGCACATCGACCACCAGGCAGCACGGCGTCTCCGGCAGGGCGGCATCGAGCAGTTCCTGCGCCGAGCCATAGTTGCGCACCGCGAAATCGACCGACCGGAACAGCGAATCGAGCGAGCCGCGCACCAGCGGATCGTCGTCGACGACCAGAACGACGGGCTGCGCATCGCGCACCGGAGCGGGGCTGGGCATGGCGGAAGTCCTTTCCCGCGCAGAGTGCGGGATGCCTCCCCTGCCGCCAAGCCCGGATGGGGGGCCTTCCCCCTCCCCCATATGGGCGAGGGCCGACGACTACCCCAAGTGCGATTCCGGATCGGCGCCCCCCCGGCTACTCCTCGTTGCCGACCCGCGCCTCCAGCTTGGCGCGCAGCAGGGGCGAGGCGTTGTGCAGTTCCGGCGGCCGGGGCGGCGGAGGCGGAGGCGCGACATGCTGCGGAGGCGGGGGCGGGGGCGGCGGCGGCGGC
>NZ_AGFU01000075.1 GCF_000226955.1 Sphingomonas elodea ATCC 31461
TCATGACGACGCAGCCGACCAGCGACTTCCACGTCAAGGCGAACCTGCTCGCCACCGACGACAGCGAATATGGCGGCAATTTCAGCGTCACCGGCCCGATCAGCGAAACGCTCGGCTATGTCTTCTCGGCCAGCTATTCCAACTGGGGCGGCAATGTCCGCAACGTGATCGATGGCCGCGACGTCAACGGCCGCGAGACGCTCAGCACGCGCGCGAAGCTGAAGTGGAAGGCCTCGCCGGACGTCGTCTTCACGCTTTCGGGCAACTACATGAACGGCAACACCACGGTGGGCCGCCCGTTCATCCGCATGACGCCGGGCGCGGTGCTGCGCCGCCAGCCGGGACTGACCGCCGACATGACGCTGCCCGGGATCACCGTCGATCCGCGCAACCAGAAGGTGGCGAACAACGATCGCGCGGGCACCAAATACTGGGGCTGGGGCACGATGCTGCGCACCGACATCAACATCGGCAAGATGAACGTGCTGGGCCTCACCTCCTACGACAAGTTCCGCATGGACGACTATATCGACCATGACGACACCGCGGCGTCGGGCACCTATGGCCGCAACATCCAGGTCGGTGCGTTCAAGTCGCGGCTGTTCACCCAGGAGATCCGCCTGCTGTCGCCGGGAACGGACGCGTTCCGCTACGCGCTCGGCGTCTACTACGCCAATGTCGGCTTCCAGCGGCCGTTCCTGCGCGGCCCGGTCTTCTCGACCGCCAACTGGTTCGCGACGTCGGGCTCGCGCCAGATCGCGGCGTTCGGCCAGATCGACTGGGAGTTCGTGAAGAACCTCACCGCCACCGTCGGCGGACGCGCGCAGAACGAGCGGGTGAAGTACAGCTTCCTCGACAAGAACCTGGCGGTGCCGGCCAGCTGGGCGGGCCGTGCCAGCGACAATGCCACCACCTACCGCCTCGGCCTGCAATATCAGGCGACGCGCGACGTGATGCTCTTCGGCAGCTACGCCACGGGCTACAAGGGCCAGACCTACGATCTGACCACCGGCTTCAACAGCAATCGCGCCGATGCCGGCCCGATCCGTCCGGAGCGTTCGAAGGACAAGGAGTTCGGCGTCCGCACCCAGTTCTTCGGCCGTCGCATGACGTTCAACGTCACCTATTTCGACACCGACTATACCGACCTGCAGGCCCAGTCGATCGAGACGCTGGCCGACGGCACCAGCAACTATCGCCTCACCAACGTGGGCGGGCTCAACACCAAGGGCCTCGAGTTCGAGACGGCCGCGCGCATCACCCACGACCTGTCGGTCAACGGCAGCGCGACCTATCTGGATGCGACCTACACCTCGTTCCCGGTCGCGCAATGCTATCCGCTGCAGACCGCGGCGCTGGGCTGCGTGGCGGGCTCGCCGTCGTACCAGAACCTGACCGGCACCCGCGCGATCCAGTCGCCGGAATGGAAGGCCAATGCGACCGTGGAATATGCGCCCGCACTGACCGAGAAGCTGAACGGCGTGCTCCAGGGCAGCTGGCAATATACCTCCAGCCTCCATTATGTCGCGCGCGACCCGGAGACCTTCCAGAAAGCCTTCAGCATCTTCAACGTCAGCGTCGGCGTGCGCGATGCCAAGCGCCGCTGGGAAGCGACGCTGTTCGTCAACAACCTGTTCGACAAGCAGTATTTCCAGTCGTTGGTGAACACGTCGGCCAATTTCAACGTCAGCAGCGCGGCCGGTTCGGCAAACGCCATCGCTACCCAGGGCGTGCTGCCGCGCGATTTCCGCCGCTATGCGGGTATCCGCTTCGGCATGAATTACTGATACAGCCCGAAAGCGGGGCAGGTGCGCGACATCTGCCCCGCCATCGGGAGGGACTGGATGACCGTACGGACCTGGATCGTGGCCGCCATCTGTGCGGCCGCGATCTTTTCATATGGAGAGGGCCGCGCGCAGCAGGCGCCGGCAATCCCGAGCGTCGACGCGCCGGAACTGGCGGCGCTGGGCGGCTACGGCATCGGCGTCGCCGATCTGGACTTTGTCGACAAGGGCCGCGCCGATCCGCTGCAGGGCGCGGACGCACCGGCGGTGGGCGACCGGCATATCCCCGTGAAGCTCTGGTATCCGGCCGTGGCCAAGGGGGAGGGGGCGGGGACGCGCTACCGCACCGCGCTGCCGGGCGAGAAGGGCAGCGACGTGCCGTTCGAGGTGCCGGGGCTCGCGATTCCCGGCGCGGCGGCGGCGAAGGGGCGGTTTCCGCTGGTGATCCTGGCGCACGGTTACAGCAACACGCCCGAGGTACTGTCCTGGCTGGGCGAGAACCTCGCGAGCAAGGGCTATGTCGTGGTGGCGCCGGCCTTCCGCGATCCGCCGATCACCATCCGCACCCCCGCCGCGCGTGCGGGGCCGCTGGCGAGCCGCCCGCTCGACATCGCCTTCGTGGCCGCCGAGGCGCAGCGGCGCGCGCGCAGCGGGCAGGGCGTGTTCGCCGCCGCCGATGCCGGTCGCACCGCGCTGATCGGCTATTCGATGGGCGGCTACGGCGTGCTGACCGCCGCCGGGGCGCCGCTCGATCCCGGTCTCGCCGCCGCAACCCGCAGCGTGCTTGCGCCCTATGTCGCAGGCGCGGTGAAGGCCGCTGCGCTCAAGGTCGCGGACGTGAAGGCGGTGGTGGCGATTTCGCCGGCGAGCAATCTCTACGGCACACCGCTCTGGGCGACGCCCGGCGTGGCGGCGATCCGCGCGCCGACGCTGTTCATCGTTGGCAGCCAGGACCATGTCGTCGGCTATGAAACCGGCGTGCGCACGCTGTTCGACCAGGAAGTCCATGCGCCGCGCTACCTGCTCACCTTTCGCGAGGCGGCGCACAGCATCGCGCTGATCGGCGCGCCGCCGGCGATGCGCGAGAGCTTTTGGGACATGGACTGGTTCGAGGATGCGGTGTGGCGCAAGGACCGGCTGATGGCCGTGCAGGCGCACTTCATCACCGCCTTCCTCGATCGCAACGTCAAGGGCGAGGAGGCCAAGGCCGCCTATCTCGACGGGCTGGTACCCAATTCCAACGAGGGCAAATGGCCCGGCGCCCCCGCTGGCCGCTATGCCGGGTTCAGTCCCGGGGCACCGGCTTCGACCATCTGGAAGGGGTTTCAGCCCAGCCGGGTTTCGGGAATGAACTTCGAGTTCAGGCCTGCCCAGCCCTGAGCGGGCTCAGCACTCGACGACGTTGACCGCCAGGCCGCCGAGGCTCGTCTCCTTGTACTTGGAGCGCATGTCGAGGCCGGTCTGGCGCATCGTCTCGATCACCGCGTCGAGCGAGACCTTGTGGGTGCCGTCGCCGTGGAGTGCGAGCATCGCGGCGTTGATCGCCTTCACCGCGCCCATCGTGTTGCGCTCGATGCAGGGGATCTGCACCAGCCCGCCGATCGGATCGCAGGTGAGGCCGAGATTATGCTCCATGCCGATCTCGGCGGCATTCTCGATCTGCGCGTTGCTGCCCCCCAGCGCCGCGGCGAGCCCGGCCGCCGCCATCGAGCAGGCGACGCCCACTTCGCCCTGACAGCCCATCTCGGCCGCCGAGATCGACGCCTGGCGCTTGTAGAGGATGCCGATCGCCGCGGCGGTGAGCAGCAGGCGGCGGCTGCCTGCCTGGGTCGCGTTGCCGACGAAACATTCATAATAGCGCAGCACCGCCGGGATCACGCCCGCCGCGCCGTTGGTGGGCGCGGTGACCACGCGGCCGCCCGCGGCGTTCTCCTCGTTTACCGCCAGTGCCCAAAGGCTTACCCATTCGAGCACCGAGGCGGGCTCGACCCGGGGGCCGCGCGCCATCAGCTTCTGGTGCAGCTTGCGCGCGCGGCGGGGCACCTCCAGGCCGCCGGGCAGGATGCCGTCCTGCACCATGCCGCGATCCATGCAGGCGTTCATCGCATCGTGGATGCCGTCGACAAAGGCGAGCGTCGCCGCATCGTCGCGCCAGCCGCGCTCGTTGGCGAGCATCAGTCCGGCGATGTCCAGCCCGAGCTCGTCGCAGCGCTCCAGCATCTCGCGGGCGCTGGCGAAGGGGTGGTTGGTGCCGGCGGAGAGGCTCGCGGCGTCATCCGCGCCCTCGCGCCGGATCGCGCCGCCGCCGACCGAATAATAGGTCCGCTCCAGCACCGCGCCGTCGACCAAGGTCGCGCGCAGCTTCATGCCGTTGGGGTGGCCGGGCAGGAACTGGCGCTTGCGGAACTTGATGTCCGCCTCCGGATCGAAGCCGACCGAGGCCGTGCCGCCCAGCAGGATGCGGCGCTCGGCGGCGATGGTCGCGAGCATCGGCTCCACCGCATCGGGATCGACACCATCGGGCCGCTCGCCCGCCAGCCCCAGCACCACCGCGCGATCGGTCGCGTGGCCCTTGCCGGTCAGCGCCAGCGAGCCGAACAGTTCGCAGCAGAGTTTGGTGATGTGCCGACCGTCCGCCACCACCCAGACCGCGAAATCGCGCGCGGCGCGCATCGGCCCCACGGTATGCGAGCTCGACGGCCCGATGCCGATGGTGAACACGTCGGTGATGCTGATCGGCCCTGCATTCGGCCCGACGCCTTTGGTCGCCACGGAACCCGTCTCCTGAAACACTCGGTTGCGGGCCCCTTCTGTCCGTTTGCCTGAGATCGCTATCCCGTCGGCGGGTGCGCGGGGCACCACTCTCCAGAATGTGGTTGTCGGAAGGTCCTTTTGCCTGAGAGTTTCCGGGGCGGTTGCTCCTTCGGCGATCCGGTTTCCCGGATTCTCTCCCTTTCCGACATCTTGTGTTTCGCCGTGGCGGCGATCGCTGTCAAACGCTCATTCGTGCGAGTGCCGGCAGCAGCTCGGCATAGGAATCGATCACCGCCTCGGCGCCAAGCGTCGCCACCGGGACCGCCGAGAAGCCGAAGCTGCACGCGATCACCGGCACGCCCGCCGCCTGCGCCGCCTGCACGTCGTAGATCGAATCGCCGACGAACGCCGCGGGCCCGCCGCAGCGCGCCAGCATCTCCAGGATCGGTGCGGGCGAAGGCTTGGTGGTGCCCGGCCCCAGCGTGTCGCCGCCGATGACCGTCGCGAAGCGGGGGAGTAGGCCGGTCGCTTCCAGCAGCGGCAGGGTCAGCGCCTCGGGCTTGTTGGTCACCACCGCCAGCGTGGCCCCGCGTGCCGCCAGCGCATCCAGGGCATCCAGCATCCCCGGATAGGGGTGGCTATGATCGGCGACATGCGCGGCATAGGCCTCGACGAAGCGCGGGTGGAGCGCATCCACGACCCTGGCATCGCCACCCCCGGTTGCTGCCACCGCCTGCTCCAGCAGCGCGCGTGCGCCGCGGCCGACCATCGGCAGCACCCGATCCATCGGCAGGGCAGGGCGGCCGTCCGCCACCAGCACCCGGTTGAGCGCCGCGGCGATGTCGCCGCTGGTATCGAGCAGCGTGCCGTCGAGATCGAAGCCGATGGTGGCGAACGGAAAATCGGTCATGCGCGGGCCATGGCACCGGCCTACTGGAAATGGCAACCGATGCGTGGCAGTGCCGGGCGCTCAATCACCGGAGAAGGCCCACGTGACTGCACCCATCGCCGCGATCATCCTCGCCGCCGGCAAGGGCACGCGGATGAAGTCCGATACCCACAAGGTGCTGCACCCGATCGCCGGGCGGCCTATGCTGCTCCACCTGATCGACAGCGTGAAGGCGCTGGGCGCCGCACGCGAAGTGGTAGTGGTCGGTGCCGGTCGCGCGCAGGTCGAGGCCGCCGTGACGCCGCTGGGGGCGGAGACCGTGCACCAGGCCGAACAGCTCGGCACCGGCCATGCGGTGCTCCAGGCCAAGGCGGCGCTGGCAGGCTTCGAAGGCGACGTGCTGATCCTCTATGGCGACGTGCCGCTGGTGACCACCGCGACGATGCGGCGGATGGTCGAGCGGCTGCATGGCGAGGACAAGCCTGCCGTGGTGGTGCTCGGCTTCCGCCCGGCCGATCCCGGCGCCTATGGCCGGCTGATCGTCCAGGGCGGGGATCGCCTGTCGAAGATCGTCGAATATAAGGATGCGAGCGCGGAGGAGCGCGCGGTGACCCTGTGCAACTCCGGGCTGATGGCGGTGCGCGGCGCCGATCTCTTCGCGCTGCTGGAGCGGGTGACCAGCGACAATGCGGCGGGCGAGTATTACCTTACCGATATCGTCGGGCTGGCCAATGGCGATGGCCGGGTGGCCGCGGTCATCGAGACGGACGCGGTGGAAGTCGCCGGCGTCAACAGCCGCGGCGAGCTGGCTGCGCTGGAGGCGGAATGGCAGCAGGCGCGCCGGACAAGGGCAATGGTGGAAGGCGCGACGCTGATCGCACCCGAGACGGTGTGGTTCGCCCACGACACGCAGCTCGGTCGCGACGTGACGATCGAACCGAACGTGGTGTTCGGGCCGGGCGTCACCGTGGCGGACGGCGTCACGCTGCGCGCCTTCAGCCATATCGAGGGCGCGACGATCGCCAGCGGCGCCACCGTCGGCCCGTTCGCGCGGCTGCGCCCCGGCGCGGTGTTGGAGGCGGACAGCCATGTCGGCAATTTCGTCGAGCTGAAGAACGCGGTGCTGGGCCGTGGCGCCAAGGCCAACCATCTGACCTATCTGGGCGACGCTATCGTCGGCGCCGGCGCGAATATCGGCGCGGGCACGATCACGTGCAATTACAATGGCTTCCTCAAACAGAAGACGGTGATCGGCGAAGGCGCGTTCATCGGTTCGAACAGCGCCTTGGTGGCGCCGGTGTCGATCGGCGACGGCGCGATCATTGGCGCCGGATCGGTCATCAACCGCGACGTGGAGGCCGATGCGCTGGCGGTCGCGCGCCCGGAGACATTGAAGAAACGGGGCTGGGCGACGACCTTCCGGGCAACCATGCAGGCACGAAAGGCCGCCAAATGACCGATCGCTATACCGACAAGCCGTTTCTCAAGCTGCTCGACGCCTATGTGCTCGATGCGATCGGCCATCTCGACGAGAAGAGCGATGCCCAACTCACCGCCGCTGAGCCGGCGCTGCGCGAAGCGTTCGGCGGTGACGGCGACTGGCGGGGCATCGTGGTCCAGCGGATGCAGTTCCCCGAGGGCATCGCCGGCGCGATCCGCGAGGTATGGGAAAAGGGCGCGGTGCGCTTCCGCGAGGAACAGGGGCACGAGCCCGATCCGGGCGAATTTACCCGGATCTTCATCGATACGAACTTCCCGCATTGACCGCTATTGGGCACGATCAGCCACTCCGCTTCGTGAGTCTAAGCCTCGATCCTTACGGCGTGGTTCCCGCTGCGCGATGCGCGTAGCTGAGGATTCGGGCGAGTTGCCACCCCTGGGGCGTCCATTTCCACAGCTGAACGAAATGGGCGATGCCGGCGAGCTTTTCGGGGCCTTCTCCCTTGCGCTCGTAGAATTGATGATCCCCCTCCTCGATCGCGCCAAAGCCGGGTACCGGATCGACCCGGAAGCTGCCCTCCACCAGCGCGCGGCGACTGCGCCAGGCGTCCGGGGCCTGTCGCTCCCGGCACAGCTTTTCATAGCTGGTCATGAAGGCGTCGCGACCGAGCAACGCGCCGCCGCGATCATGGTACATCTCGACATCCGGCGTCACCAGCATCGCTACCCGCGCGGGGGCGCATGGCCCGAAATAAGCGGCGAACATGGCCGCGTCGGCGGCCCGGATTTGCTGCGTCAGTTGCGGGCCGGTGGGAATTTCCGCCGGCGCCAGGGCGAGAAGCGCGAGTGCGAGGGGAAAAGGCATTTACGGTTTCCAGGTGTGCTGAATGAATAATACACCTGCGTCGATCAACTGGCAATATCGCGCGCTGGGCCGACCCGGCCATTCATCCTCCGGTCACCATCGCCCAGCTAGCGGCGGCCGCCGGCCCGCGCTAGGGCGGGGGCAGGAGGACGGATGCCATGTGCGGAATCGTTGGAATCGTGGGCAAGGAAGACGTCGCGGAGCGTCTGTTCGAAGGCCTCAAGCGGCTGGAATATCGCGGCTATGATTCGGCCGGCATCGCCACGGACGTAGACGGCCGCATCGAGCGCCGCCGCGCCTCGGGCAAGCTGGTGAACCTGGGCAAGGAACTCGGCGCCAACCCGCTGCCCGGCACCACCGGAATCGCGCATACCCGCTGGGCGACGCATGGCGGCCCGACGACCAACAACGCGCATCCCCATGCCACCGGCGAAGTGGCCCTCGTCCACAACGGCATCATCGAGAATTTCAAGGCGCTGCGCGAGGAGCTCACCGCCCGCGGTCGCAGCTTCACCAGCGAGACCGATACCGAGGTCGTCGCGCATCTGCTGAGCGAGAAGGTCGAGGCCGGCATGGCCCCCGCCGATGCGGTGCGCGAGGTGCTGCCGCGCCTCCACGGCGCCTTCGCGCTCGCCATCCTGTTCCGCCAGCATCCCGATCTGCTGATCGGCGCGCGGCTCGGCTCGCCGCTGGTCGTCGGCTATGGCGAGGGCGAGACCTATCTCGGTTCGGACGCGCTCGCGCTGGCGCCGCTCACCCAGCGGATTTCCTATCTGGAAGAGGGCGACTGGGTCGTCATCACCCGGGACGGCGCCGATATCTTCGACAAGGACAACAATCCCGTCGAGCGGCCGATCACCATCTCGGGCGTCACCGGCGAGCTGATCTCCAAGGGCAACCATCGGCATTACATGCTGAAGGAGATCTACGAGCAGCCGATCGTCGTCGCCCAGACGCTGCGCGCCTACCTCCAGCGCATGGAGGAGAAGGTGACGCTGCCGATCCCCGACTTCGATCTCTCCGCGATCAAGCGGGTGACGATCGTCGCGTGCGGCACCAGCTACTATGCCGGCATGGTGGCGAAATACTGGTTCGAGCAGTTCGCCCGCGTGCCGGTCGACATCGATGTCGCCTCCGAATTCCGCTACCGCGCGCCGGTGATGGAAGAAGGCGGGCTGATGATCGTGATCAGCCAGTCGGGCGAGACGGCGGATACGCTCGCGGCGCTCCGCCATGCCCGCAGCGAGGGGCAGAAGATCGCCGCCGTGGTCAACGTGCCGACCAGCTCGATGGCGCGCGAAGCGGACCTGCTGCTGCCAACCCATGCCGGCCCGGAAATCGGCGTAGCCTCGACCAAGGCGTTCACCTGCCAGTTGGCGGTGCTGGCGGCGCTGGCGGCCAATCTGGCCAAGGCCAAGGGGCGGATGGACGAGGCCGAGGAACGCCGCATCGTCCGCCATCTGGGCGAGGCGCCGGCCTCGCTCAACGCGGCACTTGCCTATGACGAATCGATCCAGGCGATGGCGGGCGTGATCGCGGCGGCGCGCGACGTGCTGTATCTCGGGCGCGGCACCGATTATCCGCTGGCGCTGGAAGGCGCGCTGAAGCTCAAGGAAATCAGCTACATCCACGCCGAGGGCTATGCCGCCGGCGAGATGAAGCACGGGCCGATCGCGTTGATCGACGATGCCGTGCCGGTGATCGTGATCGCGCCCTCGGGCCCGCTGTTCGACAAGACCGTCAGCAACATGCAGGAAGTGCAGGCGCGCGGCGGCAAGGTGGTGCTGATCTCCGATTATGACGGCATCCAGGCGGCCGGCGACGGCTGCATCGCGACGATCACCATGCCCAAGGTGCATCCGCTGATCGCGCCCCTGGTCTATGCCGTGCCGGTGCAGCTTCTCGCCTATCATGTGGCGGTGGCCAAGGGCACGGATGTCGACCAGCCGCGCAACCTGGCGAAATCGGTGACGGTGGAGTGAGGTGGAATTTCCTCCCCCTGGCGGGGGAGGAAGGGGCCTCGGACCGGGTCGCTGCGAGCAAATGTGGCCGTCTTGCTGCGGATGTCGGTCTCCCGCTTCGTCTAAGGCTTTGAGTTTCGTACGTTAGAAAAAGACGAAATTCGGCCCGCTTGCCGCCCTGTTCCGGCGGTCTATATCGCTCGCACCTGCAGCAAAGATCGATCGATGACCGCAACCACCCGCCCCGAAGGGCCCCGAGGCCCCAGCCTGCTCGCATCGATCCACGATGTCGGGCCCCGTTCCGAGGGCGCGGTCGACCGGCTTTCCGAGCTGTTCCTCAAGCATATCGGCGCGCCGCGCTATGCAATGCTGGTGGTGCCGGATCACTGGGGTTCGGCGCCGCTGGTCCCCGGCAGCCCCTTCGCCACCCGGCTGCGCGCCTGGGCCGATTCGGGCATCGAGATGTTCCTGCACGGATGGTTCCACAAGGATGTGTCCGAGCACGCCTCGGCAGGTGCGCGGTTCAAGGCCAAGCACATGACCGCCGGCGAGGGCGAGTTTCTCGGCCTCGATTATGCCACCGCGCGCGACCGGATGACGCGCGGCCGGGCGCTGGTGGAGGATATCATCGGCCGCCCGGTCACCGGCTTCATCGCCCCCGCCTGGCTCTATGGCGACGGCGCCCGCGCGGCGCTGCGCGACCTCGATTTCGCGCTGGCCGAGGATCATTTCCGCGTCTGGGCGCCGCAGCAGCAGGATCGCGTGCTCGCCAAGGGGCCGGTGATCACCTGGGCCAGCCGCAGCAAGGGCCGGATCGCCTCGTCGCTCGCGGTGGCGGCGCTGGCCCGGGCGCTGCTGCCGCGCCGCCCGGCGATGCGGCTGGGCGTGCATCCGGGGGATGTCACCGTGCCGGCGCTGCTGACGAGCATCGACAAGACGCTTGGTGCGCTCACCAAGGGCGGCCGCTTCGGCCAATATCGCGAACTGCTGGAGACGCATTGATGCGCATCCTCGACGTCTGCGCCTTTTACAGCCCCTATGGCGGCGGCGTGAAAACCTATGTCCGGCGCAAGATGGAGCTCGGCGCCAAGCTGGGTCATGAGATCATCATCCTCGCCCCCGGCGAACGCGAGGAGATCCTCGAGGAGCGCGACGGCGCGATCCTGGCGACGATCCCGGCGCCGCTGCTGCCGCTCGATCGCCGCTATCGCTACTTCGACGACGAACCGGCGCTCCACGCGGCGCTCGATCGCTGGCGCCCCGATTTCGTCGAGGCATCCTCGCCCTGGCGCAGCGCTTCGATGGTCGCGCGCTGGCAGGGCTCGGCGCGGCGTGCGCTGGTGATGCACGCCGATCCGCTGGCGGCCTATGCCTATCGCTGGTTCGGCACGATCGCCAACCGCGAGACGATCGACAAGGGATTCAGCTCCTTCTGGCAGCATCTCCGCCGCCTGGACGACGGCTTCGACCAGGTGGTGACGGCGGGGCGCGATCTCGCCCGCCGGCTGACCGAGGGTGGCCTCACCAAGGTGGTGACGATCCCGATGGGCGTGGAGCCCGGATATTTCGATCCTTCTTTGCGCGACGAATCGCTCCGCGCCGAGCTGCTGGCGAGCTGCGGCCTCGGGCCGGAATCGACCCTGCTGATCGGCGTCGGCCGGCTGGCGGCCGAGAAGCGCTGGCCGATGGTGATCGAGGCGGCGGAAGCCGCGGCGGGGCGGCACCCCATGGGCCTGATCCTGATCGGCACCGGTACCGCCCGTTCGAAGGTGATCGCCGCGATCGGCCGCAATCCGCATGCCCAGTTGTTCGAGCCGACCAGCAACCGCGAGCAGCTCGCCCGCGTGCTCGCCAGTTCCGACGCGCTGGTCCATGGCTGCGAGGCGGAGACCTTCTGCATGGTCGCTGCCGAGGCACGCGCGAGCGGCCTGCCGCTGATCGTGCCGGACCAGGGCGGCGCGGCGGACCAGTTCGTCGAGGGGCAGGGCATGCTCTACCGCGCTGCCGATCCGGTCGCGTTGCGCGACGCGCTCACCCAGTTCGTCGATACGACGCCGCTGTTCCACCGCATGCGCGCCACCGCCGATGCGCCGACCACGCGGACGATGGACCAGCATTTCGAGGAGCTGTTCGCCAGCTACCGGGCGATGGCGTATTCGCGGGCGGCGTGAGGCAGGCGGGTAGGCGGTAGCCGCTTGCGGCTGCTCCCGCGCGTACCGACTGGCGGCGCCGGAAAGCGGGCACGCGGCCGGGCTCCCCCGCCCATCTACTTCCCCGCGACCACCGCCGCATCCCATGTCGCCCAGTCGATCGCCCGCCCGGGATAGGCGACGTGCTGGAACGGCCAGTCCCGTGCGACCCAGTCGCGTACCCAGGCGTAGAGTTCGGCATCGAAGCCCGCGTCGTGCTCGGCCTTCGTCACCCATAGCTGCACCATCGCGTCATGACCGCCGACGGGGCTCGGCGCGATATAGACGCAGCCGCGCTCCCGGCGGCCGTCGGGGGTGAGCACTGCATAGGCGAAGGATTTGCGCATCCGGAAGCGCGCCTGTTCTGTCTCCATGTCGCGCATCGCATCGGCAGCGGTGATGCCCGGGTGGGGCCATGCCGTGCCGCGCGTGAAGGTCTTCTGCAGATGCTCGATCGAAGACATGTAGGCGGCGAAATCGATCTGCACCAAGGCGGGGCCGAGCGGCACCAGCTTGAAGCCCGGGGCGGTCACCAGCGATGGCGGGCGGAAGCGTGCGGGCACGAAGTCGGGTGCGCGGTGGGCCTGTGTCTTGGGTGAGTCCTGCGCCGTCAGCGGTGCCGCTGCCAGCAAGGCGGCAACGGCGAACAGCAGGGGGCGGAACGGCATCGGCATAGCAGCGTCTCCAGCGATCCGGCGCCGCTCGTGCCCGGAACCAGGGCGCGGAGGTGCAGGGGGTGCCCTGCGATATCCCCCTGGTGCGCCGCTACAATGGGACGTTCACCCCATCAGCGCGCCGCCGCCGTGGCGACGGCCAGCCGCCGGAGGAAGCGGGGCAGCGGGCAGCGATGCTCCGTGCCCTCGTCGCACCCGTCGAGCCGCAGCGGCATCCAGGCGATGCGGTCGCGGGCGGCGCGGATGTCGGCGGCACTCTGGCTGCGATACCAGAGTCGCACGGCCCCGGTGCCGTCCGCCGACCGCACCAGCGCGATCGCGATGCCGCCGCCGGGCGCGGGATCGTCCGCGGCGAAGCCCGGCGCCCGCACCGGCACGCCCAGCACCGCGGCGAGTGCGGCGACGTTGGTGTCATGGCCGATCAGCAGGTCGAATGCCGGTGCGTCGGGTGCGGTGAGGTCTGCGGCGATGCGGTCGACGGTCGGTGCCATCTGGAAGGCGGCCATATAGGGCGGACGACTGAACACATCGAACAGCGCTCCGTGCACCGAGCCCAGCGTCGCAAGCTGTGCGGGCGTCACGCGGCCCCAGCCGACCTGTGCCATGGGCAGCCCCTCCAGATATTGCAGCATCAGCACCTGCGCGGTGCCCGACGCGGCGCGGATCGGCCCCTTCAGGTCGATACCATGGCCGTCCGCGCTGGCGGCAATGGAGGCGGGCTCGATCGGGCTGCACGGCGCCTCGGGGCAGGCGAGCACTTGTTCCAGCAGCGCAAGCCCGGCGGCATGGCGCCGCGTCAGTGCTTCCGCGCCGCCGGTATAGGCGAGGATCGATTCCACCGCCCGGGCGGCGTCGAAGCCCGCCGGATGGGCGCCCAGCGGCTCGAACAGCGGATCGTTCGTGCCTTCGGGGCGATGCCCGACCGCCAGCGTGCAGCCCGCCGCGAAACCCTTGGCATAGGCATGGCCGGTGGCGATCGTGCGCGGCGAGCTGTTGGTCCAGATCCGGATCGCGGTCGGCGCGGGGCAGCCTTTAGCGGGGATCAGCCCTGTCGCCGCCAGCCACCGCCGGTCTCCCCTCCCCAGGGCAAGCAGCGCCGCGCTGCCATGCGGCGTCACCTGTTCGTCGGCCGCCCGCCAGCGCGGCCAGGGGCTGCCGGTGCGGGTCGCCGGCGGCACCTCGCCGACCAGCGGCGACCGCACCCCGTGCCGCATCAGCAGCACCACCCGCTCGATCCGCGAGGGCGGCTGGGGACGCGCCTCCGCAAGCGAGGGAAGAAGCAGGGCGATAGCCGCGAGGGCGGCACTGCGAAGCTGGATCATCGGCGCCGCCTAGCGCGTCTGCATGAAGCTCTTGTGACGACAAAAAGATACCAATCTCGGAATTGGTATTATCCGAATAAATCGCGGCACTTATGCTGCGTCGCAGCAAATATGTCATGGGTGCGCAGCCAAACCGCCATGAAGATGACCCTTTTTCGAAGCGCTTCGGGCCTAGGGGCGGCGGCACCAGCGGAGAACGCGCTGGGTCCAATTCCAAGAGAAGGGCATACCAATGGGACACTGGAACAAGCGCATCGCGCTGCTTCTGGGCGGGGGCACGGTCGCACTGCTCGCACCGGGCCTGGCGCTGGCCGCCACGCCGCGGGACGATACCGTCACCGCACCGGCGACCGGCGAAGAGGATCAGGCGCGCGAGGGCGAGGCGATCGTCGTCACCGGCCAGCGCGTCGCGATCAAGCAGGTGCAGGAAGAGCAGGTGAAGAACGCCTCGCTCGTCACCATCGTCTCGGGCGAGGAACTGCGTGCGCAGCCGCAGCAGAACCTTGCGGATCTGCTCACCCGCCTGCCGGGCCTCAGCTCCTCGGTCGACCAGTCGCGCAATGCCGCCGCGACCGGCGAGGCGCAATATCTGTCGATCCGCGGTCTCGATACCGCCTACAACGCCTATGCCTTTGACGGCGTCCGCCTGGCGCAGACCGATGCGCGGACCCGCGCCATTTCGATGAACCTGCTGTCGCCCTTCGCGCTGTCGGAAGTGCGCGTCGACAAGGCACCGACCGCCGCGCAGGACGGCGACGCGATCGCCGGCGTGATCGATCTACGCACCGCGTCACCGTTCGATTTCGGTGCCCACCATCTTCAGCTGCGGGTGCAGGGCCAGCTTGCCGGCCGCGCCGCCGCGCGCGATCAGGATCGCTGGGGCGGCACCGTCCAGCTGGAGACGGCGCAGCGCCTCGGCGACCATCTCGGCATCTTCGCGTCGGGCTATTACGGCAAGAAGAACGTGTTCAGCGAGTCGGTAGCGCTGCACCGCGAATATACCAAGATCGACGGCAACCAGCCGGGCCGGATCCGCGACAATCTCAACAACGTGATGCCGATCGGCGTGATCTGGCAGGTCTTCCAGAACAAGATCGAGCGCTTCGGCGGCACGGTCAACATCGAGTGGAAGGGGGACACCACCGATCTGTATGCCCGCACCACCTATGGCGAATACCGGCTGAAGAGCTGGATGGACCAGACGGCGGCACGCATCTCCGGCCTCACCGCCGGGCAGACCAACCCCAATGCCGGCAGCAAGCTGGGGTCCAACTATGATGCGGCGGGCTATCTCGCCATCTACGGGCTGGGCGGCAGCAACTATTTCCGCACCGAGCACAGCAACCAGCGGCTGTTCACCACCAAGCTAGGCGGCGAGACCCGGCTGGGCGACCTGACGCTCGACTATAACGGCGCCTATTCGCGCGGCGCGACCAGCTATCCGCTGCGCATCCAGGCGAGCTGGCGCAGCCCCACCTATATCGGCCCGAACGCGACCGGCCCGGCGACCTACCAGCTGATCACCAGCCTTGCCGATCGCATCAGCCCGCAGGTGGTGCTGAACGATGCGGCACGCGCCGCCATCACCAACTTCGACACCTTCGCCCAGGCCTATACCACGGCCCAATTCGAGGATTCGTGGGAATCGAAGCTCGAAGGCCGCACCGATGCGACCTGGCGCTTCGGCGATCGCGGGCTGTCGTCGATCCAGGCCGGTGCCAAGGTCGAGACGGCCAAGCGCTATTCGAACAGCCTCGGCGACGACGGTGCGCTGCAATACAGCTTCTCCGCCGGGGATCCCAACCAGACCCGCCTGAGCGGGGTGCCGGGCAAGCGCCTGAACGGCTTCATGACCAACGCGCAGGTGCCGATCTACATCCCCGATCACAATTGGGTCGAGGCGCAGAACGCCAAGCTGTCCCTTTCCAAGCTGGCGGGCATCGATCCGGTCAAGCTCGAGGAGAACCGGCTGGACGGCAAGGAGCGTCGCACCGGCGTCTATCTCCTCGCCAACTTTGCCTTTGGCGGGCTCAGCATCACCCCGGGCGTCCGCTTCGAGCACAATTGGTTCTGGGGGCGCTACTGGCAGGACAATGGCAAGACGTCTGGCTTCACCACCAGCGCGCGCAGCTATGATCAGTGGCTGCCGAGCCTGATCGCTTCCTATCGCCCGGGCGAGAACACCGTGTACCGCTTCTCGGTGCGAAAGAGCTATTCGCGTCCGGCGTTCGACCTGCTGTTGGGGCCGACCAGCGTCTCGCGCGACGATAGCGGCAAGGTGACCTCGATCTTCGTGCCGAACCCCAATCTCGACGCGGTGACGGCGTGGAATGTCGATACCTCGATCGAGCACAAGGGCGCGGGCACGGACCTGTTCTCGGCGGCGCTCTACTACAAGCGCCTCAACCATGTGATGTTCTCGACCGGCACGACCAACTCGACCGGCGATCTCAACGTCTGGACCTCGCCGAACACCCAGCTTTCGCCGGACGGGGTGGAGATCCAGACGCTCGACACCAGCGGCAAGGGCAGCGTGTACGGTATCGAGCTGTTCGCGCGGTACAGCCCGAAGGGGCTACCGGGCCTGCTCGACGGGCTGGGCTTCCAGGGCAACGTCACGCTCCAGCGGGCCGATGCCACGGTGTTCGTGTCGAACGCCTATCGCCGCCAGCGCATGCCGCAGGCGCCGCAGGTGATGTTCAACACCGAATTGTTCTGGGTGCATGGCGGCTTCAACGCCGCGCTGAACTATGCCTATACCGGCAACAAGCTGTACGACCTGCGCTCATCGCAGCCGGACACCTATATCCAGCCGGTATCGACGATGAACGCGATCTTCAGCTACACGCTGAACCAGCATCTCAGCGCCGGCATCTCGGTGCAGAACCTGCTCAACGCGCACACCTATTGGGCGACGGCAGGGGTCGGCAAGGCGCTGCTCTCGGTGGACCGCAAGGGCGGCTATGTCGAGGTCGGCCGCACCTACATGCTCAACCTCTCATACGCATTCTGAGCAAAGAAAAGGGCCGGTCCGTCGAGGGAGGGAGTACGGACCGGCCCGATGCGCAAGTGCTCTCTTGTACTCGGAAAACAAGTCGGCGCCCCACGGGGGGATCGGAATGTGAGGCGCCGACTTGCTCCAAAACGGCGTTGCATCGCGTCAGTTCGAAGCACGCCGATACGCTGGTTACTGGCGAAGGGGGCGGGGGGAGTCGCTCCGTATCGCGTGCCCCCTAGATAGCGGGGCGGCGTGATTCCGATAATTCGGGACGAGCCCCATCCGGGTTTGTCCGGATGTATTGCTATCGATTGCAGTCGGCCACCGCCGCCAGCACCGGCGCGGCCCATTCGGGGCGGCAGATCAGCAGATCGGGCAGGCTCGTGCTCGCTTCGTTATAGACGATCGGGCTCCCGTCGATGCGCGAACAGTGCAGCCCGGCGGCGAGCGCGACGGCCACGGGCGCGCAATTGTCCCATTGGTGCTGGCCGCCCGAATGCAGGTAGATCTCGGCCTCGCCGCGCACCACGGCCATCGCCTTCGCGCCGGCCGATCCCATGCCGACATGCACCGCGCCGATCGTGCTGCCGACTTCGGCACAGAGCTGGCTCGCGCGCGTACGGCTGACGAGCATGCGCGGCGGCACCTGGGCCGGGAGCAGCGCGGGCGGCGTATCGCTGGCGAGCGTCAGGCCCAGCCGGGGCAGGGCCACCGCGCCCACCGCCGGCTTGCCGTCGATGGCGAGGGCGACATGCACCGCCCAATCCTCACGTCGTTCGGCGAACTCGCGGGTGCCGTCCAGCGGGTCGATGATCCAGACCCGGTTGCGCTCGAGGCGGACATGGTCGTCGGCCGATTCCTCGGAGAGGATGGCGTCCTCCGGCCGGGCAGCGCGCAGCCGCTCCAGGATCAGTGCGTTGGCCTCACGATCGCCGCGTGCCCCGCCGGCGCAATCCTCCTGGATGCGCAGCAGCAGCGCGCCGGCTTCCTCGGCGATCGCGTGGGCAAGCTTGGCGTCGTTCAAAGCACCGGGCTCCATACGCCCATGATCGCCTCGACGATCTGCTCGGCCGCTTCCTCGGGGCTGGTGCGGCTGGTGTCGATGCGGATCTCGGGCGCGAGCGGGGGTTCGTAGGGGCTGGAGATGCCGGTGAAATTGGCGATCTCCCCCGCACGCGCCTTCTTGTAGAGCCCCTTCACGTCGCGACGCTCGGCCTCTTCCAGCGGCGTGTCCACGAAGATCTCGAAGAATTCGCCCTCCGCCAGCAGCGACCGCACCATCGCCCGTTCCGCGCGGAAGGGCGAGATGAAGGCGGTCAGCACGATCAGACCGGCATCGGTCATCAGCTTGGCGACCTCGCCGATGCGGCGGATATTCTCCACCCGATCCTGATCGGTAAAGCCCAGATCGCGGTTGAGCCCGTGGCGAACATTGTCGCCGTCCAGCAGGAAGCTGTGCTTGCCGAGCGCGTACAGCTTTTTCTCGACCAGATTGGCAATGGTCGACTTGCCCGAGCCGGACAGGCCGGTGAACCAAAGGAGCCGCGGCTGCTGGCCCTTTTGCTGGGCGTGCGCCTCGCGCGTGATCTCGATCGCCTGCCAGTGGACGTTCTGGGCGCGGCGGAGCGAAAATTCGAGCATGCCGGCGCCGACGGTGGCGTTGGTCAGCTTGTCGATCAGGATGAAGCCGCCAAGGTCGTGGCTTTCGGCATAGGGCTCGAATACGATCGGCCGGTCGGTGGCGATCTCCGCCACGCCGATGTCGTTGAGCGCCAGCGTCTTCGCCGCGCTACGTGCCATGGTGTTGACGTCGATCGCATATTCCGGCGCGCGGACGACGGCACTGACCGTCTGGGTACCGAGCTTCAGCCAATAGGCGCGGCCGGGCAGCAATTCGGCCGGGTCCATCCAGACGAGGGTCGCCTTGAACTGGTCGGCGGCCTGCGGTGGCGCATCGGCGGCGGCAATCACGTCACCGCGCGAGCAGTCGACCTCGTCGGCAAGCGTCAGGGTGACCGACTGACCTGCGACCGCGACGTCCAGGTCCCCACCCATCGACACGATGCGCGCGACGCTGCTGGTGCGCCCCGAGGGCAGGATGCGGACCGGGTCACCCGGGCGCACGGTGCCGCTGGCGACGAGCCCCGCAAAGCCGCGAAAGTCGAGATTGGGGCGGTTCACCCATTGCACGGGCATGCGGAACGGCTTGACCCGATCGGCATCGGCATCGACGTCGACGATTTCCAGATGGTCGAGCAGCACCGGGCCGGTGAACCAGGGCATCGCGTCGCTGCGCGTGGTGACATTGTCGCCCCGGAAGCCGGAGATCGGGATGGCGGTAAAGTCGCGGATGCCGATCGAGCCGGCGAACGCGGCATAGTCGGCCACGATGCGATCGAACACCGCCTGGTCATACTCGACCAGGTCCATCTTGTTCACCGCCAGCACCAGATGCCGGATGCCGAGCAGGTGCGCCAGATAGCTGTGCCGCTTGGTCTGGGTGAGCACGCCCTTGCGCGCGTCGATCAGGATCACGGCGAGATCGGCGGTGGAGGCGCCGGTCACCATGTTGCGGGTATATTGCTCATGGCCGGGGGTATCGGCGACGATGAACTTGCGCTTCTCGGTGGCGAAGAAGCGATAGGCGACGTCGATGGTGATGCCCTGCTCGCGCTCGGCGGCGAGGCCGTCGACCAGCAGCGCGAAATCGATCGCCTGGCCCTGGGTGCCGACGCGCTTCGAATCATTCTCCAGCGCGGCGAGCTGGTCTTCGAAGATCTGCTTCGAATCGTAGAGCAGCCGGCCGATCAGCGTCGACTTGCCGTCGTCCACCGATCCGCAGGTGAGGAAGCGCAGCAGCGACTTGTGCTGGTGCAGGTCGAGATAGGCAGAGATGTCGGAGGCGATCAGCGCGTCGGGGCGATAGGCGGTCATCAGAAATACCCCTCCTGCTTCTTCTTCTCCATGCTGGCGGCCTGGTCGTGGTCGATCGCGCGGCCCTGGCGCTCGCTGGTGGTGGTGAGCAGCATTTCCTGGATCACCGTTTCCAGCGTGTCGGCAGTGCTCTCCACCGCGCCGGTGAGCGGGTAGCAGCCGAGGGTGCGGAAGCGGATCGAGCGTTCCACCGGCACTTCGCCGGGCCTCAGCCGGAACCGCTCGTCATCGACCATGAGCAGCATGCCGTCGCGCTCCACCGTCGGGCGGGGGGCCGCGAAGTAGAGCGGCACGATCTCGATGCCCTCGGCCAGGATATACTGCCAGATGTCGAGTTCGGTCCAGTTGGACAGCGGGAACACCCGGATGCTCTCGCCCTTGGCCTTGCGGGCATTGTACATCCGCCACAGCTCGGGGCGCTGGTTCTTCGGGTCCCAGCGGTGGCTGGCGGTGCGGAAGCTGAAGATGCGCTCCTTGGCGCGGCTCTTTTCCTCGTCGCGCCGCGCGCCGCCGAACGCCGCATCGAAGCCATATCTGTCGAGCGCCTGCTTGAGCCCCTCGGTCTTCCAAAGATCGGTGTGCAGGCCGCCATGGTCGAACGGGTTGATGCCGCGGGCCTTGGCGTCCGGGTTCTGGTGCACCAGCAGTTCCATGCCCGCCGCCCTGGCCGAGCGCTCGCGCATCTCGTACATCGCCTTGAACTTCCAGGTCGTGTCGACATGGAGCAGCGGGAAGGGCGGGGGCGCCGGGTGGAAGGCCTTGCGGGCAAGATGCAGCATCACCGCGCTGTCCTTGCCGATCGAATAGAGCATCACCGGGCGCTCCGCCTCGGCGGCGACTTCGCGCAGGATGTGGATGCTCTCGGCCTCCAGCCGCTGAAGATGGGTCAGCGGCGCAGGCGATGCGGGGGCGGTGTCCATGGTGCTCGTTTGCAGCATGACGGAGCATGTAAAAAGCCCCGGGCGTCCGCGCGATCTAGTTATTGTTTAGCGCTGCATACCCGCCCCCGCCGATCGAGCGGCGAGGGCGGGCAGGCGAATCAGTCGCGGCTCGGCTTGCCGACGCCGGTGTATTGCAGGCCGGCGCGTTCGAGTTCGGCCGGCGGATAGATGTTGCGCAGGTCGACCAGAACGGGCGACTTGAGGCTGTTCTTGATGCGGGTGAGGTCGAGCGCGCGGAACGCGTCCCACTCGGTGACGATCACCAGCGCGTCTGCGCCGTCGGCGGCCGCATAGGGGTTTTCGACAAACTCGACATCGGTGAGCATCTTGCTCGCCTGCTCGACGCCTTCCGGGTCATAGGCCTTCACCGTCGCGCCCGCATCCTGCAGCGCCGCGATGATCGAGAGGCTGGGCGCGTCGCGCATGTCGTCGGTATTCGGCTTGAAGGTGAGGCCGAGGATGCCGACGGTCTTGCCGCGGACGTCGCCGCCCATCGCCTTGATTACCTTGCGGCCCATCGCGCGCTTGCGGGCGTCGTTCACCTGCACCGTCGCTTCGACGATGCGCAGCGGCGTCTCGTTGTCGGCGGCGGTCTTCATCAGCGCCAGCGTGTCCTTCGGGAAGCACGAGCCGCCATAGCCGGGGCCGGCGTGGAGGAACTTGCCCCCAATACGGTTGTCCATGCCGATGCCGCGCGACACTTCCTGCACGTCCGCGCCGACCTGCTCGCACAGGTCCGCGATCTCGTTGATGAAGGTGATCTTCACCGCGAGGAAGGCGTTGGCGGCGTACTTGATCAGCTCGGAGGTACGGCGGCCGGTGAACAGGACGGGTGCCGACTGGTTGAGCGACAGCGGGCGATAGATCTCGCGCATCACCTGGCGCGCGAACTCGTCCTCGGTGCCGACGACGACGCGGTCCGGGCGCTTGAAGTCCTCGATCGCCGCGCCTTCGCGCAGGAATTCGGGGTTCGAGACGACCTTGGCGCCGCTGTTGGGGGCGACCTCGGCGATGATCCGCTCGACTTCGTCGCCGGTGCCCACCGGCACGGTCGACTTGGTGACGATCACGCTCGGCTTGGTCAGGTTCTCGGCGATCTCGCGCGCGGCGGCGAAGACGTAAGAAAGATCGGCATGGCCGTCGCCGCGGCGGCTGGGGGTGCCGACGGCGATGAACACCGCATCGGCATCCTTCACGCCCTCGGCGAGGTCGGTGGTGAAGGACAGGCGGCCCGCCTTGACGTTGCTGGCGACGAGCGCATCGAGACCCGGCTCGTAGATGGGCATCACATTCTGGTGAAGGAGCTCGATCTTGCGCGCGTCCTTGTCCACGCAGACGACTTCATGGCCGAAGTCCGAAAAGCAGGCTCCCGAAACCAGGCCCACATAGCCCGTGCCGATCATCGCAATGCGCACGATTTTCCCCTATGACAAAAAGGCTGTCTCCAGCGGTCCACCAAGGCTCTTAACCGAACCTGATGTGACCGCAACCCGTCGCAGTGCAGCATTTTTGCTTTCGGACGCCGTGCCAAAGAAAAAGGCCCGCGGGGCGCGGGCCATTTTCTTGTCGGTTGTTTCAGCCGGCGACGTGACCGTCGCCGGCTGCATAGCGAGGTTCAGAGCGGACGGATGTCCGTGCCGCCAGCGCCATCACGGAAGAAGAGGTTGAAGAAGGTCATTTTTTTGGCTCCCATTTCTGCGCTGTTACGCGCAAGTCATTTCGTTAATGAAAAATTTACCGGTCGGCAATCGGGGAATCTGCGGAGGTTTCTGCTGCACATGCATGAAGATGCGCATTTACCATTCGTAAAAGGGCAGCCCGTAAAGCTCGGAGCCCGACGTGCGGGGGGCGAGGTGGCAGCGGGAAATGCGAGGCGATCGGCGTTCGAAAATAGCCGCAAATGCCGGTTTTCCGGCAGATTTATTCATCAACCAGTAGTTTTTCACGGAACTGTCCTTTATTCGGTGTGTAGCCGGAGCAGGCGGCGGGAGGGCGTGCGGTGAGCCATGGCTTGAATGTTTCGGCGTTATGCCGAGTGACCAATTTCGAGACAGTGCGCCGTATTTTGGGAAAAGCCGGGCTTCAGAGCGTGCTCGGGACCATTGCTGATCGAATCGCGGCCGACGCGGACGATGTCGAACTGGCGGGTGCCAGCCGCGATCTGATCGAGGTGATGTTGCGGGCGCCCGACGCGGATGCGGCCGCGGTCCGGCTGAAGACGATGCTGGGCGAGATGCAGGCCTGCCAGCGCGCGCTTGGACTTGCTGCCCGGCTGGATTTCGAGATCGGTGCGGCCTGGTCGCCCGGCGGGGAAGGCGACGGGCTGCGCCTCCTGGAAGCGGCGGAAGCCGCACTCGCCCGGGCCGGCAACCAAGGCGGGCTCAGCGTGATCGACCTGTCGGTCGCCGATCGCTCGGTGGATCGTCTGACGCTGATTGCAGAATTGCCGCGCGCGATCGCTGCCGGCGAGATGTTCCTGCACTATCAGCCCAAGATCAACGTGCGTCAGCAGAAGGTCGCAAGCGCCGAGGCGCTGATCCGCTGGCAGCATCCCGATCGCGGGCTCGTCCTGCCAGGGGACTTTATTGCCGCTGCCGAGGAATCGGGCCAGATCGCCGACCTCACGCTCTGGACGCTCCGGCGCGTGATCGCCGACCAGCGTGCACTGGCCGCCAGCGGCTACGACCTGCCGCTGTTCCTCAATATCTCCGGCATGCTGCTCGCCGACACGGCGTTCATCGAGGAATCGTGCGCGATCATCACCGCGCACCCGCAGGCGAAGCTCGGCTTCGAGATCACCGAGACGGCGGTGATCCGCGATCCGGAAAGCGCCATCCGGCACCTTCAGCAATTTGCGGACCACGGCGTGGTTCTTGCGATCGACGATTACGGCGCAGGCCTCTCGTCCCTCGCCTATCTCAAGCAGCTCCCCGCCAAGGAGCTGAAGATCGACAAGATGTTCGTGACACAGCTCACCTCCAGCCACCGCGACCCGCTGATCGTCCGCTCTACCATCGATCTTGCCCACGCACTGGAGATGGAGGTGACCGCCGAGGGCGTGGAGACGCCGGCTGCGCTGGCGCTGCTCAGCGTCATGGGCTGCGATCTGGTGCAGGGCTATCTCATCTCGCGCCCGGTGCCGTTCGCGGCGCTGTGCGCCTATCTGGGCGAGCAGGAGCAACTGGCGGAAACTATGTCCAGCCGCCCGGTATTTCTCCGGTCCGGAAGTTCGTGGACGCGCGCTTGACCGGGCGTGGCAGGCGTGCTCGCGCCTGCCTGGCAATGGCAGCGACGATCGTCTGCCTGGCTCCATCCGGGAGCCTGGCGCAGCGATTGCCGACAGACGTTGCGGCACTTGTGCGCGAAGCGCGCGGGCGGATTGTCGACCAGTCGGCCGATCCCGAACCGATCATTGAGCGTATCGACGGGTTGGCGGGAAAGAGTTCCGACCCCGGCGAACGAGCGCTGGTCCACGGAACCGCCCTGTGGCTGCGTGCGGAACTGCAATTGCGTTCGGACCGAACAGAGGCCGCCCGCGCCTCCCTCAACGCGGCGCAGCAGGCGCTGGCAAAGGTGAGCGGTCCCGTTTCCCTGAAGGGAGACCTTCAGATTGCCTTCGGAAACCTGTTCCTCACGCAGGACAAGGCTGCCGATGCGCTCTTCGCGTTCCAACGCGCCTATCGGATCTTCGAGCAGTTGCGGGAGCCGCGAAGCCAGGCGATGGCGTTGCAAAGCATCGGCACGCTCTACACCACGGCCTCCGACTTCAATCGTGCCGAGCGCTACTTTCGGCAGGCTGCGCTTCTGTATGACGGAGACCCGCTGCTTTCGCTGGCGCTGCACAACCGGCGCGGCAACGTGCTGTTGATGCTCGAGCGCTATCGGGATGCAAACGCCGAATATGGCGCCGCGGTCGCGCTGGCGCGCAAGCTGGGGAAACCGTTCCTCGAAGTCCGTGTTCTCGACAATCTGGCGCGGAGCCAGGTCGAGTCCGGCAACCTTGAGGCTGCCAACGCGACGCTGGCGCGCGCCTTCTCCCTGGCAAAAGGCGCCGACGCCAGCGGATTGCGCCGGCTGCTGAACGCGACCGCCGCGCGGGTGGCCAACGACCAGGGCAATACGGAGCGCGCTGCGACCCTCATCCGGGAAACGTTCAAGGGGATGGACCTCGCGAGCACCACCCAGGACTTTCGGACCCCGCATCTCTACGCCTACATCATCTATCGCAGGCTGGGCCGCGACCGGCTGGCCCTGCTCCATCTCGAAGCGCTCAAGCGACTGAACGAAGAGGCGGCGAAGGTCGCCACCAACAACAGCGCGGCGCTGATGGCGGCCCGGTTCGACTATGCGAACCAGGAACTGACGATCCAGCGGTTGAAGACCGAGCAGTTGCGCAAGGCGGCGCAGTTCCAACGGGTGCTGTTCCTGGCGCTCGGCGCCGCGACGCTGATCGTGATCGTGTTGCTGAGCGTCGGCCTGTTGACCATCCGCCGCAGCCGCAATCAGGTCCGTGCCGCCAACGCGGTGCTCGCCGCTACCAATGTCGCGCTCGAAAAGGCGCTGCATGCGAAGACGGAGTTCCTGGCAACGACCAGCCACGAGATCCGCACCCCGCTCAACGGCATCCTCGGCATGACCCAGGTGATGCTGGCGGACCGTGCGCTTGCGGCCGACGTGCGCGAGCGGCTGGAACTCGTGCAGGGCGCCGGTCTCACGATGCGGGCGCTGGTGGACGACATCCTCGATGTTGCGAAGATGGAGAGCGGCAACCTGACCATCGATCCGGTGCCGATGGACTTCCGTGCGCTCGCGACCGATGTGGCGCGCCTCTGGTCGGAACCGGTCGCCGCCAAGGGCCTGCGCTTCGTCTGCGCGCTGGACGATGCGCCCGATTGGATCGTCAGCGACCCCGGACGGCTGCGCCAGCTGTTGTTCAACCTGCTGTCCAACGCCACGAAGTTCACCGCAGCCGGGGAGGTCGGCCTTCACGTAGCCGTCGTCCCCGCATCGGCGGATGCCGGGGAGCGGCTCCAGATCGCCGTCTCCGACACCGGGATCGGTATCCCGGCAGAGAAATTGGGGGAGATCTTCGAGAGCTTCCGTCAGGCCGATTCCAGCACCACGCGGCAATATGGCGGCACCGGCCTCGGTCTCGCCATCTGCCGAAACCTCGCGCACGCACTGGGAGGGACGGTGCTCGTCGCCAGCACGCCGGGGGAGGGCTCCACTTTCACGCTCGACCTGCCGCTGGTCCGCACCGCGCCGCCCCAGGCTTCGGTACCGGCCGCATCCGGCCCGGCCGGGGTACTGCTCGTCGAGCGCAACCCGATCACCCGCGCAATGCTGCGCGCCGTGTTCGAGAAGGCGGTGCCGAACCTGCATTTCGCCGCCGATGCCGGGGAGGCGGCAAAGCTACTCGAATTGGAAGACTTCGCCGCGTTGATCGTTGACGAAGCCGCGCTCGGCACCGCAACGGAGGACGGTCTGGTCGAGTTGGCCAATCTCTGCCGGGTCCAGCCCGGGATCCGGATCACGATATTGACGGCCGCCGGTGGCGATGGCGCGCGGCGGGTACAATTTATGGACGCGGGCGTAACACAAGTTATAGAAAAGCCGGTCGCTGGCGCAGAATTGCTGGAAGCCGCGGTGCCGGCATCTGCGCGGACGACGGATGATGTGGGGAAAGACCCGCTTGTAACACGGGCGGCTTAGGGCGATAATACACTCCGACATGCAAATTTTGGCTGAAACGCTGGTGTCTGCCCTGGTGGGCGAGCCTCGATGAACATCCTGTTCATCGAAGACGACCCAATGAATCGCCGCGTTGTCAAAGACATGCTGGACGTGGCGGGCGCAACCATGGCCGAGGCCGCTTGGGCGGAGGAGGGGCTCGCCCGAATCGACTCCGAAACGTTCGACATCGTTCTGGTCGATCTGCGCATGCCCGGTACCGACGGTTTCGAGACGATCCGCCAGATCCGTGCGCGCACCGATGCCAAGGCGGGGCTGCCGATCATCGTCGTCACCGCCGACACGGCGGGGGG
>NZ_AGFU01000074.1 GCF_000226955.1 Sphingomonas elodea ATCC 31461
CCCCCCCGCGTCAGCGGCGGTGCTCCCGTTGTGTTGCGACGTTCCGCGCCTTGCGGCGCGGCCCCTCCACCACTTGCCTTTGGCGAGCGGTCCCCCTCCCCGTGCCGGGGGGGAATGGGAAGGGCGCGCCGCCATCACTTGGCCTTGGCCGCTTTCGGCTTCTCGACCGGCACCTTCATCTCGGGGTGGCGCGCATAGAGCCACTGCTGCTGGAGCACGGTCAGCACGTTCGAGGTGATCCAGTAGAGCTGCAGGCCGACGGCGAACGGTGCCATTAGAAACATCAGCATCCACGGCATGATCGCGAACATCTGCTTCTGCATCTCGTCCATCGGCGCCGGGTTCATCCGCATCTGGAAGAACATCGAGATGCCGAGCAACACCGGCACCACGCCGATCGCCAAGAAGCTGGGCGGGGTGAAGTGGAGATAGCCGAACAGGTTGAGGATCGTCGCCGGATCGGGCGCGGACAGGTCCTTGATCCACAGCATGAAGGGCTGGTGGCGCATCTCGATGGTCAGCAGCAGCACCTTGTACAGTGCGAACATGATCGGAATCTGGAGAAGCATCGGTGCGCAGCCGGCGAGCGGGTTCACCTTCTCCGTCTTGTACAGCTGCATGATCTCCTGCTGCTGGCGCTGCTTGTCGTCCTTGTAGCGCTCCTGGATCGCCTTCATCTTCGGCTGCACCTGGCGCATCTTCGCCATCGAGGCGAACTGCTTCTGCGCGATCGGGAACAAGAGGCCGCGGATGGTGATCGTCAGCAGGATGATCGCCACGCCGAAATTGCCGACCAGCTTGAACAGCCAGCTGAGGTAGGTGAAGATCGGGCGCTCGATGATCTCGAACCAGCCCCAGTCGATCGCGCGTTCGAACTTCGCGATGTCATACTGCTTCTGATAGGCATCGAGCAGCTTCACTTCCTTCGCGCCGGCGAAGAAGTGGCTGGTATAGGTCGCTTCCTTGCCCGGGCGGATCGCGATCGGCTGGGCGAGCGCGACATCGGCCTGGTACTGCTGCGCCGCGGTGCCGCGCTGCTGGATGGTCACCCCGCCGCGCTGGTCCGGGATCGCCGCGGTCAGCCAGTAATGGTCGCTGAAGCCGACCCAGCCGCCGGTGGTGGCGAACTGCTGGGGCGTGCTCTCGACATTCTTCCAGTCGATATAGTGCGCCGCGTCGTTGGTCGCGGCGACCGGGCCGACATGCGCGGCCCACTGGCTGGTATCGGTCGAGCGCTGGCCGCGCGAGATCAGCGTATAGGGGGTGACCGCCACGGGTGCGCCGCCGCGATTGGCGACGGTCTGGCGGACGGTGAACATGTAGTTCGAATCGACGCCGAGCTCGACCGTGAAGGTCTGGCCGGCGCTGTTGGTGGTGGTGAGCTTGACCGGCGACGCAGGCGTCAGCGTCTCGCCATCGGCCTTCCACACGGTGTTGCCGTCGGGGGCACCCGCACCCTGCCAGCCGAACTGCGCGAAATAGCTGCCTTCCGCGCCGCTCGGCGAGAGCAGGCGGATCGGCTGCGAATTCTTGGAGACCGTCTGGTCATATTCGCGCAGGACGAGATCGTCGATGCGCAGGCCCTTGAGGTTGATCGAGCCCTTCAGCGCAGGCGTGTCGATCGCCACGCGCGGGCTGTCCGCCAGCACGGCCTCACGGGCGCGAATCGTCTTGGGCGCGTTGGCCGCCGCGTCGACGCCCGAGTTCGGCACCGGCTGGAGCTTGCCGTCGACCATCTTCGCTGGGGCGGCCGGCTGCTGCGGGAAAAACCAGTGGCTGATCATCGGCCAGCCGAGCAGCACGAGCGCCGCGAACGCCGCGAAGAGGATGAAGTTCTTCTGTTCTTCTTTCACCGATAATCCCCGGAAGGAAACTCAAGGAACGGGATCTGGGCCGTGCCCGCCCCATGGATGGCAGCGCGCGATGCGCCGGAGCGCAAGCCAGCCGCCTTTCACCGCCCCATAGCGGCGAAGCGCCTCGATTGCATAGGCCGAACAGGAAGGCTGGTAGCGGCAGGTGGGCGGCAGGATCAGCGACGGGCCCAGCTGCCAGGCGCGCGCTAGCAGCATCAGCAGCCGCGCGATCACTGGTCAGCCTTGGGGCGCACGCGCCGAAGCGCCTTGGCGAGTTCCGCCTTCAGATCGGCATAGGGGCGTTCGATTCCGCCCATCCGGCCGATCAGCACATGGTCGGCGCCGGCTATCCCTGCCTCCGGCAGGATTTCGCGCGCGAGCATGCGAAAGCGCCGCTTCATCCGATTCCGGATAACGGCGTTGCCAACTTTCTTGGATACGGTAATGCCGATCCGCATCGACGGATCGGCATCGTTCCGTTCGCGCACCAGCAAGACGAAACCGGGCATCGGTGCCCGCTTTCCCCCGTTGGCGGCGAGATAGTCCTTGCGCTGCGTGAGCCGGTCGAGGCTCAGCAAGGGCGTGTCGGTGCTTACGCCGACAGCTTCTTGCGGCCGCGGGCGCGGCGGGCGCGGATCACATTGCGACCGCCCGGGGTCGCCATCCGTGCACGGAAGCCGTGCCGGCGCGCACGCACCAGGTTGCTCGGCTGAAAGGTCCGCTTCATCGCTCATCCTCGAGTATCTAGAACGTAAAAGGGCCGCCACAGGGGCGGCCGCGTGTCGAGCGCCATTACGGGCAAGTGGCGCCAGAGTCAACGCGGGATGCGGATTTTGGGCGGGTGCCTGGCGCATGGGCGTGGAGATGGGTGGGGTGTGTTGGTTGTGCAAGACGGGGCGCGGCAAGGCGCGTCGCAGCGGTGGCGCCTTCGGGAAGCCCGGGATCTATCGGTGTCGGTCGCAGCCCGGCACGGTCCAGCCTGGGAGGTGACGGGCGAACATTCCGCGTCAGGACACATTCATGCAACGGCCTTGATGCTTGATGGTGCCGGCCGGGAAGATGCCCCCAAGCCGGCGATTCGGGGAGGATTTGCACATGCTGACACTGATCTTGCTTGTCGTGGCCCAAACTGCCCAGAATGTGCCGCCTACGGATCCCCAGCAGGAATTGAAGGTGAGCATGGATCTGGATGCCGCCTTCTTTGCCGAAGCGGACAGGAATGGCGACGGCGGGTTATCGCTCGGCGAGTTCGTCGCAGGCATGGACCACCGCATCGACGCAGCGATCGCCGCGAATCCGGCGGCGCAGAAGAAGATCACGCCGGAGAACCGGGTGGCGATGCGTGAAAAGATGCTCGCGCCGGCCTTCCGGAGCTTCGACAAGAATTCCGATGGCATCCTCACGCTGGCGGAAATCACGCCTGCCGCGAAGCCGGACCAAGGCGCGGCGCACTAGCCGTACCAGAGGCAAGACGATCCGGTCGGCACAAATTCACGCGGAGCGAAGGCTGCGCCGACCCGCCGCGCGTTCCACCGCTCGTATCGCTTCCGTATCGGTGAAAAGCCGCTATGCTCCCATTCCGGGGAGGGGGCTCTCTTGGTCGCCAGCGTCTCGACGGTAGCCTATCTGGGGTTGGAAGCGCGCGCGGTGGAGGTGCAGTGCAACCTCGTCGCCGGGCTGCCCAAATTCGTCGTCGTCGGCCTGCCCGACAAGGCGGTGGCCGAAAGCCGCGAGCGGGTGCGCGCCGCCATGGCCGCGATCGGCCTCGCCCTGCCGCCCAAGCATATCGTGCTCAACCTCTCGCCCGCCGACCTGCCCAAGGAAGGATCGCATTTCGACCTGCCGATCGCGCTGGCGCTGCTCGCGGCGATGGGGGTGGTCGATGCCGAGACGATCGCCGGCTATGTCGTGGTCGGCGAACTGGCGCTCGACGGACGGATCGCACCGTCGCCGGGGGTGCTGCTCGCCGCGATGCACGCGGCCGAGACGGGCAAGGGGCTGGTCTGCCCCGCCGCGCAGGGCCCCGAGGCGAGCTGGGCGGGGCAGGTGGAGGTGCTCGCCGCGCCCGACCTGATCAGCCTGCTCAACCATTTCAAGGGCAACCAGCTGCTCCCCGGCCCGGTGCCGGGCGAGGTCGACCCGCCGGGGCAGGGGCCGGACCTCGCCCAGGTGAAGGGCCAGGAAACCGCCAAGCGCGCGCTGGAGATCGCGGCGGCGGGCGGGCACAACCTGTTGTTCGTAGGGCCACCGGGCGCGGGCAAGTCGCTGATGGCGGCGTGCCTGCCCGGCATCCTGCCGCCGCTCGAGGCCGCCGAGGCGCTGGAAGTGTCGATGGTCGCCTCGGTGGCGGGCACGCTGCAGGGCGGGCGGCTGACCCGCACCCGTCCGTTCCGCAGCCCGCACCACAGCGCCTCGATGGCGGCGCTGACCGGCGGCGGGCTCAAGGTGAAGCCGGGAGAGGTGAGCCTTGCGCATCTGGGCGTGCTGTTCCTCGACGAGCTTCCCGAGTTCCAGCGCGCCGTGCTCGATTCGCTCCGCCAGCCGCTGGAGGCGGGGGTGGTGAGCGTCGCGCGGGCCAATGCGCACGTCACCTTTCCGGCGCGGGTGCAACTGATCGCCGCGATGAACCCGTGCCGCTGCGGCCATCTGGGCGATCCGGCGCTGGCCTGTGCCCGCGCGCCGCGTTGCGCGGCGGATTATCAGGCGAAGGTCTCCGGCCCGCTGCTCGACCGCATCGACCTGCATGTCGAGGTCCAGCCGGTCACCGCCGCCGATCTCGTCCTGCCACCGCCCGCTGAGGGCTCGGCGGAGGTCGCCGCCCGGGTGGCGGCGGCGCGGGCGCTCCAGACGGCGCGCTATGCGGGCTCGTCGGTGCGCACCAATGCCGAGGCGGACGGCGAGCCGCTGATGGCCTTTTCCAGCCCCGACGATGCGGGCCGCAAGCTGCTGGCGCAGGCGGCGGAGGCGATGCGGCTCTCGGCGCGCGGCTACACGCGGGTGCTGCGGGTGGCGCGGACGATCGCCGATCTCGCGGGCGCCGAGGGGGTGGGGCGCATCCATGTGGCGGAGGCGCTCAGCTATCGGCGGCAGGCGCCGCGGAGTTGAAGGACGGGATGCCGCTCGCCAGCGGCGGTTGTGGAGCCAATGCGATGGACGATTCAGGGGAGTCTTTATTCAGCGTCGCGGCAGCGAACGAAGCCGCGGCTGTGGAATACGTCACGGAACGCGGTTTCCCACCGCTAAGAGTTGAGCGAGACGAGAAGGGGTGCTCCGTCCTTGTGTTTGCGCCCCTGCCCGACACCGAGATGTTTCGTCTCGCAAATGCGCTTCCCGTGCATCTCAGCGCGAAGGTCGGTTTTGTCGGCGGCGCAATGTTCGAGTGAGGGGGTAGGCGCTGGAGTCTGCCATCCCCTAGGCGGTAGATCGGGTAGCAACCTCCCGCCCGCCACCGCGTTCACCCGCGATGCAACAGCCCCGAAACGAAGCGTCCGACGGCGAGAAGGCCGACCTTCCCCCCAACGAGGAGGAGGATGTGGAGGAACGCCAGGCCGCGTCCTCGCGCGTCATCCATGAGGTCATCCGCCGCCAGGGCGACGAGGAACTCGACCGGCCGGCGAGTTCGCTGTTCTTCTCCGGCGTCGTCGCGGGGGTGGCGATGGCGGCATCGGTGCTCGGGCGCGGGCTGATCGAAAGTCACCTGCCGGATACCCCGTGGCGGTTGCCGGTTTCCAGCATCGGCTATTGCCTGGGATTCGTGATCGTCGTGCTCGGGCGGCTGCAGTTGTTCACCGAGAGCACGCTCTCCGCCGTGATCCCCGTCGCGGCGAGCCCCAGCTTCCGCAACGTCGTGCGCCTCGGTCGGCTCTGGGGGCTGGTGCTGGCGGCCAATCTGGCCGGCACGTTGCTGATCGCCTGGCTTGCGACCGAGGGCTGGGTGGGCACGGAAGCGAGCACCAAGGCGATGCTCGATACCTCGCGCAGCCTGCTCGAACTTACCGGCTGGGACGCGGTGCGCGCGGCGGTCCCGGCGGGGTTCCTGATGGCGGGAATCGCCTGGTCGCTGCCGGGCGCGCGGCGGCAGGAATTCTTCGTGCTGGTGTTCTGCACCTATTTCATCTCGCTCGGCGAGTTCGCGCATGTCGTGGCCGGCGCGGTCGAGGCCTGGATGCTGTGGCTGGCGGGCGAGGCGTCGCTCGGCTGGGTGCTGGGCGGCTTCCTCGCGCCGGCGCTGCTCGGCAACATCCTCGGCGGATCGGTGCTGTTCGCGCTGCTCGCCCACGCGCAGGTGCACGAAGAGGTGTGAAGCGGGTTGCGGCGCGGCCAAGCTTCGTCTAGCCGTGCGCATCCTTCGCTGCCCCTGTGGCGAAATTGGTAGACGCATTCGACTCAAAATCGAACGCCGAAAGGCATGCTGGTTCGAGTCCGGCCAGGGGCACCAGTACATATTGAGAACATTGTGGAGACCTGCGAAAAACTGCGATAAAATCGCTGTTTACAGTCCGGTGGTTTCTCGTTTCGTTCCGCTAAGGCCCGCGAAAAGTGGGCCACGAATCGGTGGATCACGGTCCTCGCAGGAGGCGTGGCGCACCATGCTAGCCGTCGTCGAAATCCGCGCGCTGAAGCCCCGCGATCGCCCGTTCAAGGTGTCGGACCTTCTCGTGCAGCCATCCGGGGCATTGCTCTGGCGTTTTCGCTACAAGGTTTTCGGGATCGAGCGGAAGCTTTCGCTCGGGAGCTTTCCTCAAGTGACGCTTCAACAGGCTCGGCGGAAGCGCGACGAGGCCCGCTCCGAGCTCTCGGATGGCTTCGACCCCGTCGAGGCCAAACGGCTGAAGCGCCTCGAAGCAGAGCACTCGGCTAAGACCACCTTCGGGCTGGTTGCCGGCGAATATATTGAGAAGATGGAGCGCGAGGGGAAATCCGCCGCTACGCTGAAGAAAGCGCGTTGGTTTCTGGAATTGCTGGCCGGCATTGCCAAGCGGCGGGTCACCGATATCACCCCGCACGAGTTGCTGGACACGCTCAAGCGTGTCGAGCGAAAGGGGCGCCACGAGACTGCGGTTCGCCTACGATCCTTTGCCGGGCGGGTGTTTCGCTACGGCTTTGCGACGTTGCGCACCGAGCGAAATCCTGCCGAGATCCTTCGCGGCGCGCTGATCGTCCCACGCGTGAAGCACCACGCCGCTATTGTCGAGCCGAAGAAAAGTGGGGGAACTGCTGCGGGCCATTGAGCACTATGAAGGGCGACCGGAAACGTTCTATGCCCTGCGCATCGCGCCGCACGTCTTCCCGGGGCCGGGCGAACTGCGGCAGGCCAAGTGGAACGAGATCGACTTCGTAGACAAGGTCTGGCGCGTGCCGGCCGAGCGCATGAAGATGACGCAGCCGCATGCCGTGCCGCTATCGCGCCAGGTGATATATCTTTTGCAGGAGTTGCGTTCGCTTCCTCGATCGAGCGAATATCTGTTTCCCGCGCTCTACACGACGCAGCGGCCGATTTCAGACAACACGATGAACGTCGCACTCCGACGGCTGGGCTTCGACCATGATGAAATGACCAGCCATGGCTTTCGCGCGATGGCCAGCACGCTGCTCAGCGAGTCTGGCCTCTGGCATCCCGACGCAATCGAACGCGCGTTGGCGCATGGCGAAAGAGACCGCGTTCGGGCAGCATATCATCGTGGCGCGCATTGGGAGGAGCGTGTTCGCATGGCCCAGTGGTGGTCGGATTATCTCGACCGGTTGCGGGTGGGGGTACGGTAATCAAGGCGACATTCAAGAAGCGCGGATGAAGTCGGCCCAATCTCCCGGTGAAGAGAAGTCAGCCAACTGGAATGTATGTTTAAGAATATGTACTTACCGTCCTGTGGAAAGAATTGAGCCCCAAGGGTCAACCGCACTTCCCTTTTAAGGTTGGGACTCACAAAAACCACATGACGGTGGCAGCGAGGTGGATGCTGCCGAGGAAGATGGCGGCGGTGCGGTCATAGCGCGTGGCGAGGCGTCGGCAGTCCTTGAGGCGGCAGAACATGCGCTCGATGGCGTTGCGCCCCTTGTAGAGGCTGCGGTTGAAGCAGCTTTTCCAGCGTCGATTGGCCTTGGGCGGGATGTTGGGAACAGCACCCTGCCGCTCGATGAGGTCGCGGATGCGGTTGGTGTCATAGGCGCGGTCGGCATGGACGATGCAGCGGGCCGGCAGGGCGTCGAGCAATGCCTCTGCTGCCCGACAGTCTGCTGCCTGGCCAGGCGTCAGGAGGAAGGCGAGCGGCTTGCCTTGGGCGTCGGCGATGGCATGGATCTTCGTGTTGCGCCCGCCTCGGCTGATGCCGATTGCCTGGACGTACGCCCCCCTTTTCCGCCGGCAGCCGAACGGTGGGCCTTCACATGCGTGCTGTCGATCAGAACCTCAGCCGGTGGCCCGCCGGCAGCGGCCAACGCTTCGAATACCGCCTGCCAGACGCCCTTTTCCGACCAACGCTTATGCCGATTGTACAGCGTCTTGTACGGACCATAGGAACTCGACGCGTCCTTCCAACGGCAGCCTGCCTGCAGCACATGGACGATGCCGCTGATCACCCGACGGTCGTCCACCCGCGGCACACCTCGCGGCTTGTTTGGCAGCAGCGGTCGCAGTCGATCCCACTGCTCGTCGTTCAGCCAGAACTCTCCCGGCAATTCATCCTCCACTTCAACGTGTCGGGTGAATCATACCAACCTGCATTGGTCATGACCGACGTGCCCATGTGCGTCGTCCGGTGGCCATGATGCGCCATGGCTGGTCGACGAGCTTGTTCCATGCGTCGCAGCAATGGTCGACGATGTTGTCGCAGGAGGAGAAGACGCGGTTCGATAGCCAGTTGTCGCGCATGAACTGCCAGATATTCTCGACCGGGTTTAGTTCGGGGCATTTGGCCGGGAGCGCGACGATGCTGATATTGTCAGGGGCCTCGAGCTTGGCGCTGGTGTGCCATCCGGCCTGATCCATCAGGACGACGGCGTGTGCGCCGGGTGCTACGGCCAGCGAGATTTCGGAAAGGTGCAGCGCCATGGTCTGGGTGTTGCAGAGCGGCAGGACGAGCCCGGCACCCTTGCCATGTTCGGGGCAGATCGCGCCGAAGATATAGGCCGATTTCGTCCGCTGATCCTTCGGCGCCGAAGCCCGGGTCCCGCGCCGCGCCCAGCGCCGCGTAATTTGGTTCTTCTGGCCCATACGGGCTTCATCCTGGAACCATATTTCTATGGGCGTGCCCTTCGGGAGGGCCGTCCTGACCTTTGCCAGCTCGGCAGCGAAGCCCCCTTTTTGAAGGCCTCCATCGCCTGCTCGTTCTGGGGATGGTGGCGAGGACGCGCGGTGAGCGTCACATAGCCCAGCTTCTTCAACGGCTGACAATGGTCTCGTCGAGCGAGACCCCAAATTCGTCATGGAGCCACTGCGCGAGATCGATCAGCCGCCAGCGCACCACCCCGTGGATGGCCGGGATCGGACCTTGCTCGACAATATCGACCAGCGCCTGGCGCTGCGCATCGCTCAGCCGTGAACGGTGGCCGGGCGCCTTGCCATCGAGCAGCCCATCCGGGCCGCGGGCGTTGAACCGCAGCATCCAGTCGCGCTCCCCTGACCATCACAGTTGCCCCCAAAAAAACGCGCGCGGCGCCAACAAAGAACAGCACCTTTGAATCCGAGTGGTCGGCGCGGCGACCTGCGCGCGACAGTGTGTCCACGGTCGCCGTTACCCCGCTCGGATCCAGCGTGCGTGCGCGGCGCGATGAAAAGCTGCGTACCCTTGGGAATAGCACCGACGGATCCTGTGCGGAGCAGCCGACAGTGCGGGCTTCGCTCGCCACATGCTGCTGGGCGTTAATCCTAGAAATCAAACATAATACAGAAAAACTGCAACAAGCGTACTAACGCTAAAGAACAATTGTACTAAAATTTCACATTTTAAATTACCATCGATTAACTCCTCTTTTCAAATTCATCTTGATCATATAATCTTTTCGCGAATGTTACCATGAAAGTGACATGAGTTTCAACCATATTCATATTCTGATATAATATAGATAATCTATGTTAATTAAAGATTCACTAGATCTAGAGTAGGTCGATCAGATATTTTCACATCTATTTTGAAAAGTGAATTGATAATTGACATAGGATATCAATTTAAAAGTATAAAATGGGTAATTTATGAAATTTAACAGAATAAATAGGATATAATATTTATATAAATCTTTAAAATTGTTTATTGCTTGGGCTGCGATTATTGTTGCTATTTCGTATCTTGGAAACGGTAGCAGCTCGGCGGACCTGGGGTGTATCTTTGTTAGTGTGGTATGTCTAATTATCTATATGCATCTTTGCATTCGAAGGGCGCGAGATATCGACCCGAAGAAGTCGATTTATCTTACTGCCCCCTCGCGGTCGCACTTGCATTGCTGGGACCAATGGGGTTCGGAATGCTCATTTTAGCGCCAGGCAAAGCCGATGAGCTACAAATGAGGATCGTGGTTCGAATGGGCCAGGGTCCAGTAAAGGTAGCTCGGTCCGCGTGCAGTGCTCGTTAGAGCCCCCCCCGCCGGACTACCCCCGCTGATCCGTCAAGCATTTGCGCACACGACCCAAAAAACCATCGCTTCCCCTCCAGTTAACCAAAGGACAGTGTATCCATGTTCCGCGTATCTGTTATCGCCGCCGCTATCGCCCTTGTCGCTAGCCCTGCTCTCGCCGCCGGCCCTTGCAAGAATGCCAAGGGCCAGTTCGTAAAATGCCCGCCTGCCGCTGCGGCGAAAGCTTATGTGATCAGGGATAAGCACGGCAAATGCCGTATCGCCTCGGGCCGGGATAAAGGTCGCTTCACGAAGTGCCGGTGAACCTGGGCGGAGCAGCCGGTAGTGTGCTGCTCCGCTCGCCGCGTCGTGATGGGCGCGCCACGCGCACCGGCGCGGCAGTGCCCGGGGCATATCGCCGGCGAAGTCCGGCGGCGCGGATCAGGGAGCGTAGCGCTGCCCCACAGGGCTGGCGAAGTGGCGGTGTTGCATCGCGATGTTCGCCGCCCCCCCCTGCTTCAATCATCACACCTGAAACCAGGAGACTCCCATGCGAACTGTGGTGCTAGCCGCTTGTTTCACCTCGATCGCGTTCTCAGCGCCGGCGGCAGAAGCCCAGACGAGGGAGCAGACTACGACGGCGGCTTCAGCTGTTCGCGTTGCCGACCTGTTCCTACAGGCGATTTTCAGTTCGACGCCGGAACATGTGCGGGCACTTGGGGACTATCTGCGCTCCGGTGGCGGTCAGCTTGACGAACGGCAAGTATTGAGGTTGCCGCATACGTTTTCCGAAGATATTGGAGCCCTCTTTTTGCCGCATCTTGGCGGCAGCGCCGCAGATAAGGCCCGCGCTATCGAGACATTCTCCGATGCGATGGCATCTGCGTTTACGAAAGTGAAGTGCAAGGCGCAGTCCGTAGAGGTGTCGAATTTTGACCTGGACCTCAAGAAGGCATCGGTCTCCTATACGTGCGATGTACCTGATCTCGAAGCTGCTCTTGAGCCGATTGCCAATCAATTAATGACCAATAGGAAAATTAGCTTGGCGCAGCTTGCTACGGCTTCGCGCGCGGCCCAGGTCGCCCCAACAAACAAGCCTGTTAGCAGCATCTTCGTGTTGATTACATACGACGAGAAGATTTGGGTTTCGTCATCCTTGGGGGACTCCATAGACGCTGTCCTGCAGGAGATGGGTCATCTATGACGACGAAGGCGGAATTTTCGATTTTGGCTTTTTGCACCGGAATGATCGTCACGACCCCGGCGTGTGCGCAGAAGCATGTAGCGGATGTCCTTCGTGAGAGCACCGCCTACGGAGCCAGCGATGTTGGCGAGGCGACGGTTTCGATTGAGCCACGCGATGGTTCTTTCGACGACCCAGCGCCGGTGAATCACCTTGAATCCCTTGGCGACGTCGGATCGCTTGATGATTTCGGCGAGCACCAGCGGCGCCCCGTCGCGGTCCTGAATATCGACGGCATGCACCACGGCATGGACGAGATTGCCATCGGTGTCGGTCAGAATGTGCCGCTTGCGCCCTTTGATTTTCTTGCCAGCGTCGTATCCGCAAGGACGGCCGCTTTCCGTGCTTTTCACGCTCTGGCTGTCGATCACGGCAGCGCTGGGCAAAGCCTCACGACCGTCTGCTTCGCGCGCTGCGATCAGCAAGGTTGGGTTGATCGTAAGCCACATCCCATTGTCGCGCCAGAGGTAGAACCAGCGCCGCACAGTCGGGACTGGCGGGAATCATGGTGGCAACAGCCGCCAGCGGCATGAGCAACCAACGGCGATCGACTTATCAACCCCGCGAGCCTGTGCAGGCAAGCCGAGCCCCCACGCCACACTTTTGAAACAGTACGGTCGTATTTTTTGTTTGGACAACATATGGCATATGGTGCAGTACGTATGTGTTTAGCGTCGTAGGGGCGGCATATGGGAGATGCATCTGTCGGTGAGGATCCGTCTAAATGCCTAAGCGCCTTAACCAACATGGTGGGCGAGGTCTTCGTTGGGAGTTCGATCGCTCCCCTGCGGAGGCCGCTAGTAACGACAAGTTGGATCTCGTGCGCTGCGGAGCGCCGGATGGAGGTTGCCGCCGGACGGCACGTGCGGCAGATTTGCTTGCCGAAATATGTCACGAGGTTCGTTCGCCCCTGGGCAGCTTGATTTTGGCTTCAATCCGGCTCGCGGAGGCTGTCGGCCTACCGGCCGAATGCAGGCGCGACGCGGATCGCGTACGCGTCGCGGGTGAGCGACTGGTTACCCTGCTCGATGATCTGTTGCTCCAGCATTGTGTAGATGCCGATGGGGGGTCCCCGGCGGCAACGCATTTCGACCTCCGGCTGCTGCTGCAGGAACTGTTCCTTCTGCTTGAGATCAAGGCAGAGGCGGTATCTGTCCGGCTCCACCTTGCCATCGATCCTGATGCGCCGGCGGTCGTAGAGAGTGATCGGGGGCGGGTCTGCCAGATCGTCACCAACCTCGTTGACAACGCTATCCGGCACGCAGAATGCTACAATATCGAGATTGCGCTGTCTGCAGTGCGCGACGGGCTGTACCACATTCGCGTCGAGGACGATGGCTGTGGCTTGCAAGGCGATCGCCGACAATTGATGTCCGGCTACCGCGTTCAATCTGGTATCACCGGTGCGCCCGGAGGTGGAGGGCTTGGGCTTCGTATCTGCAGCGCTCACGTGGAACGCCTGGGGGGCAAGCTGTCCTTCCACGATCGACCCGGCGGCGGGCTGTGCGTTACGGCAACGCTACCGATCGCGATCGCACCATATGGGGATGCATCTTGACTCACGGGCGCGCGGTCTTCGTCGTCGACGACGATGAACTCATGTGCGAGGAACTGGCCCACTTGCTGCTGAAAGTCGGTTACGACGTATGCGCCTATCCAACGGCCGACGGCTTTCTGGCGGACCATCCCGAACCCGCGGGCGTGCTGATCGTCGACCTGCGTCTGAAAGGGCTCAGTGGTCTGCGCCTACAACAGAAGTTGCAGGGCTGTGGTAGTGTTCAGATCATTTTCATGAGCGGGGTGGCTCATGTCGAGGATGCCGTGGCTGCCATGAAGGCAGGGGCTTACGAGTTCCTCGTCAAGCCGTTTCGCCCGCAAACCTTGATTGACGCTGTAAGCGGGGCCGTCGAACGGCTGCGCGCTGGACAAGTTGACAAGATGCATGGAGACGCCGCGGCACGCGCCTACCAAAGCCTCACCGAGGCGGAGCGTGAAATCGCGCACTTGATCGCGAGTGGTCTTCGCAACAAGCAGGTCGCTCATCGTTCGGGCCGGGCCGAAAGCACCGTGAAGGTGCATCGCGCCCGGGTCATGAAGAAAATGGGTGTCACCACCCCAGTGGAATTGGCGCGTCAGCTGCAATGGATCGGCTGTGTATAAGCGGCTATTGCCGCCGCCATGTTGTATACAGCTTCGGCCGTGGGTGTTGGCGGAGACCTGTTCGGTGCGGCTGCAGGCGGCGAAGGGCGATCACATTCGCAGTTGCGCTGCTGTGTGTCACGTCCCATGGGCGCGGTAGGGCCTAGGTTCTGTCAGCATTTTGCGGAGCCAGATCATGGCGCATGCGAGATGGACGAATCCCATGAAGGCGGAGATCGTCTTCTCGCAGCGCAGGGCAATGCAGCGGAAGCATTCGAGTTTGTTGAAGAAGTGCTCGATCTGGTGGTGCTCTTTGTAGAGCTGCCAGTCGATTGTCGGCTTTCGGGTCCGGCTGGCATTGGCCTTGATCTGCGCCGTTGCGCCGAGATCATCGGCAATGAAGATGCGCAGCGGATCGTGGTGGTGGGAGCATCGATCGAGGCGACGCTGGCGCTTTGGGCATCATCGCTGCGCGAGGTGAAAGAGCGGATGCGGCCCTTGTTCGGGCAGGCGCGTGTTGCGGCATCGGCGAACAGTTTTTTGGATGGGCTGCTGGGCGACGAGCGCCGCAAGACGGGGTGGATGCGCGCCGAGGCGGCCGGCGATGCGGGACCATGGCGGCAGCAGGCGATCCTGGGACGCGGTCGGTGGGATGCGGATGCCCTGCGCGACGTCGTGCGCGACTATGCACTGGAGCACCTGGGCGCTGATGATGCGGTGCTGGTCATCGACGAGACCGGGTTTCTGAAGCAGGGCAAGGCGTGATGCTGCGTGGGGCGCCAATATACTGGGTCGGCCGGCAAGGTGACCAACTGCCAGATCGGCGTGTTCGCCGCTTATGTCTCGGCCAAGGGCCACGCTTTCGTCGACCGGGCGCTCTATCTGCCGAAGAACTGGACCGCTGACCCGGCACGCCTGGCGGCCGCGCATGTGCCGAAGGACACGGCATTCGCAACCAAGCCGGCGCACGACGGTCACATGTCCGATCAAAAACGCAACTGTAATGCTAGCTTGCGCTAGATTTTCTCACTGCTCAGAATCCCGAGCCATCTTTGCGTAAGGTTTTGACGGGAGCCTTATTCGCCTGTTGGCAGTGCGTCTTATTCGATTGCGCCAGCTTTTCGTAGAACCTCGACGACGGATCGTAGCACCATGTCATTGTTGATCTTCTGTTCTGGCACCGGCATGTCGATGGACAGTTGCGGGGTGAGCAAGTCGATGACGTCGATACCCAGGCAGGTTGAGAGGGATACCATCTTCTCCAGCGATGGATTGCCCACCCCCTTTTCGAGACTTACCAGATAGCTTCGGTGAATTCCGGCCTTGTCGGCCAGCGCCTGCTGCGAAAGGCCGCTTTCCTCGCGCGCGCGGCGGAGGTTGCGGGACAACGTAACCAGTTCGGGCAAGGTCGATTTGTGCAAAGGGGCGGCTTCGTTAGTGAATGCTGGCAAAACCATAGTACCGGTTTTTCCTCCGCTCAATCTCGATGGTTGCATCGATGGGCGAGGTTTTGGGCGCCTGACGTCCGAAGCGATCACGAAGGCGGATGGTGTTTGCGCACCCCGATCATCGCGTATTGCTTATATAAGCTACAAATGGCTAATATATTAGACTCTCCGCATTGTCGGTGATATGCGACGGCCTTGAAATCGTCCTTTCATCGATATGGATTAGCGTAGGTTGCGAAGTGAATGTCGCGTTGGAGCGAGCAGCTGCTCCGGTGGTGTATTGTGCGTGTCTCTGCTGCTTGCATTGGCAGTGCCAGCGCAAGCGCAGGAGCGAGATCCTGTAGCGATCGACCAGGCGCGCCGCGCTGCGGAAGCGCAGGCCGCGCGGCGCACGGCACGCGAAGAGGCGCCGCTTTCCCGGATCGATGGGGGCATGGTCAAGGGGGTGGGCCCGTTTCCGACAGAAGCGCAGTGTCGTCCGATCTCCCGGATCGTCGTCGATGGTGAACTTCCGACCGAACTGCGCTGGGTGCGGCGGCTAGTATCCGGCTTCGAGGGGCGCTGTATCGGGCAGGCGGGGCTGAACTACATCCTCGCATCGCTCCAGAGCGGCTTTCTGGAGCATGGTCTGTCCACCACGCGCGCAGGTCTCCCGCAGCAGGACCTGGCGAGCGGCACGCTGCATATTGCCGTGATCCCGGGTCGGATCGCGGGCGTACGCGCACAGCGCGGGCGCCGGGCATGGCGCCATGCTTTTCCCCAGGGAGCGGGGGATATTCTCTCGCTGCGCGCCGTGGAGCAGGGGCTCGACCAGATGCGGCGCGTGCCCGGCCGCGACGTGAAGGTCGACCTCATCCCCGGCGACGAACCCGGCGAGAGCATCCTCGACGTCGCGGTGCGCGACGGCAAACCCGTTTCCCTGTCGGTTTCCGCCAACAATCTCGCCGGGCCGACGGTCGGTCGCTGGCAGGGTTCCGCGCAGCTTTCGACCCTCAACCTGCTGGGCTTGTCCGAAGTCGCCACGGTGTCGATCAACAACCGGCTGCGGAGTCCGTCGCTACCTGCCGACAGTCGCAGTACCGGCGCGTCGCTTTCGATCCCCTTCGGCTGGTGGACCTTCGGGGTATCGGCCAATCGCAGCCGCTATGCCCAGCAGGTGCGGGGCGAGGTGCAGGATTTCGAGACCAGCGGGCGGCTGGACACCGTGTCCGGCTGGGTCGAGCGGGTGGTGCATCGGGACCGAACCTCGCGCACGGCGCTGCGCCTGACGCTCCAGCGCCGCTGGGGGCGAAGCGCCATCGACGGGATCGAGATCGGTCTCCAGCACCAGGATCTGACGGATATCGGGCTGGCGCTCGTCGACCGCCATCGCATTGGTGGCGTGCAGATCGACACCGAGATCGGGCATCGCCGCGGCGTGGGCTGGCTCGGTGCCCAGGCAGAGCCGGACAACCGGCCGGCGGTTCTGCCGACCGCCCGCTATCGCATCACCAGCATCGACGTGGCGGTCAACGCGCCGCTCGGCCCCGTTCTCGCCTATCGCGCCGCCTTTCACGGCCAGTGGAGCGGCCGACCGCTCTACGGATCGGATCAGATCGCCGTCGGCGGCCCGTTCACCGTGCGCGGGTTCGACAGCGACCGCGCCCTGATCGGCCGGGCGGGCTGGTATCTTCGCCAGGAGATGACCGTCCGGATCGGCGATCATCTTCAACCCTATGTGCTGGGCGATGCCGGCCATGTGCTCGGCAACGCCGCGGCGCCAATCGGCGTCGGCATGGGCCTGCGGGCGCTGATGCGCGGCGTGAGCCTCGACGCCTGGGTCGCGATCCCGGTGTCGCCGCAGCGCGCTGCCGGTTCGCAGCTGGGAACGATCGGCGTGACCGCCGGATGGAGCTTCTGATATCATGACCAACCACCGCGCTTCCGTGGCGGCTGCGCGCCGCGCTTCCCGTCGGACGTTCACCGGCTCCGCTTCGCTCGCGGTCATCGCGCGGCAGTTGCTGCGCGTCGCGGCGATCGGGGCACTGACCCCCTTGCCGGTGGCCGCGCAGATCACGCCGGGCGGGACCCATGCGCCGACGATGGACATGGCGATGAACGGCACCCCCGTGGTGCGCATCACTACGCCCGACAGCGCGGGCATCAGCCACAACAGCTATACGCAGTTCAATGTCGATGGCCGCGGGCTGATCCTCAACAACAGCGATCAGATCGTCACGACGCGGCTCGCCGGCTATGTCGACGGCAATCGCAATATCAAGACCGGCCGCCCCGCCACGCTCATCCTCAACGAAGTGGTGAGCACCAACCCGTCGCTGCTGGCCGGCTATATCGAGATTGCCGGCCCGGCCGCCCAGCTGGTGCTGGCCAATGCCAACGGCATCACCTGCAACGGTTGCGGCTTCATCAACGCCCCCTGGGTGACGCTGACCAGTGGCCGGGCGATGTTCGGGCCGCAAGGAAGCCTGGCGGGGTTCGCAGTCGATGGCGGTACCCTCGCGGTGGGCGGTGCCGGTCTCGACGCCTCCTCGGCGCGGCTCGATCTGTTCGCGCGCGCGCTCAGCGTCAACGCGGGAATCTGGGCGGACCGGATCAACGCGGTCACCGGTTCCGGCGACGTCACGATTGCCGGCAGTACCGACGACATCGTGGTGACCGCGCGCAAAAGCAGTATCTCGGTCACGCCCGCCTTCGCGCTGGATGTTGCGGCGGTGGGCGGCATGTATGCGCGCTCGATCCGTCTGATCGGCACCGAGGCGGGGCTCGGTGTCCGGTCCGCCGGGACGCTGGCCAGCCTGGAGCAGCCCTTTCGCCTGACGGCCGCGGGGCAGGTCGAGCTTACCGGTCGCGTCGTTTCGGCGAATACGACGGCTATCGAAACCGGCGGCGGGCTGGAGGTTTCGGGCACGCTCTATGGCGGCAAGGGCACCAGCCTTTCGGCGGGGGGGACTTTCGTCAACACGGGGCTGACCGCATCGGGGGCGGATCTCGTCGTTCGCGCGACCGAGGTCGCGTCAACCGGCACGCTCGTGGCCGGGCTGCGCACCGATGGCAGCCTGGGAGCGAGCGGCACGCTTTCGCTCACCAGCTCCGGTGTCACGCAACTGCGCGGGCAGACGGTAGCAGCAGACGGACTTGGGATTACCGCCGGCGGGATCGAACTTGCCTCGGGTGCGGTGCAGGTCGGCGGCAATGCGGATCTGCATGCGGCAAGCTTTGTCCAGGCGCGAAGCGCACAGCTTGTGGTGGGCGGGCAATTGTCACTCGCGGCCGCCACGCAGACCAATGCAGGTCTGCTCCAGGGCGGCGCGATCGGGCTGTCGGGGCGCGCCTTGACCAACACCGGCACGGTGGTGGCGACAGGAGCGCTTTCCGCAACACTGGACGGGCAGCTCGATAATGCCGGCGTTGTTCAATCGAGCGGTCCGCTCGTGATCACGTCTGCCGGGCTTACCAACAGCGCCACGCTGGTGAATGTGGGCAGCACCTCGACGACGATCGCGACGGGCGGGACGCTTGCCAACAGTGGCATCCTCGGCGGGAATGGCGATGTGTCGCTCCGAGCGACCAGCGTTGCGGTCAGCGCAGGCGGGCAGATTGTCGCCGGGGGCACGATGGCGGCTACGGTCGCGCAGGGGGTCAGCCTGGCCGGTGGTGGCAGCATCGCGGGGGGCGACGACGTCACGGTCAGTGCCGGCACGATCATCGATGCGAGCGCGGGGGGCACGTTGGCGGCAGGGGGGCGTGCCCACCTCGCAGCCGCCACCATCGACACGCGCAAGGGCCAGCTCACCGCCGGCACCTTGAACGCGACGGCGACCTATTGGGAGAATGACGGCGGGTTGGTCTCGCTCGTCGGGGGCGGCGATTCGGCCATCACCGTGTCGGACCAGCTCTCGAATATCGGCGGCACCATCGCCCTCAACGGCGCCAACGCGGCGCTCTCCACGTCGACGCTGATCAATCAGGGCGGCGTCATCGCGCACGCCGGATCCGGCACCTTGTCGCTCGCGGGAGAGCAGTCGCTCGACAATGGGAGCGCCGGGCGGATTGTCACCAACGGTGCGCTTTCCGTCCGGGGCGGTGCCGTCGCCAACCATGGCGGGACGATGACCGGCGCAGGTGCGGTGAGCGTGATCGCCGGCGGCTTGCTCGACAACAGTCAGGGCACCATTGCGGCGGGCGGTAGTCTGGCGGTGACGGGCGCGGCGGTCACTAACGCGCGTGGCCTGTTGCAGAGCGCGCGGGGACTGTCGCTGACCGCCGATACGCTGGACAACAGCGCTGGCGGGACCATCACGCAGACCGGCAGTCAGGCGCTGACGCTCCGCATCGGTGCCGTGCTTGACGGGCGATCGGGCACGATCGGTGGCAATGGATTGGTCCAGATCGATGCAGGCTCCATCGACATGGGTGGCACGCAATCGCGGCTGATCGCGGGCGGGCCGCTCAGCGTCGGTGCGGCGGGGGTGCTGCGGCTGGACGGCGGAGCGTCGATCCAGGCCGCGGGGGATGCCCAGTTCATGGCCGGCGACCTGATCGGCGACGGCTCCAGCTTCCGGATCGAGGGGCAGGGTACATGGCAGGCAGGCGACCTTTCGCTCGCGGCGGCCACGCTGGCGGCGGGCGCCTTTCGCTTCGATGCGGGAACGATCCGCCTGAACGGCGCTGCGATCGAGCAGATCGGCACGGGTGACGTCACCCTCAGCAGCGCCGGCACGCTCGATTATGCGGGCGCAACGCTCCGTTCCGCTGCGGACCACTTCACCATTCGCGCTGCAGACCTCTCGGTCGATGGCGGGAAGATTCTCCATAGTGGCAGCGGAGAATTCCTTCTCGATGTCACGGGCACCGTGTCCAACATCGACGGCACGATCGCGACCAATGGCAGCCTGCGCCTCGCCGCCGGCAGCCTTGTCAACGCAGGCGGCATCGTCAGTGCCGCTGGCGACCTGGATGTCACGACCAGTGGCGCGCTCTCGGGAGCCAAAGGCTCGATCTTGGCCGGCGGCGCGCTGTCCGTTTCGGGAGAGGCGATTGCGACGGAGTCGGGTCTCTTTCAAGCGGCAGGCCCGCTCTCGCTCTCTGCCGGCGATCTGTCGGCGCGGGGGGGGCAGTTTCTGTCGAGCGATGGCGCGGTCGCGATCGTAGCGACGGGTGCGGTGGACCTCCGGGAGGCCGTCGTCGTCGGCGCCAGCGCAGGCACGCTGCGGGCGGCGGAAATCGATGCCGGTGGGGCACAGTTCAGCTTCGGCACGGGGCTGGCCTTGGCAGCGACGGGAGGCGGTCTCGGCCTCGGCGGCGCCACCCTGGTCGCCGACCGCGTCGAACTCACGGCTGCGCATGCGATCGTGACCGATCTGGCGATGCTCTCGTCGGGGAGCTTCTCGCTTTCCGCCGCGACCCTTTCCAATTTCGGCGGCACGCTGCTGGGGGCGCGATCGGGTGCGGTCAGCCTTACCGGCACGCTGGCCAATAGCGGCACCCTGCAGGTCAACGGTGGCGATCTGCTGCTGCACGCCGGCATGCTCAGCAACAGCGGCGGGATCGAAAACGCCGGTGCAGGCGCCGTTTCCCTCGTCATCGACGGCGCGCTCGACAATCGCGCCACCGGACAGATCGTCGCCAACGGTGCCGTTTCCGTGGCGGCGGGCACACTGAACAACGCCGGGACACTGTCCGGCCTGGCGACCACCGTCACCAGCACCGGCGCGCTGGTCAATAGCGGCCTGGTCTCCGGGGAACAGGGCGTCACGATCGGCAGCGAGGCGCTGAGCAATAGCGGGCAGATCGTCGCGCTCGGCACCGACGCGCTTGCCGTGTCCGTGACCGGCCTTCTCGCCAATAGCGGGACGCTCGGCGGGAATGGCGACGTGTCGCTGAAAGGCGATGCGATTCGCTCGGCCGGGGGAACGCTCAGCGCGGCGGGCATGCTGCGCGCCCAGGCGACAGGCGGCGCGTTCTCGATCACCGGCGGCACCGTCTCCGGCGCAAATCTGTCGCTTGCTGCAGCATCGCTGATCCGCGCATCCGGCGGCGCGACGCTGACCACGCCCGGCACGCTGGCCCTCACGGCGCAGAACATCGTCCTCGACGGCACCGGCGGTGCCACGTCGGCCAGCACGAACGAGCTCGCGCTGTCGGCGCAGAATCTGATGGTGACCGGCGGCGCGGCATTGTCGATCGCGGGCGGATCGCCGCTCGGGCTGTCGCTCGGCGGCACGCTCGATCTCTCCGGCGGCAGCCTCGTAACCAATGCCCGCGACCTGACGATCGCCACGGGCACCTTCCTTTCGGCGGGTGGCAAGCTGACCCATAACGGCGTGGGCACCCTGGGGATTACCGCCACGACGCTGACCAACAGCGGCAGCATCGTCACCGCCGGCGCGGCGATGATCGCAGGCGATAGCGGGATCAACACGGGCGCGATCAGCGCGGCGGGCGCCGGCCGCATCGAGTTCGCCACGTCCTTGCGCAGCAGCGGTACCATTGTCAGCGGCGCTGCCCTGGAGCTGCGCGGGGGCGCGCTCGACGTGAGCGGCGGCACCCTGGCAGGTTTGGCGGGGATCACCCTAGGGACCGCGAGCCTGGATGCCGTTGGCGGCACCATGGTCGCTGGGCGGTTCGATAGCCCGAACGACGCGAGCACCCTGAACGTCGCCGTCACCGGTACGATTGCCGCACGCGATGCGGTTTTCGCCGCGACCGGGGACGCGGAGCTTACCGCGGGGTCCGTCGATCTCAGCGGCAGGGGGCGCCTCAGCGCGCGCAATGTCACCGCCATTACAATGGCCGGGGATTTGCGCGCGGGGCAGATCGACGGCGGAGCCCTCGCTCTGCATGTCGTCGGTATGCTGCAAGCGAACCTGCTCGCCAGCGGGAACATCGTGGTTGGGGCCGGCCTGCTCGACACGTCGAACGCCGTCCTTTCCGCGCAGGGGCTCACCGCGACGCTGGGGGGGCTGAACAATGTCGGCGGTGCGATCCACGTCCTCGGTGCCGGTCCCTTCGATGTCCGCGCCACCGGCGACATCGAGAATGGCGGCGGCAGGATCGAGACCAATGCCGCCGACCTGACGCTGTCCAGCGGCAGCTTGAACAACAATGGCGGCACGATCGTACATTCCGGCGCCGGTGTCCTGACGGTCGCCGCCAGCGCCGCGCTGTCCAACGGTGGCGGCATGATCGGCTCGAACGGGCGGTTCGTCGCCAGCGCGGGCAGCTTGGTCAACACCGCCGGCGCGATCCGTGCGCTGGGAACGGGGGGCGATAGCCGACTGTCGATCGGCGGGGTGCTTGCCAATGGCGGCACGATTCAGGCGGATGCGGGGGCGCTGGAGGTATCTGCGGGCGTGCTTGCCAACGGAACCGGCACGATCGGCGCCGCGACGGGATCGCTCGATTTCGTGGTGCGCGGTGCGGCCAGCAACGATGGGGGCGGGGTGATCGCCGGCCATGGCGGCCTGACCCTCGCGGCGCAATCGCTGGTCAACGCCGGGGATATCTCCACGCCGGGTGCACTGACGCTCACCATGGACGGCACGCTCGCCAACAGCGGCACCATCACCGGCCATGGCGTGCTGGCGACGGTCGGCGCGCTGGTGAACGACGGCAAGATCGTCGCGACCGGTACCGACACGATGCGAGTCGCCGTGGCCGGCGCCTGGACGGGCGCCGGCACCCTGGGCGGCAATGGCGACCTTTGGGTGCATGCGCAGTCCGCCGCCGTGTCGGGCGGGACCGTCACGGCGGCGGGGACGCTCGATCTGGCGGCGACGGCAGGTGACTTTGCCCTGGCGGGGGGCGCGATCAGCGGCGGCACGCTGAAACTGGGAGCGACCGGCAGCTTCGTTGCCAGCGCGGGCGCGCAACTCTCGACGCCCGGCGTGGCGACGATCGCTGCCGGCTCCCTGCGACTGGACGGCGCGGCCAGCCTGCAGGTGGCAGGACTGGCGCTCGATGCCGGCAATCTGGCGGTGACCTCGGGCGCCAAGCTCTGGGTCGCAGACACCGGGCCGCTGAACTTGTCGCTTGCCGGGACCTTCGACCTTTCGGGCGGCGATCTGCAAGCCAACGCGGCCGATCTGACCATCGCGGCCGGCAGCTTCGTCGCAACCGGCGGGGGTACGCTAAGCCATCATGGCCGCGGCGTGTTGCGCCTGAAGGCCGGAACCTTCTCGAATGCGGCCACCCTTCAGACCGACGGCACGCTCGCCTTGGCGGCGACCAACGCCAGCAATGCGGGCACGATCACGGCGGCCGGAGACGCCGCCCTGACCGTTGCCGGGGCATTGGCGAATGGCGGTAGCATCGTTGCGGGCGGCAGGATGACGGTGACGGGCGGCGCGATCGGATCCGCCGGCGGCACCCTGGCGGGCCTGGGCGGTCTCTCGATCGATGCCGACCGCGTGAACGCCGACGGTGGGCGCCTCCTCGCCGGCGACTTTACGGCGGCCGGCGATGCCAACATGCTGCGGATCGCCAGCCGCGGCGCGGTCTCGGCGGTCGGGGCGACGCTGGCGGCGACCGGCGACGCCACGGTGACCGGGAGCACAATCGGGCTGGGGCAGGGCGGGCGGCTGACCGGGCAAGCGATCACCGCGACCGCGACTGCCGGCGATCTCATGGGCGCGCAGATCAGCGGCACCGATCTCGCGCTGTCCGCCACCGGTACGCTCAACGGGAGTTTCGTCGCCAGGAACGGTCTCACCGTTGCCGCGGGCTTGCTCGACACTTCCGGCGGGGGGATCTCGGCGGCAACCCTGTCGACGACCATCGGAGCTCTGCGGAACCGCGGCGGCTCGATCACGGTGACCGGCACGGGGGCGCTGTCGATCGTCGCCAGCGGTGCGATCGACAATGACGGCGGCCTGATCCGTACCAATGCCGGGGACCTGACGCTGTCGGGGAGTACCTTCAGCAACGCGGGCGGCACCATCAGCATGAGCGGCACTCGCCTGCTCGCCCTCGGCGCTACGGCCGACTTCGACAATGCCGGCGGCACGATCGCGACCAACGGGCGCTACGCGATCACCGCCGCCAATCTGACGAACGACGCTGGCAGCCTCGCGGCGACGGGCGCCAGCAAATTGACCGTTGCCGGTGCGCTTTCCAATCGCGGGGGGACATTGTCCGCCGACGGTGGTCTCTTCATCGATCCGACGGTGATCGACAACAGCCAGGGTATCATCGCCAGCAGCGGCGGCGACATCCGGTTGGTCGGCGGTTCGCTGATCAACACCCAGGGCGTGATCGGCGGCCTTTCTGCGTTGGCCTCGCCGACCGCAGCCGGCGGCGCGGTGACCATCACGCTCAGCGGCGCTCTCGAAAATGGCGGCGGCACCATCGCGGCGAAGGGCGGCATGGCCCTCTCGGCCGGGAGCCTCGCCAATCAGGGTGGCGCGGTGCTGGGCGCGAGCGGGGTGGATCTCGACATCGCCGGGCTGCTCGACAACGGCGCAGGACAGATCGGCGGCCAGAGCATGGTTGCGATCCACAGCGGCACCTTGCTGCAGGGTGGGACGATCTCGGGCCATGACCTCGCGTTGAACATTGACCGGACGTTGACGACCACCGGAGGCAGCGCGATCTGGGCGGACGGCACGGCCACGGTGACCGCCGCTTCGCTCGTCAATGCCGGCAGCATCGCGGGGGGCCAGAACCTGCTTCTGGCCGCCGGAACGCTCGACAACGGCGCCGGTATGCTGGGCGGCGGCACCCTGCTGTCGCTGAGCTATTCGAGCGGGACGCTGGGCAGTCTCGCGGCCGCCAACGACCTTGCGCTGACCGTAAACGGCGATTGGTCGCTCGGCGCCGATCAGCATTTCGGTGCCGCACGCAACCTTTTCCTGACCGTGCACGGCGCCATCGACAATGCCGGCACCATTCAGGCCAATGGCACGGCCAGCGTCGTCGCGGATGGCAGCTTCGCCAACCAGGCGTCGGGCACGATCAAGGGCGGCGCGGTTGCGCTGGCCAGCGGCGGTGTGTTCAGCAATGCGGGGCTGATCAACGGTGCGGACGCCGTGCAGCTCGACGTCGGCAGCCTGACGAATAGCGCGAGCATCTTCGGCGGCAGCGTTGCAATCCGTTCGTCGGGCGACGTCGCCAATCGGGATGCGGGCGCAGTGATTGCGACGCGCGGCGGCACCTTGTCGATCCTGACGCCGGGGCTGGTGTCGAACACCGATGGCGCCAATCTCTATGCGCTGGGCGACCTGATCATCGCCGGGCGGGACGGCAGCGCCTCCGGCGACTGGGGGCGGGCGGGCGGCCTGTTCAACAGCTCGGCCTCCATTCAGGCCAGCGGCAGCGGACTGATCGCCGCCGAGACCATCACCAATACGCGCACGACCTTCCAGTACCAAGCCGACGAAATCTCGGGGCCGACGGAAAAGCGGATCAATTACGGGCATCCGCCCGGCGCCAAATATGACGAATTCTGGCTCATTTATAACGATACCGTGTCGCGGACCAGCCTGACCGCCGACAGCGGCAAGTCCATCATTGCGGTGGGCGGCAACCTCGATCTCAGCAGCGGCGCGCTGCTGAACCAATGGTCCGCGATCAGCGCGGGCGGCAATCTGACTTTCACCGGCGGCAGCATCACCAACCAGTCGTTCGCGGGGCAGGAACGCACCGTCAGCGACGGCGCCTACTGGAACTATAACCAGAACAACAATCATCAGTGGCGCGTGTCGGACCCCAAGGGAAACAATCCTTTCCCGATTACCGACGTCCATTATCATGCGGAAACCGCCAGCAACTTGTTCACGGTGGACGCCAGCATCACCGCGGGCGGATCGATGACGATCAACGCGAGCTCGGTGCTCAACCAGGTGCTCGATGATCGCGGCCAGCAGGTCTCCCTGAACGGGAGCCTCGGCGGCGGCGTCTCGGCGCCCGGCAGCGTCGCGGTTGGAAACGCCACGACGAATGCCAGCGGGAGCGGGACTGGGGGACGGTCGGTCGGTACCGGTCGGCAGAGCCTGTTTGCTGGCGGTGCCGGCAGCGCAGTGCAGGCGACGGCGTCGGCCCAGGGCTTCGTTACTGTTGTCGACGGCGTCCGAATGGGCCTCTCGGGCACGCAGGTTGCAGGCACGTCCGGCGGCGCACGTATCTCGGGCGAGACTCGCCAGCTAGCCTCGGGCGACGCGTTCGACAGTGCGGGTGCGGCTCCTGGTGCCGCCGGCATTAGCTATGGCTTCGCCGCTCAGGGCACGAACGCCGCGAGCCGCGGTGTGGCAGGCGG
>NZ_AGFU01000073.1 GCF_000226955.1 Sphingomonas elodea ATCC 31461
GTCTGGCGGGCGATTTCCTGGACGATGCCGATCTTCTCGGCGATCGTCCGCATCGCGCCCACGGCGCGATCGACCGCGATGCCGCTCAGTTCCGCGTCCTTGGATGACTGGCGGGCGATCTTCTCGGTCTGCGCCGCGTTGTCGGCGTTCTGCTTGATGTTCGCGGCCATCTCTTCCATCGACGCGCTGGCCTGCTCGGCGGCGGCGGCCTGCTCGGTCGCGCCCTGCGAGACCTGCTCGGCGCTGGACGACAGTTCCTGGCTGCCCGAGGAGACGTTGGTCGAGGCGACGGTCGCATTGGCGATCACGCCGCGCAGGCGTTCGACCATGGTATTCACCGTATCGACCAGGTCCTTGATCTCGTCGTTGCTCGAAACCGCGATGCGCTGGTTCAGGTCTCCCTCCGCGACCGCGGTGACGGCGGCGGAGACGCGGCCGAGGCCGGTCGAAACGGTGCGCGAGATCCACCACGCGCCGCCGGCCGCGATCGTCAGCGCGAGGCCGGCGACGACGTACAACATGGTCGACGCCGAACCGTACAGCGCGTTGGTGTCGCTGTCGGCCTGCGCCATCTGCGCCTTGGAAAGCGTCACCAGCTGGCCGACCAGATCGCTGATCGCCAGCACCGCCTCGCGCGAACGGGTCATCGAGAGCTTGGCCGCCTCGGCGTTCCTGTTGGCGAGCACGAGCGCGCGGATCTGCTCGCTGATCGGTACATAGTCGTTGAACTTGGCCTCGATCTGCATCCACAGCGGCTTGCCCTGCGCGGTCGCGCCGGCCAGGCCCTTGGCGATCAGTGCCTGCACCTCGCCGCGCCCCTTCATCAGGTCGGCGTCGAACTTGCGGGTGAGCTCCACATCGTCGGTCATCGCCATGTTCTTTTCCTGGCGCACGACGAAGCCGAGCTTCGCATCGATACTCTCGGCGATGTCCAGCCGGTTGGCGGGGCCGTTGATGACATCGGTGGTCGCCTGGTTGAGGATCGCCAGGCGCGTGCTGGCGACGACGACGACGACGAGCAGCAGCACGATCAGCAGGCCGAAGGTAAAGCCTAGTTTCAACTTGATGGTGGCACGCATGGTCATCGTTCCTCGAAACGGGGGGCCGCCAAGGTCGGCCGTGCGGGGTGGGTAAGAGGGCGGCTCATGCCGCGACAGCCATGGGTTCGTCGCCGAGGAGGTCGGCGAAGATGGCGTGGAGGTCGGGGAGGACGACGACGGCGTCCTGCCGCCGGACGAGGGTGCGGACGAAGTGGCGGCGCCAGCGCATGCCGACGGCGGGGGGCTCCTCGGCGTCGGCCTGGGTCAGCGTCGCGACCTC
>NZ_AGFU01000072.1 GCF_000226955.1 Sphingomonas elodea ATCC 31461
CTCCTCCTTGGAGGAGGGGTTGGGGTGGAGGGATTCCAGAACGCTTGTTGGTCTCTGCGAAACACAGCCCCACCCCGATCCCTCCCCTGAAGGGGAGGGGCTAGGAAACACGGCAGGCTGTGGTCACGTGCATGGTAGGCCAACGCTTGCGTAGCGCAATGCTCCCATGCATCGTTTCGCCATGGCCCCAATCCTCGCGTCCATCATGGCTCTGCTGCTTCCGGGAGGAAGTCCGCAGCCATACGTCGTCATCGTGCGGGGCCCTGCCGACGCTTGCTATGTTGAAGTTGCGGGACGAAAGCTGACGATCGACGAACTGCTCAAAGCCGCGCAGACGGAGGTCAGGAAGGGGCGACGGGCCCGCATCCTCACGGACATGAACAATACGCCCTATCGCTGTATCGGCGGGGTCATCTACACTTTGCAGATGGCGGGTTTCGACAAGGTCGATTTCGACGCGAGCGCCAAGCCAGTCAGTAGGTAACCTCCTCCACCCCTTACAACAAAACGGCCGGGGATCGCTCCCCGGCCGTTTCGTTTGTCGATCCCGAAAGGCTCAGGCGAACAGCTTCGCCCAGCCGCGCTTTGCGCGATCCTTCCAATAGCCGCGGTGATAGGCGTCGCTGGCGAGCAGCGGCATCACCGAACCGGCTTCCGCGAACACCATCTGCTCGATGCCGGTGTTCACCTTGCCCCAGCTGGCGGCTTCCTGCAGCGTCGAGGACGAGCAGGCGCCGTCGCGCACGTCGGCGACGGTGATCTGCACCGCATACTTGTGCACTTCCACATCCTCATGGCCGAGGATTTCGGCGCAGACGACGGTGTCCTGGATGAAGTTCTTCGGCACGCCGCCGCCGATCATCAGCAGGCCGGTGGTGCCCGCCTGGATCTTGATCTCGGTCAGCTCGCGGAAGTCCGCGACCGCGTCGATCATCAGATAGGGCTTGCCCGCCTTCATCTGGTCGACCTGGTGCTTGACGAGGCCGAAGCCGGCCGAGCTGTCGACGAACGCCGGGCAGAAGATCGGCACGTCATGCTCATAGGCGAGCTTGACCAGGCTGTTTTCCTTCTTGCCGTGCTCCGACAGATACTTGCCCATCTCGCGGATGAAGGCGCGGCTCGAATAGGCGCGCGGCTCCAGCTCGTTCGCGATCTTGTTGATCGTGAAGTCGCAGTCCTGGAGCTGCTCCTCGTCGATATAGGTGTCGTAGATGCGGTCGATGTAGAGCGAGCGCAGCGTGTCGTCGTCGGGGATCTCGAGCGCCTGATAGTGCTTGTGGCCCAGGCCCTCGAAGAAATCCATGTCGACGATGGTCGCGCCGGTGGCGACGATCACGTCGACCATGTTGTTGCGCACCAGCTCGGCATAGAGGTCCATGCAGCCGCCGGCCGAGGTCGAGCCCGCGATGACGAGGCAGACCGTGCAGTCCTTGTCGGCCAGCATGTCGTTGTAGATCTTGGTGGCGCGGCCGAGGTCGCGGCTGGTGAAGCTCATATCGGCCATCGCATCGACGATCGGGCGCGCGTCGAAGCTCTTGATGTCGATGTGCTTGACCTGCTTCGAAAGCAGTTCGGCCTTGCGGGTGTCGTTGATCGGGGCGTTGGCCGCCGCGGTCTTGGTGAGGCTGTCGGTCATGGGAACTCCCATTTTCACATGGCCGCCGTCATTCAAAGGGGACGCGGAAACCCATATATCCCCTCCCGCTTGCGGGAGGGGTCAGGGGAGGGGCTGTTCAGCCGCTCCCGATCAGGAACACGCCATGCCCTCCCCCGACCCCTCCCGCAAGCGGGAGGGGAGCGAGGTCGGATAAGACGTGCTGATTACAGCTTGACGACGTTCGACGGGGTGGCGGCGACCGCCTCGTCTTCGCCGGTGTAGAGCGAGACCATCGGCTCGTCGTCGACGATCACCGTATCGCCGGCCGTGAAGCCGTTGAAGCCGGTACGCATCGCCGCGCCGTACGCGCCGAGCATGCCGATCTCGATATAGTCGCCCGCCTGGATGTCGGCCGGCAGCTCGAACGGGCCCGCCATGCGATCCATGTCGTCGCAGGTGGGGCCATAGAAGCTGAAGCCCATGTCCTTGGCGTTCGAATCCGGCTCGCGCAGCAGGCGGACCGGGAAGCGCCAGCCGATATGGGCCGCATCGAACAGCGCGCCGTACGCGCCGTCGTTGATGTACAACTCGTCGCCGCGGCGACGCTCGACGCGCACGACCAGCGAGCTGTATTCGGCGCACAGCGCACGGCCCGGCTCGGCCCACAGCTCGGCCGAATAGGAAATCGGCAGGCTTTCGAAGGCGCGGTGGATCGTCGCGAAATAGCGCTCGAGCGGCGGCGGCTCCATGCCGGGATAGCTGGACGGGAACCCGCCGCCGACATCCACGACGTCCACGGTAACGCCCGCCTCAACGATGGCGACGCGGGCGCGCTCCATCGCATTGGCATAGGCTTCCGGCGACATCGCCTGGCTGCCGACATGGAAGCAGATGCCCAGGGCATCCGCCACCTGGCGAACCGCGATCAGCAGGTCCTTGCTTTCGCCCGGGCCGACGCCGAACTTCGACGCGAGGCTGAGCTTCGAGTGATCGGAGGAGACGCGAAGGCGTACGCACAGCGTGAGATCGGTGGCGCCCTTGGTGGCGCGCACGATCTTGTCCAGCTCTTCCATGCTGTCCAGGCTGAATACGCGAACGCCGTGCTCGAAATATGCCTCGGCGATGGCTTCCTCAGCCTTTACCGGGTGCATGAAGCACAGGGTTGCTTCCGGCGCGACACCGGCGACGAGGCGAACCTCGGCGATCGATGCGACGTCGAAATGCGTGATTCCGCTCTCCCACAGGATCTGGATCAGATCCGGCGAGGGATTGGCCTTCACGGCATACATCGAACGACCCGGGAACTTCTCGGCGAAGAACCGGGCCGCACGCGATGCGGCGTGCGGGCGGACGAGCGTTACCGGCTGGACCGGACGAAGCTTAGCGATGTCGGCTACTCGAGTGGTGCCGATCTGGGTGGTCGCTAACCCCAGCGCGCGATGATGCTTGTGCAACTCAAGGGACCTCCAAATGCCGTGAGGCAAACATTGACGAAAAGCTGCCTTGCGGTTGGAAGTCCCATGGGGCAGCGGAGGAGCGCACATATGCGCGTCGGACCCCGGTGTAAAGTGATTCTGGGGTCCGTTTTTCTACGGCGAGGGATGCACTGTGACGATTTTGCGACAGCCCACCCGCGCAGGGGTCCGCGACGCCGCCGCCAAGGTCGCGGCGATCCTCCCGCCCACGCCCTTGCTGGTGCAGGACGTGCGCGGCGTGCCGGTCGCGTTCAAGGCAGAAAGCCTGCAGCCGATCGGCGCGTTCAAGATCCGTGGCGCCTGGCACCGGCTGACCGCGCTCGACGAACGGGTGCGGGACAAGGGCGTCGTCGCCTTCTCCTCGGGCAACCATGCGCAGGGCGTCGCCTGGGCAGCGAAGCGGCTGGGGATCCCGGCGGTGATCGTGATGCCCGCGGATGCGCCGCGGGTGAAGCTGGAGGCGACGCTGGCGCTGGGCGCGGAAGTGGTGCGCTACGATCGCGCCACCGAAAGCCGCGAGAAGATCGCCGAGCAGCTCGCCCATGCCCGCGGTGCGGCGCTGGTGCCGAGCTTCGACGATCCCTGGATCATCGAGGGGCAGGGGAGCGCTGGCATCGAAGCGGCGCGGCAGATGGCCGAAGCGGGGCTCCCGGCGCCGGCGCGGGCGGTGGTTCCGTGTGGCGGCGGCGGCCTCTCCGCCGGGATCGCCCTGGCGTTGCCCGACGCTGAGGTGGTGCCGGTCGAGCCGGAAGGGTGGGACGACATGCGCCGCAGCCTGGAGGCGGGATGGATCGAGCCGGTCGGCCCGAACCCACCGCCGACGGTGTGCGATTCGCTGCAGACCCAACGTGTTTCCCCGCTGACCTTCGACGTGCTATCGCGTCGGGGCGCTACCGGAATCGCGGTAACCGAAGCCGAAATCCGGGCCGCGCAGCGCTGGGCAGCGGCAAAGCTCCGGCTCGTCGTCGAGCCCGGTGGAGCGGCGGGCATTGCGGTGTTGCTGGCCGGCAAGATCGCGATGGAACCCGGCACGCTCATATTGGTTTCGGGCGGAAATGTGGACCAGGAGGATTATGCGCGGACGCTCGGGGACACGGAATGATCGCGGCAATCCCGTCGGCGGCGCCATTGCCCGCCTTGCAAGCATCGGCACGCTCGCGCTCGGTCACTTCCTCTGGATCACGTTGCGGATCGCCTATCGCGGCGAGCCGCGGCTGGTCGCGGGCGGTGCCTGCGTCTTCGTCGCGACGGGGGTGACGCTATGGGTGGTGGTGACCTGAGCGGCCTTTCCGCGCTCTACCCGCTGGTGATGGGCATCGCCATGCTGGCGGTGCTGGCCCTTGCCTGGGGCGGGGTTGCCGTGCTGCGCCGGGGCGATCGGCAGCGCGGGGTGCTGATGTTGGTCTGCGCGCTGGTGATCCTGGGCAATGTGCTGATCTGGACGGTGTAGGAAGCCAGCGTCTGCGACATCTTGCGACCTTTTCCGGTTAGACCCCGCGCCGCCACCTGCGATACCATGCAGTCGCAGCAGGAGAGCCGGAATGCGCGCGATCGGATGGGTGTTGGCCGGACTGTTTCTCGCGGGGCCGCCTGCGCTTGCCCAGCAGCAGATGGCATCGCCGCCGCCCTCCGCCTTCGCGCCCAAGCGCGACCTGGCCTATGGCCCGCTGCCCGAGCAGAAACTGGATTATCACCCGCCCGTCGCCGCCACCCGCTCGCCGCCCCCGCTGGTCGTGTTCGTGCATGGCGGCGGCTGGGAGCGCGGCTCCAAGGACAATGCGACGGGCGTGGCCAAGATCCGACACTTCACCGGAGAGGGCTATGCCTTCGCGACGATCAACTACCGGCTGGTGCCCGGCGCGACCGTGGAGCAGCAGGCGCAGGATGTGGCGACCGCCATCGCCTGGCTGGTCGCGCATGCCCGGGAGCTCGGTTTCGATCCCGACCGCATGGTGTTGATGGGGCACAGCGCGGGTGCGCATCTCGCTGCGCTGGTGGGCACCGATCCGCGCTACATGCACGGGCAGGACCTGATGCTGGACCAGCTGCGCGGCGTGGTACTGCTCGACGGCGCCGCCTATGATGTGCCGGCGCAGATGGCGGCGGCAGGGCGCTTCATGCGGCCGATCTATACCAAGGCGTTCGGCAGCGATCCGGCGCGGCAGCGGGCGTTGTCGCCGATCGCGCATACCGCGGGGCCGAACGTGCTGTCGTTCCTGATCCTTCACGTCCGGCGTGACGACGGGACACGCCAGTCGGAAGCGCTGGCGGCGGCGCTGCGCGCGGAAGGATCGAAGGTGGAGGTCGAAGGCTTCGAGGGTCGGGGCCTGCGCGGCCATGTGGCGATGAACCGCCAGCTGGGCGAGGCGGACTATCCCGCTACCGCCGTGGTCGATCGCTGGCTCAGCGCGACCTTCGCGCCGCGCTGAGCCGCAAAGGTATTCAGCGGATCGGGCAGTTGGGATCGAGCCGCATGTCGAGATAACGGTCGACCGAGCCCATCAGCTGCTCCATCTCGTGCTCGAAGAAATGGTTCGCGCCCGGGATGGTGTCGTGGTGGATGGTGATGTGCTTCTGGGTGCGCAGCTTGTCGACCAGCTTCTGCACCGCGCCCGGCGTCACGACCTCGTCCTGCTCGCCCTGCACGATGATGCCCGAACTGGGGCAGGGGGCGAGGAAGGTGAAGTCGAACATGTTCGCCGGCGGCGCGACCGAGATGAAGCCGCGGATTTCCGGGCGGCGCATCAGCAGCTGCATGCCGATCCAGGCGCCGAAGCCGAAGCCTGCGACCCAGGTGGACGATGCCTCGGGGTGGAAGCTCTGCACCCAGTCTAGCGCGCTGGCGGCATCCGAAAGCTCGCCGATGCCGTTGTCGAACACGCCCTGGCTCTTGCCGACGCCGCGGAAATTGAAGCGCAGCGTGGCGAAGCCCCGGCGCTGGAAGGTCTTGTAGAGATCCTGGACGATGCGGTTGTTCATCGTGCCGCCCGCATTGGGATGCGGGTGGAGGATCATCGCGACCGGCGCGCGCGGGCGCGGGGCGGGGGCAAAGCGGCCCTCGAGGCGGCCTTCGGGTCCAGGGAAAATGACTTCGGGCAAGGCGGATCCTGTTCGATAGGGAGATGCGCGGTGGAGCGCAGGAACTTGGTCGCTATATAGGCAGCGGGTCCCTTCACGCAATTGGAACGCCATTGGCCGCTCGACTCTATCTGGATCATGCCGCGACGACCCCGATGCTGCCGCAGGCGGTGGCGGCGGTGATGGAGGGCATGGCGCGCTGGGCGAACCCCTCCTCGCCGCATGGCGACGGGCGGGCGGCGCGCGCGGCGCTGGAGGATGCGCGGCGGCGGATCGCAGCAAGCTATGGCTGGGCGCACGAACTGCTGCTGACCAGTGGGGCGAGCGAATCGCTGGCGATGGCGTTCGGCCGCAGCGTCGTCGAGCGGCGGCTGGTGACGGCGGTCGAGCATGATGCCGTGCTGCGGCTGGGTGAGGGCGCGCAGGTGCTGCCGGTGACCGCGGGCGGGATCGTTCGGTTGGACGCATTGGCGGCGGCGCTGGAGGGCGCCGGTCGCACGCTGGTCTGCGTGCAATGGGCGAACAGCGAAACCGGCGTGCGCCAGCCGATCGCGGCGATCGCGGCCACCGTGCACGGCGCGGGCGGACTGCTGCTGGTCGATGCCGCGCAGATGCCCGCGCATGCCGATGCCGAGGTGTTGCGCCATGCCGATCTGGTCGCGATTTCCGCCCATAAGCGCGGCGGTCCGCCCGGGATCGGGGCGCTGCTGGTGCGCGATCTCGGGTCGTTGATGCCGACGGGCGGGCAGGAAAAGGGCTATCGCGCGGGCACCGAGAACCTGCCGGGCGCGCTGGGCTATGCCGCTGCCGTGACGGTGCCGGAGGATCTGGTGGAGATGGCCCGGCTGCGGGTTCGGCTGGAGGCAGCGATCCTGGAAGCCGGCGGAGCGGTGGTGGGGGCGGAAAGCCCGCGCAGCCCGCTCATCGGTGCCTATCGGATGCCCGGCGTTTCCTCCGCCGCCCAACTGATCCGCTTCGACCTGGCGGGCGTCGCGGTGTCGGCGGGGAGCGCCTGCTCCTCGGGCAGCATGCGCCCGAGCCATGTGCTGACCGCGATGGGCTGGGCGGAGCCGGCGTTGCGCGAGGTGGTGCGGGTCAGCTTCGGGCGCGGCACGACGGAGGCGGACGTCGACTCCTTCGCCGAGCTGTGGCGCGCCACCTTTGCCGACGCGAAGGCGCGGGCGGCATGATCTATCTCGACTATCAGGCGACGACGCCGCTCGCGCCGGAAGCATTGGCGGCGATGCTGCCCTGGCTCGAATCGCAGCACGCCAACCCCCATTCCCCCCATGCGCCCGGTCGCGCGGCGAGGGCTGCGGTGGAAGTCGCGCGCGGGCAGGTGGCGGCGTTGCTCCCGGCCGGCGGGAAAATGGCGTTCACCAGCGGCGCCACCGAGGCGCTGAACTGGGCGATCAAGGGCACCACCGGACCCATCGTCACGCTCGCCACCGAACATGCTGCTGTGCTGGATAGCGTTGCGGCGACGGGACGTCCGGTGACGGTGCTGCCGGTGGGGCCGGACGGGATGGTCGACCCGGAGGTCGCGCGCGCGACGATCCTGCCGGGCACGGGGCTGGTCGCGGCGATGCTGGTCAACAACGAAATCGGCGTGATTCAGCCGATCGCGGAACTGGCGGAGATCGCCCATGCGGCGGGAGCGCTTTTCCTGTGCGATGCCGTGCAGGGCTATGGCCGGGTGCCGATCCCTGCCGGTTGCGATCTGGTGGCGATTTCCGCGCACAAGATCCACGGCCCCAAGGGCATCGGTGCGCTCTGGGTACGCGACGGGGTGACGCTGGCACCGCTGCTCCATGGCGGCGGGCAGGAGGCGCCGGGACGATCGGGCACGCTCTCGCCTGCGCTGTGCGCGGGATTCGGCGCGGCGGCGAAGGTGGCGGCCGCGCGGGGAGAACAGGATTCCGCCCATGTCGCACGGCTCTGGCAGACGGCGCGGCATTTGCTCGGCGAGATGTGGACCTTGAACGGCTCCGCGACGAACCGGTACCTCGGCAATCTCAACGTACGCCGCGACGGCCTCGACGTCGGGCGCCTGATGTCCGACCTGCGCGACATCGCCTTTTCCGCGGGCTCGGCCTGTGCGAGTGGCTCGGGGCGGCCGAGTCATGTGCTCCGGGCGTTGGGCCTGTCGGACAAGGCGGCGCGTTCCAGCATCCGGATCGGCTTCGGCCGCATGACCACCGAGGGGGAATTGATGACAGCACTCGATCGACTCCGTGCCGCCGCCGACGCCCAGCGGGGCGCCGCATGATCCGGATCCGGTTCGAAGGTGCGCGCGGCGGCGCAGTCCAGGAGGTCGTTGTCGCTCCGGGCGCGCGGTTGCTGGAGGTAGCGCAGAATGCGGGGCAACCGCTGGAAGGCACGTGCGAGGGGCAGATGGCCTGTTCCACCTGCCACGTGATCGTCGCGCCCGACGATTTCGCCCGATTGCCCGCGGCCAGCGAGGAGGAAGAGGATATGCTCGATCTCGCCATGGGCGCGGTACGGACCAGTCGGCTCGCCTGCCAGATCGTGCTTACCGATGCGATGGACGGGCTGACCGTGCGGATGCCGGCTGCGCACCGTGACATGCAGGGTCGGTGACGCTTACCAGTGGCAGCGCGGATCGCGGTCGTTCAGCTTGGCGAGCAGGGCCGCCATGTCCTGGGGCAGGCCGAGGTCCCGCGCATAGGCATTGGCCAATGCGCGGCCGATGCCGTCACCGGCGCGTGGCGCCTCGATGCGATAGGGAGTCGCAACGCTTGCCTCTTGGGCCTTTGGGGATGCCGTCTGAACCACGGCCACAAAACGGTCATGTGGCCGTTTCGTTGCCTCGGAGATCTGCAATTCGCCGCAGCTGTGTGGTTTTTGGACGATAGGGTGTCCTTGTGAACAATCCTGCACTCTCCGCGGCGCTGGAAAGGGTTAACGCGCACTCCTCCTTTCTTTCGATGGTGCTGGGCCGCGAGCGCGACATCGTCGACGATCTGGCGGGCGCGGTGGCCGATCCGATCGGAGTCGCGGCCGCACCGACGGCGGGCATGCCGGTGCCGCAGGCGCTGCGCGTCCAGCGCCGGCGGCTGGCGGCGATCGCGGCGATCGGCGATCTGGCCGGCGTCTATGGTTTTGGCCGGACGACCCGGCTGCTCAGCGACTTCGCCGATGACGCGCTGGACCGCGCGATCACCGCCGCCATTCGCGAGCGCACGCCCGATGCCGAACCCCGGGGCTTCGCCGCGATCGCACTCGGCAAGCAGGGCAGCCGCGAGCTGAACTATTCGTCGGACATCGATCCCATCCTGATCTTCGATCCCGCCACGCTGCCGGTAAAGCCGCGCGAGGTGCCGGAGGAAGCGGCGGTGCGGATTGGCCGCCGGGTGCTGGAAATCCTTCAGGCGCGCGACGGCGACGGCTATGTCCTGCGCGTCGACCTGCGGCTGCGCCCCTCGCCCGAGGTGACGCCGATCGTGCTGCCGGTGGAAGCGGCGATCAGCTATTATGAAAGCCAGGCGCTGCCCTGGGAGCGCGCCGCCTTCATCCGAGCCCGCGCCGCCGGGGGCGACCGGGCCCTGGGGCAGAGCTTTCTCGACGCGATCCGGCCCTTCGTATGGCGCCGTGCGCTCGACTACGGAACGATCCGCGAGATCCAGGAAATCTCCCGCCGCATTCGCGATCATCACCATCAGGGCCAGCGCTTCGGCCCCGGCTATGACCTGAAGCGGGGCCGGGGCGGCATTCGCGAGGTGGAGTTTTTCGCGCAGATCCACCAGCTGATCCATGGCGGGCGGGATCCGGCCCTGCGCGTTCCCGCCACCCGCGATGCGCTGGCGGCGCTCGCCGCGGCAGGGCGGATCGATGCGGAGGAAGCCGCTGCGCTGGACGCGGCCTATGTGCTGCTGCGCACGGTCGAGCACCGGCTGCAGATGATCGACGATCGCCAGACCCATACCCTGCCGAGTGATCCGGCGGCGCTCGACAATGTCGCGCGGCTGCACGGAGTGGACGACGGCGCGGCGCTGATCGCGCTGCTCCAGCCGCATGTCGAGCGGGTCGGCCGCATCTACGACGCGCTGGCCGAGGGCAGCGGCAGCGGCGTGCCCACCGATCCCGACCTGCTGCGCGAACGGCTGGCAAAGGCGGGCTTTCCCGATGCCGATGTCGCCCGCCGGGTGGTGGAGGGGTGGCGGGGGGCCACCTATCCGGCGCTGCGCAGCCCGGCGGCACAGAGCGCGCTGGAAGCGGTGCTGCCGACGCTGATGACGGGCTTCGGCGGCGCGCCCGACCCTCAGCATGCGATCACGCGGTTCGACGCGATGCTCAAGCGGCTGCCGAGCGCGGTCAACATCTTCCGCCTGCTGGAGGCGCAGCCGGCGCTCACCCGGCTGCTGAGCGCAATCCTCAGCCATGCGCCGACGCTTGCCGAGCAGCTCGGCCGCCGCGCAGAACTGCTCGACGGGCTGATCGATGCGAGCGCGCTGGCCCCGGTGGGCGAGGTGGCCGAGCTGATGGCGGCGATGGCGGCCGAGGAGCGCGGCGCCGATTATCAGTGGCGGCTCGAACATGTTCGCCGCATCGTCAACGAAAAGCGGTTCGCCCTCGGTGCGCAAATCGTGGCCGGGGTCAGCGACCCGCTGGCCGTCTCCGCCGGATATGCCCGGGTCGCCGAGGCCGCGATCGACGTGCTGGCGGCCGCGACCGTCGAGGAGTTCGCCAGCCAGCACGGGACGGTGCCCGGCAGCGAGCTGGTGATCCTGGCGCTCGGCCGGATGGGCGGCGGCGCACTCACCCATGCCTCGGATCTCGACCTGATCTACCTGTTCACCGGCGATTATGCCGCGGAATCGGACGGGCGCCGGCCACTGGGCGCGGTGACCTATTACAATCGGCTGGCGCAGCGGGTTACCGCCGCATTGTCCGTCCCGACGGCGGCGGGGCCGCTCTACGAGGTCGATACGCGGCTGCGCCCCTCGGGCACGCAGGGGCCGCTGTCGGTGTCGCTGGAGGGCTTTGCCGGCTATCAGGAAAAGGACGCCTGGAGCTGGGAGCATATGGCGCTCACCCGGGCGCGGCCGGTGTTCGGATCGGCGGAGGCGCGTGCGCAGGTGCAGGACATCATCACCCGCGTGCTGCACGGCGCCCGGCCGGCACGCGACATCCTGGCCGATGCCGCGAAGATGCGCGCCGACATGGCCGCGCACAAGCCGCCGGCGGGGCCGCTCGATGCCAAGCTGCTCGACGGCGGGCTGGTCGACCTGGAGTTCGCGGTGCACGTCCAGCAGCTCTGCCACCGCACCGCCTTCGACCCGCGTCTGGGCAATGCGATCGACGCGCTGGTGGGGCAGGGGCTTCTGCCGCCCGCGCTCCGGGGGGCGCATGATTTCCTCACCCGTCTGCTGGTGACGCTGCGGCTGGTGGCGCCCGATGCGCAGCCGCCGGGCGAGCGCACCCGCGCTCTCATCGCCCGCACGCTGAGCCTGCCCGATTGGGAAGCGGTGGTTGCGACGCTGGACGGGACGCGGCAGGAGGTGCGCCAATGCTGGGCCGCGATCCAGGCCGGCAACTGAAGGAGACCAGGCAATGAGCATCGAGCAGGGCGACGCGCTCCCCAAGGGCGCGCTGGTGGCGGCGGACGGCAGCGCGATCGCGCTGCCCGACTGGGGCGCAGGCAAGCCCTTCGTCCTCTATTTCTATCCCAAGGACGATACCTCGGGCTGCACCCGCGAGGCGCAGGATTTCACCGCGGTGATGCCGGAATTCACCGCGCTCGGCGTGAAGGTGCTCGGCATCTCCAAGGATCCGCCCGCCAAGCACCAGAAGTTCACCGCGAAGTACGACCTCACGGTCCCGCTCGCCACCGACGAGGACGGCGCGCTGATGGAAGCGCTGGGCGTGTGGGTCGAAAAGTCGATGTACGGGAAGAAGTATATGGGCATCGAGCGTTCGACCTTCCTGTTCGACGCTGGCGGCACGCTGGTCCGCGCCTGGCGCAAGGTGAAGGTGCCCGGCCACGCCGCCGAGGTGCTCGCGGCGGCAAAGGCGCTCGGGTGAGCGAACGGCGCAGCGTTGCGGCGGCGGTGCGGGCGGTGCTCGACGCCGCCGACCCGACCGAGAAGGTGATGGCCGCGCGGGCGGCGGCACGTGATTGGCGGCTTGGGCGGCTCGACTTCCGCTTCGACGTGGCGATGCCGGATCGTCCCGCGCGGCCCGACACGCCCGAACTGCTGCCGCCCAACCGGATGCCGAAGCGCGGGCGCGGCGGCTCCGAGCGCGGGCGGATCGCCCTGATCCATGCGCTCGCCCATATCGAATTCGTCGCGATCGACCTGGCCTTCGACCTGATCGGGCGCTTCGGCGGCGAATTCCCGGCGGCGTTCACCGACGAATGGATGCGCGTCGGCGCCGACGAGGCGATGCACTTCGCGCTGCTCGATCGGCGGCTGCGCAGCCTCGGCAGCCACTATGGCGCGCTGCCGGCGCATGACGGGTTGTGGGATGCGGCAACCGAGACCGCCTATGATGCAAAGGCCCGGCTGGCGATCGTCCCGATGGTGCTGGAAGCGCGCGGGCTCGACGTCACGCCCGCCACGATCGAGCGGTTCGAAGCTGCCGGCGACATGGTCACCGCCAGGATCCTGACGCGGATTGTCAACGACGAAGTGCGGCACGTCCGGGCCGGTACCGCATGGTTTGAGTCGGCCTGCGAGGCGGCTCGTTGCGTACCGGAAACGACTTGGCAAGATCTGGTGCGTACCCATTTCCGGGGTGCCGTTAAGCCGCCGTTCAACGACTCGGCGCGCGAGTCTGCCGGTTTGACGCGCGCATACTACCAAGCGCTTGCCGCCGGCTGATTATCCTCCAAAAGAGTCCCCAAGCGAGACGGAGAGGACAGGGGCTCACCTCCGTCGCGCATCATCCTGAAGCTGCGCGCCGGGTCGCACGGTGTTTGCTTCCATGAATTTGCCGGGGACTCATGGCCGTACCGTCCGAACGCAAGAACGATGATTTTGCCAGCAAGTTCCGGGACTTCTTCACCACGCGGGATGTGATCCTGCACGAAGGCGGCAAGCTCCGCCGGTTCAGCGTCGGCGGCCGTTCGCAGCTGCTGTTCGCCAGCGCCGCGGTGATGACCGTGCTGTTCTCCGGCTATGGCGTGTCGCAGGCGATGGCCGGTGCGATCGCCTACACCGCGCCGGTGGCGGGTTCGCCCGAGGCGCAGGTCGCCGCGATGCGGGCCGAGGTCGCCCGGATGCGCGCCGAAGTCGCCGCGGCCAAGGAAGCTGCCAGGCTCCAGGCCGCCAGGATCGAGCAGCGCCAGGCGGTGCTCAACGCCGTCGTCTCGGGCAAGGCCGATCGCTCGGTGCTCGAAGCCGATCTCCAGGCCGTGCCGCAGAATACCAGCGCGCTCGCCGACGAAATCGCCGCGCCGCTGAAGCAGGTGGAGGCGCGCCAGGTCGCGCTCGCCGTGCAGGCGCAGAAGGTGGGCGAGGCGCGGGTGCGCCAGGCGTCCGCCCGCATCCAGCATCTCGGCCTCGCGCCGCACCGCTTCGTCAAGGTCAAGGTCGCGATGGGCGGCCCCTATGAGCCGGCGAGCGACGAGGACGCGGCGGCTGCGACCACCGCGGATGCCGATGCGCAGTTCCGCAGCCTGTTCGAGACGTGGAAAAAGCTCGATTCGATCGAATCCGCGTCGATCTCGATCCCGTCGATGCAGCCGGTGCAGCATGTCAGCTTCACGTCGCACTTCGGCGTCCGCTCGGATCCGTTCCGCGGCACCGCGGCGATGCATGCCGGCGTCGACATCCCCGGTGAGATGGGCACGCCGATCTATGCGACCGCGGACGGCATCGTCTCGCATGCCGGTCGTCAGGGCGGCTATGGCAACCTGGTCGAGATCAATCACGGCCGCGGCCTCGAAACCCGCTATGGCCACCTCTCGAAGATCCTCGTTGCCGACAACAGCCGCGTCCGCCGCGGGCAGATCATCGGCCTTATGGGATCGACTGGCCGTTCCACCGGCACGCACCTCCATTACGAGGTTCGTCTCGACGGGCGCGCGATCAATCCGGTCCCGTTCATCCAGTCGGGCGAATATGTCGCCCAGGCGCCGGTGACCGGCGGTGGCGTCGGCGGTCCGCGCTGATCGCACCACTGCATTGCCGGACGGGCGCCGGCACATTATCTCGGCGCCCATGACGACAGCCCTCGATCCTTCTACCATTGCGCTGACGCCCGCCGCTGCGGCGCGCGTCGCAGCGATCGCCACCAAGCAGGCCAAGCCCGCGATCCTGCGGCTCTCGGTAGAAGGTGGCGGCTGTTCGGGCTTCCAGTATCGTTTCGGCCTCGCCGACGCGGTGGAGGCGGACGACACGATCGCCGAGGTGGACGGCGTGCGGCTGGTGGTGGATCCGATCAGCCTGGACTTGGTGCGCGGCGCGCAGGTCGACTTTATCGACAATCTCGGCGGCGCGCATTTCGCCGTGACCAATCCGAACGCGGCATCCGGATGCGGTTGCGGCACCAGTTTCTCGATCTGAGCGCAAGCCTTTGAAAATCGTCAGCTATAACGTCAACGGCATCAAGGCACGCATCGATCGCCTGGTCGAGTATCTCACCGAGCAGCAGCCCGACATCGTCTGCCTGCAGGAGCTTAAGAGTTCCGACGACACGCTCCCCGTCGCGGCAATCGAGACTGCTGGGTACGGTGCCGTCTGGCACGGCCAGAAGGGCTTCAACGGCGTCGCGATCCTCGCCAAGGGCCAGCAGCCCGTCGAGCGGCAGCGCGGCCTCGCGGGCGATCCCGAGGATGCGCACAGCCGCTATATCGAGGCCGAGGTGGGCGATCTGATCATCGGCGGCCTGTATCTGCCCAATGGCAACCCGCAGCCGGGGCCGAAGTTCGATTACAAGCTGCGCTGGATGGACCGGCTGTACGATCGCGCGGCGCAGCTGCTCGCCGAGGAGCGGCCGGCGATCCTGGCGGGCGACTTCAACGTCATCCCCAATGACGACGACACCTTCTCGATCCGCGCCATGGCCGAGGATGCGCTGATGCAGCCGGAATCGCGCGAGCGCTACCGCAAGCTGCTGGCGCAGGGCTGGACCGATGCGCTGCGCACCCGCTTTCCCAAGGGCGGCGTGTGGACCTTCTGGGACTATCAGGCGGGGGCCTGGCAGCGCGACGCGGGATTCCGCATCGATCACCTGCTGCTCAGCCCCCAGGCGGCCGACCGGTTTACCGGGGCGGGCGTCGACAAGGACTATCGCGGTCGCGAGAAGGCCAGCGATCACGCGCCGACCTGGGTGACGCTGCGCTGATCGCGCAAGCGCAGCGAGTCCGAATACTCAAATGGTGGCGGCGATGGTGAATTTCACCGATATTTGGTGAATTTTGCTGTGTTGTGGCGGTATTACACTTCAATGGCTTCAGCTAAGTAGCTGAAATGCAAGTATCTGTGAAACTGGCACGGCCCCTGCAAAGAACGAGGCACCGGCGAAAACGAAGGAACGTCGGACCTCGCAAGTACAGGAGCCTGACATGACCACGTATCGCAACACCAAGTTTTTCGGCCTGATCCCCGCCGCCGCGCTGCTCGCCACGACGCTGGCCGCCGCCGCGCCGGCCCATGCGGCCCCCGATCCCGAGCCGACCCCGGTGGCGATGAAGAAGGATGTGCGGACCTTGAGCCGTACCGCCCGCAACCTCGTCTGGTGCGTCCAGCGCAAGGCGATCGATACGGGCAAGACCACCAAGCAGTGCAAGACCCGCGAGAGCTGGATCCGCGAAGGCGCCGATCCCTTCGGCGAGTATTGATCGCCCCTAGCCGACCGACATCGAAAGCCAGACCAAAAACCCCCGCATCGCGTGCGGCGGATCGCCCCCGCACGCCCGTTTTCAGGAGTGAGACATGGCCAAGTTCGTTCGTACCGCTCGCATCGGCGCCATCCTGTTCGGCGCCTGCGCGCTGATCGCCGGCAGCGCGCTTCCCGCCAGTGCGGCATCGGATACCGAAGTGAAGCGCCAGGAAAGCCCGGCGAAGGTCGCGCCTGGCGCGGTTCGGGTGTGCATCCAGAGCGAGCCGGTGACCGGAAGCCGTATCGCGCGTCCGAAGGTGTGCAAGACCCGCGATCAGTGGATCAAGGAAACGGGCGTCGATCCGCTCGCGGACCGCTGAGCGCCGGCAGGCGGCGGGTTCCATCTGGCACCCGCCGCTGCCCGCAGGGTCAAAGCGCCTTCTGGTAGATCAGATATTCGCGGTTGATCTTGCTCTCGATCGCATCGGCGATTGCGATCATCCCCTGGTTGTCGTCCAGGATCCAGCCGATCTCGCCACGGCTCGCGCCATAGTTGGCCACCGATGCGCGGCGGATATACTCGATCATCATGAAGGCCAGCTGGCTTGCCATGCGCGAGCTTTGCAGGCGCTTCACCACGCCCATCAGCGGCACCCGCATCGTCCGCGCCTTCGGTTTGCGCAGCCACAGCAGCAGCTTCGCCCAGCCGAAGGGGAAGAGCGAGCCCTTCAAGGGCTTCAGCGGCTCGTTGAGGTCAGGCAGGGTGACCATGAACGCTACCGGCTCGCCGTCATATTCGGCGATGCGGATCAGATCGTTGAACACCAGCGGCTTCAGCTTCTTGCCGACATCGTCGATCTCGGGCTGGGTGAGCGGCACGAAGCCCCAGTTATCGCCCCAGGCATCGTTGAGGATGGCGAGGATGATCGCCGCTTCCTCGGCGAATTTGGACTTGTCGACTTCGCGCACGCGGATGCGGGCATTCTTCTCGCCGGCAGCGACGATGCGCTGTACGATCGGCGGGAACTCCTTGCTGATGTCCAGCTCATAGGTGACGATTTTCTTGGCCTCGGTATAGCCGAGCGCCTCGATCCAGCCCTGGTAGCGCGCCGGGTGATGGCCCATCAGCACGGTAGGCGAATGGTCATGGCCCTTCACCAGCAGACCGGGTTCTTCCCAGATCGAGAGGCTGACCGGACCCAGTGCCTTGGTCATGCCCTTGGCGCGCAGCCAGGCCTCGGCCTGATGGATTACCGCCGCGGCAACCTCGGCGTCCTCCGCCTCGAACAGACCCCAGAAGCCGGTGCCGGGGCCGAAACCCTGCTCGGGCGGCATCTGCAGGGCGAGCGTGTCGATATGCGCGGAGATGCGGCCGACAACCTTGCCCCCGCGCTCCGCCAGGAACAGCTGTGCCTCGGCATGGCTGAACCAGCCGTTCTTCTTCGGGTTGATCGTGCCGGCGACCTCGTCGCGCAGCGGCGCGACCCAGTGCGGATCGTCGCCGTTCAGGCGATAGGCGAGTTCGATGAATGCCTTGGTATCGGCCTTGCCCGAAACGGGCCGGACCTTCAGATCGGCACTAGCCACGATGCTTCCCCAGAAATTCTTGATACGGCGCAATGCAGTCTTGCGTCCGGAGGCGCCTGTCAAGCGGGAGGCGTGCAGCGCAGCGAACTGGCCCTTTGGTCGCCCTGTACTGCCACCGTATAGCCACTATCTAAGGCCAATGGCAGAACCCATGACCCAAACGCTAGCCTTCGATCTTCCGGACGCGCCGGACGCCGATGTGTCGGCAACGATCGCGCGCATCCGGCTTTCGGGCGTGCCGGACGACCGCGCGATGCTCCGCGCCGCCGCCGAGCTGACCCGCGACCTGCACACGCCCAAGCAGTGGCTCTACTGGACCGACTGCCTGCTCTCCGCCGCGATCGGCTATGCCGGCATGGCGACCGCGATGTTCGCGGCCTCGCCCTGGGTAGCGGTGATCGGCGCGGTGGTCGCGGTGCTGGCGCTCTACCGGGCCGAGCTGTTCATCCACGAGATCACCCATCTCAAGCATTCGCTGCTGCCGGGCTTCCGACTGGGCTGGAATCTGGTTGTCGGCGTGCCGCTGCTGCTGCCCTCGTTCATGTACGAGGGCATCCACAGCCTGCACCATGCCCGTACCCGCTACGGCACCGACCAGGACCCGGAATATCTGCCGCTTGCGCGGATGAAGCCGTGGACGCTGCCGCTCTTCCTGCTCGTCTCGGTGCTGATGCCGATCGGGCTGCTGCTCCGCTTCGCGGTGCTGGGGCCGCTGTCGCTCCTGTTCCCCAAGCTGCGCCGCGTCGTCGTCGCGCGCTATTCGGGGCTGCAGATCAACCCGTCGTTCGAGCGCCGCGCGCCCGAGGGGGATTTCCGCCGCCAGTGGTTCTGGCAGGAGCTGGGCGCGAGCGTCTTCGCGATCACGCTGATCGGGATCACCATCGCCGGGATCCTGCCGCTGCGCGCGTTCCTTGCCTATATCGGCATCGTTGCCGCCTCGGCGGTGATCAACCAGGTCCGCACGCTGGTGGCCCACCTCTGGGAGAACGAAGGCGAGCCGCTGACGGTGACCGCCCAGTATCTCGACAGCGTCAACGTGCCCGAGCCGGGCGTGCTGCCCTATCTGTGGGCACCGGTGGGGCTGCGCTACCACGCGCTGCACCACCTGCTGCCGGCGGTACCCTATCATTCGCTCGGCGAGGCGCATCGCCGGCTGGTCGCGGCGCTGGACCCGAGCTCGGCTTATCACAAGGCCAATTATCCCACGCTCTCCGGGCTGGTGGTGAAGCTGGCACAGGGCACGATGCGCCAGCGGTGATTGCGGCGCAGGACGAAAGGAAGGGGCCGGGCACCGCGGGTGCGCCGGCCCTTTTCCTTTCTGATACCGCTACCTTGCCTCGGCACCGCGACGCGCTAGGCTGGCGCGGACGATGAGGGAGAGGATCATGCGTTCGATTTTCGCGGCCGCCGCCGCCTGCTGTGCGCTGCTGGCGCTTGCCAACGGCGCACACGCCCAGACCCGTTGGCCCAACGGCGCCAAGGCGGCGGTGGTGCTCACCTATGACGACGCGCTGACCTCGCAGCTCGACAATGTCGTGCCGGCGCTGGACGCGGCCGGGTTCAAGGGCACCTTCTTCCTCGCCAATGTCGACGGCGCGCAGGTCGGGCGCTGGCGGCAGGTCGCCGCACGCGGGCATGAGCTGGGCAATCACACCATTTTCCACCCCTGCACCAAGGCAAGCTACCCGGCCGATCCGCGCTATGTGAGCGAGGCCTACACGCCGGCCAGCATGCTGCGGGAGATCATCCAGCAGAACGTGCTGCTCCGCGCGCTCGACGGCAGGCCGCGCCACGGCTTCGCCACCCCGTGCGGGCAGAGCCTGGCCGGGGGCGTCGACTATCTGGAGGACCTGCGTAAGGCCAACCTCGTCCCCTATGTCCGCGGCGTGGTCGACACGCCGGCGGACGCGCGGGCGGATGTCGCCAAGGCCGATCCGATGCATATCCCTTCGCGCGGTTTCGGCGAGGGCGCGACGGCGGAGAAGATGATCGCCTATGTCCGCGAGGCCGAGCAGGGCGGCGGCTGGGCGGTGTTCCTGTTCCACGGTGTCGGCGGCGATTACCTCACCGTGCCGGACGCGGAGCATCGCAAGCTGCTCGACTGGCTGGCCGCCCATCGCAGCGAGGTGTGGGTGACGACACTGCAGGGTGCGCTGGACTGGGCCAAGGCGCATCCGGGGAGGTAAGGCCGGTATAGCGTCCCCGCGGGCAACAGGGACGCCGTGCTGAGAAAGGACAGGCCTCGATCAGCCGCGAGCGAGCTGTGGTCGTTTGCGACGCACCGCGCCCCCCGCCAGCGCAGATCCAGCGAGTAGCATGAGCCACGTTCCCGCTTCGGGAACAGCACTGACGCCGGTCGTCTCGCGTACGACGGCATCGGTGGACAGAAAGGCCCCGGGCTGGGCGGTCGAGTCGAATGAAATGGAGGCGAAGCGGATGTCCTCAACATCGAAAACGATGTAAAAATCATCGCTGTTGGCCAGCAACACGTTGCCGCCGTTGATAGCGCCCCCCACCCCGATGCGCCCCGTCTTGCTGATGCCGTTCGGCGGGAAATATCCCGCAATTGGCGTTGCCGAAAAGGGGCCGGCATTAACCTGCCCGTCAGTAACGATCCGCAGAAAATCCGGCGCACCGTAGAAGCCGCTCTGGCTCGTATCGTAGGTGACAGTGATGTCCGCGCTGAACGTCTTGAACGGTGTGGGCTTGTTGAAGAAGTTCGTGAACTGCGACGCGCTGACGTTGAAGCTACGAGTCACCGTCGCAGCATTCGCGCTGCCCAGCGTCGCGGCGCACAGTATTGCCGCGAAAATCCAGTGTTTCATGCCGTTCCCTCCGTTTTGGTTAAGGAGGGGTATACAGGCAGCGTGTTGAAATCAATGCGGAAAGACCAGAAGGGTTCGCGACGTTAATCTAGATTCCAGCGGTGCAGGTCCTTATTCCTCGGTCCGCAGCAGCACCGCCTCGCCGATCATCAGGAACAGCAGGAACGGCGCCCAGGCGGCGAGGAACGGCGGGTAGGCGCCAAGATTGCCCATCGCCAGCGCGAAATTGTCCGCGACGAAATAGAGGAAGCCGAGCGCCATCCCGATCACCACGCGGACGAACAGCTTGCCCGAACGCGCGAGGCCGAACGCCGACACCGCACCCAGCAGCGGCATCAGGAATGCCGACAGGGGCCCGGACAGCTTGTGCCACAGCGAACCCTCCAGCGCCTTGGTCGGCCGGCCGGCTGCCTTCAGCTCGTCGATCGCCGCCCGCAGCTCGGCGAACGAGCTCGAATCCGGGTCGACATGGGCGAGGGTGAACTGGTCCGGGCGCACGCCCTGGCCGATCACCGTGTCGCCCACCGGCGCGAGCGTGGCACTGGCGACGTCGAACCGCTTGGCCCCGTCGACCTTCCAGGCCGTGCCGGCGCGGGCGCCGTGCTTGGCGGTGAGGATCGAGGCGAGCGAGCCCTTGTTCCGTTCATAGACCGTGATGTCGTACAGCTGGGCGGCATCGCCCTTGCCCTTGATCTGCTGGACATTGATCAGGTTGCCGCCTGCCTGCACCCACACATTGGCGCGGTCGCCCCGATCAACGGGAAGCGGCGCATATTCCACCTTCTTCCACTGCTCCAGCGTGGCGGTCGCGCGGCTGACGATGCGGTCGTTGAACAGGAAGGACAGGCCGGCGACGACCAGACCGGAGAGCATCAGCGGCGCCAGCACCTGGTGCGCGGAGAGCCCGCCGGACTTGAGCGCGATGATTTCGCTGTTCTGGTTGAGCTGGGCGAGCGTGAAGATCGCGCCGCCGAGTACCGAATAGGGCAGGAAGGTCTGCATGATCTGCGGCACGCGCAGCGTCACGTAGCGCAGGATCTCGCCATTGCCGTTGCCGGGATGCGCGAGGATCGCGGCGCTTTCGGTCAGCAGGTCGAGCGAGGTCAGCACCAGCACCAGGGCGCCGAGCAGCGCGAAGGTGCGGAACACGAACAGCCGCGCCATGTACAGCGACATGGTGGGCGAGGGGAACAGCCCGGTCAGGTTCATCGTCCCGCCTCCGCCTTGCGGCGACGTCGCTTGGCGCCGGGCATCAGGCGCCCGATCAACTTGCCGGTCTTGGCGAAGGCGCGTTCCAGCGCGCCGATCGGCTGTCCGCCGGGCACATAGGCAACGGTGTAGTACATCCAGATCGTCAGTCCCGCGAAGATCGAGAAGGGCACCCATAGCGCCAGGATCGGATCGATCAGGCCCAGGCTGCCCACGCCCTGCGCATATTCGTTCACCTTGTGATAGGTGACGATCATCAGGATCGACAGGAACACGCCGAGCATCGAGGTGGAGCGCTTGGGCGGGATCGCCAGCGCCACCGCCAGCATCGGCAGCAGGAACATCGTCGTCACCTCCGCCATCCGGTAGTGGAAGGCCGAGCGGCTGGTCTCGCGGTCGGTCTCCGGCGCGGAGCGGTTGCGGCCGATCACTGCCAGTTCGGGCAGGGTCCGTTCCAGGTTGCTGTCGCCGCGCTTGCGGAACTGCTCGTACTTGGGAAGCGGAATCGGCAGGTTGTGGGTGGTGAAGGTGAGCACCCGCGGCACCGGCGAGCTCTTGTCGTAATGGACGAGCGTGCCGTTGGTGAGCCGGAAGATGATCGTGTCGGGATCATCGGCGCGCAGGAACTGGCCCTTTTGCGCGGTCACCGCCAGCGGGGTGCCGCTGGGCGTTGTCATCTCCACGAAGATGCCGCGCAGGTCGCGTCCCTCGTCCTGGCTCGATTCGATCCGCAGCGTCATTTTCGAGCCGAAATTGGTGAACTCGCCGACCTTGATCGAGGCGCCGAGCGCGCCCGAGCGCAGTTCGAAGCGCAGCTGCTCGTAATTGTAGCGCGAGGTGGGCTGGACAAAGCCGACGATCGCGAAGTTCACCGCGGCCAGCACGATCGCGTACATATAGGGCACGCGAAGCAGCCGGGTGTAGCTGATGCCGACCGCGCGGAGTACGTCGAGCTCCGACGTCGTCGCCAGCTTGCGGAAGGCGAGCAGCACGCCGAGCATCAGGCCGATCGGAATACCGAGGCCGAGATATTCGGGCAGCAGGTTGGCGAGCATGCGCCAGACGACGCTCACCGGCCCGCCCTCGGTCGCGACGAACTCGAACAGTCGCAGCATGCGATCGAGCACGAGGAGCATCGCGGAGATGATCAGAGTGGAGACCAGCGGCACCGCGATCAGCCGCGCCATGTAGCGATCGATCGAATTCATGCTGTCCGCTGAACGTCCTTCGAGAGTGATCCTTCCGCCCACCGAACGGAAAACGAACCGAAACGATCCGGTCGCGTATAGCCGTGCTGAACGCCGATGCCACCCGGAAAGTGTCATCGGCGCAACGGCATTTGGGCCAAAGGCGCCGCCGGGGGTGACGGAATCGCGCCGAACGTCTATGGGCGCGCGATGCATTTCCTCGATCAAGCCAAGATTTTCGTCCGCTCGGGCGCCGGCGGCCCCGGCGCGGTGAGCTTCCGCCGCGAAAAGTTCATCGAATATGGTGGTCCCGACGGCGGCAACGGCGGCAAGGGCGGCGACATCATCTTCGAAGCGGTGGCCGGCCTCAACACGCTGATCGACTTCCGTTACACCCAGCATTTCCGCGCCCCGCGCGGTGGCGGCGGATCGGGCTCGAACCGCACCGGTCCGGGCGGCGACGATCTGGTGATCAAGGTGCCGATCGGCACCCAGGTGCTGGCGGACGACGACGAGCGCACGCTGCTGGCCGACCTGACCAAGGAAGGCCAGCGCGTGGTGTTCCTGCGGGGCGGCGACGGCGGGCGCGGCAATGCGAGCTACAAGACTTCGACCAATCGGGCACCGCGCCAGCACGGTACCGGCTGGCCGAGCGAAGAGGCCTGGGTGTGGCTGCGCCTCAAGCTGCTCGCCGATGCGGGTCTTGTCGGGCTGCCCAATGCCGGCAAGTCCACCTTCATCAATGCGGTGACGAACGCGCAGGCCAAGGTCGGCGCCTATGCCTTCACCACCACGCGCCCGCAGCTGGGCGTGGTGCGCCACAAGCAGCGCGAATTCGTCGTTGCCGATATTCCCGGCCTGATCGAGGGGGCGGCGGACGGTGCCGGCATCGGCGACCGCTTCCTCGGCCATATCGAGCGCTGCCGGGTGCTGCTCCACCTCATCGACGCGAACGACGAGGACGTGGCGACCAGCTACCGCATCGTCCGCGACGAGCTGGAGGCATATGGCGCCGGCCTCGCCGAGAAGCCGGTGGTGATCGCGCTCAACAAGATTGACACGCTGGACGACGAACTGGTCGCCGCCCTGTCGGCCGAGCTGGAAGAAGCCAGTGGCGCGCAAGTTATCCCGCTGTCCGGCGCGGCCGGCACGGGTGTCGACTGGGTGCTCGATCAGTTGTTGGAAGTGATCGGGCCGAACGAAAACCGCGCGGCCGATGAAACGGCGGAAGATGGCGAAGAACCGGTCGAATGGTCGCCGGTCTGACTTATTTCTAGGGCACAGCCGCACTCCTGATTTCTTTCGGGAGAGGCGCGGATGGGTGCGTTCGGCTGGTTGCGCAAACTGTTTGGTGCGAAGGCACAGGCGGTTGGCGAGCTTGGCCCTGGTCGAATGGCGAGCCTGGCCGAGCGCTCGGCCGAGGCGCGCGGGCGGTTCTGGGCGGCGCTCGGCCCGGCAAGCGACCGCATCCTTTCCTCCGCGCCGGCCGGTTTGCGCTGGCCGGGTGGTCATGAAGCCTATCGACTGATCCATCGCGGCAACGCGCTGCTGCTCGCCACCGACGGCCTGTCCGACCCGTTCGACGCGGAGGCTACGGTCAACGGTTTCGAGATAGAGCTGTTCGTCGAGGGGCCGGGCGAGGGCGCGTCGACGCCGGTGGCAGGCGATGGCTGGATGCTGGAAGTGCTGCGGCGGGTGGCGGCGATCGTCGCGGAAGAACAGGGCATCCTCGGCCCGCTCGAACGCCATGGCCCCATTGCGCTCGAACTCACCAACGTTTCCGCCTCGGCGGCAATCGCCGCCCGGCTGCCGGCCCATTTCCTGACGGCGGACGACGTACTGGGGGTGATGATCGGCGGTCCCGATCCCGACTTCGAAACCCAGATCGCGGACATGCCACTGTCGCCCGTGCGGGTGGTGCCGGTGGTGCTGCTGACTGCCGCCGAGTTGGGAGAAATTCGCGCTGGCGACAGCGACACCCGCGACGGGGTGCTGGCGGCCCTGCAGGCGACCGGCGTCGGCCATTGCAGCGACCTCCTGCGCGAATCGATCGTCTGATCGGCTTGGCATATGGCAAATCGCACCGCTAAGAGCGCGGCCATGTCCGCGCCCGCACGCCCCTCCGACGCCATCGGTTTCAGCCCTTCCACCTGCGGCCGGCTGGTCGTGAAGGTCGGCTCCTCGCTGCTCGTCGACCCCGAGGGCCGGATCCGGCGCGACTGGCTTGCGGCGCTCGCCGCCGATCTCGGCAGCCGGGCGCGGGAGGGGCAGCAGCTCGTCATCGTCTCCTCCGGCGCGATCGCCCTGGGCGCGCGGCGGCTGAAGCTCCCCAAGGGCGGGCGGGCAAGTCTGGAGGATGCGCAGGCGGCCGCGGCCACCGGCCAGATCGCGCTGTCCAGCATCTGGGCCGAACTGCTCCACGACCAGGGGATTGTCGCGGCCCAGATGCTGGTGACGCTCGACGATCTCGAGGATCGCCGTCGCTATCTCAACGTCTCGGCGACGCTCGACCGGCTGCTGCGCCTGGGCGTGGTACCGGTGATCAACGAAAACGACTCGGTGGCGACGGAGGAAATCCGCTTCGGCGACAATGACCGGCTCGCCGCCCGCGTCGCGAGTGCGGCCAATGCCGATGGCGTGGTACTGCTGTCCGACGTCGACGGGCTGTACACGGCCAATCCGAACACCAATCCCGATGCCGTGCTGATCGAGACGGTCGACATCATCGACGAGCGGATCGAGTCGATGGCCGATCGCGGCTCGGGCTCGGGCATGGGTTCAGGCGGCATGGTCTCCAAGATCGAGGCGGCGCGGATCGCGACCAGCGCGGGCGCGCATCTCGCGATCGCCGACGGCCGTGTGGAGCATCCGCTCGCTCGTCTGGCGGCAACACGGCGGGGGACGCTGTTCCTGGGGCAGAAGGGCGCTGCCGCCCGCAAGGCATGGCTGCGTGGTGGACTTACCGCCAAGGGCGCCATTCATATCGATGCCGGCGCCGCGCAGGCCTTGAAGGAAGGACGCAGCCTGTTGTCGGCCGGGGCGACCCGGGTCGAGGGTCGGTTCGCGCGCGGCGATCTGGTGGTGGTCATCGGGCCGGACGGCAAGCATCTTGCGCGCGGCCTGGCCGAATATGGCCATGTCGACGCCTCGCGCATCGTCGGGCGGCGGAGCGAGGAGCTGGTCGAGCTGCTCGGCTATGCGCCGCGCTCGGCGCTGGTTCATCGCAGCCATATGGCGCTGCTGTGAGCGTCTTCGCCCTGACCGGCGGCACCGGCTTTGTCGGGTCGCGACTGATCGATCTCGCGCTGGAGGCAGGCCATCAGGTCCGCGCGCTTACCCGGCGCGACCAGCCGGCGCGCGACGGCGTCACCTGGGTGCGCGGCGATCTGGATGCGACGGCAGCGCTTGCCGCGCTCTGCTCCGGCGCCGACGCCGTGATCCATGTCGCGGGCGTGGTGAACGCGCCGGACCGCGAGGGCTTCGCACACGGCAACATCACCGGCACCGCCAACATGCTCGCGGCCGCCAAGGGGGCGGGGGTGCGCCGCTTCGTGCATGTCTCGTCGCTTGCCGGGCGCGAGCCGCAGCTGTCAGCCTATGGCTGGTCCAAGCGTGAGGCGGATGCGCTGGTCAAGGCCTCGGGCCTCAACTGGACGATCGTCCGCCCGCCCGCGATCTACGGCCCCGGCGACCTGGAGATGCTCGAGCTGTTCCGCGTCGCGCGCTTCGGCCTGGCGCTGCTGCCGCCCGGCGGCCGCATCTCGGTGATCGAGGTGAGCGATCTCGGCCGCCTGCTGCTTGCGCTCGCCGCGACCGACACCTTCTCCGGCGAGATCGATCCCGATGACGGCCGGGCAGGGGGCTGGACCCACCCCGAATTCGCCCACGCGATTGGCCGGGCGGTCGGCCGCCGCGTGCTCGCGCTGTCGCTGCCAAAGGCGGTGCTGATGCTGGGCGCGCGGGTCGACCGGCTGTTGCGGGGCAAGCGCGCCAAGCTGACGCCCGACCGCGTCTCCTATTTCTGCCATCCCGACTGGGTGGCGGACCCCGCGAACCGCCCGCCCAGCAACCTGTGGGCGCCGCAGGTGGAGACCGAGGCGGGGCTGGTCGAGACCGCGCACTGGTATCGCGCCAAGGGGCTGCTCTGAGTCCGACGCACGCTTAACCATTCTATAATGGGGGCATGTGGACCGCCCCGATCAAGCTCATCCTCTGGGATCTCGACGACACGCTGTGGCGGGGTACCCTCGCCGATGGCGATGCAGTGGCGCTGTTCGAGCAGCGCGCGGAGATGATCCGGGCGTTCAACGCGCGCGGGGTGGTCTCGTCGATCTGCTCGAAGAACGACTTTGATGCCGCTCGCGCGAAGCTGGAGGCGTTCGGGCTGTGGGACGAATTCGTCTTCCCGCATATCGCCTTCACCCCCAAGGCCGAGGCGATTCGCGGGATCATCGCCGATATGCAGCTGCGCGCGCCCAACGTGCTGTTCATCGACGACAACCCGCACAATCTGGCGGAAGTCCGCCATGCGCTGCCCGAGATCCAGACGCTCGACGCGACCGCAGCGGATGCCGACGAGCAGCTCGCCGGCCTGCTCGCGCTCCAGACCGCCACGCGCAGCCGTGTCGCCGAATACCGCATCCTGGAGGCGAAGAAGCGCGATCGCATCGCCGTGGCGGGTCAGTCCAACGAGGAGTTCCTGCGCGCCTCGGGCCTGTGCGCCTGTGCGCCGTTCATCATGGACAACCTGGAGTTCGTGCCCCGCATTGCCGAACTGATCAACCGCGCCAACCAGCTGAACTACACCCAGTCCCGCGTCGATCCGGCTCAGCTCGAGGCCGACATCATCGACGTGACCAACCATGACAGCTGGTCGATCTTCGCCTGGGACAAATACGGTCGCTACGGCCTGGTCGGCTTCGTGATGTGGCACCGCGTCGAGCAGCGGCTGGTGCACTTCACCTTTTCGTGCCGCGCGATGCACATGGGCCTGGAGGAGTATGCGCTGGGCAAGATCCGCGCGCTGTGGCCGGAAGCCGATTTCAGCGCGCTGAACGGCCGGTTCAGCCGCGTGCCGCCCGACTGGATCGAGGATCATGGCTTCGACGAGCCGGAGGTGCGCGCCGCGATCCGATCGGAGCTGCTCGCCCAGCCGGTGATGGCGCCCGCGATCCGCATCCTGTTCGACTGCCAGTCCGGCGGCATCGCGCATTACAGCCGCTTCCGCCCCGCGATCGAGTTCGACAACGCGCCGCGTCTGTTCGCGCTTCGGATGATGGAGGACGGCAGCTACAAGGAACAGCGCTTCCCGCCCTTCCTCGTCTACGGCGCGACGATCGACTATCTCGACAATCGGTGGCCGAACCAGTGGCACCTGCTGGAGATCGGCCTCTACCAGAAATGCGTGCTTCGGCTGTGCATCCATGTGCTGGAGAACGACCATCGCATGCTAGTCGTCCTGCCGCCCGAAGATGCGCCGATCACGAAATACCGGCTCGGCCTCAACCATTCGCCCGAGCGGGCGCGCATCTTCAACGCGGTATGGCGGCAGATGGCGCGGGAGAATCCCGGACGCATCTTCACGCTCGAGGTCGCCGACCTGCTCGACAGCTATGACGAGATGGCGGACGTGACGCACTTCCATCCCGGCCTCCTCCAGAAAATCGCCGAGCAGACCGATCTTTGGGTCTCGCAGCTGCTGAGCGAGGCCGGTGGGGATCAGGCGGCCGCCGCCTGACCTTTGGGGTATTGCCCCGCCACGGGCTCGGTTTCGCCGCATTCGCTTGGCACCTGCGGCCGATCAATCTAAGGACCGGCCGCATGACTGACCGTGCAGAAATCTTCGACATCGTCGCCGCGCAGATCGAACCCTTCAACAAGAAGGGCGTCGCGCTTTCGGACACCACCACCTTCGCGGGCGATCTCGAATGGGACAGCCTGACGGTGATGGATTTCGTCGCCGCGATCGAGGACGAATTCGACATCGTCATCACCATGAACATGCAGGCCGAGATCGAGAATGTCGGCCAGCTGGTCGACGCCGTGCAGAAGCTCAAGGGCTGAACCCGATGACCGACCTGATGAGCAAGTTCGACGGCCTGATCGCCGAGCGCCAGGCGCTGCTCGACAGCGGCGTGATCGATCCGTTCGCGATCGTGATGGAGCAGGTCAAGTCGCCCACCGAGGCGGTGATCAAGGGCAAGGACACCATCCTGCTCGGCACCTACAACTATATGGGCATGACGTTCGATCCGGACGTCATCCAGGCTGGCAAGGACGCGCTCGACCGGTTCGGTTCGGGCACCAACGGCAGCCGCATGCTCAACGGCACCTTCCGCGACCATATGGAAGTCGAGCAGGCGCTGCGCGACTTCTACGGCGTGTCGGGCGCGATCGTGTTCTCGACCGGCTATATGGCCAATCTGGGCATGATCTCCACGCTCGCCGGCAAGGGCGAGTACATCATCCTCGACGCCGACAGCCATGCGTCCATCTATGACGGCTGCAAGCAGGGCACGGCGGAAATCGTGCGCTTCCGCCACAATGACGTGACCGACCTGGACAAGCGCCTCGGCCGCCTGCCGGCCGAAGCGGGCAAGCTGGTGGTGCTGGAGGGCGTCTATTCGATGCTCGGCGACATCGCCCCGCTTAGGCAAATGGTCGCCGTCGCCAAGAAGCACGGGGCGATGGTGCTGGTCGACGAAGCGCACTCGATGGGCTTTTTCGGCCCCAACGGCCGCGGCGTGTACGAGGACCAGGGTCTCGAGGACCAGGTCGATTTCGTCGTCGGCACCTTCTCCAAGTCGGTCGGCACGGTCGGCGGCTTCTGCATCTCGAACCATCCGAAGTTCGAGGCGATCCGGCTTGCCTGCCGTGCCTATATCTTCACCGCCTCGCTGCCGCCCAGCGTGGTGGCGACCGCGGCCACCTCGATCCGCAAGCTGGCGACCGCGCACGAGAAGCGCGCCCGGCTGTGGGCGAATGCCCGCAAGCTGCACGGCGGTCTCACCGAAATGGGCTTCAAGCTCGGCACCGAAACGCCCGAAAGCGCGATCGTCGCGGTGATCCTGGAGGACCAGGAACAGGCGGTGACGATGTGGCAGGCGCTGCTGGAGAACGGCCTGTACGTCAACATGGCGCGCCCGCCGGCCACCCCGGCCGGCACCTTCCTGCTGCGCTGCTCGCTCTGCGCCGAGCATCGCCCCGAGCAGATCGAGCGCGTGCTGGGCATGTTCCGCGCCGCCGGCCAGGCGGTTGGGGTGATCGCCTAAACGCGGCTTTTCAGCGTGGTTCCAAACGCCTAGAGTCGGGGTCGGATGAGCGAAGCGATCCCGTCTCTGGAGCGTTCGGTTCACGCCAAGAACTGGCGCCTGTTGCTGCTCGGTGCCCTGGCAGTGGCGGGCGTGCTGGTGCTGGGTGCGCTGATCCTGATTCAGCAGCGTACGGATCTGGAGCGCGATCGCGCGATCGCGCTACGACAGCACAGCTTCGAAGTGATTCTGCGCGCCAATCAGCTTTCGGGCGGCATCGCCGCGGCCGAAGCGGCGCTCGGCCGTTATGTGGTGAGCGCCGACCGTAATCTTGGTCAGCAATATGCCGAGCAATGGCGCAGGGCCGGCGAGGCCTTCCAAAGCCTGCGCCAGCTGACGCGCGACAATGCCCAGCAACGCGATCAGATCGATCGCCTGCAGCAGGCCTTCGCCCAGCGGGGCAAGGAACTGGACGAGACCGCGCTCTACACCACCTACAAGCGCGACCGCGATGCGTGGGGCGCCTATTATCAGGTCCGCGAGAGTGACGCGCGACGACAGCTCGAGGCGCTTCTCGACAGGATCGTCGAGCAGGAGCGGGGGCTTCTCGACGACCGCACGCGGGCTGCCGCCCAGCTGATCGAGAACAGCAGCTATGCCTCCCGCGTGCTCAGCGGATTCGGCCTGGTGATCGTGCTCGGGGCGGTAATTCTGGGCTGGCTGGCGATCGAGGCGCAGGGGGATCGCGCGCTTGCCGACGCCGATGCCGCATGGGAACGCGAGCGCGCCGGTCAGCTGCGCGAGGCTGTCGCCGCTGCCACCGCCCAGCTGCGCGAGGAAGCGCGCGAGCGCGAAGGCGCCGAGGCCAAGCTCCGTCAGGCACAGAAGATGGACGCGGTCGGCCAGCTTACCGGCGGCATTGCGCATGACTTCAACAACATGCTGGCGGTTGTTCTGGGCGGAGTGGAGCTTGCCCGACGCCAGATGGACAGCGATCCCAAGGAAGCTGCCCGCCACCTCGACAATGCGATGGAAGGTGCCCACCGAGCGGCGGCGCTCACCCGCCAGCTGCTCGCCTTCTCGCGTTCCGAATCGCTCGCCCCCGAGGCGGTCGATGCCGGTGCGCTGATCCGTGGCATGCGCGACCTGATGGACCGTACGCTGGGCGACGCCATCCGCGTCGAGGCGCAGGACCGCGGCATGGGCTGGCGTATCTGGGTCGATCGTCACCAGCTGGAAAATGCGGTGCTCAACCTGGCGGTGAACGCACGCGACGCGATGAACGGGCGGGGGACGCTGACCATCATCACTGGCGAGTCGCGGCTGGCCGCCAACGAGGTGGGGCATTGCGCTGCGGGTGACTATGTATCCGTCGCGGTGCGGGACACCGGCTGCGGCATGACGCCCGAGGTGCTGGAGCGCGTGTTCGAACCCTTCTTCACCACCAAGCCGGTAGGCAAGGGCACGGGGCTGGGGCTCAGCCAGATCTTCGGCTTCGTGCGCCAGTCGGGTGGCGGCATCGCGATCGAGACGGCGCCGAGCGAGGGGACTACCGTCACGCTGTACCTGCCTCGCTACACGGGGGCGGTCTCCGGCGCCGCGCCCGCCCCGGCCCGCATCGACGCGGGTGAAGAACAGTCCGGCGAGCGCTATGACATTCTTGTCGTCGAGGATGATCCCCGGGTGCTGGCGGCGACGCTGGCAGCCCTGCGCGAGCTGGGCCATCGCCCGGTCGGCTGCGCGGACCCGCTGCGCGCGCCCGCCGCGATCGAGGGGATGGCGTCGATCGACCTGATCATGACCGACGTTCTGATGCCCGGCCAGACCGGTCCGGAGATGATCGCCGGGGTCGAGGGGCGGCTCCGTGGTGCTGCCGTGCTGTTCGTCACCGGCTTCACCGGTGAGGCGAGTGCCGAGCAGCTCCGCGACCGTCCGGTGCTGCGCAAGCCGTTCACGGTCGCGGCGCTGTCCCGCGCCGTGCACGAAGCCGTCGAGGGGGAAGCGCGGCGGGTGGCGCAGGCGGCGGAATAGTCTATCGCTTCCCGGACGGGGGAGGGCTGCGAATGGCAAGGCGGATGGTCGCAGTGGCAGTGCTGATCGGCGTAACCGCGTGCGATGCACGAACCGACCATGACGTCGCGGTTCGTGCGGCTGCGATTTCCGGTGCGATGCTCCGAGGCAAGGCACGGGCCTTGTACACCGATCTCGCAATGGGTGCCTGCCGCCGTCCCGAAGGGAAGGCTCTGAACGCCGTGCGCCGCGAGGAGGCCGCCTTCGTGGCGGCGCTGGAAAGCGGGGTGGCCGGTCCCGCGGCCGATCATCCGGCGATCGCGAGGGAAGATGTCGCCTACGCGATCCGGGCCGGGCGCGCGCCGTGCTGGGGCAATGTCGAAGCCGGTTTTCCGGAAGCGCATCGGAGCATGGTCTTCCGCGACATTCTCGCGCGCATCGTCGTCGCACCCACGCTGGTCGCGGGCGGCTAGGCGGCGGCGGTCTCGATCCGTTCGCGGAGCATCGCCGCGGCCAGGTCGCGCGCCTTGTCGCGGGGGAGCCCCAGCGCACGCGCCATCGGGGCGCCGAGCAACGCGTCGCCCAATGCCATCAGGGTCAGTTGGAGCGTCTCCTCGCGCAGCGGCGCGCGCGAATCGGCGCCTTCGCTGATCCGGTCGACCAGCCGATGAATCGCCTCCATGATGGGATCGAGCGCGTCCTGGTTGCCGGTGAGCAGCATCCAGCTGGCGAGCGCGCCGGCACCTTCGCGCCCGAATGCGTCAAAGGTGAGGTCCACCACTTCGCGCAGATTCTGGTCGCCGCTGCGGGCGCGCAGCACCGCTTCGCCGATCTTGGCGGTCACTGCCTCGGCCATGCTCGCGGCGAGCGCTTTCTGCAGCCCCGCCGCGGAGCCGAAATGGTGCAGCAAATTGGCATGGGTGCGACCGATCCGGGCGGCAACGGCCTTGAGCGTCACCGCCTGCGGGCCGTCCTCGATCAGCAGCGCGCGCGCAGCCTCCAGTGCCGCGTCGCGCGATTCTTCGGGGGAGAGGCGCTTGCGCACCGGCATGGTCGTCAACGACACTTCATCCTGACTATCGTACATAGGATTACGTACTGCATTGCGCCAACCCTCACGGCTCGGCGCGAATTCCGTTCTGGTTTCAATCTACTGATAACCGCACTATCCGTCTCCCCGTGGTCGCGGGGAAAGTTTCAGGAAAGCGACGGACCGCAGGTCAAATGGGGGGGTAATGTCGATACGCAACAAGATTCAATCGAGCATACTCAATCGCTTGCTTTCGATGGTGAACGAACAATCGCAGCCGAATCTGAATGCGCTGAATGACATTGTCAAAGAGGTGCGTGTTCTGGAGCTGAATATGAAGGCGTTCGGCTACGATCTCGCGAGAAAGATGGCTGCTGCGCTGCCGCCAACCGTCGACCGGGGGCCGCAAGTCATCGGCCTGCAATCGAAGGGCTGCACCCAAAGCGACATGGAAAGTGACTGGGTCGCACATTGGGCGCACGCGATCGGTACCCCCATGATTTACCATCGAAAGCTGTGGGAGTTTGCGTACGTGCTCCAAGCGCTGTTCGAAGGGGGGCATTTGCAGCCGGGGCAGCGTGGCCTGGGCTTTGGTTGCGGTGCGGAGCCGATCCCAAGCTATCTCGCGGCACAAGGGGTCGGCGTGACGGCGACGGACTTTTCACAGGAGGAAGCGATCGAATCGGGCTGGGTCGACACGAACCAGCATCTCGGCTCCGCAGCAGTTCCGTTCATCCCGCACCTTGTGACCAAGGAGGTTTTCGAGCGTTTCGTGGAGATCGATACCGTTGACATGAATGCCATCCCGGACCGCCTTAAGGGTTTCGATTTTTGCTGGTCGATCTGCGCGTTGGAGCACTTGGGAAGCATCGAACGCGGCCTTGCCTTCATCGAGCGCTCACTCGACACGCTTCGCCCGGGCGGCACTGCAGTTCACACACTAGAGTTCAACGTTGAGGCAGATGGACCAACGGTCGACAATTGGGTGACCGTGCTGTTTCAGCAGCGACACCTGGAGGCAATGGCGGCGCGCCTGGATCGTGCCGGCCATCGCGTCGCTCCCTTGGATTTCTCCACGGGTGCGGGAGTGTTGGATGGTTTCATCGACATGCCGCCCTGGCACGACGCACGCACGCAGGGAGGGGCGGCCGGGCTCGGAGAGCCTTCGCACTTGAAGCTGTCGATTGACGGATTCGTCTGTACCTCATTCGGTATTGTCGTTCGAAAGGGGGCGTGACGCCCCCTTTCGTGCCGTCGAATCGGCACTCATGCGGCTACAGCGAAAGGCGTCTTTGATCGGGCGATCTCGTCCATCTCCAGCACCAGCCGCACGCACGCGACATTGCAGCCGCGTCCTCGTGACCAGATCGGCTGGATCGTCCCAGACGAACGAAACCCCAACTTGCGCAACACGCGGCCGGAGGCAGGATTGTCTACATAGTGTCCGGCCGTGATCCGGCGGATGCCGGTCGCATGTGCGGCAGCCAGGGCCGCGCGTGCAGCTTCCGTGGCGTAGCCCTTGCCCCAGGCGGCGGGGGTGAGCCAGTAGCCCAACTCGTGCGGCTCCTCGCCTGCCGCTTCAATCCCGACGCAGCCGATCAGCGCCGTCTCGCCGCCCTGGTGCTCGAACACCAGGAAGCGCGTATCGGTCCAGTGCTGGAGGAAGGTTTCCGCCGCTTCGATCGAATAGGGCCAGGGCACGCGCGACAGGTTGCGCACGACCGCCTCATGGTCGATCGCCCGGGCGAGGGCAGGGGCGTCCTCGGGCCAGCCGGGGCGCAGTGTCAATCTCTGGGTCCGCACGAACATGACCAATACTCCTCGGTCCTGCAGCTCCCCACGCCATGTCCATGGCGTACGGGTGTTGCGCTGCGATTGCAGGGAGCATGAAAAAAGGGAGACCGGGGCAACCCGTCTCCCTTTTCGCGTTGGTTCGTCGAACCCGGGTCACCCTGGTGGGCAACCCGTACGGTCGCCCGATGTTATTCGGCCGCCTCGGCAATCATGTCTACGGAGCAGAACTTGCGACCAAGCTTGCCTTCCTTGAACGACACGCGGCCGTCGGTGAGCGCGAAAAGGGTATGGTCCTTGCCCATGCCCACGTTCACGCCCGGGTAGAATTTCGTGCCGCGCTGACGCACGAGAATGTTGCCGGCGAGAACCGTCTCGCCGCCGAACTTCTTCACGCCAAGACGGCGGCCAGCAGAGTCGCGACCGTTGCGGGACGAGCCGCCTGCCTTCTTATGTGCCATTGCCTAATACTCCTCGTATCTCGCCAGTCGCTCAGTTCGCCGCGCCGATGGCGGTGATCTTGAGGATCGTGTGTTGCTGGCGATGGCCGTTCTTGCGGCGATAGTTGTGCCGGCGGCGCTTCTTGAAAACGATGACCTTCTCGCCCTTCGCCTGCGCGACGATCTCGGCAGAAACGGTCAGGCCGTCGGTCGGCTTCAGCTCGCCGCCATCGCCGGCAAGCAGGACGTCGCCCAGCGTCACCGTCGAACCGGCTTCGCCGTCGAGCTTCTCGACGACGATCTTGTCTCCTGCGGCAACGCGATACTGCTTGCCGCCCGTGCGCACGATAGCGAACATCGGTCTCTTCTCTGGTTCAAATGCATGTGCCCGCCAAGGTTGCACCTCGGCAGGAGGAAGGGCGCAACTATGCGAGGGGGGCGGGATTGTCAACCGTTTCGCAAGACGCGCCTGCGATTTTCCGGGACATTTCCGCCGCCCGGCGCCCTTAGTGGCGGTGGGTGCGCTTCAGCAGGTAGCGCCCGGCGTCGAAACGTTCAAACAGCCCGCTGATTCCCGGGTGATAGACCGGCTCGTCGCTGTCGTCCGCCACCAGATTCTGCTGGCTGACATAGGCGATGTAGGTCGAGTCGTCGTTTTCGGCGAGCAGATGGTAGAAGGGCTGGTCCTTCGCGGGCTGCATGTCGACGGGAATCGAGTCGTACCATTCGTCGGTATTGGCGAAGACCGGATCGACGTCGAAGATCACGCCGCGGAAATCGAGAAGACGGTGGCGCACCACGTCGCCGATCGCGAAGCGCGCGCTGGCGATCGACGGCATCGGCGTGCCGGACGAAGCGATGGTAAGCGAACCGTTGGTTTCTGACATGGTCCTCAATCTAGGGTTGCGGAGCCGCAACGGCAACGGTGGAGACGGCGTAGGATCCCGTTCCGGGAACGGCGAGGGCGGTGCGGGGCGCTTCTCGCACCGCGAAAAAACTTGAAACTGCCTGCTTGCGGGGCCCGGAACTTTGCGCTAGTGGCCGCGCCTCACAGCGACCGGTACGCAGGTCGGGGCCTCCCCGAAGGTGCGTATCCTCCCATGCGGAGAGGTGCCGGAGTGGTCGATCGGGGCGGTCTCGAAAACCGTTGTGCGGGTAACCGTACCGAGGGTTCGAATCCCTCCCTCTCCGCCATTGGGGCATTCCAGACAGTTCAGAACGATACCAAAAGGCGCTGATTTCAGCGCCTTTTTGCGTTATACCTCCCCCAGAATGATCCCGATTTGTTCCAATCAAGCCGCGCGGCTATAGGGGTACGGATCGGGGTATCGCTTTTGGTGTGGGGGTATCGATGCTCACTGAAGTTGCCATCAAGCGCGCCGAGCCGCGCGAGAAGCCGTACAAGATGGCCGACGCCGGCGGCCTGTTCCTCTACGTCGCCCCCTCGGGCCTGAAGTCCTTCAGGATGAAGTTCCGGTTTGGCGGCCAGGAGAAGCTGCTGACGTTCGGCCCTTACCCTAGCGTGAAGCTGTCAGAGGCGCGCGAGCGGCGCGATGAGGCGCGCCGGCTGATCCGCGACAACATCGATCCGTCTGGCGCTCGGGCGCGCAAGGAAGAGGAGAAGCGCCGCGCCGAGATCGAGGCGGCGAAGCAGCTGACCTTTGAACAGGCCGCGCGCGCTTGGCACGAGCTGCAGAAGGGGCGGTGGGCTCCCGTCCATGCCGACGATGTGATCACCAGCCTCGAGCGCGATATCTTCCCGGCGCTGGGGCGCTTTGCGCTCGCCGAGATCGACGCACCCATGGTCTTACGCGCGCTGCGCAAGGTGGAGGAGCGCGGCGCGATCGAGACCGCGCGCCGGCTGCGGCAGCGCATCTCCGGCATTTACGCGATGTACGTCTCGGAGGGCGTCGTCTCCGCCGACCCGGCGGCAACGGTGGTGAAGGCGCTCAAGCCGCTGCCGAAGAAGGGCCGGCAACCCGCGATCACGAATGTTGACGGCGCGCGCGAGGTGCTGATCGCCGCGGAGGCTTCCGGCGCCAGCCCCATCACGAAGCTGGCCTCTCGCTTCCTTGCGCTCACCCAGGCCCGGCCGGGGATGGTGCGCGGTGCTGAGTGGCGAGAGATTGAGGGTGTCGATTGGACCGGCGACCGCTTCGGGCCCTTCCTGCCGATATGGCGCGTGCCGGCGGCGCGGATGAAGCTGATCCTCGACCTCAAGGACGAGGAGGCGTTCGAGCACGTCGTTCCGCTTAGCTGGCAAGCTGTCGACGTGCTGCGCGCCGCGCGGCGGCTCACCGGCCGCAACCAGCTAATCTTCCCAGGCCAGCGGCACAGCCATAAGCCGCTGAGCGAGAACGCGATCGGCTATCTCTATAATCGCGTCGGCTTCCATGGCCGCCATGTGCCGCACGGCTGGCGGTCGTCGTTCTCGACGACGATGAACGCGCTCGCGGTGAAGCAGAAGCGCCTGGGCGATTCCGAGGTGATCGAGCTGATGCTCGCCCACGTGCCGGCGAACAAGGTGAAGGCTGCATATGACCGCGCCGGCCACATGGAGCGCCGGCGCGTGTTGACCCAGGAATGGGCGGACCTGTTGATGGACGGGATGATCAGGGCGAACGATCTGATCGGGGAGCCGCGGCGCTAGGCCGCGGTTTGCCACCCTGCCGGGTTCGCGACCCATGCATCAATGTCGCGCTCGTACCACGCCACCAGCCCAACGCTGATGTTCACCTGCTTCGGGAAGGTGCCGGCGGCGATCTTTCGATAGATCGTCGTGCGGCCCAGCCCGGTGCGTTGCTTGACCGCCGCGAGCCGCAACAGGCTGTCCTGCTGTCGACTGTAATTGCGCGCGAACTCCTCCCGCGTCTCAACCTGCATTGGTGGTCTCCTTTTGTTCTGCGCCTCGACGCGGCCTCGCTTCTTCGTTCATGACTGCCAAGCCTCGCGGTTTATGAACTCCATATTGCGCGCCTCGATGAATGGTTCTCGATCATCCTCGTCACGATCATCTTCATCGCCGCTGGTTCGCGCCTCGATAATGTAGAAACCGCCATCATCCTCGTCGCGCAGGCCTGCTGCGATCGCGGCTTCACGGGTCGCGTAGGATCCGATGTTGTAGAGGGCGTCTTGTTCAACGCTGTCCTGGTCGCCAACCCACCATAGCCAGCGTTCTGCAGCATGATCGGCCTGTGTAAGCTCAGCCATCGCTTTTCTCTCCTTCTAGCTGCCGGGGCAGCGGCATGGGCACGACCTGCCCCGTCGATAGGTTGATGAAGCCGCCGGCGTGGCCGATCGAGCCGCGGCCGAGCAGGTCGAACAGCAGCGCCAGGGCGTGGCTGGCGACCACTCGGTTCACGAACAGCGACTGCTTCTCCAAGGCCTCCGCGACCGAGCAGGATGGTGCGTCGTCTTCGGTTATCGTATCGTCGGCCAGCTCGGGGAAGTGCTCGAGCACCGTCGGCAGCCGCCGAGGATCATCCTTGTCGCTTCGCTTCGGGCACCCGATCAGGAACTGGCCGTCCGTGGCGCGGTTGCCGAGGTCCATCCAGTAGATCGGCGGCTTGCGAGAGCGGAAGGGGTCGGGCTCCGATGTGAGGGCCACCCCGATCGCACGCCGCGCGGCCGCGGTGTCGACGCAGGTGATCAGCAGATCAAATGCCTGCACATCGACGCTGTCAGGCGCGCGGCCGTGGACCGCCTTCCAATCCAGGCCGTGGGCCAGGTTGATGCGCTCGACCAACGTTCGCGCCTTCGAGGCGCCGAGGTCGCAGCGGTAGAACGGCTGGCGGCCGAGGTTCGCCTCGCTGACCGTGTCGTCGTCGACCACCGTCACATCGAGCGATCGCGACGAGATCGCCCTCAAGGCAGTGTCGAGCGAGGCGAGCCCCATCAGGATCTGCGCGCCGTTTCCGCCGCAGCCGACCAGCAGCAGCTTGATCCGGGCATCCTGCAGCTTGGCGGCCAGGTAGTGGCGATCAGGCTGCATCGGGCGCCTCCGAGAACGGCAGGCTGGGCAGGGGCAGGAACATGCCGCCGGCGCAGAGGCGAGCGGCGAACAAGGGCGCCTCGGACTGGCCCAGGCGGCCAACCACCACCGCAACCTTGGTGCTGTTTCGATCGTCGGCGTCGTCCGTCGCGCTGAAGAACGCCGGGCTGGTCCCGTGGCTATGGAGGTCGCAAACGACGTGGCAGTCAGGCCCTGGGTGCGGCGTGCGATAGACCAGGCGGGAGGGCGTGGCTGCGTCGATCACCGGGAAGTCGATCGAGAACTCGCCGGTTCGCTCGTTCCAGAGGACGAACGCTGCGGCCTCGTTCGGCAGCGCCTGGCGGAAGTGGTCGAGGATTCGGCCGAGCAGCGCGCCGGGGATCAGGCCGCACCGAAGCAGCACCGCGTCGGGCCCGGTCTCACCGTACGGCGCATGGCACTCCGGACCTTCGGTGACCCGATAGTCCAGCTGCAGCCAGGGGCGGCGCAGGATCAGCATCATGCCGTCGGTGCCGATCGCGAAGCCGTGGCTCGCGCGGGCGGTCCGCAGCGCATCGATCGCCGGCGAGCGGCCGACCGGCGGCACTGGATAGCAGGGCACTGCGTCTAGCACCGCGCCGCCGGTAGGATCTTCAGCAAGTCTCATCAGCATGCCCACTCGATAAGCTGCGCCACCGTGATCGGCCGGAGGTCGGCCGGGCGGCGCTGTTGCGGGAAAAAGGTCTTGAGGCGGCGGACCGGGAAGCGCTTCGCCTGGCGGGCTGCGAGATCATCCCACAGCCGGACGAGGCCGCCCTTGCCGGTGACCGTCTGGTCCTGGCCGGCGTTCGGGTGCGTCGACCACGAATCGAACACGGCCCGCTCATATTCGGCCATCGCCGCCACGCTCAGCGCCTTCGGCTTGGCGATGTTGCCCCAGCAGAGCTGACCGCCGAGGAAGACGTTCAGCACCGGCGAGTGCAGCACCGGCGTGTCGGCCGCCGGGCGCGCATTGGACGGGAGCGCATAGACCCCAAGGCCGCGGCGCGAGCGGCTCGCGCGCTTCGCCGTGCGCCGGCTGGATGCCGATTGCTTGGTGAAGCGCGGTGAGCTTGGGGCTGCAGCTGGGGCGGCCATCGTGTGCAGGGTCGCTAGCATCGGTTTCGATCCATTCGAGCAGTGTCTTGCGGGGCGGCGGGGCTATTCCGCTCATCGTCCCTTCGTGCCCACGGCGCGCCGATACTCGGTCAGCAGCACGCCATTGGTGGGCCCGGTGTCGACGGTCTCGGCGTTCAAGATCGCCGGGTAGAGCGTCGAGTGATAGGCCCGGAGGCCGGCGGGGTCGTTCGCGAGGTGCGGCGGCACCGGCAGGTCGATGCCGTCATAGCGATAGGTGCGGGTGAGCTGGGTGACTTGCATGGCAGTATCCTCGGTCAGAAAAGGCTGACGGGCTCGCCGGGGGCCGCGGTGGCGACCGTAGCGGCAGCGACGGTGGGTTCGGGTTTCGCTTCGGCTGGCTTCGCGGCCGGCTTCGCCTTCGCGGTGGCGCTCTTCGCGGCCTCGGTGGCAGCGCGGTGCTCAGCGAGCTGGTCGGCCAGCGTCTTTCGCGCTGCGAAGATCTGGCCGAGCGCGCCTTCCTCGCCGCGCGCGAGCTCGGCGTCGATCTCCGCGGCGGTCGCAGTGATCGAGATCGGCCGCGCCTCGCCGGCATCGAGGGCGGCCTTAGCGCCCTCTGCCTTCCGCGGCAGGATGGTCAGGGTGACCGTACCGTCCGGCCCGGCGGCAAGATCCAGGCCGAGGGAGTAGCGGGCGAGCATCGGCAACAGGCTGGTGATCAGCATCGATTCAATCCTTGGTGATCGGGGAGGCGGGGCGCGCTTCAGCGGCGTGCGGCGGGCCATAGTTGCCGGCCAGCGACATGCAGCTGGGGATGCGCCCGGCCCAATCGAAGCCGGTGGCGTTCAGCATGGAGCCGATCAGCGTCTTCAGCGGCTGGGTGAGGAGCTGGGAGAACTGCTTCTCGCCCATGTGCGACACCAGCCCGCACTCTTTTGCGACGAACCTGAGCTCGTCCCTGTTCAGCAGCTCGAGGAATTCGCGATCGACGCGCCAGTGCTGGCGCAGATCGACCTCGAACTCGGATGCCAAGTCCGTGACCTGCGCAAACCGGGCCGGCGAACCGCTCTTGATGAAGCTACCCGCGATATCGGCGACGCGCAGGTGGTCGGCGCTTTCGGCGATCGCCGCTGCGACGGCCTCGCGCCACTTGCGCTCCCGGGTGCTCGACAGCCTTGCCGCCAGGCTGGTTGCCGTGACCTTGCCCTTCTCCGAGGCGGCCGGCTTCGCTGCGGGAGCGGCCGAGGGCGCCGGGTCTTTGCGCTTCTCCGCATCAACCTCGGCCGCCTTGCCCTCGTCGCCAGCGAGCTTCGCTGCAGCCTCCACCTTGAGCGTGAAGCAGGCGGCATTGGTGCAGTGGCCGTCTTCGACGTGCGTGTCGAACAGCGCGCGCTGGCGAGCGGAATTGTACCCGCACCCGGCGCATTCGGTCTTGTCGAAGGTGACCGCCGCGAGGCTCTGCGTGACCCGCATCAGCAGCTCGCGCGTCTTGGCGACGTCGATGCCGCTGCTCAGGATCGTCTCGAGCGCCTTGTCCTGCTTGTCGTCCGGCACGGCGGCGAGCAGCTCGGCATGGCCGACCTTGATCCGGCGCTCGTCCAGCGCCGTCTTCACCGCCGAGGAAAGGCCCGCCAGCGCCAGACGCCGATCGAGCTTGCTCGCCGACCATCCCAGGCGGCGGGCCGCCTCGGCACGATCATCGGCGCACGCGGCCAGCACGCGCACCGCGGCGTCGGCCTGCTCGGTTTCGCTGGCGTCTTCGCGGACGTCGTTCTCGTCGATCGCGGCCTCAAGCGCCTCCTGGTCGCTCATGTCGCGGATGATCGCCGGCACGGTGCCGTCTGGCCCGAACGCCTCAAGCGCAGCGCGATAGCGGCGGCCGCCTGCGACGATCGAATAGCTGTCCTTCGCGTCGGGCGCGGGCCGCAGCAGGATCGGCTGTAGCATGCCGCGCAGCCGCAGCGATGCGACGAGCTCGTCGTGCTTGGCCTGATCGAAGTAGCGGCGCGGGTTCTCGCCTGGCCGAACGGACGAGAGGGGAACAAGCGTCGGGGCTGCTGAGGCAATCGCATCCTCAGGCGGGCGGTCTGGGGTGGTCATCGGCAAAGCTCCGGATTGGCCGAGCGCAGCAGCGCATCGGCGTGGCACCAGGATGAAGTGAGCGGACACCAGCACTGCAGGTCGCGCCCGCGCAGCTGGTGGAGGCAGGCAATCAACCGGCGGCGCCAGCGATACAGGCCGTTGATCTCCGGCTCGTCGAACGCCGCGGCGCGCAGCACGCGGGGGCTGAGATCGCCATCCAGCCAGCTGCGATAGAGGATCACGCTGCGCGCGTGGCCGATCTTCGGGCGATCGCTGAACGGGTTTCCCCAGACCGTCGGGCGGCCGACATAGACGGCGCCGGCAGGCGTCCGTGCGTCGCGGCGGCGGGTGCGTTGCAGGCGAACCGGCTGGCGCTGGGCGAGCGGGTTGATCGGAGGGGCGGTGCGCCCCTCCGATCCTATGGCGACGAACTTGGAACAGGCGGTCACGAGTAGCTTGCCCCGTCGCCGTAGCCGTAGCCGTCGCCGTCGCCGGAGCCGGAGCCGTCGCCGTAGCCGTCGCCGTAGCCGTCGCCGTAGCCGGAGCCGTAG
>NZ_AGFU01000071.1 GCF_000226955.1 Sphingomonas elodea ATCC 31461
GGCGGCGGCCAGGGCGGCGGCGGGTTCCGCGGTGGTCGCGGCGGCTTTGGCGGGCCGAACGGCGCGCTCGCCGGCCGCCTGCAGTTCAGCCTCTACCACACCTGGTTCTTCAAGAATCAGATCAAGATCCGCGACGGCGTGCCGATTCTCGACCTGCTGAACGGCGATGCCGCCGGCAACAATGGCGGCCAGCCGGCGCACCAGATCGACGCGCAGGCCGGCTTCACCAAGGACGGTTTCGGCGCGCGGCTGGGCTTCAAATGGCAGAGCAGCACCAGCGTCTATACCGGGCTGAACCAGACCAACCGGCTCGACTTCGGCGAGCTCGGCACGTTCAACCTGCGGCTGTTCGCGGACCTCGGCCGCCAGTTCAAGCTGGTGCGCGCGCACCCCTGGCTGCGTGGCACGCGGGTGAGCCTGGGCGTGACCAACCTGCTCAACACCCGCCAACGGGTGACCGACCAGACCGGGCTGGTGCCGGTCAACTATCAGCCGGACCTGCTCGATCCCACCGGCCGCGCGGTGCGGCTGAGCATCCGCAAGCTGTTCTTCTGATCCGCCGGGCGCGGCGCCGGTTGCGCGCCGCGCCCGCCTGGCGCATCACCGCGATCGAACCAACGGGGGATTGCGGATGAAGCGGGGAATCGTGCTGGCGGCGCTGGCCGCGGCGAGCGTGCTGGCGGTCTCGACGCAGGCTCAGGCGCAGGTCAGCGCCGACTGGGTGCGTGCGCACGAGACCTTCCTCGCCGGCGAGGAACTGCGCGGTCGCGGCAGCGCGACGCCGGACGAGGCGATCGCCGCCGCCTATGTCGCAGCGCAGTTTCGCGGCTTCGGCCTGCAGACCGCGCCTGGCATGGACGGCTATCTCCAGAAGGCCGAGATCGTGCGTCTCGCGCTGAAGGCGCCGATCACCCTCGCCGTCGACGGCAAGCCGGTGGCCGGTGCGACCCTGCTGTTCGGCGACGGCAAGAGCGTCGAGGGGACGCTGATGATCGCGCCGGCCAAGGCGCTGTCGCGCACCGCTCCGGCGGACGTGCTGCTCGTCACCGGCGACCAATCGGCGATGCAGGTCTATCGCACCGCTGCCCAGATGAAGAGCGCGCGCGTCGTACTCGTCCGCGAGAGCGCCGAGACCCGGGCGATGACGGAGCGCCTGGGCGGCAGCCCGCGCCTCCCCAGCTATCTGCGCGGTGAGGATCCGGGCGCCCGCCCGTCGCTCGTCGTGCTGCCCGCCGGGGCGTTCGATGCACTGGCGAAGCAGGGCGGAACCAAGGCGGCGCTGACCGTGCCGATCACCGAATCGACCAGCGTGACCACCAACGCGGTGGGCTGGCTTCCCGGCACCGATCCCAAGGCCGGCGTGCTGCTGCTCAGCGCGCACCTCGACCATCTCGGCGTGCTGGCCGACGGCACGGTGATGCACGGCGCCAATGACGACGCCTCGGGTACCACCGCGGTCCTCGAGCTTGCCCGGACGCTGGCCGCCAGGGGCAAGAGCAAGCGCGGCATCCTCTTCGTAGCCTATGGCGCGGAAGAAATCGGCGGCTTCGGCTCGACCTGGTTCGGCGCACACCCGCCGGTGCCGCTCGACCAGATCGTCGCCAATGTGGAAGTCGAGATGATCGGCGCGCAGGATCCCAAGCTTCCCGCCGGCACGATGATGATGACCGGCTATGAGCGCTCGACCCTGGGCGAGACGCTGAAGGCGCACGGCGCGCTGGTTACCGCCGATCCCTATCCGGAGCAGAACTTCTTCCAGCGATCGGACAACTACTCGCTCGCGCGGAAGGGTGTCGTCGCCCACACCATCTCGGGCTGGGCGGTGGTGCCGACCTATCACAGCAAGGACGATACGGTCGCCAATATCGATATCGCCTTCATGACCCGCGCCATCCAGTCGCTGGTCGAGCCGCTGCACGCACTGGCCAACAGCGACGCCAAGCCGGAATGGAAGCCCGGCGGCAAGCCCGAATGACGGCGCCCGTGCTGGCGCCCGGCGCCGGCTTGCTCTAGCGAGGAACCATGCACACGCCTCACATCGTCGCGCTGGGTGGAACGTTGCGCGCCCAGTCCAGCACCAGCCGCCTGCTCGCCGCCGCCCTCGCCCGCGCCGAGGCGCGCGGCGCGCGCACCACCCTGCTCACCGGGCCGGACATCGTCTTCCCGCATTTCGAGCCCGAGCATGGCGACACCGACGCCAAGGTGATGCGCTTCGTCGAGACGCTGCGCAGCGCCGATGCGGTGATCATCGGCTCGCCCGGCTATCACGGCACGCTGTCCGGGCTGGTGAAGACCGCGCTCGACTATGTCGAGCTGCTCAGCCGCGACGACCGTGTCTATTTCGACGGGATGCCGGTGGGCCTGGTCGCCACCGCGGCGGGCTGGCAGGCCTCGGTGGCGACGCTGCAGGCGCTGCGCACCATCACCCATGCGCTGCGCGGCTGGCCGACGCCGATGGGGATCGCGGTCAACACGGTCGAGACGCCGGACGTCGAGACGCACTGCCAGGGCGCGCTCGACGTGATGGTCGGCCAGATCTTCGATTTTCTGAAGCGCTGAGGGTCCCCCCCCACCAGCCGTCATCCCGGCGAAAGCCGGGATCCATTCGCCACTACGTTCTGGCTAGAGCCGAGACGGTGACCCCAATGGATTCCGGCTTTCGCCGGAATGACGGGCTTGGGCGCCTACTCGAACCAGTGCCGGTGGACGAAATAGCCCGCGATCCCGAGCGACATCGTCAAGCAAACCCCCACCACGCCCCAGAACGCCCAGGGTTCGTGCGCAAAGGGAATGCCGTCGACGTTCATGCCGAGCAACCCGGTGAGGAAGGTCAGCGGCAGGAACACCATCGCGACGATCGCGATCACCAGCGAGCGCTGGTCGAGCAGCTCGCCGCGCAGATCGGTGAGCGTCTCATGGGTCAGCGCGGCGCGTTCGCGGATGCTTTCCACTTCTTCCGCCATGCGCGCGGCGCGATCGGCGGCGGCGGAGAGATGCAGCCGGTCGTCCTCGCGCAGCCAGTCGCCCGGCAGGCCCGCCAGCTTCTCGATCGCGGCGCGCTGGGGATTGAGGAAGCGGCGATAGCCGATCGCCTGCACCCGCACCTTGTTGACCATGCGCCGCAGCTCGAACGCCCGGTGGGCGGAGAGCTGCTCCTCGCAATCGTCGAGCGAATCGCCGAGTTCGGCGACGACCGGATCCAGTTCCTCGGTGATCGCCTGCGCGAAGGCCGCGATCAGGTCGCCGGGATCGAGAATCTTGTGCGATTCCACCTCCTCGCGCACCGCCTGCAGCGCGTTGAGATGCTTGCGCGTAACCGAGAAGACGCAGCCGCCCATCGCGTAGATGCGGATCGAGGCGAGCGGATCGGAGGCGGTGGTCGCCTCCGACGAAAGCCCGCGCAGGTTGATCACCGCGCCATCGCCCACCGCGTCGCAGCGCGGGCGCGTCTCGGTCGCGGTCAGCGAATCGATGACATAGGGCGACAGCTTGGCCTCGCCGTTCAGCCAGAGCTGGGCGCGCTCGTCATTGGTGGTGAGGTGGATCCAGGTGAGCCCGCCCCGCGCATCGAGCGCCGCGCGCATCGTCGGCTGCTCGACCTTCCCGTCCTTCACGACATAGGCGAAGCCGCTCAATCCGCCATCTCCAGCCAGAGCGACAGGCCCTCGCCGGGATCGGCGGGGGGACGGGCGAGGATGCGCGCGGCATCGGCACGCGCGCGGTTGAGGATGGCGTCGGGCACGTCGCCCAGATGGAAAAGCCGGTCGGCCTGCGCAAGCAGTCGCGCGTTGCGCAGCGTGAGGTCCTCGGGATCGGGCGAGGTGAGGCGGAGCGTAACGAGCTGCGCCTGCGGGGCCGCGCCTTCCGCCAGCCAGCGATCGACATCGCCATCCTCCGCCAGCAGGTCGAGCATGCCGCCCTCGCCCAGCGCATCCGCCAGCGCGCGGCGACGGGCACCGGCATCGGGCCAGCGCGCCTTCATCGCGCCCCGGCTGCGGCCCAGCCCCCTGGCGAGCGCGCCGAGGCTCTGCGGCAACAATGCCTCCAGCCGTTGCCGCAGCGCCGCCGCCAGCCCGGCGGAAACCCCGCCGGTACCGATGGCGATCAGCACCGGATCGCGGTCGACGATCGCCGGCAGGGTGAAGTCGCACAGCTCAGGTCGGTCGACGCAATTGACCAGCACCCCGCGCGCCTTGAGCCGCGCGACCACGTCCTCGGGTTCGTCGAGCGCGACGATGGCGAGCGCGGCACTATCGCCCTCGCCCACCACCTGCGCCCCGGCGCGGTCGAGCAGGCGGCGCTTGGCGTCCGCCGGCTCCCCTTCGCCGACCAGGATCACCGGCCGCCCCGCCAGCTTCACGAACAGGGGCAGCGCGGCGAGCGTCACTTGAGCCAGTCCGGCACCTGCTCGGCGGCCATGATCTCCTCGGCGGAGATGCGGCCGGCGACGATGGCATAGCGATCGCCCGAGACCAGCACCTCGGGTACCAGCGGGCGGCTGTTATAGGTGCTGGCCATGGTCGCGCCGTACGCGCCCGCCGTCTCCAGCACGGCGAGGTCGCCGGCCTTCACCGCATCGATCTCGCGCGCCTTCACGAACACGTCGGTGCTTTCGCACACCGGCCCCGCGACATTGGCGACGAAGCGCTCGCCATTGGGCTTCACCGCCGCGAAGCCATGATAGGCGTCGTACAGCGCCACCCGCGCGAGGTCGTTCATCGCCGCGTCGACCACCACCCAGGGGTGGATCTGCCCCGGCTTCACCCACAGCACTTCGGTGACCAGCACGCCCGCGCTGCCCGCGATGGTGCGGCCGGGTTCGAACATCAGCTCGACGTCCCAGTCCTTCGTCACCCGCGCGACCATCTCTGCATAGGCTTCCGGCGTCGGCGGCACCTCACCCGGGCGATAGGCGACGCCAAGGCCTCCGCCGAGATCGACATGGGTGATGGTGTGGCCGCCCGCGCGCAGTTCGGCGAGCAGCCGGCCGACGCGCTCGAATGCGGATTCCAGGGGTGCCAAGCCGAGCAGCTGGCTGCCGATATGCACCGCGATGCCGTGCAGATCGAGGCCGGGCAGCTTGCCCAGCCGCTCGAAGATCGCCGGTGCCTCGCCGATCGGCAGGCCGAACTTGTTCTCCGCCTTGCCGGTCGAGATCTTCTCGTGCGTGCCGGCATCGACATCCGGGTTCACCCGCAGCGCCGCGCGCGCGGTAAGGCCGCGCTCGGCCGCCAGCGCCGCCAGCACTTCGCCCTCCTCGACCAGCTCGAGGTTGAACTGGCCGATCCCGGCCTCCAGCCCCTTGACCAGCTCGCGCCGCGTCTTGCCGACGCCCGAGAAGACGATGTCCTTGGGCGCCACGCCCGCCGCCAGCGCGCGCGCCATTTCGCCGCCCGAGACGACATCGGCGCCGAAGCCCTCGTTCGCCAGCAGCTTGAGCACCGCGAGGTTGGGATTGGCCTTGATCGCGAAGGCGAGGTGGATGCGCCCCAGCGGCTTCAGCGCGTCGCGAAAGGCGCGGGCATTGGCCTGGAAGCGTTCGGTGGAATAGACATAGACGGGCGTACCCACCTCGGCGGCGATGCGCGCGAGGGGCAGCGATTCGACGTGCAGTTCGCCGTCGATCATCGAAAAATCGGTCATGAGCCTCTGGGTGCGGCGCTGAGGGCCGCCAAAATCAGTTGGGTGGCAGGTCGAACTCATCGCTCCGCCGCGCTTCGGACGCCTGGATCAGGTCGTCGCTGCGCGAGGGGCGCGTCTGGGCGCGCGCTTTGAGAAGGTCGGGAGGCGTGGGCGTCACCGCGGCACCGTACGGCGCCACCGGCAGCGAGGCCCCCGGCGGCGGGGCCAGGGGCTCGCGCACGCCGCAGCCGCTCAGGACCAGGCCGAGGGCCGGTACGGTGAGCAGCAGTCGCTTCCTCATGATTCCTCCTCGCGACCCTTGCGGGCCGCTGCTATCGCCGCACGAACGCGCGACGGTGCCGTGCCGCCGAAGCTGACCCGACTGTTGACCGATGCGTCGACACTGAGAACGCCGTACACGCGTTCGTCGATCCGTGCATCGATTTCCTTGAGCGCTTGAATCGAGAGCTGATCGAGGCGGATCCCCTCGGCTTCCGCCTTGGCAACCGCGCGGCCGGTGATGTGATGCGCCTCGCGGAACGGGATGCCGCCCTCGCGCACCAGCCAGTCGGCCAGGTCGGTCGCGGTGGAGAAGCCGGCCTCCGCCGCCGCCCGCATCCGCTCCAGCCGGAAGGTGGCGCTCTCGACCATGCCGGTCATCGCCGCGATGCTGAGGCCGAGCAGGTCATGCGCCTCGAACACCGGCGGCTTGTCGTCCTGCATGTCCTTCGAATAGGCGAGCGGCAGGCCCTTCATCGTCATCATCAGGCTGAAAAGCGCGCCGCTGATCCGCCCCGAATGCCCGCGGACCAACTCGGCCGCGTCGGGGTTGCGCTTCTGCGGCATGATCGAACTGCCGGTCGACCATTGGTCGGAAAGTGCCACGAAGCCGAAGGGCTGGCTTGCCCAGATCACGAATTCCTCGGCCAGCCGGCTGAGGTGGAGGCTGCACTGCGCCGCCGCCGTCAGATAATCGAGCGCGAAGTCGCGGTCCGAGACCGAATCGAGCGAGTTGCGCGTCGGCCCGTCGAAGCCCAGCGCCTTGGCGGTCGCCTCGCGATCGAGGTTGAAGCCGGTGCCGGCCAGCGCCGCCGAGCCCAGCGGGCACAGGTTCATCCGCGCCCGCGCATCCTTCAGCCGCGACCGGTCGCGCGCGAACATCTCGAAATAGGCCATCAGATGGTGGCCCAGCGTCACCGGCTGCGCGACCTGGAGATGGGTGAAGCCCGGCATCACGCTGTCGGCATGCTGCTCGGCCCGCGCCAGCAGCGCGTCCTGCAGCGCACCCAGCGCCGCATCGGCCTGGTCGATCGCATCGCGCACCCAGAGGCGGAAGTCGGTCGCGACCTGGTCGTTGCGCGAGCGCGCGGTGTGGAGGCGGCCCGCGACGGGGCCGATCTTTTCCGCCAGCCGGCTTTCGGAGAGCATGTGGATGTCTTCGAGCGCCAGATCCTCGGGCACGCCGTTGGCGGCGAAGTCCTCGGCGACCTGGTCGAGCCCGGCGCTAATCGTCGCTGCGTCCTCGCTGCCCACGATCCCCTGCCGGCCCAGCATCGCGACGTGCGCCTTGGAGCCGCGCAGATCCTGCTGCCACATCCGCTTGTCGAAGGGGATGGAGGCGTTTATCTCGCGCATCACCGCGGACGGGCCTTCGGCGAAGCGCCCTCCCCACATGGAATTGGAGCTGTCCTTGCGCTCGGTGATCGGTCTTCTCCTTCTGGGCGCCCTCGCAATCGCGGGGTGCGATACGCAAACGCAGCCGTCTCAGCAAGCGAACGAAACTACCCCGGCGTCAAACGCCGCTGCGCCCACGCCCGGCGGCACGGTCGACCGCAGCCACAAGGGCGAGGCGGCGCCGACGATTGCCTTCACCGATGCCGCGGGCAAGAAGCTGGCGCTGGCCGCCTTCCAGGGCAAGCCGGTGCTGCTCAACCTGTGGGCGACCTGGTGCGTGCCGTGCATCAAGGAAATGCCGACGCTGGATACGCTGGCCGGCAAGGTGGGCGACACGCTCGTCGTGCTGCCGCTCAGCCAGGACCTGAAGGGCATGGAAGTTGTCGGCCCGTTCTTCCAGAAGAACGGCTACAAGCATCTGAAGCCGTATCTCGATACCGACACCGCGTTCAGCGTGCAGATGGGCACCAACCTGCCGACGACGATCCTCTATGAATCGACCGGCAAGGAAGTGTGGCGCGTCTCCGGCGACTTCGACTGGGCGGGCGACGCCGCCGCCAAGCTGATCGCCGAGGCGAAGTAAGCTCAGCCGATCCGGGCGAACACCTCGCGCAGCCAGGCTTCGGTTTCGGCTGCATGTGTCACCGGCAGCATGTGCCCGCCCTCGATCAGCGTAAGCGTGGCGCCGGGAATCTCCGCGGCCGTCCGCTCGCCGTGCAGCGCCGGGTCGAGCACCGTGTCGCCCCGCCCGTAGAGGATCGCGACCGGAAGCCGCAGCGCGCCATAGTGCGGCACCAGCGCCCGCATCGCATCGCGCGCCATCCGCACCTCGAAGCTGCCCATCTGGTAGGCGCGCGACCGCGCCGCCAACGCGCCGCCCCCGGCGGTGGCGAAGTCCGCCGGCACCGGATCGGGCGCGAACACCGAAGCGGCGTTGCGGGGGCCGAACGCGACCGCCATCGGCACCGCGATCGTCCAGGCGAGCGTCTCGCGCACCGCTGGCGGCGCCATCAGCCCGCGGAACACCGCCGGGGGATTTTCCACCACCTGCGTCAGCGGCGCGATCAACGCGAGGGCACCGGGCACCTCCGGGTGCCCCACGCCCAGCGCCAGCGCTACCGCGCCACCCATCGAGTGGCCGACAACCAGCGGCTTTTCCAGCCGCAAGCTCTCGATCAGTTCGGCGATCATCCGCGCCTGACCGGCAAGATCGGGCCGCGCGCCGGTGAGGTGCGAATGCCCCCAGCCCGGCCGGTCGACCAGGATCACCCGGCGGTCCTGCGCAAGATGCCGGGTCAGCGAATGGCTGAAGTTGCGCAACTGCCCCATCAGCCCGTGAATCATCACGATCGCTGGCCCCGCCGCGTCCTGCGGCCCCAGCTCGACGACATGCAGCCGCGCACCCGCGACATTGACGAAACGCCCGTCGGCGGGCACCATCTCCTCGGCCTTGCGCCCCGCCCAGGCCGACCATCCGGCCAGCCCGAGAACGCCCACGCCTGCCAGTCCGAACGGTATCAGCATCTGCCCCTCCCCTGTTGCACGAACGGTATAACCGGTCGCGCGGGGAAAGGCTTCACTCTGCGACGGGCGTCTCGCCTTCCTCGCGCTCCTGCGCCTGGCGTGCCCACATTTCGGCGTAGATCCCGCCTTCACGCAGCAGCTCGGCATGGGTGCCCTGCTCGACCACACGGCCTGCTTCCAGCACGATGATGCGGTCGGCATGGACCACCGTCGACAGGCGGTGGGCGATGACGATCGTGGTGCGACCCCGCTCGATCGACTCGAGCGTCGCCTGGATGTCCGCCTCGGTGCGGCTGTCGAGCGCGCTGGTCGCCTCATCGAGAATCAGAATGGGTGGGTTTTTCACCAGCGTGCGGGCGATCGCCACGCGCTGCTTCTCGCCGCCCGAAAGCTTGAGGCCGCGCTCGCCCACCCGCGTGTCGAGCCCTTGCGGCAGCGCCTGGATGAAGTTCGCGATCGAGGCGCCGCGCACCGCCTCGGCGATCTCCTCGGGCGTGGCACCTTCGCGGCCATAGGCGATGTTGTAGCCGATCGTCTCGTTGAACAGCACCGTGTCCTGCGGCACGATGCCGATCGCGGCGCGCAGGCTGGTTTGGGTGACCGCTCGAATGTCCTGCCCGTCGATGGTGATGCGGCCGCCGGTGACGTCGTAGAAGCGGTACATCAGCCGCGCGAGCGTCGACTTGCCCGCCCCCGACGGCCCGACCACCGCGACGGTGGCGCCCGCCGGAATGTCGAGGTCAATGCCCTTGAGGATCTGGCGATCGGCATCATAGCCGAACTGCACGCCCTCGAAGCGCACATGCCCCTGCTGCACCGCGAGCGGCTGCGCGTCCGCGGCGTCCTTCACCTCGGCGCCGGTATCGAGCAGGTCGAACATCGCGCCCATGTCGATCACGCCCTGGCGGATCGTGCGATAGACCCAGCCGAGCATGTCGAGCGGGCGGAACAGCTGGCTGAGCAGCGTCGACACCAGCACTACGTCACCTGGCGTGAAGCGGCCCGTCGACCAGCCGAACACCACCAGCGCCATGCCGGCGGCGAGCATCAGGTTGGTGATCACCGCCTGGCCGATATTGACCCACGCGAGCGAATTCTCGCTGGTCACGGCGGCGTTCATGTACGCCGTCATCGCCTTGTCGTAGCGGGCACTCTCACGGGCTTCGGCGTTGAAATACTTCACCGTTTCGAAGTTGAGCAGCGAATCGACGGCGTGGGCCACGGCGCCGGTGTCGAGGTCGTTCATCTGCTCGCGCAGCTTGGAACGCCAGTCGGTCACCCAGCGGGTGAAGGCGATGTAGATCACCACCATCGCCAGCGTGCCCGCGACCAGCCACCAGCCGAAGCGCGTGCCGAAGATGCCGAGCACCATGCAGAGCTCGAGGATGGTCGGGGCGATGTTGAACAGCAGGAAATAGAGCATCGTGTCGATGCTCTTGGTGCCGCGCTCGACCACCTTGGTCACCGCGCCGGTGCGGCGGTTGAGGTGGAAGCGCAAGGACAGCTGGTGGAGATGCCGGAACACGTCCGAGGCGAGCCGGCGGGTCGCGTCCTGCCCCACCCGCTCGAATACCGCGTTGCGGAGGTTGTCGAACAACACCGTGCCCAACCGCGCCGCGGCATAACCGGTGACCAGCGCCACGATCAGCCACACCGCGTCGCGCGGACCGGAGGCCATCCGGTCGATCGCGCCCTGGAGCGCGAACGGCGCGCCATAGACCTGCACCAGCTTCGAGCAGAGCACGAGCAACAGCGCGAGCACGATCCGCACCCGCAGCCCCGGCGCATGGCGCGGCCACAGATACGGCAGGAAGCGCTTCATCGTGCCGAGCATGGGCCGGTCGAGCGTGGCGGACGAGGTTTCGGGAGGCATCCGCCCTAATCTGGGACGCAAGGCCACGCGACGCAACCACGGGAACAGCCCGGAGGTCCGTCCGTTGATCGCGGCAGGAGGTCATGTGTCATGGACCAACTGCTCTATGTGCTGGCGATCATGGGCTGCAGCGACGATGCGCAGGCCTGCCGCCAGGTCCGCCTGGAACCCGCCCGCTATACGTCGCAGGTCGCCTGCCAGGAAGCCATGGAAGGCGCGCTTCGTCGCGCCACCGATGTCGACTATCCCGTCGTGCAGGCCGCCTGCCAGCGGCAGAGTGAGCGGCTGGTGTCGCGCGGGGCGCAGCGGCCGGTGACCGGGGGCTGAGGCCCACCCCGGGACCGTCATCCCGGCGAAAGCCGGGATCCATTCGCCACTACGTCGCAGCAAGAATGGCTGCGGAGACCCCAATGGATTCCGGCTTTCGCCGGAATGACAGCCTGGGGGACTATTCGTGCGACCGCCCGAAGTCCGGCCGCGCATCGTCCTGCCCCTGGTCGATGATCGAGCGGCGGATCGCGCGCGTACGGGTGAACAGCTCGAACAGCTCGTCGCCCTTGCCCCAGCGGATCGCGCGCTGGAGTGCGGTCAGGTCCTCGGTGAAGCGCTGGAGCATGTCGAGCACCGCCTCGCGGTTGCTCAGGAACACGTCGCGCCACATCGTCGGGTCGGACGCGGCGATGCGGGTGAAGTCGCGGAAGCCGCCCGCAGAATATTTGATCACCTCGGACTGGGTGACTTCCTCCAGGTCCGAGGCGGTGCCGACGATCGTGTAGGCGATCAGGTGGGGCAGATGGCTGGTCACCGCCAGCACGCGGTCGTGATGCCCCGGCTCCATCAGCTCGACATTCGCGCCGAGCCGCCGCCAGAATTCGCTCACCCGCTCGACCGCCAGCGGATCGCTGCCCTCGGGGGGCGTGACGATGCACCAGCGATGGTGGAACAGCGAGGCAAAGCCGGCGGTGGGGCCGCTATTCTCGGTGCCCGCCACCGGATGGGCGGGAATGAAGGTGGCGTTCGGCAGGGCTTCGCGCACCGCCTCGATCACGCTGAGCTTGGACGAGCCGACATCGCTGACGATCGCGTCGGCGGGCAGGTCGGCGGCGAACTCCGCCGCCACCGCGCCCATCGCCCCCACCGGCACGCAGAGGATGACGAGGTCGGCATCGATCACCGAGGTGCCCGCGCTGTCCGCGACGTCGTCGCACAGCTCGATCGCCACCGCCGTCTCGCGCACGGCGGGGTCGGCGTCATAGCCGGTCACCCGCACGCTCGGCATGTGCTGGCGGATGCCGCGGGCGATCGACGAGCCGATCAGCCCGAGGCCGAGGATGGTGACGCGCGCGAAGGGCTGCATCAGGCGCCGAGCAAGCGGCGCAGCGAGGCTGCCACGCCCTTGATCTCTTCCTCGGTGCCGATGGTGATGCGCAAGCCATGGGGCAGGCCCTGGCCCGGCAGCCAGCGGACGATATAGCCGTCCTCCATGAGGTGCTTGTAGGCCTGTTCGCCGGTCACCTCGCCCTCGAACAGGACGAGCTGGAAGTTCGCCTTGGACGGCACCGCGCGGACGCCCTTGTTGCCCATGCTGGCGATCTCGTCGGCGAACCACTGGCGCCACTGCGCATTGTGCGCGCGGCTGTGCGCGACGAAGTCCTTGTCGCCCAGTGCGGCGATCGCGGCGCGGCCGGCGCCGATGCTGAACGCGAACGGCGCGCGGATGCGGTGCATCGCCGCGATGATGTCGGGGTGCGCATAGCCCCAGCCGACCCGCTCCGAGGCGAGGCCGAAGATCTTGGAGAAGGTGCGCGTCACCAGCACGTTGGGCTGGGTGCGGGCGAGTTCCAGCCCGCCGTCATCATCCTCGGAATCGAGATATTCGGTATAGGCCTGGTCGAGCACCAGCAGCACGCTTTTGGGCAGTGCCGCGTGCAGGCGGGCGATCTCCTCGCGCGCCGTGTACGTGCCCGTGGGATTGTTCGGGTTGGCGAGGAAGACGATTCTGGTCTTGTCGGTCACGCAGGCGAGGATCGCGTCGACATCGGTCGCATAGTCGCGATCGGGCGCCACCACCGGCGTCGCGCCGACCCGCCGGGCGGCGATGTCGTACACCGCGAAGCCGTAGCGGACATAGATGATCTCGTCGCCCACCCCGGCGAACGCGCCGGCGGCAAGGTGCAGCACCTCGTCCGAGCCGGTGCCGTAGACGATCCGCTCGGGCTCCACCCCGTAATGCGCGCCCAGCGCCTCGCGCAGCGCGACGGCGCCGGCGTCGGGATAGCGCTCCAGTTCGGTCGCGGCGGCGGCATAGGCGTCGCGCGCGGCCTGGGGCGTGCCGAAGGGGTTCTCGTTCGACGAGAGCTTGGCGGCGGGCTTGCCCGAATCGGTGGTGGCGCGGCCCGGGACATAGGGGGCGATGGCCATCACCCAGGGCTTGGGGACGGGTGCGTTCATGGGCCGGGGGATTGGCGGAATGGCGGGCGATTGGCAAGCCGTGCGGCGGGGAAGCTTGAACGCGACGGCCCCAGCGCCTAACCGCCTCTGAATGTCCGATGATCCGCGTTTCGGCCTTCGCCGCTCGGTAACGCTGCCGGGGCCGCTGCGCCTCGACGGCGGCGTGCTGTTCTCGCCGGTCGACATCGCCTACGAGACCTATGGCACGCTGAACAGCGACGCCAGCAACGCCATCCTCGTCTGCCATGCGCTCACCGGCGACCAGCATCTCGCCTCCGAACATCCCGTCACCGGCAAGCCCGGCTGGTGGGCACGCATGGTCGGGCCGGGCAAGCCGATCGATACGAACCGCTGGTTCGTCGTCTGCTCGAACGTGCTCGGCAGCTGCCTCGGCTCCTCGGGCCCGGCGACGATCAACCCGGCGACCGGCCAGCCCTGGGGCATGCACTTCCCCGTCATCACCATCCGCGACATGGTGCGGGCGCAGGCGATGCTGCTCGACCATCTCGGCATCGACCGCCTCTTCGCGGTGGTCGGCGGGTCGATGGGCGGCATGCAGGCGCTGAGCTGGGCGGCGACCTTCCCTGAGCGGGTGCGCGCCGCGGTGGTGATCGCCTCGGCCGCCCGCCATTCGGCGCAGAACATCGCCTTCCACGAAGTCGGCCGCCAGGCGATCATGGCCGACCCGAAATGGCGCGGCGGCGCCTATTACGAGGCGCAGGATCCGCCCGCCGCCGGGCTCGCGGTCGCGCGGATGGCGGCGCACATCACCTACCTGTCGGAAGCTGGCCTCACCGCCAAGTTCGGCCGCAAGCTCCAGGGCCGGGAAGCCAAGACCTTCGGCTTCGACGCCGATTTCCAGGTGGAAAGCTATCTGCGCCACCAGGGGCTGGCGTTCGTCGACCGGTTCGACGCCAACTCCTACCTCTACATTACGCGAGCCCTGGATTATTTCGATCTGGCCGAGGAGCATGGCGGCCTGCTCGCCAACGCCTTCCGAAGCTCGCAGGCGCGGTTCTGCGTGGTGAGCTTCGATACCGACTGGCTGTATCCCACCGCCGAATCGCGCAGCATCGCGCATGCGCTCAACGCCGCGGGCGCGCCGGCCAGCTTCGTCGAGCTGAGTTCGCCCTTCGGCCATGACGCCTTCCTGCTGGAGAGCCCGGAGCTGGACCGCGTGATCGGCGGCTTCCTCGCCGCGGGAGAACGGCAATGACGCTTCGTCCCGACCTCGCGATCATCGCCGCCCATGTGAATCGCGGCGCGCGCATCCTCGATGTCGGCTGCGGCGACGGCGCGCTGATGGCGGCGCTGCGCGACCAGCAGGGCTGCGATGCGCGTGGGCTGGAGCTCGATCCGGTCAACGTCGCGGCGGCCGTGGGCCAGGGCCTGTCGGTGATCCAGGGCGACGCCGATACCGACCTTGCCGACTATCCCGACGACAGCTTCGACTATGCCATCCTCAGCCAGACGCTGCAGACCACGCGGCGCCCCGACTGGGTGCTGGAGCAGCTGCTGCGGATCGGCCGCCACGCCTTCGTCTCCTTCCCCAATTTCGCGCATTGGCGGGTGCGCGCGTCGCTGCTGTTCGGGGGCCGCATGCCGGTAACAAGGCTGCTGCCGATCGCCTGGTATGCGACGCCGAACATCCACCACGTCACGATCGACGATTTCCGCGCGCTGGTGAAAGAGCGCGGCATCGCCATCGAGGGTGCGTGGTTCCTTTCCGGCGATCAGCAGACCGGCTCCGGCATGGCCAATCTGCTCGCCGAACACGCCGTCTTCCTGTTGAAGGCCGACCGATGACCGACGTCACCCTGCTTTCGACGCACGCCGCGTACCGCGACGATATCGGCGATCTCGTCACCCGCCGCCCGGTGCCGGGTCCGGGGCTGGAACAGATCGGCGCGTTCCTGTTCCTCAACCATCACGGCCCGCAGACCTACCCGCAAAACAATCGCGGCCTGCCGTTCGGCCCGCATCCGCATCGCGGCTTCGAGACGGTGACGTTCATCCTCGAAGGCTCGCTCGCGCACACCGATTCGGCCGGGCATGAGAGCATCATCCGCGCCGGCGGCGTCCAGTGGATGACCGCCGGGCGCGGCATCGTCCATGCCGAGGTTTCGCCCGCCGAGTTCAAGCGCGACGGCGGGCCGATGGAGATCCTCCAGCTCTGGGTGAACCTGCCGAGCCGGCTCAAGATGACCGCGCCGCGCTATGTCGGGCTGCAAGCGGAGGCGTTTCCGGGCGTTCCGGCGGACGAGGGGGCGACGGTTCACCTCGTCTCGGGCGATTTGGGCGGGCGCACGGGCCCGATCGAGTCGCTGACCGGCGTGTTCCTGTGCTGGGCAGAGCTTGCGGCCGGCGCCACGCTGCGCTTCGACGGCCTGAGCGACCGTGACCTGTTTCTCTATACGGTTCGGGGGAGCGTGAAGGTCGGCGATCGCAGCCTGCGCAACTGGCATCTGGCGAGCCTGTCCGCCGGCGACACGCTGACGCTCACCGCCGACGAACCCGCGCTGGTCCTGTTCGGCCATGCCGCACCGATTCCCGAGCCGGTGGTCGCGCACGGCCCCTTCGTGATGAACACGGTGCAGGAAATCCACCAGGCCTATGCCGATTATCAGCGCGGGGCTTTCGGCGTGGCGGAGATCGTGGCGGGCTAACCAGCCCAGCCTCGACCTACAAATCGTCATTCCGGCGAAAGCCGGAATCGATTGGGGTCGCCATAGCAGCAGGCGCTACAAACGAGTGGCGTCTGGATCCCGGCTTTCGTCGGGATGACAGAAGTAGGCCGGGATGACAAAAGAAGTAGGGGCCGCCCGCCAGTGCAGCGGGCGGCCCCTGGCACCTCAATGCGCCGCCTGCTCGCCGCGGACGATGCCGCTCTTGGCCAACTGGTCGTCGATCTGCGCCATCAGGCGATCGAGACCCGCCTGGTCCTTCGCCTCGGCGCGCGCGACGAGCACGTCCTGGGTGTTCGACGCACGCAGCAGCCACCAGCCGTCGTCGGTGTTGACCCGCGCGCCGTCGGTGCGGTCGACCTGGGCGCCGTCCGCCTCGAGACGGTCGAGCACTTCCTCGACGACCGGGAACTTGCGGCTCTCGTCGACCTGGAAGCGCATCTCCGGCGTGTTGACCATCGCCGGCATCTCGTCCTTGAGCTGGGTGAGCGACTTGCCGATCACGTGCACCGCCTGGATCAGGCGGATCGCGGCGTACTGGGCATCGTCGAAGCCGTAATAGTCCTGCGCGAAGAAGATGTGGCCGCTCATCTCGCCCGCGAGCGGCGCGCCGGTTTCCTTCATCTTGGTCTTGATCAGGCTGTGGCCGGTCTTCCACATCACCGGCTTGCCGCCCAGCTCGGCGATCCGGTCGTAGAGCGCCTGGCTGGCCTTGACGTCGGCGATGATCGTCGCACCCGGATCGATGCGCAGCACCGGCTCGGCGAGGATGGCGAGCAGCTGGTCGCCCCACACCACCCGGCCCTGGCCGTCGATCGCGCCCAGCCGATCGCCGTCGCCATCGAAAGCGAGACCGAAATCGAGGTTCTTCTCCGCGACGAGCTTCTTCAGATCGGCGAGGTTCTTTTCCTCGGTAGGATCAGGATGATGATTGGGGAAATTACCGTCCACATCGGTGAACAGCGTATGGTGCTCACCCGGCAGCAGCTTGACGAGCTTCTCGATCACCGGGCCGGCGGCGCCGTTGCCCGCGTCCCAGCCGATCTTGTACGCGCCGCCGGCATAGCCCGCGATCAGACGGCTGACATAGAGGTCCTCGATGTCGGCATCGGTCACGGTCTCGGTGCCGTCGCCGTCTTCCCAGTCGCCTTCCGCCGCCATCTTGCCCAGCGTCTGGATGTCCTGGCCGAAGAACGAGCGGTGCTGGAACACCATCTTGAAGCCATTGTAGTTGCCGGGATTATGGCTGCCGGTAATCTGGATGCCGCCATCCACCTCCAGCGTTGCCTCGGCATAATATAGCATCGGCGTGGGGCCCATGCCGGTGCGCACCACGTCGCAGCCCGACGCGGTCAGGCCCTCGATCAGCGCGGCCTCGAGCATCGGCGAGGAAACGCGGCCATCGCGGCCCACCGCCACCCGGCGGCCGCCGGCGCGGCGCAGCAGCGTCGCGAAGCCGCGGCCGATCGCACGGGCGTCGTCCGGGCCCAGCGTCTTCCCCACGATCCCGCGGATGTCGTACTCGCGCAGCGACGTCGGATCGAAACGGTGCGTCATTCATGCCCTCCCGAAGGTAAAGATGCGTGCCTCTTCCGCGACTCGAATGGAAGTTTCAAGACGCGCCGTGCACGGAAAGATTAATAATTTTTGCACTGCAGCATAGTTGCCGGCAAAATGTTACGTGCGGAGGACGGTCCTCAACCGCGCAGCAACGTGTCACGCGCCAGATTGATCCGCCGGGTAAGCTCCGCCGAACCGCCACGATCGGGATGGACCGCCGAAACGAGCCGCCGATGCGCCGCGCGGATCTCGTCCGGCCCCGCCTGTCCGTCCACGCCCAGAATCGCGCGCGCCTCGCCTTCGCCCAGGCGAGGCGGCGGCGCAGGCGGGATCTTCGGCCTGGGCTGCAACCAGCGCCACAGGACATAGAGCAGCGCGGCGACCAGGAGAACCTTCGCCATCAGGCGAACAGCGGCGCGTTGACGTCGGGGAGGGCCAGGCCCGCCATCATCTCGCGCAGCTCCTGCCGCGCCGCGACATGGCTGAGCCCCATTTCGCCGAACTCGCGCGAGTCGAGCATCGTCAGCCCCTGCGGGAACAGTTCGCGATAGATCACGCGTTCTGAAAGTCCCGAAATCACCCGGAAGCCGACGCGCTTGGACAGCTGGTCGATCGCCTCGGACACGCGCTTCATGTTGCGCGCCTCGATATGCTGCATGCGGTTGCGCAGCACCACCCAGTCGATCGTCTCGCCGTCCGCCTTGGCGCGGCGCTTGCGCGATTCCCAGATCATTTCCGAATAGAAGCTGGGCCGCGTCACCCGGAAGCTGTCCGGATCGACCTGGCCGATCAGGTCGAAATCGACGAAGCTGTCGTTCATCGGCGTGACCAGCGTATCGGCGTTGGTGACCGAGATGCGGGCGAACTTGTCGTCGCGGCCGGGCGTGTCGATCACCAGGAAGTCGGCGCCCTCGCCCAGCCGATCGAGCGTTTCGGTGAAGAAGTCCATGCTCTCGCCGTCGTGCGTCTCGTAGACCGGCATCGGCAGGTCGCGGCCGGTACGGCGCATCGTTGCCAGGCGATTGTCGAGATAGCGGCCCATCGTTCGCTGGCGGTGATCCAGATCGAAACAGGCGACACGCGCGCCCTTGAATGCCAGCGCGATCGCGGCGTGAACCGCGGTCGTCGACTTGCCCGTGCCGCCTTTCTCGTTGGCAAAAACCAGCACATGCAGGCGTTTGGCGGGCTGATTCAACGCGGCTATTCCTTCACTTGATCGTAGCGCCTCCCCCCCATAGAAGGCGCCGCTTCCGTTCATATCGAAAGTGCCCAAGCGTGCAAACCGTTCGCCAGATCGACGACCTTCGCAAGGCGCTGGACGCCTTTCGCAGCGAAGGCGCTCGGCTGGCCTTCGTTCCCACCATGGGCGCGCTGCATGACGGGCATATGGCGCTGGTGGAGGCCGCCAAGCGCGCCGGGACCCGGGTGATCGTGTCGATCTTCGTCAATCCGATCCAGTTCGGACCAAATGAGGACCTGGGCAAGTATCCGCGGCGGGAACAGGCCGATTCGCGGATGCTCGCCAATGCGGGGGTGGACCTGCTGTGGATGCCGACGCCCGAGATCATGTACCCGCAAGGCTTTGCTACCACCGTGCGCGTATCCGGCGTCAGCGAACCGCTCGACGGTGCCCATCGCCCCGGCCATTTCGACGGCGTCGCAACGGTGGTCTCGAAGCTGTTCAACCAGGTCCGCCCCGATGTCGCACTCTTCGGGGAGAAGGACTGGCAGCAGCTTCAGGTCATCCGCCGGATGGTCGCCGACCTCGACATGCCCGTCGAGATCCAGGGCGTACCCACCCAGCGCGAGGATGACGGCCTCGCCCTTTCCTCGCGCAACGCCTATCTTATGCCCGAGGATCGCGCCCGTGCGATAGCGCTGCCCCGCGCGCTGGGCGCCGCCGCCAAGACGATCGGCGAGGGCGGCGACCGGGAAGCGGCGCTTGTCCAGGCGCGCGAGTCGCTGGCCGCCGCCGGGTTCGAGATCGACTATGTCGCACTGGTCGATGGCGATTCGCTCGGTGATCCGGTGGACGGCAAGCCGATGCGGCTCCTCGCCGCGGCCCGGATCGGCGGCACCCGCCTGATCGACAATATTCCCGTCCTCTGAAGAACTACGGTTAAGCAGCTTAACCTTTTATTGTCCGTTCGCCCCCAGATTTGGCTCCTGCGAGGGAGCTGAACAGGGAATGCCGCGATGGCGAACAGTGAGAAGAGTGCCCGATTTCTGATCGAAAGCCGCCTGCGCGATGCAGCACGCGGCAGTGCCGATGCCTGTTTCGATCTGGGCGTCGTCTATTCCAGCGGTGCCGAGGGCGTCGCGATCGACCTGGTCGAAGCACATAAATGGTTCAACATCGCCGCGATGACGGGCAGCAGCGAAGCCCAGGCCTGCCGCGCCGAGATCGCCGAGGACATGACCGCGCGCGAGATCATCGAGGCGCAGAAGGCCGCGCGCGCCTGGCTGCGCGGGCTGGAGAGCCGCGCCGCCTGAGCGCCGGTCAGCGGGCCTTGTCTCCCCAACTGATCGTCGCGCGGGTGCGGCCGGCATGTTCGTCCACCACCACGCGCAGGCTGCGTGCCGCCTCTTCGCCTGCCTCGTAGCTGAACGACGTCTCCCGCCGATATTTGAGGCCGGACGCGTTCGCCTGCGCACGCGACCAGCCGAGCACGTCCTTCACGGACGCGTCGCTTTCATAGACCAGGTTGCCGCTGACGTGGCGCCCGTCGAGCCCATCCGGCGCGGCGGTGCAGCTGAGGATGGTGGCGCCTTCATAGACGGGCACGAAGTCGGGCCGGTTGCCGCAATCGACCGCGGCCGCGACATTGGCCGGCACCCCGGACGCGGCCGCCGCGGCGACATTCTGGCCGACGGGATCGTCGGTCGTTCGCTCGCCCCGCCCGCAGGCGGCGAGCACCAGCAATATCGCCCCAGCCGCCCAGCGGCGAACCTCCCCGTTCCGCATCCTGCCCTCCGAACCGTTCGTCTACAGCCTGCAACGGCGGGGCGACGACTTTGCTCCCCGCACACGAAAGCGGCTGACGCACGCGCGCGGTTCGTCTAGCGCAGTTCCATCGCCGCATCGCGAGAACGGGCGGACGAGGGGGGACATGACCGCACGGCATCCGGACAGCGCAGGCGCGAGTGCAACGCCGGTCCGCGCCCTGCTGCCGCTCTTCGGCACGCTGCTGGCGCTGGCCGTGGCGGGCGGGCTGCTCGTCTATGGCGCGGGTCGCGGCATCGATCTGACCGACGAGATCTTTTACCTCGTCTGGGCGCGCGATCCCGAGGCCTACGCGCTGCTCTATCAGCCCTTCGGCTATCTGCTCCACCCGCTCTACGCGCTGGCCGGCGGCGACGTGCAGCGGTACCGGCTGCTCGGCTTCGCGATCACGGCGGGAGCCGGAGCGCTGCTCGGCGCGCACGTGGCGACCGCCCCGGGCGACCGGCTTCGCTTCGCCCTGTTCGGCGCGGCCGCCGCGCTGGTGGTCTATTTTCCCTGGATCGTCACGCCCAGCTACAACTCCACCGCCAATGTCGGCGCCATGCTGGTGCTGGCGGGCGTCGCGATCCTGTGGCGCACGGAGCGACGGCCGGCGGCTGGCGCAGCACGCGTCGTGATCGCGGTCGGGCTCTGCGCCGCCGCCTTCGCCAAGCCGCCGTTGTTCGCGCTGGCCTGCGTGCTGCTGATCCTTCTCGCGGGGGGATCGCTGCGGCATCATCGCAGGCGGAGCGGCGACCTGCTCGTGGCCTTGGCCCTTACCCCGCTGCTGATCAACCTGTTCCTGCCGCTCAACCGCATCCCCGCCCTGCTCGCACGAATTTCGGCCAGCCAGCGCATCCTGGCGCTGCCCAACACGCCGACCCACCTGCCGATCAAGGTGCTGGAGGACTGGGCCGCGGTGCCGCTGCTGCTGAGCGGCGCGACACTGGCGGTGCTGGCCGCGCTGGCGCTGTGGCGGACACGCTGGTCGGCATGGGCGGGCCATGCGGGCATCGCGCTCGCACTGCTCTATCTGGCCCTGACCGTACCCGAGACGCTGGACGGCAGCATTCCCGAATTTCCAGGCCTCGCGCTGATGCTCATCGCCGCAGGCTATGCGGTCCTGGTGGCAAGGCGCGACCTGCTGCTGACCACGCTGCTGATCGTCGCTCCGTTCGCCGTGGCGCTGGGCACGTTCAACAATCAATGGGCACAGCTCGATTTCAGCATGGTGTTCCCGCTGCTCGCGCTGTTCCGGCTGGCGAGCGAGGACCCCGTCCGCTGGCGACAGGGGGCTGCCTATGCGCTGAGCATCGCCGCCGCGCCGCTGCTGTTGCTCGCCGCGGCGCAGTCGCCCTACAGCCTGCCGGCCTCGCTGTTCGCCCAGCGGATCCCGGTGACACACCCGATCACCGGCAGCCGCCTGATGGTGGACGCCGAAACCGCTGCCTTCCTGGGCGCCGCCCACGACCGGGCGGACGGCGCGCTGCTGGTCGATCTCTCGGGAACCGGGCCGGGCGTCGCCGCGGCGCTGGGGGCGAAGGCACCGGTGCTGCTCTGGCTCAATCCGGCGACGGCGACCTGGCCCGATGTCGTGTGGGATCGCCTGAGCGAGGCGGAGCGGACCCGCGCCTGGTTCGTGGTGCCGGTGCTGCCGCTGTTCGCGCCCTCGGGACCGGCGCGGTGGCTAGTCGCACACCGCGGCGCCTATTGCGCCCTGCGGCTGCCCCAGATGACCTTCTGGTGGGAGGAGCGGGCGCTGGAAGTGTGGCGGCCCTGCGCCGCGCCCGCCAAGGGCGCAGGCCGCTGAAGGCCGATCAGAACGGCACGTCGTCGTCCAGATCGTCCGGGAAGCCACCGCCGAAGCCGCCGGCGCTCGACGCACCACCGCCGCTGCGCTGGCCGCCGCCGTTGAAATTGTTGCCGCCGCGACCCGCCGGCGCACCGCCGCCGAAGCCGCCGCCACCGCCGCCGAACGACTCGTCCGCACCCCAGTCATCGCCGCCGCCGCTACGGCCGCCGCCCATGCCACCGCCCTGGCCGCCACCGGGGCCGTCGAGCAGCACCATCTGCGCATTGAAGCCCTGCAGCACGATCTCGGTGGAGTAGCGATCCGCGCCGCTCTGGTCCTGCCACTTGCGGGTCTGCAACTGGCCTTCGAGATACACCTTGCTGCCCTTGCGCAGATAGCGCTCGGCGACATTGGCGAGACCTTCGGAGAAGATCTTCACCGTGTGCCACTCGGTCTTTTCCTTGCGCTCGCCGCTGTTGCGATCCTTCCAGCTCTCCGACGTGGCGATGCGCAGCTCGACCACCTTGCCGCCGTTCTGGAACGCCCGGCTCTCGGGGTCGCGCCCCAGATTGCCGACGAGGATCACCTTGTTGACGCTGCCCGCCATGCTGCAAAAACTCCGATATACGATGGTTCGCCCGCACGAAGGGGCGCTAGAAAGACTCTGGTATGGCCGAGATCATTAACCTGAACAAAGCAAGAAAAGCGAGAGCGAAAGCGTCGGCCGCTGCGGAGGCCGAGGCCAATCGCGCCCGCTTCGGCCGCACCAGGGCGGAAAAGGCGCGGGACGCCGCCGAGGCCGAGCGGAAGGTCCGCACACTCGATCAGGCAAAGCGCGAGACGCCGGACGAATAGCGAGAATCTTCGGTTCGAGGGGTGGATCACTCCGCCGCATTCTCGCTGTCAAACCGGAACGCATCGTGTACAACACTTCCAGTACGATGCAGCCACCGCTCCCCTACCCTGCCCTGCATGCCAGCCATTCCGGCGTGTGGATCGCTACGGCCGAGGGCACACGCGGGCTGAGCCGGGGGGAGGCGATCCGCATTGCCGCCGATACGCCGGTACTGCTGCTAAACGCGCCGCTCGTCGGCCAGCGGCTCGGCCATCCCGAGCTGAGCGGGCTCGACCTCCTTGAGCTGTTCGCGTTTCTCCGGCCCGCCCGCTTCATGGTGCCGACGCCCAAGGGCCTGGCCCGCGCCTGCGGCTTGGAGCCGCCCACGGACGATGCGCACGTCGCCGCCTTCCTGCGCGATGCCGCCACCGCGTTGCTCGCGATCCCCGAGGGCAACTGGCCCGAGCGCGAAGGCGCCTGGCACGGGCTGCAGTCGCTCGGCCGCCTGCGCTGGCCCTGGTCGGCGGTGCTCGGCCAGCGCATCGCCAAGCCCGAGCGCGCCGAGCGCTGGCTCTTCTCCAAGCTCCCCGAATGGGAGGAGAGCGCCCCCCGCCCCGCGCCCCGCACGATCACGTTGAATGCTGCCGACGTGGCAGAACGCCTCGCCCGCCTGACCGGCTCCACCGCCGAACGTCGCCAGGGCCAGCGCGACTATGCCGAGGCGGCCGCGCAGGCCTTCGCCCCGCGCAGCGTGCCGGACACGCCCAACATGGTGCTGGCCGAGGCGGGCACCGGCATCGGCAAGACGCTCGGCTATCTCGCACCCGCCTCGCTCTGGGCGGAGCAGTCCGGCGGGCCGGTCTGGGTCTCCACCTTCACCAAGGCGCTGCAGCGCCAGCTCGGCAACGAGGGCGAGCGACTGTTCCCCGATCCCGTCCAGCGCCGCGCCCGCATCGTCACCCGCAAGGGCCGCGAGAACTACGTCTGCCTGCTCAACCTGGAGGATGCGCTGCAGGGCGGCTTCGCCGGACGCGCCGCGATCCTCGCACAGCTGGTCGCCCGCTGGGCGGCCTTTACCGCCGATGGCGACATGGTGGGCGGTGACCTGCCCGGCTGGCTGCCCACCCTGTTCCGCCGCAACGGCTCGACCGCGCTCACCGATCGGCGTGGCGAGTGCATCTATGCGGGCTGCCCGCACTATCGGAAATGCTTCATCGAGCGCGCCGCCCGGGCGAGCGCGGATGCCGATATCGTCATCGCCAACCATGCGCTGGTGATGGTCAACGCAGCCCGAGGCCGCGAGAACCAGACGCGCCCCACCCGCTACGTGTTCGACGAGGGCCATCACCTGTTCGACGCCGCCGATGCGATGTTCTCGGTCGCGCTGACGGGACAGGAATCGATCGAACTTCGCCGGTGGCTGACCGGCCCCGAATCCGGCTCGCGGGGGCGTCGCCGGGGTCTCGCCGCGCGCCTCTCCGACGTCGCCAGCTATGACGATGCCGGCGGCCGCGCCATTTCCGAAGCCGTCGACGCAGCCCGCGCCCTGCCGAGCGACGGCTGGCTCCAGCGACTGAACGAAGGCGAACCCTTCGGCCCGATCGAGGCCCTGCTCGCAGCGGTGCGGGGCCTCGTCTATGCCCGCGATACCAACGGCTCCACCGACGCGGGCTATGGGCTGGAGACCGAGCTCACCGAACCCGACGCCGCGCTGGTCGAGGCCGCGGGCAACGCCACCGCCGCGCTCGATGCGCTGCTCCGCCCGATGGTGGTGCTCGGCCGCCGGCTGGAGGCGGTGCTCGCCGAAGCGCCCGACTGGATGGACGGCCCGGCCCGCGCCCGCATCGAGGGCGCGATCGCCTCGCTCGGCTGGCGGGTCGACACGGTGGGCGCCTGGCTCGCCCTGATCGCCCGGATCGGCGGTCCGGCCGATCCCGAGTTCGTCGACTGGCTGGCGGTGGACCGCGTCGAGGGCCGCGAGTTCGATATCGGCCTGCATCGCCACTGGCTCGATCCCGCCAAGCCGCTGGCCAAGACGGTGCTGGAACCTGCGCACGGCGTGCTCGTCACCTCGGCGACGCTGCGCGCGGGGGGGGACTGGGACGTGGCCGAGGCGCGCTCGGGCAGCATCCATCTGCTCCGTCCCGCCCAGCGCTTCGCGGCGAAGAGCCCGTTCGACTATCCCAACCAGGCCGAGGTGCTGATCGTCACCGACGTCAAACGCGGCGACCTGCCCGCGCTTGCCAATGCCTATGCCCGGCTGATCGCGGCCGCGGGCGGCGGCACGCTCGGGCTGTTCACCGCGATCCGGCGGCTGCGCGCGGTCCATGCCCGCATCGCCGATCGGCTCGCGCGCGACGGGCTGCCGCTGCTCGCCCAGCATGTCGACCCGATCGACACCGGCACGCTGGTCGACATCTTCCGCGACGACCCTCGCGCCTCGCTCATCGGCACCGATGCCCTTCGGGATGGCGTGGACGTACCCGGCGATTCGCTGCGGCTGGTGGTGATGGAGGGTGTGCCCTGGCCCAAGCCGAGCGTGCTCCACGCCGCCCGGCGGCTGGCCGGCGGCGGCTCTGCGTATGACGACCGCATCGTCCGGGCGCGGCTGGCCCAGGCGTTCGGCCGGCTGATCCGCCGCGCCGACGATCGCGGTGCCTTCGTCCTGCTATCCGCCGCCACGCCGTCGCGGCTGCTGGACGCCTTTCCGCCGGGTACGCGGATCACGCGCACGACGCTGGATCAGGTGGTCGAACGGGTTCGGCTTTCCTTGGGCGCCGGCTTGCGGCATGAGGCAGGCGAAGCTGCCAGCGTTCACATCGGGGAAGCATGAAGACCCTTCTCGTCCTCCGCCACGCCAAGTCCGGTTGGGACGATCCGGTCGCCCGCGATTTCGATCGGCCGCTCAATCCCAAGGGCCAGCGCGCCGCGATGGCGATAGGCCGGTACCTGCGCGACCAGGGGCTGCGCTTCGATCACGCCATCGCCTCGCCGGCGGTGCGGGTACAGGAGACGCTGGCGCAGGTGGCGCATGGCTATGGCACGGCGATCGCGCCGGTGTGGGATCAGAAGCTCTACCTCGCCTCGCTCGGCACGCTGCTCGACGCCATCGAGGACCTGCCGGACACCGCCGGCACGGTGCTGCTCTCGGGGCACAATCCGGGGCTGGAAGAGCTGGTACTCGACCGGGTGACCGAAGACGGTCCGCTGCGCGACGAAGTCGAACGAAAGTTTCCCACGGCATCGCTGGCGGAATTGCGCTTCGACGTGGACGCATGGCGGCAGGTGCCGCGCGCGAGCGCCGAACTCGTTCGGTTCGTGCGCCCGCGCGATCTGGACCCCAGCCTGGGGCCCGATGGCTGACGGTCAGCGATCGGCGTCCAGCGCCTCGGCCAGGGAGTCGCGGATCGCCTGCAGTTCGGCAGTGCGGTTCTTGCCGCGTGCCGCCTTTTCTTCCGCGAGCAGTCGCTGGACGCCACGGATGGTATAGCCCTCTTCGCTGAGGAGCTGGTGGATGCGGCGCACCAGCGCCACGTCGTCGGGTCGATAATACCGGCGGTTGCCCGCACGGGTGAGCGGCTTCAGCTGGGGAAAACGCGTTTCCCAATAGCGCAAGATATGCTGGGGCCTGCCGATTTCAGCGGCGAGCTCACCAATGGTTCGCAACGCGCCGGCGGCTTTCTCAGTCGCCGGCATGTCGGGTCTCAGCGCGCAGAGACGATGCGATCACGCATCATCTGGCTGGCGCGGAAGGTGAGCACGCGGCGGGGGGCGATCGGCACTTCGACGCCGGTCTTGGGGTTACGGCCGATCCGCTCGCCCTTGTCGCGCAGCACAAAGCTGCCGAAGCCCGAGATCTTGACGTTCTCGCCCTTCGCAAGTGCGTTGCACATGTGGCCCAGGATCTGCTCTACGATGCGCGAGGCGTCGGCACGCGAAAGCCCCACTTCGCGATGCAGCGATTCAGCCAAGTCCGCTCTGGTCAGCGTTCCCGCAGCACTCATTCGGCACTTCCTTTCCTTACCTAAGGTACCCGTATCAGATTGTTACGCGCTATCAAGTTTGATGTTGAAGCCTTAGCAACGCCTCAGACATATACTGGAAAAACACGTATCTGATCCAAATTGGGTTATATCTCGAGGGGGTCAGAAGCGTATGACGGCGGCACCCCAGGTGAAGCCGCCGCCCATCGCCTCGAGCACCAGCAGGTCGCCGCGCTGGATGCGTCCGTCCCGCACTGCGACATCAAGGGCGAGCGGCACCGAGGCGGCGGACGTGTTGGCATGGCGATCGACGGTGACGATCACCTTTTCCGGCGCGAGATCGAGCTTGCGCGCCGTTGCATCGAGGATGCGGGCATTGGCCTGGTGCGGCACCACCCAGTCGACGTCGCCGGGCTCGAGACCGGCCGCGGCCAGCGATTCCTGCATCACCGAGGCCAGGTTGGTCACGGCGTGACGAAAGACCTCGCGGCCCTTCATCCGCAGCTTGCCGACCGTGCCGGTGGTCGAGGGTCCGCCATCGACATAGAGCAGGTCGTTGTAGCGGCCGTCGGCATGAAGCTTGGTGGCAAGGATGCCCTGCGGCGCGTCACCCTCGGTATCCTGCGCCTCCAGCACGATCGCACCCGCACCGTCGCCGAACAGCACGCAGGTGGTGCGGTCTTCCCAGTCGAGGATGCGGCTGAACGTCTCGGCGCCGATCACCAGCGCGCGGCGATGGACGCCGGCCCGCAGCATCGAATCGGCGACCTGCACCGCATAGAGGAAGCCCGAGCACACCGCCGCCACGTCGAAAGCGACGCAATCCAGGATGCCGAGCGCGTTCTGCACCCGCGTCGCAGTGGCCGGGAAGGTCTGGTCGGGGGTCGCGGTGGCGAGCACGATCAGGTCGATCGAGGCAGCCTCCACACCGGCGGACTCGAGGGCTGCCCGCGCCGCACCGGCGGCAAGCGTACCCGTGGTTTCCTCCGGCCCGGCGATGTGGCGGAAGCGGATCCCGGTCCGCTCGACGATCCATTCGTCGCTGGTATCGACGCGCTCCGCCAGCTCCGCGTTGGAAACACGCTGCGCCGGCAGGGCGGACCCCGTGCCGAGAATCACCGAACGTACGGTCATGCGACCCCTTCTACCTCGTACTTACGCGGCCTTGGCCTCGAAGTTCCCCAGATCCTCGGCAATGCGCCGGGTCAGTTCGTCGCGCACCATCTTGGCGGCGAAGCCGATCGCGGTATCCACGCCCACTTCGTTCGCGCCGCCATGGCTCTTCACGACGATGCCGTTCAGCCCGAGGAAAACGGCACCATTATTGGTTGTTCGGGTCGAGATGGTGGCGCAGCAGCTCGGTCGCCGGCTTCGAGATCAGGAAGCCGAGCTTGGAGCGCAGCGAAGAACTGAACGCACGGCGCAGCAGGTCCGCCACGAAGCGCGCGGTGCCCTCGGCGGTCTTGAGCGCGATATTGCCCGAGAAACCGTCGCAGACGATCACGTCGACATCGCCGCGCGACAGCCGATTGCCTTCGATGAAGCCGGTGAATTCGAGCGGCAGGTGCTTGGCCGCACGCAGCTGGGCGGCAGCATCGCGGATGCTGTCGGTGCCCTTCATCTCTTCGGTGCCGATATTGAGCAGCGCCACGCGCGGACGCGCGAGATCGAGCGCGGTGCGCGCATAGGCTGCGCCCATGACCGCGAACTGCACCAGGTTGCGCTCGTCCACCTCGGTATTGGCACCGAGATCGAGCATCACCGTGTCGGTGGCACCCAGCGACGGCAGCAAGGCAGCGAGTGCCGGCCGGTCGATCCCCGCCATGGTGCGGAGCGACAGCTTGGCCATCGCCATCAAGGCGCCGGTATTGCCGGAGGATACGGCCGCGCCGGCACGCCCCTGCTTCACCAGATCGATGGCAATGCCCATCGAGGTGGTCTTGGCACGGCGGATCGCCTGGCTCGGCTTGGCATCGGCCGCAACGACTTCGGCCGCGTGCACGATCTCGCACGCGGCTGCCAGATGCGGATGTGCCTGAAGGCCATCACGGATGCGCGACTCGTCGCCGACGAGGAGAAATTCCATCCCCTCGAAGCGACGACAGGCACGTGCGGCGCCGGCGAGCATGACGGCGACCCCCTCGTCGCCGCCCATTGCATCGACGGCGATCCGCGAGGGAACAGTCATACCGGCAACCCCCCGTTGCGGAACGTCGCTCAGCCCTCGACCGAAACGATCTCGCGGCCGTTATAGTGGCCGCAAGCGTTGCACAGGTTGTGCGGACGCTTGAGTTCGCCGCAGTTCGGGCACTCCTGGAACGATTCGACAGTCAGCGCATCGTGCGAACGACGCATGCCACGCTTCGACGGCGAGGTCTTTCTCTTAGGAACGGCCATTTCGGCACCTTCAACAAGCTAATGAATCAATAAGTCGCGATACGCCCACAGGGTTGTTCGGGCAAGCGACGGCTAGGCCGGCCGCTCGCCGGACCAGCGGACAGGTCACGAAGCGAGCCCGCGCGTATAGCGATTCTCGTCCGCGTTGCAAGCAGAAGCCGCGCGTGGCAGGGGTTCACGCCTTGGTTTTAGGGGGACGCCCATGTTTTTTCTGCCGGTTACACTCACCAGCGCGGGCGCTGCGGCGCTGATCAACCTGTGGCTGGCGATTCGCGTCATCCAGATTCGAAGGGCCGAGAAGGTCTTGACCGGCGATGGCGGCAGCCCGCGGCTGATCGCGCGCATGCGCGCGCAGATGAATTTCGTCGAATACACGCCCTTCGTGCTGATCCTGATCGGCCTGATCGAACTGGCGCAGGGCACGCAATTCTATCTGTGGGTTGTCGCTGCGGTCTATCTGCTCGGCCGCGTGCTGCATGGATTCGGCATGGACGGATGGCGGCGCGGTCGCGAAATCGGCGCGCTCACCACCTTCCTGATCGTCGCGGGGCTCGGCCTCTATGCCGCGTGGCTCGGCTATATGGGGTCAAACCCGCTTCATTGACCGCTACCGCCCACCGTCATCCCGGCCAACACCGGGGTGACGGCAAAATGGGGTGTTGCCTCAGACTCAGGCGCGCGCCAGCACCGAATCGGCGACAAACGGATTGGTGCGCCGCTCCTGACCGAAATTGCTCGGCTGGCCGTGGCCGGGGACGAACACCGTCTCGTCGCCCAGCGGCCAAAGCCGGGTGGTGATCGCGTCGATCAAATCCTGATGGTTGCCCAGCGGGAAGTCGGTCCGCCCGATCGAGCCCTGGAACAGCACATCCCCGACGATCGCCAGCCGCGATTCGGGATGGTGGAAGACGACATGCCCCGGCGTGTGGCCGGGGGAATGATATACGTCGAGCACCAGCTCGCCCACCGTCACCTGGTCGCCCTGCTCCAGCCACCGGCTCGGTTCGAACGGCCTGCCCGTCACGCCATAGTCGCGGCCGTCATCGGCTAGCCGGGCGATCCAGAAGCGGTCCGCCTCGTGCGGCCCCTCGATCGGGACGCCGAGTTCCTCCGCGAAGATGCCGGCCGATCCGCAATGGTCGATATGCCCGTGGGTGATCAGCAGCTTCTCGATGGTGACACCATGCTGCTCGGCCGCCGCGCGCAGGCGGTCCAGGTCTCCGCCGGGATCGACGAAGGCGCCGCGCATCGTCTTGGTGCACCAGAGCAAGGTGCAGTTCTGCTGGAGCCGCGTGACCGGCACGATCGCCGCACGAAGCGGCGGCTGGGCAGTGGAAGCATCGGGGTTCGCCATCGCTCCCCGCTACCGCGCGCGCGCGCCTACGGCAACCAAGGCTTGCCCAATCCGGCCGACACCTGCATGCGAGTCGGCCGATGGTCCTACGTCCCCCCTTCGTCCTGCTCGACGACGCGCGTGCCGATGGACGCGGCGCGCGGCTCTATGTCGACCCGGTAGAGATCGTACAGGCCGACCGCCTGGACGCGATCCCCGCCGCGCTCGATCGCCTGCGCCGTGCCGCAGCCCAAGGCCTCGATGCGGCGGGCATGCTCGCCTATGAGGCGGGCCCGGCGCTGGAGCCCGCCGCGCCGGCCCGCGATGCCGGCGGACCGCTGCTCTGGTTCGGCCTGTTCCGGGGCCATCGTCGCCTTGCCGCCGAGCAGGTCCCCACGCTGCTGCCCGATCCTGCCGGTGCCTGGGCCGCCCCGCCGCGCCCGCTGCTTGGCCGGGCCGCCTATGGCAACGCCCTCGCGCGCGTGCTCGGCTATATAGAAGCCGGCGACATCTATCAGGCCAACCTCACCTTCCGCGCCGAGGTTCCGATCGCCGGCCACCCGGCGGCACTCTATGCACTTCTCCGCGCCCGCGCCGCCGCCGGGCACGGCGCGCTGGTCGCGACCGGGGATGCATGGCTGCTCAGCCTCTCCCCCGAGCTCTTCTTCACCCTGGAAGACCGGACCCTCACCGCGAGGCCGATGAAGGGCACGGTGCGCCGCGATCCCGATCCGGCCGAAGACGAGGCGCTCGCCTTATCCCTTCGCGCGGACCCGAAGCAGCGCGCCGAAAACCTGATGATCGTCGATCTGATGCGCAACGATCTCGGACGCGTGGCGAAGCCGGGCAGCGTGGCGGTGCCGCAGCTCTTTGCGGTGGAGACCTACCCCACCGTCCATCAGATGACCTCCACCGTCACCGCCCGCCTGGCCGACGGGCTCGGAGCCGTCGACGCGCTTGCCGCGTTGTTCCCGTGCGGATCGGTCACCGGCGCCCCGAAGATCCGCGCAATGCAGGTGATTGCCGAAGTCGAACCCGATGCGCGCAGCGTCTATACGGGATCGGTAGGGAGGATCGACGCGGATGGCCAGGCCGAGTTCAACGTCGCGATCCGCACCCTCGCCATTGACGCTGCGGGACGAGCCACGCTCGGGCTGGGATCGGGCGTCGTTGCCGATTCGAATGCCGACAGCGAATGGAGCGAGTGTCTCGCCAAGGGGGCGTTCGTGACCGCAGGCGAACAAGGCTTCGACCTGATCGAGACGATGCGCTTCGATCCCGAAGATGGAATCCTGCTGCTCGAACGCCATCTCGAGCGGATTCGCGTCAGCGCCGCGACCTTCGGCTTCCCGTTCGACCGCCACATCGTCCGCAACGAGCTGCAGGCCGCCACCTTCCGGCTGCGCGAGCCCGCCAAGGTCCGGCTGCTGATCGGCCCGTCCGGCGCGGTTGCCATCGGCATCGCCCCGCTCCCCGCGCCGATATCCCAGCCGGTAAAGGTCCGGATCGTGCCCCATCTGGTGCCGCGCGAGGATTTTCGTCTCGCCCACAAGACCACCCGCCGGTCGATCTACGATGCCCCGCGCCGCGCCGCCGGCACCTGGGACGTACTGTTCACCGACGCCGAAGGATTCCTGACCGAAGGCAGCTTTACCTCGCTGTTCGTACAGCGGGGAGACGTGCTGGTGACGCCGCCGCTCTCGCGGGGGCTGCTCCCGGGGGTGCTCCGCGCAGAGCTGCTCGCCACCGGCCGCGCGGTGGAAGGCGACCTGCGCCCGGAGGATCTTGCCCACGGATTCCTGCTCGGCAACGCACTGCGCGGACTGGTTGCAGCGGTTACAGTTGCGGAAAGCGCCGAAGCGGACCTATAGGCGCGCATCTTTCCCGGAAAAGGCGTCCAGACTCATGCAGACCTCCGCCGCGCTCCAGCGCATCCAGCCCTCCGCCACGCTCGCCATGACCAGCCGCGTGTTCGAGCTGAAGCGTCAGGGTGTCGATGTGATCGGCCTGGGCGCCGGCGAGCCCGATTTCGACACGCCCGACTTCGTCAAGGAAGCCGCGATCGAGGCGATCCGCAGCGGCAAGACCAAATATACCAATGTCGACGGCACGCCCGAGCTGAAGGAAGCCGTGATCCAAAAGTTCAAGCGCGACAATGGCTTGGACTATACCGCACAGCAGGTCACGATCAATGTCGGCGGCAAGCACACGCTGTTCAATGCGATCGTCGCCACGGTGGAAGCCGGCGACGAGGTCATCGTTCCCGCACCGTATTGGGTCAGCTATCCTGACGTAATTCAGTTCGCGGGCGGCACGCCCGTGTTCATCGCCGCCGGCGCCGAGCAGCAGTACAAGATCACCCCGGCCCAGCTGGAGGCGGCGATCACGTCCAGGACCAAGTGGGTAATTCTCAACTCGCCGTCCAACCCCACCGGTGCCGCCTATTCGGCCGCCGAGCTCAAGGCGCTGGGCGAGGTGATCGAGCGCCACCCGCATGTCTGGGTGTTCGCCGACGACATGTACGAGCACATCCTGTACGACGGCTTCGAATTCGCCACGATCGCGCAGGTCTGCCCGTCGCTCTACGAGCGCACGCTCACCGTCAACGGCTGCTCCAAGGCCTATGCGATGACCGGCTGGCGGATCGGCTTCGCCGGCGGCCCGGCACCGCTGATCAAGGCGATCGCCAAGCTCCAGTCGCAGTCGACCTCGAACCCCTGCTCGATCGCCCAGGCGGCGGCCGTCGCGGCGCTGACCGGCGACCAGGGCTTCCTCAAGGACCGCGCCGCCGCTTTCCAGACGCGCCGCGACCTCGTCGTCGGCATGCTGAACGACATCGAGGGCATGACCTGCCCGACGCCGGAAGGCGCCTTCTACGTCTATCCGGAATTCAGCGCGCTGATCGGCAAGACCACCCCCAAGGGCAAGGTGATCGCGACCGACGAGGACATGATCGGCTATTTCCTCGACGACGCCCGCGTCGCGGCGGTGCACGGCGCAGCGTTCGGCCTGTCGCCGGCGATGCGGATCAGCTATGCGACCTCCGAGGCGCTGCTCCGCGAAGCCTGCACCCGCATCCAGACGGCCTGCGCCGAGCTGCGCTGATCGGAGATCGTAACGCGGGGGCCGCACCGGCCGTATGAAGGGCTGACATGACCCGAAGCACGTTGAAGCTCCCGCTCTCCCTTGCCGCCCTTGCCGGTGGCGCGTTCCTGCTCATCGCCGCCGGTGGCCTTCGAATCGAGAAGGTAACGGCGGTGCAGCTGCCGCTGCCCGCAATCGACGTGTCCAAGGCAAAGAAGCCGCAGACCGCGGTATTCGCCGGCGGCTGCTTCTGGGGCATGGAGGCGGTGTTCCAGTCGGTGAAGGGCGTCCAGTCGGTGACCAATGGCTACGCCGGGGGCACCGCCGGCACCGCCACCTATGCGCAGGTCTCGACCGAGAAGACCGGCCATGCCGAGGCGGTGAAGATCGTCTATGATCCCACCCGGGTCAGCTACGGCACGCTGCTGCGCGTCTATTTCTCGGTGGCGCACGACCCGACGCAAAAGGGCGGCCAGGGCCCCGATCGTGGCCCCAGCTATCGCAGCGCGATCTTCCCGCAAAATGCCGAGCAGCGCCGCGTCGCCGAGGCCTATATCGCGCAGTTGGGTCGAGCAAAGGCCTTCCCCAAGCCGATCACAACCAGGCTGGAGACCGGCGGCTTCTATGCGGCCGAGGCCTACCACCAGGACTTTTTCTGGCGGCACCCGACCCATCCCTATATCATGCGCTGGGACAAGCCGAAGGTCGCCGCCTTCCGCGCCGCCTTCCCGCAGCTGGCGAACTGACCAGGCGGGCGCATCGCGATCAGAAATCGATCGCGATGCCCTTCAGCTCCCAGTCGCCGTATCGGACGGGATCCTTGGCCAGCGGGTCCTTCTCGGGCCGCTGCATCGGCTCTGGTTTCGGTACCGGCGGGCTCTTCGAGAGATAGGCCGGGGGCTGCACATGGTCGGGTCGCTTGCCCATCGGGATTGCCTTCCTTGGTTGCCCGGCCCATGTCGGCGCCCAAAGGAGCATGGTCAAGTGAACGGTTGGGTAGCGCACGCACGAGCAGAACATCGCAAGGGAGTGCGCTGACCATGGCCCGCCCGAACACGCGCCGCGCGCCCGAGCGCGAGCCCGACGCCCCCGGTGTCCCCGCCCGCCGCGCCGCGCTCAAGCTGCTGGACGCGGTGCTCCGCCGTGGACTTGCGCTGGAACAGGCGCTCGACTCCGCCGCGCAGGGGCTGGCCCCCAACGACCGCGGCCTCGCCCATGCCATCGCCGCCGAGGCGCTGCGCCGCCTGCCCGATCTCGACGCGCTGATCGATTCCGCGACCCGCCAGCGCCTGCCGGACGACGCCAAGGCGCGCTTCGCGCTGCGGATCGCGCTGGTCCAGGCGATCGCGCTGGGCACCCCAGGCCATGCCGCGATCTCGACGGTGCTGCCGCTGGTCGATGGCGGCCCCCGCAAGCTCGTCCACGGCGTGTTCGGCACGCTGATGCGTGGGCATGCGACGCTGCCCGACGTGCCGGTGCTGCCCGATCCGGTGGCGCTGCGCTGGCAGGCGCAGTGGGGCGACGCGGTGGTCCAGGCCGCCTGCGAGGCCATCGCCACCCCGCCGCCGCTCGACCTGAGCCTGAAGACCGACGGCGGGACGGTGGAAGGCGCAACCGGCCTCGCCCCGCGCCACGCCCGGCTCGACCCCGGCACCAGCGTGCCCGACCTCCCCGGCTTCGCCGAGGGCGACTGGTGGGTGCAGGACCTCGCCGCCTCGATTCCCGCCCGGCTGATCGGGGCCGGCACCGGCACCGTGCTGGACCTTTGCGCCGCCCCTGGCGGGAAGACGCTCCAGCTCGCCGCCGCCGGCTGGCAGGTGACCGCGGTCGACGTCGCCGAGAACCGCCTCGCCCGCCTTCGCGAGAATCTGGAGCGCACCGGCCTCTCGGCGCGGATCGTCACCGCCGACCTGCTGTCGTGGAGCCCGGCCGCCCCCGCCGATGCGGTGCTGCTCGACGCGCCGTGCAGCGCCACCGGCATCTTCCGCCGCCATCCGGACGTGCTCCACCGCGTACGCCCCTCGCTGATCGCCGAGATGGCCGAGCTGCAGGCCAAGCTACTGGACCGCGCCGCCGCATGGGTGAAGCCCGGCGGCACATTGGTCTTCGCCACCTGCTCGCTCGAGCCCAGGGAGGGCGAAGCGCATCTCGCCCCCTTCCTCGCCGCGCATCCCGAGTTCGAACTGGTGCCGGCCACCGCGGACGAACTCCCCGCCGGCATTGCGCCGCGCGAGGATGGTTCGGTCCGCGTCCTGCCGGGCATGCTCGCCGATCAGGGCGGGCTCGACGGTTTCTTCATCGCCCGTTTCCGCCGCCGCTGATCGCGCTTCCGGGGCCCTTCGTCCCGCCTGTGCAGCAAGCTGTGGATAAGCCTGTGGAGAAGCGGTG
>NZ_AGFU01000070.1 GCF_000226955.1 Sphingomonas elodea ATCC 31461
CCCACCCGCCAGCACATCGGCGCCGCAGGGGCGGGCGGAAACGGCCTCGATCAGCCCGTCCGAGCTGGCGAGCGCCTCCACCGACAGGCCCGCACCCAGCCGGTCGATGCCCTCGCGGTGCACCGAGTTGACGAGGACCCGCGTCGGCTGGTCCTCTCCCGCCAGCAGTCCGCCGGCGGCGAGTTCCACCATGTGCCGCTGCTCGAACAATGCCTCGAACGGCACGTCCTCCGGATGATGATGTTCGTCGCCGAGATCGCGGCGGAGCGAGCCGCCGAACAGCACATTGATCTCCTGGAGCCCGCGGCAGATGCCGAAGACCGGCCGGCCGCTCTCGATCATCCGCTCGGCCAGTGCGAAGGCGACCCGGTCGCGCTGCGCGTCGGATCGCGACTCCGGTGCCGCGCGGCCGCCATAATGATGGGCCTCGACGTCCGACCGCGATCCGGTGAGCAGCAGGCCGTCCAGCCGTCCGGCCAGCGCGGTCACATCGGCGACCTCGACCAGCGCCGGCACCAGCAGCACCGTCGCCTCCGCGATCCGCGACAACGGCTCGAGGAAGCGGCTGGCGACGACCTGAACCGGCCGATCCGCCACTTCGTTGCAGCACAGCACACCGATCACCGGGCGGGTGGCTGCCAAAGGCAGGTCGCGGCGTGTGAAGCGGCTCATGCGCTCGTTCCCGGGCTGTAGCCGGCGAAGAGGACGAAGCAATTGAGCGCCATGAGCCTTCTCCAACAACGACAACCGGCGCGCGAACGTCTATCATGGCCGTAGGATTATCAGCGAAGAAAAATTTGGCGGGACCCAAGCGGGCAGCGACCTCCGGCCCGTTCGGGAGCGGTGCCTAAAGCTACACTTTGCCGCCGGCGCAGATTTCCTGGGATGGAAATCCCATCACGCCGGTGGGAGCTTCGAGTGTCCTAAGCGCCATCCTGCGCCCACCGATGGAGTTGCCATGCGCCGCCTGCTTGCCGCCGTGCTCCTTGCGTCCACCACGACGCTTCTCGCTGCCGCACCGGCGCCCAAGCCTGCACCTCGGGTCGGCATCGCCAGTTTCGAGGCGCTGCCCAAGCCGTTGCCGCTGCCCTATGACGAGAGGGCGGATGCGGACGCGGTGGTGAAGGCGGCAAGGGCGCGGGCGATCAAGGCACACAAGCTGCTGCTGATAGACCTGGGCGGCAACTGGTGCCTCGATTGCCGCCTGCTCGCCGGAACGATCGAACTGCCCACGCTCAAGCCCTGGGTCGAACGTCATTACGAGATCGTGGCCGTCGACATCGGCCGGTTCGATCGCAACCTCGCCATTCCTGCCCGCTACGGCGCCGGCGCGAAGCTCGAAGGGGTGCCGGCACTGCTCGTCGTCGATCCGAGGACCGACAAGCTGCTCAACGGCGGGCGGGTTTCCGCGCTGGCCGATGCCCGCAGCCTGACGCCCCAGGCGCTGGCCGACTGGCTGGCGCAGTGGCCCCGCTGATCGGGTGAGCGCAGCACCGCGTCGTCCGCGGCGCTGCGTTCTTTCCTTCAGTTGCCCTTGCCCGGCTCGATCCGCGTCCCGTCGGCGTTCAGCCCGAGATCCTTGAGCAGCGGCGCCACCTGCGGATCGGCACCGTTGAAGGCGCGGAACATCGGGGCATAGTCCTCGGTATGGCCCTTCGACAGGACCATTTCGCGGAAGCGCTGTCCGTTGGCGCGGGTCATCCCGCCATGCTGCTCGAACCAGTTGAACGCGTTCGCGCTCAGCATCTTGGTCCACATATAGGCGTAATAGCCGGCCGAATAGCCATTGCCCCAGATGTGGAGGAAGTAGCTGGAGCGATAGCGCGGCGGCACGTCGGTCACGTCCAGGCCGGTGGCGGCGAGCGCCTTCTGCTCGAACGCATCGGCATCCTGCTTGCCGTCCGCGGCGGCCAGCGAGTGCCAGCTCATGTCCATCTCGGCGGCGGCAAGCGCCTCACCGAACGAATAGCCCGAATTGAAGGTGCCTGCGCGCTTGATCTTGTCGACCAGCGCCTGCGGAATGACGCTGCCGTCCTTGTAGTTGACGGCATAGTGGGGGAGCACCTTGGGATCGAGCGCCCAATGTTCGTTGAACTGCGACGGAAACTCCGCGAAGTCCCGCGCGACGTTGGTGCCGGATACGCTGGGATAGGTCTGGTTCGCGAACAGGCCGTGTAGCGCATGGCCGAATTCGTGGAACATCGTCGTCACGTCGTCGAAGCTGATCAGCGCGGGCTGGCCGGGGGCGGGCTTGGTGAAGTTGCAGCTGTTGTAGATCACCGGCTTGGTGCCGAGCAGCTTCGACTGGTTGACGAAGTTCGACATCCACGCGCCGCCATTCTTGTTGTCGCGCTTCCAGAAGTCGAAATACATCAGGCCCACCGGCGTGCCGTTTTCCTCGCGCACCTCATAGACCATCACGTCCGGCTGATAGACGGGCAGGTCGGTACGGCGGGTGAAGGTGAGGCCATAGAGCTGGTTGGCGGCGTAGAACACGCCGTCGGTCAGCACCTTGTTGATCTCGAAATAGGGCTTCAGCTCGTCCTGGTTGAGGTCGTATTTCGCCTTGCGGACCTGCTCCGAATAATAGTCCCAGTCCCAGGGCTTGAGCTGGAAGTTGCCGCCGCTGGCCTGGATTTGCGCCTGCAGCTCGGCCCCCTCCCGACGCTGTTCGGCGGCGACCGGCGTGCCCAGCCGCTGCATGAAGCCCAGCGCGGTCTTCGGCGTCTTTGCCATCTGGTCCTGCAGCACATAATCGGCCCAGGTGGCGAAGCCCAGCAGCTTGGCCTTCTGCGCGCGGAGCAGCGCGATCTGCGCGATGGTGTCGCGCGTGTCGTTGGCGTCGCCCTTCTCCGCGCGGGTCCAGCTGGCCTCGAACAGCGCCTCGCGGGTCGCACGGTCCTTCAGCGTCGCCAACTCGGGCTGCTGGGTCGTGTTATGGAGCGTGATCACGTACTTGCCGGCTAGGCCGCGCGCCTTGGCGGCCTCTTCGGCAGCGGCGATCTCGGCATCGGAGAGACCGGCCAGCTTCGCCTTGTCGTCCACCACCAGTGCGCCCGCCTTGGCGGCTGCGAGCAGCTTCTGCTGGAAGGCGGTCTCCAGCGTCGAAAGCTGGGCATTGAGCTTGCTCAGCGCCGTCTTGTCGGCGGGCGACAGCTTGGCGCCGGCGCGGACCATGTTCTCATAGGTGAGGGTGAGCACCTGAAGCTGCTCGGCATCCAGCCCCAGCGACTGGCGCTGGTCATACAGCGTCTTCACCCGTGCGAACAGCGCCGGATTCAGCGCGATCGCATCGGCATGCGCCGCAAAGGCGGGGGCAAGGTCGGCCTGGGTCTTCTGCAGCGTGTCGTCGGTGTTGGCGCCGACCACGCCGTAGAACGCCATGGTTGCGCGTTCCAGCAGGCGGCCCGACCGCTCGAGCGCGGCGATCGTGTTCTCGAAGGTGGCTGCGCTGCGAACCCGGGTGATCGCGGCGATTTCGGCGCGCTGTTCGGCCATGCCTGCCAGCAGGGCAGGCGCATAGTCGCTGCTCTTGATCCTGTCGAACGGCGGGGCCTGGAAGGGCAGCGTGCTCGGCTTGGCGAACGGGTTGGCGGCGGGCAACGGCGCGGCGGTCTGGGCCAGGGCGGTGGTCGACATCAGCAGGATCGTGGCGGTAGCGGCGAGCAGGCGCATGGATGCTCCATCGGCAAGATTATGTCGCGATCGATGCGCCCGCCGGCGCGGCAGGTCAATGCTGCATGGCGCTGGTCCCGGCGCGCTATTCGTGGCGCAGGGTGCGGCTGGCGCGCAGCGATCGGCCGAGCATCGTCGCCACGGCAATGGCGGTGGCGTTCGCGCTCGCAGATAGAAAGTAGAGCGGTGACAGCGGGCGAACCCGGCCAGCCATGCGAGCGCCGCTCCTAGCGCCGTTCGGGCGTGCGCGTGCCGCCGCCCCGGATGCGCGGGCCGACAAGGCCGGGGAAATCCTTCCGCATCTGCTCCGGCTTGTCCGGCATCGTGGCCGGATAGGCGCCGTTGAACGGGCTGCCGGGGAACTGCACCGCGGTGTCCACCCGGTAGATCCGGTCGTAGCCCGGCACCCAGCCCTCGAAGCCGGTTTCGAAGCGGACATAGAGGGCGAGCACCAGGAAGGCGGCGATCCCTACCGCCAGCCCGCCGATGGTGAGCGCGGCAAACAGCTTGTCGCGGGTGAGCGCCCGGTACAGGGCGACAAAAGCGGGCGGGGCATGGCCATTGGTCCTATTCGTAGCGCAGGGCGCGGGCGGGTTCGGCGCGGGCGACCCGCCAGGACTGGCCGATCACGGTGGCAATGGCGATCAGTACCGCCAGCGCCGAGGCGAGCACGAAATAGACGGGGGACAGGCCGATCCTGTCGTCGAAGGTCGAGAGCCAGCGCTGCATCGCCACCCAGGCCAGCGGCCAGGCGATGAGGTTGGCGATCAGCACCGGTCGCAGGAACTTCACCACCAGCAGCTGGAGCACGTCGCGGGTGGAGGCGCCCAGCGCCTTGCGGATGCCGATCTCCTTGATCCGCCGCGTCGTGTCGAAGGCGGCCAGGCCATAGAGGCCGATGCAGCCGATCCCGATCGCCAGCACCGCGCCCATGGTGAACAGGCGGGTGCGCTGGGCGTCCTGCTCGTAATAGCGCTTGTAGAGATTTTCCTCGACGGTGCGGCCGCTGAACGGTTCGGTGGGGGCAATGCGCTTCCATGCCGCTTCGATCGCGTCGGCGGTGGGGCGGGGGTCGCCGGTGTAGCGGATGGTGACGAAGGCGCCGCCAAAGGGATAGCTGCTGAAGTTGTAGACGACGCCGCCTACCGGCTCGCGCGGCCCCCGGAAGCGGAGATCGTCCACCACGCCGATCACGGTCATCGCGCCGTCTCCGCCCAATGGCTTGCCGATCGCGTCCTGGGGGCTGCGGAAGCCCAGCTTCGCGACGGCATCGCGATTGAGCACGACGCTGTAGGGCGTCTGGCTGCCCTTGATGCGCAGCGCAAAATCGTCCCCCGGATGCGCTCGGTCGAACACGCGGCCGGCGATCCGTCGCGCCCCGAAGGTTTCGAAATAATTGTCGCCCACCTGTACCTTCATCAGCGACGGCTTGATCGTGGCTTCCTTGCCCGGCTGGAAGATCGTCGAGTGGTTGGTCATGTTCTGGTCGCCCGGCGCATTTTGTGCCGAGGTCACGCCGGTCACGCCGGGCACCGCGGCAAAGGCGCGGAGCAGCGCCGCCTTCTGGTCCTTGCCCAGCGAGTCCGAATAGTAGGAACGGACCACGTAGAGGCCGTCGCGCGGGAAGCCGAGGTCCGCGGCCTGCACATGGGCAGTCTGCGCGAGCATCACCGTCGTGCCGATCGCAAAGGCGATGGCAATGGCGAACTGGACGATTACGAGGGCGGCGCGCAGCCGGGCACCGGCCTTGCCGCCGCCCGGCGCGCGCGCGGAGGCCAGCACCGCTGCAGGGCGGAAGCCGGCCAGCACCGCCGCCGGGTACAGGCCGGCGATCCCGCCTACCAGAAGCACGAGCACCAGCAGGGCGGGCATGATGCTGTTCGCACCCCAATAGTGGATCGTCAGATTCAGCCCGCCTAGGCTGTTCAGGAACGGCAGGGCAAGTTCCGCCAGCGCGAGACCGATCAGCGCGGCGAGCGCAACCGTCGCGACTGCCTCGATCAGGAACTGGCGGACCAGCGCGCGGCGGGTGCCGCCCAGCACCTTGCGCACCGCCACCTCGCGGGCCCGCAGTCCGGCGCGGGCGGTGGCCAGGTTGATGTAATTGACGATGGCGATGAGCAGCGTCAGCGCACCCACGGCACCCAGCGTGGTCACCACCGCATTGTCCGCCGGATCGAACAGATGGTGCGCGGTAAGCGGCCGCAGCGACTGTTCCCATTCCCCCTTCTTGATATTGTCCCCGAACACCCGGCGTGCGGCGAACCGGTGCAGCTCTCCTTCGAACGCCTTGGCCGCGGCCGCGTCGGGGAAGTGCAGCAAGGTGGCAAGCGAGGTGCTGCCCCAATGATCGAACCATTCGCTCGCAAAGCGCGCGCGGTTCATCGGCACGTAGATTTCGGAGGTCAGGCTCTGGTCCTTGCGGTTGTCCGCGATCACCGCGCCGACGCGGTAGCTGTAGGTCTTGTCACCGATGACGATGGTGAGCGTCCGCCCGAGCGGCGACCCGGTGCCGAAATAGGTGGTCGCGACCCGCTGGGTGATCACCATGGTGTCCGGATCGGCGAGCGCCCGGGTGGGATCGCCGGCGATCACCGGCAGCCGCACCAGCTGGAAATAGTTGGGATCGACCGCGGTCAGATCCTCCGAACTGCTCACGGAGCCCTGCCGGACGATGCCGCCCAGCGGCCAGAAGCGGGTGCCGACCAGTTGGGGATAGTCGGCACGGAGATGCTCGAGCTCGGCGCCCATGGTGTAGGGGCTCGGCGTCTCCGGATAGCCGGGCATGTGGTAGGTTTCCTGGATCATGTAGAGCCGGTCCGCGCCGGGGATCCACCGGTCGAACCCGGTCTCGAACCGCACGAACAGATACAGCACCAGGAACACCGCGATGCCGAGCGCGAGTCCGCCGATGTTGAGCGCGGCGAACAATTTGTGGCGGGTAAGCGATCGGTAGAAGCTGATCAGCGCGGAGGTCATGGCGTCACTCCCGGTTCGCGGGTGGTGGAAAGATGGCGGAGCAGGGCGACGGCGAGGAGCAGCAGCACCAGCACCGTCAGCACACGATCGAGCTTCACGCCGCCCGCCGCACCGCAGAGAGGATCCGCCCGTCGAGCATGTGCACCGTGCGCCTGGCGATATCGGCATGGGCGGGCGAGTGGGTGACCATCACGATCGTCGCGCCGTCGGCGTTGAGGCGGGTGAGGATGTCCATCACCTGCGCGCCGTTCTCGGTATCCAGATTGCCGGTCGGTTCGTCGGCGAGGATCAGCTTCGGCTCCCCCACGATCGCGCGGGCAATCGCCGCGCGCTGCTGCTGGCCGCCCGAAAGCTGGTGGGGATGGTGGTTGCGGCGGTGGGCGATGCCCACCCGGTCCATCGCGGCGTCCACCCGCTCGCGCTTCTCGCGCGCCGGCATCGACCGATAGGCGAGCGCCAGCGCGACATTCTCGGCGATGGTCAACTCGTCGATCAGGTTGAAGCTCTGGAACACGAAGCCCAGCCGGTCGCGGCGGAGCCGGGCCAGCTGCGCCTCGGGCACCTTGGCGATGTCCTCGCCCTCGAACAGATAGGCGCCGCTGGTCGGGCGGTCGATCGTGCCGAGGATGTTGAGCAGGGTCGACTTGCCGCAGCCCGAGGGGCCCATGATGGCGAGGAATTCCCCCGCCTCGACGGTGAGGTCGATCTCGGTGAGCGCGGTCGTCTCGACCTCGTCGGAGCGATAGGCGCGGTGGATGGCGTTGAGCTGGATCATGGCGGGTTCCTATCGGAGGAGCAGGGTCTGGTAGGGGGCGTAGGTAGTCAGCGGCGTGGTCACGATGCGGTCGCCGGGGGCGAGGCCGCTGGTGACTTCCACCTGATCGGGATTGCGGCGGCCGGTGGTGATCGCCCGGCGCACGGCGCGGTTGTCGCCGGTCAGCACGAAGGCGGTGGTGCCGCCGGCATCGAGCCAACCGCCCGCGGGGGCGACCACCGCCGGGCGATCGGCACCGAGGGTGAGGCGCACGTCCAGCGTCTGGCCGCGGTTCAGGCCTGCGGGCGGCGCGCTCTTGAAGCCGAGTTCGACACGAAATCGCCCTTCGGTGACTTGGGGCAGGACCTTGATCACGGTCAGCGGCAGGCTGCGCCCGTCAAGATCGGCGACGGCGTTGAGGCCGGTGCGGACGCGACCGAGATAGAATTGATCGACGTCTGCGATGAGCTTCCAGGCGCGCTCGGAATCTACCTGCCCCACCGTATCGCCGGGCTTGATCATCTGCCCCGGTTGGAGCGTGAAGGCGGTCAGCCGCCCGGCGACGGGCGCGCGCACCACCAGCGCGGCAAGGCCGGCGCGGGTCATGGCCAGGCTCTCGCGCAGTTCGCCGGCGGTGGCGTTCACGCCGGAGGACTGGTCGGCGAGCATCCGCCCGGCCTCGGCGGCGCTGCGGGTGAGCGCGGCCAGGCGCGCGCGCTGGTACGTCACCTCTTCGCGCAGCGGGGTGACGGCGGCGGCGGTGACGATCTGCTTGTCGAACAGGATCTGCTTCTGGCGCAGCAGCGCCTCGGCCTTGGCAAGTTCGTTGCGGGCGGCGGCGATGTCGCGCTCGGTCTGCTCGCGGCTCTGCTGGATCGACAGCCGCTGGCCGCTGATCGCGCTCAGCTGCCCGGCGATGTTGGCGGAGCGGCTGGCGACGTCGAGCGCCAGCGTCGGGTTGGCGAGCCGGGCGAGCGGGGCGCCCGCGGCAACCGACTGGCCGTCGCTGGCGATCAGCGCCTCGACCTGCCCGCCGCTGATCGCGGTGACGTAGACGGTCTGGAGCGGGGCGACCTGCGCGCGCAGCGGCACATAATCGGCGAAGGCGGCGCGGGCGACGGGCGCGATGCGGATCGTCGCCGCATCGACTGCCAGCGAGCCCGAACCGGGCAGAAACCGCCAGAGCCCGAGCGCAGCGGCGACCGCGAGGATGCCGATACCGATCCGGACCAGCAGCCTGCGCCGGCGCGCATGCGGGCGCTCGATCCGCCGATCCATCGCGGCGCCGTTGGTGTGAAGAGGCGTAACGTCCATGGCCGCCAGTGTACGGCAGTCAGTCGATCAGTCCTAAAGGGCTGATATGGTTATGAAATTATGAAAGGGCTGGCGCTCCGGGCGAACAGTGTTCAAGCTAGTGTCCGATTCCGAACACTCGTCTGGAGCGGTCAAGCCTGTGCCAACCGAATCGCCGACCATCCTGGTGATCGACGACGATCCCGACATCGTCCGCGCCGCGACCCTGCTGCTCGAGCGGAACGGCATGCGGGTGTGCGGTGCGGCGGATCCCGATGCCGCCTGGGTGCGGCTGGCCGAGGGCCCGGTCGATGCGATCCTGCTCGATCTCAACTTCGCGCGCGGGCGGACCAGCGGGGAGGAGGGCTTCCGCATGCTCGACCGGCTGATCGCGGCCGATCGCAACGCGGTGGTGGTCGTCGTCACCGGGCATAGCGGCATCGCGGTGGCGGTGCAGGCGATGCGCGGCGGGGCGAGCGACTTCGTGATCAAGCCGTGGAGCAACGAGCGGCTGCTCGCGACCGTGGAGCGCGCCGTGGCGCTGCGCCGGGCCAGGCTGGCGGCGGCACCGGCGCCGACGGGGGAGGAGGCGCTGCTGCTCCTCGGCGAGGCGCCTGCGATCGAGGCGGCACGCGGGCTGGTCGCGCGCGTGGGGCCGACCGATGCGGCCGTGCTGCTCACCGGTCCGGCAGGCAGCGGCAAGACGCTGGCGGCGCAGCTGCTCCACCGCGCTTCCCCGCGCGCAGAACGGCCGCTGGTGGTGCTGGATGCCGCGGTGGCCGATCTGCCGACGATCGAGGCGCGCCTGTCCGATGCGGAGGGGGCGACGCTGCTGATCGAGGCGGTGGACCAGCTTGCCCCGGAGCTCCAGCCCGAACTCGCCCGCCGCCTTGGCGGTATCCGCGCGATCGCGACCAGCCGGCGCGACCGGGCCGGCACCCGCACGGCGCTGCGCGACGACCTGCGCTTCCGGCTCAACACCGTGGAGATCGATCTGCCGCCGCTCGCCGGGCGGGGAGACGACGCGCTGCTGCTCGCCCGCCATTTCTGCGCGCTGTTCGCCGGCCGCTACGGCCAGCCGCTGCGCCCGCTGACCGACGAGGCCGCCCGCGCCATCGCCGCCGATCCCTGGCCGGACGGCGTCCATGGCCTGCGCCAGGCGATCGAGCGTGCCGTGCTGCTCGGCGGCGGCGAGGTCATCGATGTCTCCGCCCTGGGACTTGTTCTGGCCGAGGACGCGCTGGAGCCGCGGGCGATCAGGGCAGACCTGCACATCGGCCGCAGCGAGGCGGCGCTGGTCTCGGCGGCGCTCAAGCGGCACGCCTTCAACGTCAGCCGTGCCGCCGCCGAGCTGGGACTGACACGGGCGGCGCTCTATCGGCGGATGGCGAAATATGGGCTCTAGGGGCTGGGCGGCGCTGCTGCGGGGGATCTTGCTGCTGCTGGCCGGCGGCGCCTTTGCGGTGGCCTGGGGGGCGGGGCTCTATGCCAGCGCGCTGGTGGCGGCACTGGCGGCGCTGTGGGGCGTCGCCACCGGTATCGCCGAGGCCCGGCGGCCGAAGCTGGTGGCCGTTGCCGCGCCGGCGCTGGCGCCCGATCCTGCGCACCGCGAGCGGCGGCTGACCGCGCTGCTCGATCTCTCGCCCGCGCCGATCGTGACGCTGGACGGCGAAGGGCGCCTCCATGCGATCAATCGCGCGGCGCGGCGGCTGTTCGGCGCCGCCGATCTGGTCGCCGACCCGCCGCCCGGGCTGGTCGCGGCGATCGGCGACGTTTCCGCCCGCGCGGCGACGGTGGCGATCGGCGGCCGAAGCTATGCGCTCACCACCAGCGACCTCGCGCTCGGCGGCGCCGAGACGCGGCTGGCCGCGCTGATCGACATCGACGCCGAACTCAAGGCGGCGGAGGCCGCGACGCTGCGCGATCTGGTGCAGGTGCTGAGCCACGAGATCGTCAACGCGCTTACCCCCATCGCCTCGCTCAGCCGCACGGCGGCGGACATGCTGGAAGACGATGCCCCGTCGCTCCCCGCCCTGCGCGACGCGGTGGGCACCGTGGCGCGCCGTGCGGCGGGCCTGCAGCGCTTCGGCGAGGCCTATCGCTCGCTCGCGCGGCTGCCGGCGCCGCGCGTCGCTGCGCTCGACCTGCTGGAGGTCGCCGCCGATCTGGTCCGCCTGTTCGCGACCCGCTGGCCGGGGCTGCCGCTGGCGTTCGAAGGGGGCGCGCCGATCCGCCTTCAGGGCGATGCGGACCAGCTGAGCGCGGCGCTGTGGGCCCTGCTCCAGAATGCGGCGGAGGCTGCCGGCGGCGGCGGCGAGGGGCAAGTGGGCCTGTCGCTGTGGCGTGACGAGCGTGCTGCCTATTGGCAGGTATGGGACAATGGCCCCGGCGTGGCGCCGTCAGATCGGGGCGCGATCTTCCGTCCCTTCTTCACTACCAAGTCGCAGGGCAGCGGCGTCGGGCTGGCACTGGCGCGGCAGATCCTGCTGTCACATGGCGGGGATCTGGTGCTGGTGGAAGGCGGGGGTGGCGCGCGGTTCGAGGCGACATTGCCGATCGTGCCGCCGGCCTGAAAACAAAACAGACCCGCGCCGCCAGGGAGCGGCGCGGGCCAGGTGCCACAGCAATCAGGCCATCAACACCTTGTCGACGGCGATGCGGAACTTCTCCATGTCGGCGGCCGAGCCGACGGTGACGCGCGACATGGTGGGATAGGCGGTCCAAGAACGGCCGATCTGCACGTTCTGGGCGAGCAGCGCCGCCATCATCTCCTTCGGTGCCTTCCCCTTCCATTCGGTCATGAACATGTTGGCATGGCTGCCCGGCAGCACCTTCAGCCCGCGGTTCTGAAGATGGGCGATCGTCTTCTCGCGCACCGCGATCATCTCGTCGCGCCGCGCCTTGATCTCGGACGCCAGCGGGATCGAGGCGGTGCCGCACGCCACCGCCGTCATCGGCAGCATGTTGGTCACCTGCATGCCGTCATAGCGCATCATCTTGTCGTGCAGCGACGGCGCCGCGAAGGTGAGGCCCAGCCGCATGCCGGCCATGCCGAACAGCTTGGAGAAGGTGCGCATCACCAGCACGTCGTCGCGGGCGGCGACCAGCTTGGCGGCGTTGGGCACGTCGGCGAAGTGGATATAGGCCTCGTCGACGATCAGCACCGCGTCCTTGGGCTTGTTCTCGGCCAGCCAGACGATGTCGGCGATCGGCGTCAGCGTGCCGGTGGGATTGTTGGGCGAGCAGACATAATAGAGCCCGGCATTGGGGTCCGCCGCCAGCATCGCCTTCACGTCGTGCTGATATTGGGGGCCGAGCGGGGCCTTGGTGACCTTGGCGCCGATCCAGGCGCCGGTGCGCCAGATCTGCTCATAGGTGGGATCGGCGGTCACGATCCCGCGCGCGGGCGAGGCGAAGGTCACGGCGGCGCGGTTCAGCGGGTCGCTCGATCCCGGCCAGGCCTTGATGTGCGTAGCGGGCAGTCCTTCCACGGCGGAGACGGCGGCGAACAGCTTGGCATGCTCGTCGTTCGGCTCGTAGCGATTGCCCTCCATCACGATCTTCATCGCGGCATTGGCACCGGCGGGCAGCGGCCCGGTCCAGCATTCGTTCGAGCCGATGCGGACGGCGCCGACCACCGCCTTGGCCGATTGCTGGGCGAAGGCAGGCGCCGCGCGACCGAGCGCCACGGTGCCGCCGAGCAGGGCGGCGATGCGGCCCATGTCGCGGCGCGAATAGCCCCGGCCGCGCAGGTCTTCGGTGATCTCGGGCGTGCGGAGGGTTTCGAGGATGGTCATGTCGAGGGTCTCCCTGTTGTCTGTCGAAGACGCGCGTCAGAACTTCAGCGCATTGTGGAACATCACGAAGGCGATCACGATGAGGTAAATGCCGAATACCCGCTTCAGCATCGCCGGCTGTAAAGCATGGGCAGCTGCGACTCCGAGCGGCGCGGTAAGCATCGACATCGAGGCAATCGCCACCGTCGCCGGCAGGTTGACGAAGCCGAACGAGCCCCAGGGGAGCCCCGGCTCGTGCAGCCCGATGATCGCGAAGCCGATCGCGCTGGGCACCGCGATCAGCGTGCCGATGCCGCTCGCCGTTCCCACCGCGCGGTGGATCGATCGGCCGCACAGCGTCATCACCATGATCGCGATGGTGCCGCCGCCGATGCCGAGCAGCGACGAGAAGGTGCCGAGCCCCCCGGCGATGGCGACGCGGGCGACGCCCATCGGCATCTCGTCGCGGATCACCCGGTTGCCGAGACGCGGCACCAGGAAGTTGATCGACATCAGCAGCACGCCGCTGGCGAACACCAGCGTCAGCACCCGGCCGTCGACATGGCTGGCGAGCAGCACGCCGATGCCGTCGCCCAGCACCACCCAGGGCGCCCAGGTCTTGAGGATCTCGAAATCGACCGATCCGCGCTTGTGGTGGCTCATCACCGATCGGATCGAGGTGATGATGATTGTCGCGGCGGAGGTGCCGATCGCGACATGGGCATATTGGTGCTGTTCACCGCCCAGCAGCGGCAGCATCACCAGCAGGGCGGGGACGACGACGAACCCGCCGCCAATGCCGAAGACGCCGCCGGCGAAACCGGCAGCGAGCCCGGCGGCCAGCAGACCCAGCAGGGGAATCAGCCAGTCCATGGATGAGGAAAGCAAAGCGCATCACTCCCGGTATATGTTCTTGCATGCGAACGGGCCGGCCGGGGGTGCACGCCCCGGCCGGCAAGGCTTCAGAATTTCACGGTGATCCGGCCGTAATAATAGCCGCCGTTGATCCCGTAGGGCGAGATCGTCGGATAGAGATTGCTCGAATAGGTGCGCGATCCCGAGATGAGCTGGGGATTGCGGATATTCTCCGCCGAGCGTTCGGTCGGATAATGGTTGAACAGGTTGTTGGCGCCGATCGAGAGCCGCACCGGCTTGACGACCTCGACGGTCAGCTCGGCATCGGTGATGAAGGCGGCGTTGACCGGCACGATGGTGTCGGCGCCCCGCAGCGGGCTGTTGCCGGGCGTCGATTCCAGCGCATAGACGCGGGAGTAATAGCTTTCGCGCAGGTTGAGGCTGAAGATGCCGCGCGTCCAGAAGGCGCCGAACGTCGCGCGGAACTTGGGGGTGCTGTTCTCCAGCTGCACCAGGCTGTAGCGATCGATCAGCGCCGAGCGGCTGGGATCGGTGCGGTTGACGTAGAGCGGCGCGGGCAGGCCGGAGATGCCGCGCACCTTGTTCTCATTGTAATTGGCGGTCAGCGACCAGTCGACGGTGCCGAGATCGCCCAGGTCGGTCATGTAATTGGCGGTGAAGTCGATGCCGCGTGTGCGCACTTTGGCGCCGTTGACGAAGGTCTGCACCGCCACCGATCCGTCGATGTTCCGCTCGCCGTTGACGTCGAGCAGCACATAGCTGGGGATCGAGCCGCCAAGCGCGGCGGCGACGGCGTTGTACACCGAGCTCTGGTTGTAGGTCAGATAGTTGTCGGCATTGTAGGCGACGCAGCGGCTGGCGTTGGATCCGGCATAGTTCTGCGGGCAATACTGGCCGCGGAAGCCGTAGAAGGAGCTGGAGATCAGGATCCGGTCGCGAATGTCGATCCAGTAGCCGTCCACCGTCACGCTCAGCCGCTTGGCCGGGTGGAAGACGAAGCCGGCGCTGAAGTTGGTCGACTTTTCCGGCTTGAGGCCGCCGAAGCCCAGCGCCGCGCCCGCCGCCGAATTGGCGGGCAGCACGCCCGAGATGCCGCTGGGGGCGACGTTGATGCCCGAATAGAAGCCCTCGGCCAGCGTCGGCGCGCGGAAGCCGGTGGAGACGGTGCCGCGGATCGCGAAGGCGCTCGACAGGTCGTAGCGGCTGGTCAGCTTGAACACGGTGGTGTCGCCGAAGTCGCTGTAATGCTCGTGGCGGATCGCGCCATCGATCAGCCACGCGGCGACCGGCTTGATGCTCAGGTCGAGATATTGCGAGAAGTTGGTGCGGCGGTGGTTGCCGGCATCGTTGGGGCTGTAGCCGAAGAAGGATTGCGCGCCGCCGCCATAATAGGAGGCGGGATCGCCGGAGACGATGCCATAGGTATCGCGGCGCCACTCCAGGCCGCCGGCGAGGTTGGCGGGTTCGGCCAGGCCCAGCTCGATCGGATAGGTCAGGTCGAGCGTGTTGGTCCACTGGCTGGCCTTGAAGTCGCCATTGTGGAACTCGGTGGGGGTGAAGCCGGTCGCGCGATAGAGCTGCGCGTTGCCGGAGTTCTCGACATGCACGCCGACGAAATCGTCGCCATAGGTGGAGGCGATGTCGAAGGTGCCGGCGCCGAGCGGCCCCTTGAAGCCGGTGGTGACGGCATAGTCGGTCTCGCGCACCGCCTCGAGCGGCTGGAAGCCGGCGGGGTAGAAGGGCACGCCGGCGGCGCTGACGATCACGTCGGGCGTGCGGACATTCTCATAGGCACGGGCATATTTGTGGCCGTAGCTGCCGAAGGCGTAGAGTTCATAGCCGCCGCCGAAATCATAGCCGGCATTCGCCATCACCGAGGTCTGGTCGATCGAGGGATCGCCGAGAATGCGGTTGGTATAGGGATAATAGGGCAGATTTCTGATCGCCGGGTAGAGCGAGAGGTAGCGCCTGGCGACGGCGTTGTCGCCATAGACCTGGGGGTTGATGTCCCCCCGGAAACTGAAGCCCTTGCGCTTCTTCTCCACCGTCAGGTTGACGAAGGCGTTCTCGAACGGCGCGAAACCGACATTGGCCGCGATCGCGTAGGTCTTGCCGCCCTGGTCGTAATAGCGGCCGCCGGTGGCGGTCAGCATGCCGCCATGATCGGCCTTCTTCTGGATGATGTTGATCACGCCGGCGATGGCATCGGTGCCGTATTGCGCGGCGGCGCCGTCCTGCAGCACCTCGATATGGTCGATCGACAAGGGCAGAATGAAGCTGATGTCGGGCGCGGCGCTGCCGCCGAAGGGGCCGCCGGCGATCGAGACGTTGGCGGTGCCGTGGCGGCGCTTTCCGTTCAGCAACACCAGCGTGTGGTTGGGGCTGAGGCCGCGCAGCTTCATCTGCAGGTTGTGCGCCTGGAGGTCGCTGCCGAATGCCTGTGCCTGCACGCTCGGCAGGTTCTGGGCGAGCGCCTGGATCAGGTCCGGCTGACCGGTGCGGGCAAGCTCGGCCGAGCTCAGCAGTTGGATCGGCGCGGGGCTGTCCGCGGCGCGAAGGCCGGTGACGCGGGTACCGGTGACGATGATGTCGCCTCCGTCCTGCACCGGCGCGGCCAGTTCCTGCGCGAAGGCGGGTGTGGCGCCGAGCGCCAGGGTAATGGCCAGAACCGTGAACGAAGCCGTTTCGCGAAATTGCATTCGATCGTGCCCCCCGAAGGCTGATGGTTGTCGTTCGTGTCGTTCCTCAGAAGCGGACGGATTTTCTCGCGTTTCTCGTTGCCGGTGCCGGCCTGCCCGGGACGCGAGGGTCCATGCCCGGAAGCGCGCTGGCGCCGTCGGGCGGGAGGGGCGACACTGGGGTACGCCAGGGCGGACGGGTCCGGAGACGTTGCCGCACATCACCATGCCGCGCGCCCGGATAGGTCGCGGCGGAATCACGCCAAGGATACTGTCGAACCGGGCCTGCTGCCGCGCAGGCCTGAAGCAGGAAGGCGATCGGCAGGGACTATTCCCTGCTGCGCCTCACTATTTCACGAAGTTGCGAGGTCCCTTTTTCCTTCAACCGGAAGACCGGCATGAAGCCGTGCGCCGATCAATCGGCTATGCCACGGCATAGGGATGCTTGGGTGGGATGTAATTCCCGCTTCGATGTGCGCGCAAACGGCGGCGTCATCGTGCCAGATAGTAGATGGTCGGTCATTTGATCGCCCCTTTTTGGATCAAAGCACCGATTCGGACATCCAGCTCCTGGGAAATTTTCTTCCTTGTTATGAGGATGCTATCCCGCAGCGGGACTATGTCAATGCGCGAACGACGTATGTCAGGCCGATTGTTTCATCTCTATGACAGACCGCCCGCACCATTTCTGGTACGGGCGGTCCGGATCCCGCAAACGTTGGGAAATCAGTGGGCTGCGCTGGTGTCGACCTCGCCGCGCGGGCGGGGGGTCAGCCAGATGATGCCGGCGGCCAAGACGAAGATGATCGCCGACAGCAGGAAGATATGCGTGGTCGCCAGCGTCAGGCTTTCCTGATCCACCAGGCGGGCGACCAGGGCGCGGACCTGATCGACCGAGAACCCTTGGGCGGTGAGTGTGTTCATCGTCGGATCGGTGTTCATCCGCGATACGATCTCGCTGCGCGCCACGCGCGCGCTGTCGTCCCAGACGCTGGTCGAGATCGAGGTGCCGATCGCGCCCGCCATGGTGCGCAGGAAGCTCATCACGCCGGCGGCCGACGCGGTCTCCTCCGGCAGCACCGAGCCCAGCGCGAGCGTGGTGAGCGGGATGAAGAAGAACGGCATGCCGAAGCCTTGCAGGAACTGCGGGAAGGCGAAGGTCCAGAACCCGGCCTGGCTGTTCCAGTAGACGCGGATGAAGGCGGAGAGCCCGAGCCAGAGGATACCGATGGACACGAGCAGGCGTGGGTCCATCTTCTTGGACAGCTTCGCCACCACGGGCGACATGAACACCGCCGCGACGCCCGAGAAAGCAGTGGCATAGCCGGCATAGGTCGCGGTGTAGCCCTGGCTCGATTGCAGCCATTGCGGGATGATCACCGCAGAGGCGAAGAAGGTGGCGAAGGCGAAGCTCAGCGAGATCACCGAGACGGTGAAGCCCCGGTGGCGGAATACCCGCAGATCGACCACCGGATCCTTCTCGGTAATCTCCCAGGCCAGGAAGACGAGAAAGCCGATCGCCGCGACCACGCCCAGCCAGACGATGGTCATGCTGTTGAACCAGTCATTCTCGCGGCCGAGGTCGAGCATGATCTGCAGCGCCGCGATCCACAGGATCAGGAGCGCCAGGCCGCCCTTGTCGATGGGCAGCTTCTCGGTGGGCGTCTCTGCCCGGGTGAGCAGCCGCATCGCCCCGAACACGCAGAGCGCGCAGACCGGGATGTTGATGAAGAAGATCCAGTGCCAAGACCAGTTGTCGCTGATCGTGCCGCCAGCGATCGGCCCCAGGATCGGCGCGACGACGGTGGTCATCGCCCACAGGCCCATTGCCTGGGCATGCTGTTCCTTCCTGAAGATGCGCAGCAGCAGTGTCTGCGTCAGCGGCATCAGCGGTCCGCCGCACAGCCCCTGGCCGATCCGACAGGCGACCAGCATGCCGAGCGTCGTCGACATGCCGCACAGCACCGAAAAGACGCCGAAGCCGATCATGCCGATAATGTAAACGCGCACCACCCCGAACCGCCCGGCCAGCCAGCCGGTGAGCGGCACGCAGATCGCCTCGGCGACGGCGTAGGAGGTGATGATCCAGGTGCCCTGGCTCGCGGAGATGCCCAGGCTGCCGGCAATGTGCGGCACCGAGACGTTGGCGATGGTGGTATCGAGCACGACCATGAAGTTGGTCAGCGCCAGCACCGCGCCGGCAAGGATCAGCGACGGCCCCGAAAGGAAGCCGCCGCGCTGCATCTGCCCGCTCATGGTAGAGGTGTCCTTACTTGGCCGAGGTATCGATCTCGGCATCCATCGACAGGCCGACGCGCAGCGGGTGCGCCTCCAGCTCCTTTGGATCGAGCGCGACGCGCACCGGCAGGCGCTGGACCACCTTGATCCAGTTGCCGGTCGCGTTCTGCGCCGGGATCAGCGCGAAGGACGAGCCGGTGCCGCCCGAGAAGCCGACCACGCGGCCGTGATATTCGACATCGCCGCCGTACAGATCGGACGTCAGCTTTACCGGCTGGCCGACCTTCACCTTGGCGAGCTGGCCTTCCTTGAAGTTGGCGTCGACGTACAGCTGGTTGAGCGGCACGATCAGCATCAGCTGCGCGCCCGGCGCGACCCGCTGGCCGACCTGCACCGCGCGGCGGGTGACGACGCCGTCGAAGGGCGCGCGGATCACCGTGCGGGCAAGGTCGAGCTTGGCCTGCTCCACCTTGGCGCGGGCGGCAAGGACTTCGGGGGCGGTATTGGCATTGGCGCCGCTGATCAGCGCCTGGTTGGCCGCCAGCTGGCCGCTCGCCGCCGACTTGGTCGAGGTCGCCTGTGCCAGCCCTGCCCGCGCGAGGTCCAGATTGGCGCGCGCCGCCTGATAGGCGTTGGTCGCTGCGGTCAGTTCCTCGCCCGACACCGCGCCGTTCGGCGCCAGATTCTGCCGGCGGGCCAGATCGACCCGCGCCTTTTCGAGGTCGGCCTGCGCCGCGGTCACCTGCGCGCGGGCACGGGCGATGTCGGCATCGCGGGCCTGAACCTGCGCCGCCAATGCCTGGCTGGTCGCGGAGGTCTGGCCGAACTGGCGGGTGGCATTGGCGAGGTTCGCCTCGGCCTGGGCGAGCGCGATACGGGCGTCGCTGTCGTCGATCTGCACCAGCACGTCGCCCTTGCGGACGGTCTGGGTATCGGCGACCGCCACGCGCAGCACCTGGCCGCCGGTCATCGGCGTGATGCTGGCGCTGTCCGCGCCGACATAGGCGTTGTCGGTGCTCACATAATGGCTGCCTACGGCCATGTAGTAGCCGCCATAGCCGAGGCCGGCGACCAGGACGAGGCCGCCCACGCCCAGCATCAGCCGCTTGCGCAGCGACTTGCGATTGCCCTCCTCCGCGTCGACTGCCGCGGGAGCGGGGCTGTGGGGCTTGCGATCAGCGGCGTCGCCGCGGGCGGAGTGGATGGCGGGTTCTGCGTCAGCCATGGGTCGAGACCTCGGAAGCGGCAACGGCCGCGTTGTTGGTAGTAAAGCCTCCGCCGAGCGCGCGGACGAGCTGGACGTCGAGTGCGAACGCACGCGCTTCCAGTTCGGCCACCAGCTGGCGGTTCTGCAGCACACGCTCCTCGGCGGTCAGCACGTCGAGGAACCGCGACAGCCCGCCTTCATAGCGTTGCTGCGCGATGACATAGGCCTGTTCGGAATCGTTGAGGGCCTGGCGGCTCTCGGCAAGGCGCGTCGCCAGCGCCTTCTGACTCGTCACGGCATCCGCCACATCATGATAGGCGGTCGTGACGCTGTTGTCGTAGTTCGCGACCGCTTCGTCATAGGCGGCACGCGCACCGGCATATTGGCCGCGCAGCTCGCCGCCGTGGAAGATGGGGAGGCTGATCGCCGGGCCGGCCTGAAAGACCGAGGCGCCATTGCCTTTTACCAGATTGTCGAGACCGAGCGCGCCATAACCGGCGAGCGCGCTGAGGCGGATCGACGGATAGAAGGCGGCCCGTGCCACCTTGATCCGGCTTGCCGCCGCCTCCACCCGCGCGCGAGCTGCGGCGATATCGGGGCGGCGGCCGATCAGATCGGTGGTGACGTCCGCCGGCACCCCGCGTGCCTCGACCGGCGCACGGGGAAGGGCGATCGAAAGACCGCGGTCCGGGCCCTGACCGAGCAGCGCCGCGATCCGGTTGCGGGTGAGCCCGATCTGCTCGTCGATGCCGGCGAGCTGCGCGCGGGCCGCAGGCACCGCAGCGGCGGCCTGCTTTTCCTCGGCGCGGGTCTCCAGCCCGTTGGTGACGCGGTCGGTAACCAGCTTCTGCGTGGCAAGCCGCACCTGCAGCGCGCGTTCCTGAACCGCGCGATCGGCGGCGAGGCGGGCAAGATCGGCATAGGCTGCGGCGATATTGGTGGAGAGGGCGAGGCGGGCCTGTTCCAGCTCCAGCCGGGCGGCTTCCGCCTCCGACGTGGCGGCGGCGAGCTGCGCGCGGTTCCGGCCCCACAGGTCCAGATCGAAGGCGAGGTTCAGCGTGCCATAGCCGATGGTCTGCACGTTCGACGGGATATTGATGGGCAGGCCGTTGCCGGTGTTGATCTGGTTGGCCGCGGCCGACCCGCTTGCATCGACGCGCGGCAGCGAGGCGGCGCCTGCCTGCACCGCATAGGCTTCGGCCGACCGCAACCGGGCGGCCGCCGCGGCGAGGTTGGGCGCGCTGCGGAACGCTTCGTCCATCAACCCGTTGAGCTGCGGATCGTTATAGGCCGTCCACCAGTTGGTGACTGGCCATGCTGCCTGTGGCGTGCCGGCCAGCGACTGGCTGGCGGCATAATTGCCTGCCGCGCGCACTTCGGGGCGCGCGTCGAGATCGGGCACTGGGGCGCAGGCGGCCAGCGCCGATGCGGCGGCAGCGCTCAGCAACAGGGGCCTTGTCGGAAAACGACTCATCATGGGATACGAAAACCGTACTATTGGGTACGAGTTCCAGATGGGCGGCACATCTTCTCTTGTCAATATGAAATCGTACCCTATAGTACGGTAATGGTACCACTTACCCCAAAGTGCATCGGGAAACGTGAGGCGCGGAAGCTGGACCGTCGGGCTGCGATCCTCGCCATCGCCAAGCGTCACTTCATGGAACAAGGCTATGCGGCCGTATCGATGTCCGCGATTGCGGCCGAGCTAGGCGGGTCGAAGGGTACGCTGTGGAGTTATTTCGCGTCGAAGGAAGAGCTGTTCGACGCCTGTGTCGACGAGGCGACGCGGGACTATCGCGCCCAGGTGCTGCAGTTGCTCGTGCCGTCGGGCAATCTGCAGGCCACGCTTTGCGCGTTTGTCCGCAGCCTGTTGTGCAAGATCATGTCCAAGGAAGCGATTCAGCTGCACCGGGTGATCCATGCCGAGGTGGAGCGATCGCCGGAAATGGGGGCGATCTTCTTCCGTCGTGGCCCCCAGCGTACCCGCGAGATCCTGGCGGACTATCTGCGCGATGCCATGGAAAAGGGGCAGCTGCGCCAGTCCGATCCGCTGCGCGCCGCTTTCGCGCTGACCAGCCTGTGCATGGGCTATCAGCAGCGTGCGATGCTGGGCTATGTGTTCAGCGAGGCGGAAATCGACGAAGAGACCGATTACATCGTCGACGTCTTCCTGCGCGCGTTTGCGCCGGAGCCGCGCACCGCCTAGCGTGATCGCGAGGGGGGACGAGCATGGCGCCAATTGACCGGAAGTCGCGCGGGGCGTCGCCTGTGTGCGGGCTGGTGCTGGCGTTCCTGCTGGCTGGATGCGAGGCAGCGCCCGACACCCCGCCGCCGCCGCCGTCTCTCCGCTATGCCGGATTGCCCGTGCAGGGCAGCCTCGCCGATGCCACGGGCGCGGGCTTCGGCAACTGCATCCAGATGACGGGCAGCCATCTACGCTGCCGTCGCTCGGGCGTGATGCTGCTCGGCGAGGGGCCCTATGAAGCGGCGATCGATCTCATCGGCAGCGACGGGAGCGGCGGCTTCCGCCAGCTCACCCTGTGGCATGACCGCGACCAGTCCGCTCCGCTGAAGGTGGCCGAGGTGTTGAAGCGGCAGGGCTGGACCTACCGCTATACCGGCGAGGGCGATCGCGGCGACCAGATGGTGCTGGTCCGCAAGGGCGCTCCGGTCCATTTCTCGGTCGACCTCAGTTATTGGGGCAAGCGGCGCATCCGGATCCTGCCGGAGTGAGGCGCCGGGCGCGTCACGGGCCATCCTCGGCACGGAGATCGTCGTCGGAAGGGGCATAGTCCAGCAGATCGCCGGGCGTGCAGTCGAGATAGCGGCAGATCGCGGCGAGGGTTGCGAAGCGCACCCCCTTCACCCGGCCCGACTTGAGTAGCGACAGGTTGCTTTCGGTGATTCCGATCGCCTCGGCCAGCTCCTTCGAGCGGACCTTGCGCCGGGCGAGCATGACATCGAGATTGACGATGATCGGCATCAGACGAAGCTGTCCAGATCACGGCGTGCGTCCAGGCCCGCCTCGACCGCCCAGATCGCGGCATAGGCGGCGACGGCGAGCAGCAGCCCTGCACCGATCTTGTCGAGATAGATGACCATCTCGATCTTGTCGCCATTGGGCGTGCCGGGCGAAAGCAGCGTTCCCAGAAGGCTTTCGTAGATCGGGCTGGTCAGCGCCCAGGCGACGGCTGCGATCGAGGAGAGACGCAGCCAGCGAAGCGCCTGGCCCAGCACCGTCTCGCCCTTGCCGCCGAGCCGCCGCAGCGCCAGACCGACGCCGATCAGCACCACGGCGAACGGCCCCAGGTTGATCGCCTCGATGGCGGCCAGGCCCAGCCGTACCTGCGGACGCCAGACATAGGCCTCGAACGCCTGCAGGCGCTCGGGCGTGGCAAGCACCAGTACGCGGACGTCTTGGTCCAGCAGGATCGAGGGCTGGTTGCGCCATCCGCAGCCAAAGCCGCCGCCGCAGACCGGCGAGGCGCCCGGCGACAGGCCGGCGACGACGATGACGACTCCCATCACCACCGCGGCGACCAGGAAGATCAGGCCGATCGCACGGCACAGCATCGCCTTGCGTGGGGGCAACCAATAGCCGTTTTGCATCATAATCTTTCTGTTTGACGAAAACATTTTGCCATCTTACACGGTATCGGCGGCTGATGGATAGCCGCGTTGCGTGGGGAAATCCGACATGATCGGCTGGAACTTTGGCGTGCTGGGCGCATCGCTGGCGCTCGTCTCGATCCCGGCGATGGCGCAGGAGGCAGGGACGGTGCCGCAACCGACCCGCGAGCGCGCGGAAGTCGCGCTGGGCGTGCTGCGACACGGGGCGGATTTCCATCCGCTGGGCAGCAAGCTGGTGTTCAACCTGCCGCAGCTTCCGCCCGGCCAGGTCTATGACGGCATGGAGGAGAACGGCACGACCGACGTGCAGCTGCTCTATCGCAGCATGCCGCTGCGCTTCCTGCTCAAGCCCCGGTTGACCGGCAAGCTGCAGATCAACACCGACGGCCGCACCAGCTTCGCCAGCGCCGGGGCGGAGTGGCGCCAGCATTTTCTGCGCGGTGCGGTCTATGTGCAGGGGGGCATGGGGCTGACGGTGATCGACGGGTATCGCTTCACCCCCGATCCGTTCGCGCCCGGCATCTCGCCGATGGAGGCGCGGAGTCGCTACGTCGTCTATCAGCGACGCACGTCGTTCGGATCGAAGGTGCTGTTCAATCCCAATGCGTCGATCGGCGTGCGCCTGGGTACCCGATGGAGCGCGGAACTGGCGTGGGAGCATTACAGCCACCACAGCCTGTTCTCCGCGCAGAACCCCGGCATCGACAATGTCGGCATCCGGCTGGTGCGGCGCTTCGGCCACTGAGCGTCCACAGCGTCGGCGGCAAACTGTTCGTCGTGAACCGGCTGCGCAGCGTGGGCCGGGCGATAGGGAAGGTGGCATGACGCTGTTTCACCTAGGCCTCGGCCTGATCGCCGCGCCGGGTGCAAGCGCGATGGACATGGTCCGCAAGACCAGGCTGCCCGCCTATGGCAAGGTGATCGGGCGCTATATGGAGGGGAAGGATGGTGGCTCGATCCTTCAGGTCGATCGCGTCGAGAAGCTGATGCCCGGCAGGAACTGCCATCTGGCGGACGCGCTGGGCGGCTAGCGCCGGGCACCGCCCGCCCACAGCGCCCACCAGCAGAGCAAGGGCTGCACGAACAGGCGCGGGGCATGATAGGTCCAGCCAAGCCCGGTGCCGGTCGAAAGGTCCTGCACCGCGTGCTGGAGATTGGCCGGGAACACGCACAGCGCATAGAGCGCAAGCATCACCCCCGCGAGCGGGCGCAGTCGCACCGTCAAGAGGGCGAGGGCGCCGGCGATCTCGCACAGTCCGGTGCCGGCGATCACCAGCGCTGGGTGGGGGACCCAGGCGGGCGTGATGTGCAGGAACGGGCGCGGCACCGCCAGGTGCAGCACGCCCGCCAGCAGATAGAGGCTCGCCAGCACGATGCGCGCCCAGCGGCGCGACGGTGTTTCGGCTGGCGCGCCCATATCCTCAGGCCTGCTGGAGCAGCCGCTCCTTGGCGATCTTCTCGCGCCACACCAGCGGGCCGGTGTGGTGGACGCTCTCGCCGGTGGCATCGACGGCGACGGTGACGGGCATGTCCTTCACGTCGAACTCGTAGATCGCTTCCATGCCGAGATCTTCGAAGCCGACGACGCGCGCGCCCTTGATCGCGCGGGCGACGAGATAGGCCGCGCCGCCCACCGCCATCAGATAGGCGGCCTTGTGGTTGCGGATCGCCTCGATCGCGACCGGACCGCGCTCCGCCTTGCCGACCATCGCGATCAGTCCCGTCTGGGCGAGCATCATCTCGGTGAACTTGTCCATCCGCGTCGCGGTGGTGGGGCCGGCGGGGCCGACCACCTCGTCGCGCACCGGATCGACCGGGCCGACATAATAGATCACCCGGCCCTTGAAATCGACCGGCAGCGCCTCGCCGCGCGACAGCATGTCCTGGATGCGCTTGTGCGCGGCGTCGCGGCCGGTGAGCATCTTGCCGTTGAGCAGCAGGCGGTCGCCCGGCTTCCAGCTTGCCACTACCTCGGGGGTCAGCGTGTCGAGATCGACGCGGATCGATTCCTTCGACGGCGTCCATTCCACCTTCGGCCATTCGTCGAGGCTCGGCGGGTCGAGATAGACCGGGCCGCTGCCGTCGAGGCTGAAATGCGCGTGGCGGGTGGCGGCGCAGTTCGGGATCATTGCGATCGGCTTCGACGCGGCATGCGTCGGATAGTCGAGGATCTTCACGTCGAGGATCGTCGCCAGGCCGCCCAGGCCCTGCGCGCCGATGCCGAGTGCGTTGACCTTGTCGAAAATCTCGATGCGGAGCCGCTCGATATCGTTCTGGGGGCCCCGCAGCTTGAGCTGGGCCATGTCGATGTCCCCCATCAGTGACTGCTTGGCCAGCGTCACGGCCTTTTCGGCGGTGCCGCCGATGCCGATGCCGAGCATGCCCGGCGGGCACCAGCCGGCACCCATTTTCGGGACCATCTCGAGCACCCAGTCGACGATCGAATCGCTCGGGTTGAGCATCGCGAACTTCGACTTGTTCTCGGAGCCGCCGCCCTTGGCCGCCAGCTCGACATGGACATGGTCGCCGGGGACCATTTCGACGTTGAGCACGCAAGGGGTATTGTCCTTGGTGTTGACGCGGGAAAAGGCGGGATCGCGCAGGATCGAGGCGCGCAGGCGGTTCTCCGGGTGGAGATAGGCGCGGCGGACGCCTTCATCGACCACGTCCTGCAGCGAGCGCTCGCTGTTCAGCACGCATTTCTGGCCCCATTTGATGAAGACGGTGACGATGCCGGTGTCCTGGCAGATCGGGCGGTGCCCTTCGGCGCACATCCGGCTGTTGGTGAGGATCTGCGCGATGGCGTCCTTGGCGGCGGGGGACTGTTCGGCCTCATAGGCGTCGCCTAGCGCGCGGATATAATCCATCGGGTGGTAATAGGAGATGTACTGGAGCGCGTCGGCGACGCTCTCGATCAGATCGGCTTCCTGGATGAGGACGGTCATGGATGGTGCCTGCGATGCTGTGTCGCCCAGGGCGGGCTCAAGGGTCCTGTATCGCCCAAGTCGGCGAAGGACTAGTCGGGTCAGACCGCGAGCGTCTCGGGGGCGATGGCCGGCAGCATGCCGAGCGCCGGGCGGGCATACCAATAGCCCTGATGATAGCGCACGCCCAGCCGGCGGAGCGTCGCGGCCTCCGCCGCCGTCTCGATTCCCTCGGCGATCAGCAGCGTGTTCAGCTCGGTGCACAGCCCCACCATCGCGCGCACGATGGCCTGGCGACGACGGTCGGATTCGATGCCGCGGACCAGTTCCATGTCGAGCTTCACTTCGTCGGGTGCGAAGCGGGCGAAGCGATCCAGCCCCGAATGGCCGGCGCCGAAATCGTCGATCGCGACCTTGAAGCCGATCTGCTTGTACGATTCGATGATCGTCGCGACATGGTCGGGCGATGCCATCTGCTCGTTCTCGGTGAATTCGAAGATCAGCCGATCGAGCGGCAGCGCGGCCTTGCGGGCGGTCTGGAGCGTCAGCTGGATGCAGGCGACCGGCGAATAGACCGCGTTTGGCAGGAAGTTGATGGAAAGGCACGCGTCCGTCGCCATCAGTCCGGCGGCCATCGCACTCTCGATCGCCTTGACCCGACAGGCCTGGTCGAAGGCGTAGCGATTCTGGTCGGTTACTTGGGACAGGACGCCGTACGCGCCCGATCCGTCGGCGCCGCGCACCAGCGCCTCATAGGCAAAGGGCGTTCCGGTCGCCGTATCGACGATCGGCTGGAAGGCCATGTCGAACGGGATGTCGAAATCGGTACCGTCGCGGCAGCCGGTGCAAATCTTCCGCATCTCCATTCACCTGCCGATACTGCACAAACGATAAAAAATCGCCAACGCGTCCCTTTTCTTTCCGTCAAGCGAAGGGGATTGCTAGTCATTTCTTGCCGCGGCATCGCGCAGCAACTCCCCGACGAGCGGATTGGGGAAGCGCCGATCCAGCGTCACCGCGTAGAAACTCTCCCGCACCTGCGGCAGCTGCGCCAGTTCGGCGAGGGAGCCGGTCGCCAGTTCGTCGCGCACCACGATCGGGGGCAGCACGGCCAGGCCCACTCCGTCGCGGGCGAGCAGACGCATCATCGCCATGTCGTCCACTTCCGCGGCAATCTGGGGGCGGACGCCCAGAGTGGCGGCCAGCGCGTCGAAGGCGGCGCGCACGCTGCTCTCCAGAGTCGGCAGCACGAGCGGCTGGGTGGCGAGCAGCGCGACCAGGCTGGTGTCTCCCACGATATCCGGCCGGCCAATCAGGCTGACGCGCTGTTCGGCGATCTTGTGCGCGAGATAGGGCGTGATCGCGTCGCGTGCCGGCGGCCGGTTGGCCAGCACCACGTCCAGCTGGAGGCTGGCCAGCGCCTGCATCAACTCCGCCGCGCTGCCCGATCGCAGCACGAGCTCCACATCGGTGCGATGAAGAAGGGGCTGCACGAAGCCGATCTGGAAGTTGCGCGACAGGGTCGCCAGCGCGCCGATTCGCACCGCCTGCCGGGCGCGCCCGGTCTCGCGAAGCACATCGAGCAGTTCGTCGCCGGTCGCGAAAATCGAATCGGCATGGTCGAGCGCGATCCGACCCGCTTCGGTGAGCACCAGCCGGCGCCCTTCGCGCTCGAACAGGGCGTGGCCCAGCCGCTCCTCCAGCTTGCGGATCTGGGTGGACAGCGCCGATTGCGAGACTGCCATCCGCTCTGCCGTGCGGGTGAGGTTTCCGTCATGGGCCACGGCCCAGAAATAGCGGAGGTGGTTGTAGTTGAGGTCGCGCATTCGTTCTTTTTAAGAGAACGAATAACGCTAAACAATGAATTTTATCGGATCGTTCCGCAGCCCTAACGCTCTGCCCAAGACGAGAAGGAGGTCGGGTGTGAGCATGTGGTGGTTGGCGAATGCCGGGCCGGCGGTCCTCGCCGCGGCGGCGATCGCGGCGGGAGGCGGGCGGCAGTTCCGGCCCGTCTGGACGCTGCGGATCGTGAACGCGGCGGCGCTGGTCGCGCTGGTCGCGGCGGTGGCGCTTGCAGCTTGGGTGGCGCTGGCAGGCCCGCGTACGCTGGGCCTGACGGGTGCCGAGGCGCTGGTCGCGACGCGACTGGACGTGGTCAGCGTCACCATGCTCGTGCTGGTCAGCTTCGTCGGCTGGGTGGTGGTGCGCTTCGCCGCTACCTATCTCGACGGCGAGGCGCGGCAGGGCAGCTTCATGGCCTGGCTGGCGGTGACGTTGGCGAGCGTGATGCTGCTGGTGAGCGCCGGTACGCTGCCGCAGCTGGTGTTCGCCTGGATCGCGACCGGGCAGGGCCTGGGCCGGCTGCTGCTCTTCTACGCCGACCGTGCCGCGGCGCGCCGTGCTGCCCGCAAGAAGGCGCTGAGCACCGGCCTCGCCGATCTGCTCCTGATCGGCGCGTCTGTGCTGCTGTGGCGTGCTACCGGCACGACCGACATCGCCCAGTTGCTGGCCGCCGCGCGCGCGGGCACCGCGCCGGATGCGATGGCGCTGGCCGCCTGGGGCATCGCGCTCGCCGCCATGCTCAAGTGCGCCCAATTCCCGCTGCACGGTTGGCTGACCGAGGTGATGGAGGCGCCGACCCCGGTTTCCGCGCTCCTCCATGCGGGCGTGATCAATGCCGGCGGTTTTCTGCTGATCCGGCTGGCGGACGTGATGCTGGCGTCGCCCGCGGCGCTGGCGCTGCTGGCGGTGCTTGGCGGCTTCACCGCGCTGTTCGGCAGCCTCGTGCTGCCCACCCAACCGGCGATCAAGACCCAGCTTGCCTGGTCGACGGTCGCGCAGATGGGCTTCATGATCATGCAGTGCGGCCTCGGGCTGTTCTACCTGGCGCTGCTGCACATCGTCGCCCACTCGCTCTACAAGGCGCATGCCTTCCTCTCCTCGGGCGGCGCAGTGGAGCGGATCGCGGCCGCGCGACGGCTGGGGCCGGTCGCCAAGCCGGACGGCATGGCCGTTGCCCTGGCGATGCTGGGCGCGGCGATCCTCTACGGCGCGCTCGCGATCGGGTTCGGGGCCTGGACCAAGCCGCCCCAGGCGGTGGCGCTTGGCGCAATCCTGGTGTTCGGCGTCGCCTATTTGATCGTGCAGGGCATGAGCCCGGCTGCGCCGCGACCGCTGCTCCAGCGCACGCTCGGCTTCGCGATCCTGGCAACCGCCGCCTATTTCCTGCTGCACCATGCGGCGGAGTGGCTGACCGCCAGCACGCTGCCGGCAGTGCCCGCACCCGGCCCGTTCCAGTGGGTGCTGCTGGGTGTCGCGCTGCTCGCCTTTGGCGGCATCGCGGTTGCGCAGGCGATGTTGCCGCTCTGGTGCGACCATCCCGCAGCGCAGCGTCTGCGCATCCATCTCGTCCACGGTTTCTATGTCAACGCGCTGCTCGATCGGGTGATCGGCGGCCGGGTTCTCGGAAAGGCTTGATCCCATGTATCGCAGTGCCGACCCGCAATCCTATGCGCCGCAGCCCAGCTATGTCGGGCTGCTCCTCGAGGCCGCCGAGCAGGCCGCGCGCGGTATCCCGCCGCTCTGGCCGCTGGCGACCAGCGTCGCGGTGAACCCGTTCCTCGGCCATACCGGCCGCAGCCTCGCCCAGGCATCGGCCTGGCTGGCGCGGAGCGGGGGCGCCAAGGCGACGATGCCGCGCAGCTGGTACCGGGACCGGATCGCCGAAAGCGCGATCTACGAAAGCGACCTGCACGCCGCCTGGTCCGCGACCCCCGCCGCCGAGCGGCCCGCCCGGTTCGAGACCTTCCTGATGACGATCGGGCAGGCAGCGGCCGATCCCGTCGCCCACCCGACCCTGGCCGAGATCGCTGCAACCCCCGGCGGCGTCGATTGGCCCTCGGTGATCGCCGACCAGATCGGCGGCTGGGCCGGCAGCTATTTCGACGTCGGCCAGGCCCTCTGGGCAGCGCCGCGCGCGGCGGGTGCCTTTGCTGGCTGGCGCGAGCAGGCGGCGCTCGATCGCACGCCGGAGATCTTCGGCCTGACCGGTTTCCGCGCCTTCGTCGCCAATGCACCAGAGACCGCCAGCGACGCCATCGCGGTCAGCGCCGCGCGGCTGGGGCTGCGGGCCGAGGCGGCTGCGCGCTATTTCGAGCGGCTGCTGATGAGCATGGGCGGCTGGGCGCAGTTCGCCCGCTATCGCCGCTGGCAGGCCGAACTGGCGAGCGGTGCCGACGACACGCTGGTCCAACTGCTCGCGGTGCGGCTGCTGTGGGAAGCGGCGCTTTGGGAACTGGGCGGCGCCGCGCTACGCACCCGCTGGGAACGCGCGGCACGCGATTATGAGGCACCCGCGCGCCCGGACCAGGACGCGTGCATCGATGCCATCCTGCAGCATGCTGCCGAAATCGCCGAGCAGCGGCGGTTGGCCGATCGGCTGAACGCGCCGGCAGCGGCGACGGCCGAGGTCGCGCCGATCGCACAGATGGCCTTTTGCATCGACGTGCGCTCGGAGCCGATCCGCGTCGCGATCGAGCGGGTGGCGCCGGGCATCCGTACCAAGGGCTTTGCCGGCTTCTTTGGCGTCGGCACCGCGCATCGGCCGCACGGCGCGTGCGAAGGCGAGGCACGGCTGCCGGTGCTGCTGCGCCCGGGCCTGACCAGCGACGATGGCGGCGATCCGCACCTGGAAGCGCTCGATCACGCCAATGCGCGCGGCGACCGGGCGTGGGGGCGCTTCAAGCAGGCGGCGGTCTCCTCCTTCGCCTTCGTTGAGTCGGCCGGGTTCGTCTATGCCGCCAAGCTGCTCAAGGGGACGCTGGGGATCACCGACACCAAGGCTGCCAAGGGCATGCCGCGCTTCCACCCGCCGCTGCCCCAGGCTGATGCGCTGGATGCCGCCGAACGGATTCTGCGCGCCATGTCGCTGACCAGCGACTTTGCGCCGCTGCTGATCGTGGTAGGCCATGGCGCGGGGGTGACCAACAACCTGCATGCCAGCGCACTCCAGTGCGGCGCGTGCGGCGGTCATGCCGGAGACGTCAACGCGCGGCTGCTTGCCGGGCTGCTCAACGACGCGGTCGTTCGCAAGGGGCTGGTTGCGCGGGGCATCGAGATCCCTGCCGAGACGGTCGCGATCGCTGGTCTGCACGATACCACCAGCGATCGCATCCACCTGTTCACCAGCGATGCCGCGGTGCCGGCACCGCTTCTCGCGCAGGTGGAGCAGGCGCTGGCCCGGGCGTCGGTCGAGGCGGCGATCGCCCGGGCGGCGCGGCTTCCGCGGGCCGACGGGGCGAAGCAGATCGAAGCGAGGGGCCGCGACTGGGCGGAAGTGCGCCCGGAATGGGGGTTGGCCGGATGCAGCGCCTTCATAGCCGCACCCCGCGCTCGCACCGCCGGTCGCGTGCTGGGGGGCAGGGCGTTCCTCCACGATTACGACTGGCGGGCCGATACCGATCGCTCGGTGCTGGAACTGATCCTCACCGCGCCGGTGGTGGTCGCGAGCTGGATCAGCCTGCAATATTACGGCTCCAGCGTCGCGCCGGGGATATTCGGCGCCGGCAACAAGCTGCTCCATAATGCGGTGGGTGGGATCGGCGTGCTCGAAGGCAATGGCGGCATGCTGCGCGGCGGTCTGCCCTGGCAATCGGTGCATGACGGCGAGCGACTGGTTCATGATCCGTTGCGGCTGACCGTCGTCGTCGAGGCGCCGACGGACGCGATTGACGAGATCCTCGCCCGCCATGACGGGGTTCGGGCGCTGTTCGACAATCACTGGCTGCACCTCCTTGCCATGGATGAGCAAGGCCGGATCGCATCGCGGTATGTTGGCGGCCTCAACTGGCGTCCGTTCGAGGCGCAGGGCGGCGTCGCATGAGGATCGGGATCGACCTGCCGCTGCGGGCCTCGCCGGAGCCGGAGGTGGAGATCGCCGCGATCGAGCACCGGATCGCCTGGGTGCTCGCGCACCCGGGCACCAGCGCCTGGCTGCGTTCCGCGCTCGAAGCGGCGCTGCGCGAGGACCCGGTGACGATCACCAATGATGTGGAGATGCTGCGGCACCTGCTGGTGCCCCGCAGCACCGCGTACGCCGTCCTCGCCGCTACGGGAGAAACACTATTTAGAAGTTCGTAGGCGAAGCCGTAACAGTTGTGCTTCAGTATGAAACGATATGGATCTGAAGACGACCCCCGGTTTCGAGCAGCAGGTGAGTCTGCGCCAGCTGCGGTACCTGGTGGCGCTGGGCGCTGAGGCGAGCTTCACGCGCGCCGCCGCGGTGTCCGGTGTCAGCCAGCCTTCGCTCTCGCAGGCGATCCGCCAGCTGGAGGAGGCACTGGGCACGCCGCTGGTGGAGCGCGGTGCCCGCGCGTTCCTGACTCCGCTTGGCCGCGAGGTGGCGGAACGCGCGCGGCGCATCCTGCTGGAGGTGCGCGATCTGGGCGAACTTGTCGGCGCGGGCGACACGGCGCTGCTCGGCACCATCCGATTGGGCGTGACGCCCACCGTGGGCGCCTATCTGCTGCCCCGGCTGGTAGCCCGGCTGCACCAGCAGTTCCACGAACTGCGCGTGCATGTGCGCGAGAACCCGCCGGCGCAGCTGGTGGAGGCGCTGGCCGACGGACAGCATGACGTCATTCTCGTGCAACTGCCGCTGCAGGCGCCGGGTGCCCATGTCGAGCGGCTGTTCCGCGAGCCGCTCCACCTGGCCATGGCCGCGGATCATCCGCTCACCGCGCGCGATACGATCGGCCGCGAAGACCTGGCGGGGCAGGACCTGCTCACCCTCCAGCGCGGCTACCGTCTCGCCGAACAGACGATCGCCATCGCCGAGGAGGCGGGTGCGCGGGTGCGCGACGATTATGAGGGCACCAGCCTCGATGCGATCCGCCAGATGGCGGGGATGGGCATGGGGCTCGCGGTGCTGCCCGAACTCTATGTGCGGCAAGAGATCCGGCCGGGCGACGATGTCGTCTCGCGCCCGTTCCGGGCCGGGCGTCATTATCGTGAACTGGGTTTGCTGTGGCGCAGCGGTGTGGCACGGGCTGCAACCTACCAGCGGCTGGCGCAGGAACTGGTCGCGTGTGTTGAGGATATAGGAATTTCCTATCGATGATATAGTCAGTGCGCCATTGTTCTTATGGTGCGCTGCACGCACTTCATCGATCGTGAAGGGAGTTTAGGTAGCAATGGCGAAACAGAAGATCGGCTGGGCGCAGGTGCGCGGCTGGCTGAGCGAAGTGATAGGACCCGATGGCGGCTATCTACGGCTGGCGATGGTCTATGGCATCGCAATCAGCCTGCTCTCGCTGGCGACACCGATCTCGGTGCAGCTGCTGATCAACAGCGTGGCGAAGATCGCGCTGCCGGCGCCGCTGATCACCCTGTCGGCGCTGATGTTCACGCTGTTGATGATCGTCGTGATCCTGAGCGCACTGCGCGTTTACGTCATGGCGCTGTTCGAGCGGCGGATTTTCGCGCGTACCGTGGCGGAGATCACCATCCGCGCCGTCCATGCCCGCAACCCGTTCTTCGCCGACGCCCGCCGCGTCGACCTGTTCAACCGCTATTTCGACCTGATGACGGTTCAGAAGAGCGTGCCGAGCCTGGTCATCGGCGGCTTCACCATCCTGCTCCAGTCGGTGGTCGGGCTGGTGGTGACGAGCTTCTATCACCCGTTCTTCCTCGCCTTCAACGTCGTGCTGATCGCGCTGGTCTGGCTGATCTGGCAGCTCTGGTCGCCCGGCGCGATCCGTTCGGCGGTGGCGCTCAGCCATGCCAAGCATGATGCCGCGCGCTGGCTGGAGGGGCTGGGCACCTCCAACGGCTTCTACAAGTCCAGCCGCCATCTCGACTTCGCGATGGACGGATCGGAATCGATGACGGCGGCCTATGTCTCCGCGCATCGCCGTTACTTCCGTTACAGCTTCACCCAGACGTGCGCCTATTTGCTGCTCTACGCGACCGCCAGCGCCGCTCTGCTGGCGATGGGCGGCTGGCTGATCCTGCAGGGCCAGCTTTCGATCGGCCAGCTGGTCGCTGCCGAACTGATCCTGTCGGGCGTGTTCTACGGGCTGGGCCAGCTGGGTACCTATCTCGACGCCTTTTACGACATGGTCGCAGCGGCCGAGGAAGTCTCGCTGCTCTATGCGATCCCGCACGAGACGCATAACCGCAGCAGCGAAGCGCCGGGCAATGGCGAGGTGCGGCTGCGCGAGGTCAAGGCCGGCGACGCCCGCATCGACCTGACGATTCCGGCCGGCACCCAGCTGGTCGCGGTGGGTGCGCCGACGATGGACAACCGCCTGGCCATGCTGCTCAAGCGAAACACCCAGCCCGACAGCGGGCTGGTGATGGTGGGCGGCGTCGATCTGGAAGCGCTGGACGTCTATCGTCTCCGTTCCGACGTGATCGTGCTCGATCGGCCGACGATCGTCGAGATCAGCATCCGCGGCTATCTGGCGCTGGCCGGCGCCGGCATTCCGGCGGGCAAGGTACTCGATACGCTCGCGCGGGTCGGGCTCGATGCGCGCATCGGCCAGCTGCCGGACGGGCTGGATACGCCGCTCGCCGCTTCGGGCTATCCGCTGTCGATCGGCGAGTTGATGGCGCTGAAGCTTGCCAATGCGCTGCTCGCCCGGCCAAAGGTGCTGCTGCTCGGGCCGCTCTACGACCTGATGCCGCCCGAGCGGCTGGCCGCAGCGCTGGATGCGCTCCGCGAGGCGGGGACCACGGTGCTGCTGTTCACCGGCCGCCCGGAGGCGATCCGTCGCGACGGCTATCTGTGGCTCGGCAAGACCAGCCAGGCCCGCTTCGACACCCTGGACCAGCTCCGCACCGCGCTTGCCGATCTGGAGGCCCGCAATGCCCTTTAAGCCCGACCATATCGGCCACTTCCCAACGCTTGTCGGGATGCGCCCGCCGCGTATCGCGCGCGCCATCGCCTGGATGATCGTGATCACGGTGGCAGTCACCGCCGTGGCGATGGTCTATGTCCCCTGGGTGCAGACGGCGCCAGGGCGGGGCCAGATCGTCGCGCTCGATCCGCAGGACCGGGTGCAGTCGGTCACGGCGCTGGTGCCGGGCCGCGTCGAGCGCTGGTTCGTCACCGACGGGCAGGCGGTGAAGAAGGGCGATCCGATCGCCAAGATTTCGGACAATGATCCCGAGCTGCTCGCCCGCCTCGCCGCCGAACGCGATCAGGTGCTCGCCGAGATCGCAGCGGTGGAGAGCGCCCGGGCAACCGCGTCGATCGACGTCAACCGGGCGCGGACGCTGTTCAATGAAGGCCTGGCGGCACGCCGCGACTATGAACAGGCGCAGATCCGCGTCGCTGACCAGGGCGCGAAGCTCGCGGACTCGCGGGCGAAGCTCAACCGGATCGAAGTTTCGCTCAATCGCCAGTCGGTGCAGATCGTCCGCGCGCCGCGCGACGGTCGGATCCAGACGCTCAACGCCGCTGCCGGCGCCACGCTGGTCAGCGCGGGGACCGAGCTGGCGACGCTGGCGCCGGAGGGCGGCACCGAGCGCGTCGTCGAACTGATGGTCGACGGGCGCGACATCGCGTTGGTCCGCCCCGGTCGCCAGGTGCGGCTGGAGTTCGAGGGTTGGCCCGCGATCCAGCTGAGCGGCTGGCCCTCCATGGCATGGGGCCTGTTCGACGGGCGCGTCCGCTCGATCGACACCTCCGCCATGCCCGACGGCCTCTTCCGCGTACTGATCGAGCCGATGCCGGGCACCCCGACCTGGCCCAACGACCGCTTCGTGCGCCTCGGCGCCAAGGTGCGCGGCTGGGTGCAGGGCGAGACGGTGCCGGTCGGCTACGAGCTCTGGCGTCAGCTCAACGACTTCCCGCTCGAGTTCGGCGCGGTGTCGGGCAAGGGCGACACAAAGGGCGACGACAAGGGCATGGACGTCTACAAGAAGAAAAAGAAATGATCCGGCAACTGCTCGCCTTCTGTGCCCTGGCCTTCGCGGTGCCCGCCGCCGCGCAGGGCCCGCTCACCCTCGATCAGGTGCTGCGCTCGTCGGCGCAGAATGCCCCCCAGATCATCGAGGCGCTGGCTAAGCAGCGCCAGGCGGAGGGCAAGGCGCTGAGCGCGGAAGGCGCGTTCGACATCGTGTTCGACGTCGATGCGCAGACGCGGCCCTTCGGCTATTATGACGGCTCCGTCGTCGAGGCGAAGGCCAGCCGGGCGCTCGATAACAACGGCGGTGGCCTCTATGCGGGCTACCGCGTCTCTCGCGGCAAGTTCCCGGTCTATGAGGACAAGGCCTACACGAACCAGCTGGGCGAGTTCAAAGTCGGTGCGGTCTTCTCGCTGCTGCGCGACCGGGTGACCGACGAACGCCGCACCAAGCTGCGCCTTGCCGACCAGGATGTCGACATTGCCCGGCTGGAACGCGAGATGGTGGCGATCGGCGTCCAGCGCCGGGCGATGAGCGCCTATCAGGCCTGGGCGGTCGCTGGACTGCGCCTCAAGGCCTATCGCGATTTGTTGGCACTTTCCGAGCGGCGCCGCTCGCAGCTGGCGCGGCAGGTGCAGCTGGGCGCGCGCCCGCAGATCCTGATCACCGAGAACGACCAGAATCTTGCCCGCCGCCGGTCGATGGTGGCGCAGGCCGAGCAGAAGCTGGCGGAGGCATCGAACGCGCTGTCCTTTTTCTGGCGCGATGCGAACGGCGTGCCGCTGGTGCCCGTGGTCGAGCAGTTGCCGGAGACGCTGCCGGAGCTGGCGATCGCGCCGCGCAAGGCCGGACCGATCCTGCGGCCGGACCTGAAGACGGTGCTGGTCCGCATCGACCAGTCGCTGACGCGCCTGAACTTGGCCGAGAACGACCTGAAGCCGCGGCTCGACGCGCGGGCGGAGCTGGGCAAGGACCTGGGCGCCATCGGCCCCGGTGGCCCCTCTCGCACGCCGGCGGAGGCGATGGTCGGCGTGAAATTCTCGGTGCCGCTGGAGCGTCGCTCGGCCAAGGGACGCATCGCGGAGGCGCGAGCGGAGATCGACGGCCTGCGCACGCGCCAGCGGATGCTGGAGGAGCAGATCGCCATCGAAGTGAAGGGCATCGCGATCGGCATCGAGGGTGCCGACAGGGTCGCCGATCTCGCCGCGCAGGAGGCGGACCTGGCGGGCAAGATGGCGGTTGCCGAGCAGCGCCGCTTCGACATGGGCGCCAGCGACTTCTTCCTGATCAACCAGCGTGAGGAAAGCGCCACCGACGCACGCCTGCGGGCGCTGGATGCGCGCTACCAGGCGCTCGTCGCGCGCGCGGACCTGGCCGCGGCGACGGCGGATCGGGCGGTGCTGGGGCTCTGACGGCTGCCCGGACTGCGCCGATGGCGACGATGCCGATCGGCGCGGTCCCCGCGGATGCCGATCGGCACGGTTCCCGCCGATGCGGGTTGCCCCTGCGGACGGGGTTGCGGGGGGATGGTAAAGACGGGTAATCGCAAGCCTGCCTATCCCCTTGAGTTTGCTATGTCCCCCAGCCAGCGCAGTCGTAAGCCTTCTTTGCCCCTCTATGCCGGCCTGGCCGCGATGCTGGTGCTGCCGTTCGGCGCCGACACGGTGCTGCCGCTCGGCACCGCGACCTGGGCGGGATATCTGCTGCCGACCGTGATCGCCTATGTCGCCGGGCGGCCGGTGGTGCCGCTGATCGTCGCGGCGATCGCGACGCTGCTCAACTTCGCCGGCTTCACGCTGGCGCCGCCGGGCGTCGACCCCTCGGTCGTGCTGATCAACCGCATCCTCGGCACGGTGATCATCTGGATCCTGGCGGGCATCGGCTTCGCCTTCATCCGCAACCGGCTGGCGATCCGGCAGGAGGAGTGGCTGCAATCGGGGCAGGTGGGGCTGGCCAAGGCGGTGGCCGGCGAACTGCCGCTGGAGGAGCTGGCGACGGCGGCGCTGCGCTTTCTCGCCGACTATACCGGTGCGCAGGCGGGCGCCATTTTCGTCCGCGATCCCAGCGGCCACGGCTTTCGTCGGCGCGGTACCTATGCGGTGCCGGGCGACGCGCCGCTGCCCGAATGGGTGAAGCCTGGCGAGGGACTGCTGGGCCAGGCGATCGCCGATCGCCGCCAGTTCGTGCTGGAGCAGGTGCCGGAGGGGTATCTCTATTACGGCTCGGGCCTGGGGCAGGCGCAGCCGAAGGCGCTGCTGATCGGCATCACCGATGCGGACGGCGAGGTGAACGGCGTGGTGGAGCTGGGCTTCGGGCACGCGGTCGACCCGCAGGTGCAGGCACTGCTGGAGCGGATCGGCGGGCAGCTGGGCGTGTCGATCCGGTCGGGCAAGTACCGGGCGCGGCTGCGCGAGCTGCTGGAGGAGACGCAGAAGCAGGCCGAGGAGCTGCAGGTCCAGAGCGAGGAACTGCGCGCCAACAATGACGAGCTGGAAACCCAGAGCCGCCAGCTGCAGGATACCGCCGCGCGGCTGGAGGCGCAGCAGACCGCACTCGAACAGAGCAACGCCGAGCTGGAGGCGCAGACCCGCGCGCTGGAGATTCAGCGAGACGAACTCGCCCGTGCCCAGACCGCGCTGGAGCATCAGGCCGCCGATCTGGAGCAGGCCAGCCGCTACAAGTCCGAATTCCTCGCGAACATGAGCCATGAGCTGCGTACGCCGCTCAACTCGCTGCTGATCATGGCGCGGTTGCTGGCGGAGAATCGCGCCGGCAACCTCACCGCCGATCAGGTCCGCCATGCGGAGACGATCGAGACCTCGGGCAACGACCTGCTCACGCTGATCAACGACATTCTCGACATCTCGAAGATCGAGGCGGGCAAGCTGGAGCTGCAGCCGCGCCGCGTGCGCATCCTTTCGGTGCTCGACAAGCTGAAGGCGGTGTTCGCCGCCTCCGCGACCGCCAAGGGGCTGGCGTTCCGCACCGAGCAGGCCAGCGGCGCGCCCGGCGAGATCGAGACGGATCCCCAGCGGCTGGAGCAGGTGCTCAAGAACTTCCTGTCGAACGCGATCAAGTTCACCGCCAGGGGCGAGGTGTCGCTCGGGGTTTCGCGGCGGCCGGACGGGCGGGTGGCGTTCACCGTGCGCGATACCGGCGTCGGCATCCCGGCCGAGCAGCAGCAGGTGATTTTCGAGGCCTTCCGCCAGGCGGACGGCACCGTCAGCCGCAAATATGGCGGCACCGGCCTTGGCCTGTCGATCTCGCGCGAGCTGGCGCGCCTGCTCGGCGGCGAAGTGGTGGTGGAAAGCACGCCGGGCGAGGGCAGCGCCTTCTCGCTGGTGCTGCCCGAGGCCTATGATCCGGCCCTCGTCCAGGCGCCCGCACCGCTGCCGAGCCCGGCGCCCGCCAAGCCGCAGCCGTCCAACCCCAAGCCCGGCCGCCGCCGGAGTGCCGAACCGTGCGAGGACGATCGCGAGACGCTGTCGGGTGATTCCCGCGTGATCCTGATCGTCGAGGACGATCCCGTCTTCGCGCGCATCCTGTGCGACATCGCGCATGACCAGGGCTTCCAGTGCCTGATCGCCGGCACCGCAGACGAAGGCGCGCTGCTCGCGCGGCAATATGTGCCGAACGCGGTGATCCTCGACATGAACCTGCCCGACCATACCGGCCTGTCGGTGCTCGACCGGATCAAGCGCGACGTCCGCACCCGGCACATCCCGGTGCACGTCGTCTCGGTGGATGACGACAGCCAGGCGGCGCTGTCGAGCGGGGCGGTCGGCTATCTGTTCAAGCCGGTGAAGCGCGAGCAGCTGGTCGACATGCTGGAAGGGCTGGAGGCCCGCATGTCGCAGCGGATGCGCCGCGTGCTGGTGGTGGAGGACGACGCCCAGCAGGCCGAAAGCGTCAAGGAACTGCTCGCCTCGCGGGACGTGGAGACGGTGGAGGCACATTCCGCCGCGCAGACCTTCGACCTGCTCGGCCGCGAGACATTCGACTGCATGGTGCTCGACCTCAACCTGCCGGATGCCTCCGGGCTCGATCTGCTCGACCGGCTGAGCGAGGACGAGAGCGTCGGCTTCCCGCCGGTGATCGTCTATACCGGCCGCGACCTCAGCCAGGACGAGGAACTGCGCCTGCGCAAATATTCCAAGTCGATCATCGTCAAGGGCGCCAAGTCGCCCGAGCGGCTGCTCGACGAGGTGACGCTGTTCCTCCACCAGGTCGTCTCGGAACTGCCCGAGCCGCAACAGGCACTGATCGCCAAGGCGCTGGGCCGCGATGCGGCGCTGGAAGGCCGCTCGATCCTGGTGGTCGAGGACGACATCCGGAACGTTTATGCACTCACGAGCATTTTCGAGCCGCATGGGGTCAAGGTTCGTATCGCGCGCAATGGTCGCGAGGCGCTGCACGCGCTGGAGGAATCCGCGCGCAAGCTTACCGACGCGGTCGATCTGGTGCTGATGGACGTGATGATGCCGGAGATGGACGGTCTCACCGCCACACGCGAGATCCGCAAGCAGCCCTGGGGCAAGACGCTGCCGATCCTGATGCTCACCGCCAAGGCGATGGCGCGCGATCAGCAGGAGTGCCTGGACGCCGGCGCGAATGATTATCTCGCCAAGCCGCTCGACATCGACAAGCTGCTCAGCCTCGTGCGGGTCTGGATGCCGCGGTGATCGAGGACGTGTTTGCGCCCCATGAGGAGATCGAGCTGGACCTGCTGCTCGAGGCGATCTGGCGGCACTATCAGTATGATTTCCGAGGCTATTCGCGCAGTTCGCTGCACAGGCGGATGGAGCGGGCGTGCCACCGGTTCGCGTGCGACGGGCTGTCGCAGCTCCAGCACCGGCTGCTCCGCGAGCCGGCGGTGTTTACCGAGCTGATGGGCTTCCTCACCATCCAGGTGAGCGAGATGTTCCGCGATCCGGCCTATTTCCGGGCGTTGCGCGAAAAGGTGGTGCCACACTTGCGCACCTGGCCTTCGCTCAAGGTGTGGATCGCCGGCTGCGCCAATGGGGAAGAATTCTACTCGCTCGCCATCCTCTTCCGGGAGGAGGGGCTGGAGGACCGCACGATCTTCTACTGCACCGACATCAGCCCCGCAGCGCTCGCCAAGGCCGAGGCCGGCATCTTCGATCTGGAACGGATTCCGCAGTTCACCGAGAATCATCGCCAGTCGGGCGGGCGCAGCTCGCTCTCCGACTATTACACCGCAGCCTATGGCGGCGCGGTGTTCGACAAGAGCCTGCGCGCGCGCGCCGTGTTCGCCGAGCACAGCCTCGCCACCGATCAGGTATTCGCCGAGGCGCAACTGGTCTCCAGCCGCAACGTGCTGATCTATTTCGATCGCGGGCTGCAGGATCGCGCGCTCGGGCTGTTCGGGGAATCGCTGGTGCGCGGGGGGTTCCTGGGGCTCGGCTCTCGGGAGACGCTGCGCTTCTCCCGCTACTCGGAAGCCTTTGCCGATTTCGATATCGACGAGCGGATCTATCGGCGGAACACGATCGACCTGAAGGCGCTGGCCGATGGGTGATCCGGTGAAGGTCCTTGCCGTCGACGACGTGCCCGAAAACCTGATCGCGCTGGAAGCGCTGCTCGCGCAGGAGGGGCTGGAGCTGCTCACCGCCGCCTCCGGCATGGAGGCGCTGGAACTGCTGCTGGTGCACGACGTGGCGCTGGCGCTGCTCGACGTGCAGATGCCGGGCATGGACGGGTTCGAACTGGCCGAGCTGATGCGCGGCACCGAACGCACCCGGCGCGTGCCGATCATCTTCCTGACCGCCGTCGCCACCGATGAGCGCCGCCGCTTCCGCGGCTATGAAACCGGCGCGGTCGATTATCTGCTCAAGCCCGTCGATCCGCAGATCGTTCGAAACAAGGTGGAGATCTTCGTCGAGCTGGCCCGCCAGCGGCAGGAAATCGCCCATCAGCGCGACCGCCATGCCGCGGCGCTCGCCCGGCTTAAGGCGCATCGCGACAATTCGCCGCTTGCGATCGTGGAGTTCGACGCCGAGCAGCGGATCATCGCCTGGTCCGCGGGCGCCGAGCGGATGTTCGGCTGGCGCGCGGTAGAGGTCTCGGGCCTCAGGCCGTCCGAGCTGGAATGGCTCGATGCCGAGCACGCCGGGCAGTTCGATACGATGATCTGCGGCATGATCGGCGGTGCGCAGGTGCGCGATATGCGGCCGCTGCGGTTGCGCACGGCGGTGGGCGTGACGCTCGACTGCGAAGTCTATGGCTCGGCCCTGCTGGGCGCGGACGGGGTACTGCTCTCGGTCAACACGCAGATCCTCAACGTCACCGACCGGATACGTGCCGAGCAGACCCAGCGGCTGCTGATCGGCGAGTTGAACCATCGGGTGAAGAACACGCTCGCCTCCGTGCAGGCGATCGCCACGCAGACCTTGCGCCATTCCTCCGGCCCGTCGGACTTCGCGCCGACCTTTATCGGCCGCATCCACGCCCTGGCGCGCGCCCATTCGCTGCTCAGCAGCACCACCTGGCAGGGGGCGAGCCTGCACGAACTGGTGGAGGGACAGCTCCAGATCGGCACGATCGACCCCCTGCGGTTCGAGACCGGCGGTCCGGCGATCGACCTCGCGCCCGAGCCGGCGCTGCACCTGGCGCTGGTGCTGCACGAACTCGCCACCAACGCCCATAAATATGGTGCGCTGTCGGTCCCGGAGGGCCGGGTGAGCCTGAAATGGGGCGTGCGCGGCGGGATGCTGGAGCTCGACTGGCAGGAAAATGGCGGGCCCGCGGTGGCGCCGCCGACGCGTCGCGGCTTTGGTACGGCGTTGATCGAACGCAGCCTGAAGGCCGAGGGCGGCAGCGCGGTGCCGGGCTATGGCGAGGGGGGCGTCTCATGGAAGCTGTCCATTCCCTATGCGAGCGCGGTTCGGTTGCGCGGTGACCAGCGGTCTGCGCGCAAGCCGGTGCCGGCAATGCCCGCCGGGGGCGGGACCGTGCTGGCCGGCAAGCGCGTTTTGATCGTGGAGGACGAGCCGCTGGTCGCGCTCGAACTGGCGACCATCCTGGGCGATGCCGGCATGGTGGTGGCGGGCCTCGCCGCGACGGCGGAGGAGGCAATGGCCGCGATCGCAGGCATGCCCGCGGACGCGGTACTGCTCGACGGCAACCTGCAAGGCGCGCGCGTCGACGACGTGGCGGCAGCGCTGGTCGCGCGCGGCATGCCCTTCCTGTTCGTCAGCGGCTACGGGCGCGATCACCTGCCGATCGGGCTGGGGGCGGTGGCCGTGATCGACAAGCCGTTCGATGCCCGCATGCTGCTCGCCTCTCTGCACCAGCTGTTCCTGCCGCAGGACGGCTGAGTGTCGCTTCCGCCCTGTGACCGGGGATCAGGCGGAGTCGCGGACGATCAGCTCCGGCAGCATGGCCACCGAGCCCACCGTCTGCCCCGCAATGCGGGCGAGCAGCAGTTCGACCAGCAGGTCCGCGCCGTGCACCACGTCCTGCCGGATCGTGGTGAGTGCCGGCGAGGTGTAGCCGGCCAGCAGGATATCGTCATAGCCGACCACCGCCACATCCGCCGGTACGCGCAGGCCGCGATCGGCGAAGGCGCGGATGGCGCTCATCGCGATCACGTCCGATGCGGCGAGCACGCCGTCCGGCGCCGGATTGGCGTCGAGGAAGTCGCGCATCTCCTGATAGGCATTTTCCACGGTGAGGTGGATCGGCACCACCATGTCGGCCACGCCCTGCGCCTCGGCGATCGCGGCGTGGAAGCCGCGGTAGCGATCGGCGAATTCCGGCACCTCGGGGTTGCCGAGAAATGCCAGCCGCTTGCACCCGCGTGCGATCAGGTGGCGGGCGGCGAGTTCTCCGCCGGTCACGTTATCGGTGCCGACGGTGACCTGGTGCGAGCCAAGCCGCGCCGCGCCCCAGACGACCATCCGTTCGTAATCCTCGGCAACCTGTTCGATCACGTCGATCTGGTCCGACTGGCCGATCAGGATGATGCCGTCGACCCGGCCGGAGGCGATGATATCCTCCAGCCATCCCGGCCCCTGCGGCAGCACGCGGGAGAGGAACAGGTCGTACCCGCGGCGACTCAGCGCATCGGCAAGTCCGCCGACCAGTCCCATGAAGAACGGATCGGAAAGTGCCTGGTCGACTTCATGCCCGAGCGGCACGACCACGCCGATCGCGCCGGTCCGTTGCTTGCGCAGCGCGCTCGCCGTCTGGTTGAGGCGGAAGCCATGTTCCTGAGCGAGCGCGACAATACGCTCTCGCGTACCGCGGGCGACACGCGGATGGTTGGATAGCGCGCGGGACGCGGTGGAAACCGATACACCCGCGATCTTCGCTAGTTCGACCAGGCCCACTGACTTCAATTGCGTCGTCCCCCGTCAAACTTGTTCTGTCAGCGCTGACACTAACGAGTCTAATCGATTTGGGAAACCTCAACATTGATCAAAGTCGGCTCCGACCAGCCGTCCTGGCCATTTTCTATCCGACCAGCGAGACGTCGATGGAAACCGGGGTCATCTGGATCGGTTAGGACGAGGTCGTACCAGCCGCCGGATTTGTTCAGCGGGATGTGCATTCTGTTGCGCGTTTGCGGGAACGCAGCCGCGAGGGCGGGATGGCGCGGCCACCCAAGATCGAGGCCGGCTGGAGCATCCAGGATCAGCGAGGGGAGCCCGCGCCGCTGCTGCTGTTCCCACCGGACCCTGCCCGCATGCGCCGTGCCGCGGCCGGCAAAATGCCGGTGGAACCCATTGGGCCCGAGCAGCCACAGATCGTAGCGACCCGTCTCGTCGAGCGGCCATTCGGCCTCCAGCGACCCGCCTTCCGCCAGCGTGTAGCGTCGCGGAAGCGCATCGAGGTGCAGGCGGG